>NZ_JBAUUO010000042.1:0-16186 GCF_049582745.1 Occallatibacter sp.
CCGCAGGGGTCGGGGTTCAGTGGTCAGGGGTCAGAATCTACTGATCTGCACTGATCCGGCTCACGCTGGCTGTACTGCTCGATTCAACTTCATTGTGCGCCGGGAGGGGGAAATTACCTGCAAAATGGCGGGGAGTTTTTTGCGAATGGAATGAATGGATTAGGAAGAATCTTTCGGAGTGGGTCTTGACGGGTTGGCGGAGTTGAGCGCGGTTCGCGGGTGATTGCGGAGGGATGGGTTAGGTTTGTGGTTTCCCACGTCTCAAAATCGAGACATGGGGCAATCGGCTAGGTCAATTTAGTAACACCGCAGCGGATTAGATATTGTGCTGTCCGATCGAACTCCTCAGGTGAATTTGTGAGATCATTCGCACTACCCTTCGGAACGAAGATCACCATTCCTTTTCGTGCTCGAGTCAACAAGACACGGTAAGCATTTCTCCTGTAGATCCTCTTCTCTTCGCTTTTAATCGTGGTCCATTTCGTGGCGCTGCCATGGCGCAACATGCTCAGTTGCCAACCGCGTGACTCATCCCAAATAAAATCTCCACCCCAACAGAGCCCGATCCAATCCAATTCCAAACCTTGAATTTCAAATTCAGTTGCAAAAACCTCGCAGCGAGAACTCGATCGCACATCGGAATCTTCTGCAAGATACCAGCGTTCCCAAGGATAGTCCGCATGGAACGACGAATTGGGCTCTAGGCCCTCAACTCTCAAGCGTGCCGCTCCGGAGGAGCCTACCAAGCCGCACCTTTCAACCCCAATCGCTTGCTCTCTCAATCTCGTTCGAGTTTCGCCGAGATTCCGGGAAAGAAATATTGGAAACTTATCGGTAACTTTAAGGCTTGCCGCTTCGTCGGATTTGCCGTCGAGCAAGAGATTTACCCAAGTGGCAAGTTGGTCTGCGCGCAGACTTCGATTCGAAGTTTTGAGATGTAATGCAGAACTCGTTTGGACTTCCTTCTGTGTAGATCGGTCAATGAACAAGCGATGACCTGCAGTGGATTGGCCACCTTCCAGAACCTCTGGGGACGCATAAATTAGCCAATCCTTTGAGGCGGCGACGAGAGCACTTCCCCATTCTTCGAGTCCGGCTTCGCCGTCATTAATCTCCTGGCCGCCCCCTACCAAAGCGACGACCATGGCCCAATCTTGATGTCGCTCCATAATGCGCAACAACATTTCGGGCTCGGAGTAGTCACGCCGGAATTTCTTCATGTTCTGCGCACGATTCCAAGCACGTTGCGCCTCATCAAAGATGATCGCGTGATTTGAGGGCGGCCCTTGGTTGTCATCTGTGTGGTAACGAGCAAAGACATGTACATTCTCAATGAGAGTCTTTGCCTCTGCCCTAGCTTGCGGCGCGTAAGCACCTCCGCGCATGCTCTCTTGAGTAAACAGGTGCTGTAATACCTGAACCAATGGTCCATTGCCACTCATGAAGTGAATTGCATCCGTCTTGTTCTCATCAGAATGTGCAAGGCTCAAACCAACTAAAGTCTTTCCTGAGCCGGGAACACCAGTCAGAAAGCAGATTGCGTGACGATTTTCGGTCCGGGCGCGATCTAAGCACCTCTGTACTTCTAGACCAACATCTTCAATTTCATTTTCAGATGCTTCTGAATGCGCGATCTCTCGAATTGAAAGTCCGCTCCTCAGTGCTAGAGCCGCTTCGAGGATGCTTGGAATGGGAAAATAGGGGCTGTCATCCCAGATCTCTACAGATGCCTGGTATGCGGAAGTATCTTCAACGGCGACCAAGACATCGGGTAGCTCATTCCATGAACTCCGGTAGACGGGAGTTATCCAATAAGTAGCCAGTTGAGGAAACAGCTCCTTTTGTTTTAACGAATCAAAATCCGCTTCATGCGAATCGGATGACACTAATATCGGCACGATTCTGCGATCCGATGACCCTTTATGAAAGTAATGCAAAAGGAGGGCATACTCTTCAATTTGGCGTTTAGCTTGTGATGCCGCGGTTCCGGATTTTGCTTCAATTAGAACTACCGTGTTCCTAATCAGGAGGACCAAATCGATCCGCATCTCTTTGCGCGGAATCGAGAATTCAAGCAGCAGACCCCACTGTTCTGCCGAGCCCGACTTAATAACACACCGGCTTAAGCAGTCCCGAAGCGACTTGAGGTCGCGTTCCCAAGTAAGCGTCTGGTCCGAATACTGGCTTGTGTAACCCCGATTCGCGTACGCGACTCCTAAATGAGCTAGCACGTGCTCATCATTGTGTGAAAGGAACTCATTTACGCTCGACCGAAAGAAACACGTCATTGGGTGGGTGAGTAGCTTCGCTGCCAGGCTATCACCCCAAAAGGCCCTATCCCAGCAGCACGCTCTTTTCCCAGGGTTCGCTTGATGCTGCGGATTTTTTTGCGCGCTCTTCGTTTTCGATGAGGCTGAATCTTACGTGGGCGTCGCGGCAGTCTCTGGGGCTGAGGGTGTTCGCGGCGGGACTGAACAGTTGTGCGCTGACACAATCCAAAAGAAAAAGCAGATCCTTCGCGCCGCTTACCCCATGAACGCCGAGGCGTTCACGGGGCCCCAGGCGTGCGGCGCTCAGGATGACACGGGCTTTGGAGGGTTCGTGGGTGCGGCGCTCAGGATGACACGGGCTTTGGAAGGTTCATGGTTGGCGCTCAGGATGACATGGGCTTTGGAGGGTTCGTGGGTGCGGCGCTCAGGATGACACGGGCTTTGGAAGGTTCGTGGTTGCGGCGCTCAGGATGACACGGGCTTTGGGAGAGTCGTGCGCTCCGGTGTGCGAACTGTGCGGCGGTCGGGATGACACGGGCTGGGGTGGGTTCGTGCTTTCCCCGGTCTCAAACACGAGACCGGGGGCACTCGACACCCGGCAAATGGAGACAGCCCATACCTGGGCCACGCGCCACCTGGCGGCCAGGTTCGGACGTCCCTCCGGGACTCGGACTAATGTTGTTGGGCTAACCCAGGGTTCCGCTGCGCTCCACCCTGGGCTATTATCCTGCGTTCCCTCCGGGAACTTTTCGTGCGGGGAGGAGCTGGAAGACGTGAAAAAATCAGTCAGGGCCGCGGATGAACTCCCATGAACGTGGATGACCTGCAGTGTTTTCCATCGGCGTCCATCTGCATTCATTGCTGGCACGCACTGGATTCGTGCTGGGAGGGCTGGGACTGGGAGGACCGGGAGTGGGCGGATCAGGACTGGGAGGATTAGGACTGGAAGGATCAGGAGATGCGGAAAGGGTTTACGAGAAGACCACAAGGGGACGAGCCTGGGACGCATGGCAAGAACTACATCACGCCGAGCGGGCTCGAGCGCCTCAAAGATGAGCATCGGTTTCTGCTCACCAGGGATCGTCCGGCTGTGGCGGAGGTGGTGGCGTGGGCTGCCAGCAATGGCGATCGCAGTGAAAACGCCGACTATCAGTACGGCAAGCGGCGACTGCGGCAGATCGATGGACGTATTCGCTTTCTCACGAAGCGAATCGAAGCGGCGGAAGTGGTGAACCCGGAAGCGCCGAGAGCGAGGCAGGCGGCGACGAGGGCATTCTTCGGGGCGACCGTGCGCTATGCCAATGCCGCGGGAGCGGAGCGAGTGGTGAGCATCGTAGGCACGGACGAGGTCGATCTCAACCGCAACCACATCAGTTGGGTGTCGCCTCTGGGGCGCGCGTTGATGAAGTCGGCGGCGGGTGACAGCGTAGTTCTGCAAGCGCCGGGCGGGCGAGAAGAACTGACGGTGCTGGAAGTGTGTTACGAGCGCATTTCAGTGGAACCGTTTCGTGAACCAGGTGGATCCTAGACCTCGGCAATGGGGCGCACCGGACGAACATGGGTTGAGTTGGGTTCCTTGTTTCCCGTTTTTCTCAGGGTGCAAGCTTGCCGTTGAAGGTGGGGAAGCTACTGACTTCGCCGCCTTCGAGGCCGCGCTTGAACCACGCGGTGCGCTGGGCGCTTGATCGGTGCGTCCACGATTCGGGACTGACGGCACGGCCGCTCATGCGTTGCACATGATCGTCGCCCACAGCGGCAGCAGAGACGATTCACTCTGAAGTTGTTATCCTTGCTGGCAGGAGATCCTTTCAGTGGGCAATCGGCTGGGCGCGAAGTTTGCAGGTTTTGTGCTGGCCATCGTTTCAGGCTTTGCCGCGACCGCCCATGCCGCATGCACCGGCCCCGCCGCCCTGGTAGCACAACTCAAGGCTCATCCTACGACCGACAATGCGGTTCTGCTGGGCAGCTGGTTCGCCAGCCACAAGCAGTTCGACTGCGCCGTTGCGACGTTTCGAGCTGCGCTGAAGGGCGACCCAAAGTCGGCGCAGCTCCACTATCTTGCCGGCCTCGCGTATGTCGAGAGCCACCGCAACGGCGATGCGCTTCCGGAATTGCAAAAGGCGGTTGAACTCGATCCGCAGGTGATCAAGCCGCACGAGCTGCTGGCATTTGTTCTGGACCAGACGGGCAAACGGCAGGAAGCCGAGCAACAATGGCACCAGGCGCTCGCGATCGATGCGAAGTCGAATACCGCTCTCGAAGGCCTCAGCCAGGATCTCCTCGATCGCAAAGCATTTCTCGACGCTGTACTGTTGCTGCGGGATGCGCCACGCACAGAAAAGTTGACTATCAACCTGGCGCGCGCGCTGGGCAACCTGAACATGCTGGACGAGGCGCGCGATGTGCTGACCGAGGCGTTGAACGCCCACCCCAGTTCTCTGCCGCTTTCAAGCGCATTGGTTGTGGTGCTGGTGAAGCAGGTTCGCTTTCAGGACGCCATCAACCTGGCGCAGCACATGGCCGATACCAATCCCAACAATCAGGATGCGGTGGTGCAGCTCTTTCGCATCCTGGTTCTCACCAACCACATCAACGCTGCGCGGCCCATTGGGCCCAAGCTGCTGGCAGCGCGACCGCACGATCCCGAGGTCCTCTATCTGAACGGAATTGTTCAGCGGGCCGTGGGCGACTACGCCGGGGCGAGAAAACTGCTGGAGCAATCCGTAGCCGGCGATCCGAATTCTCCCAACTCGCATTACGAACTTGGCATGGTGGATGTCTTTCTAAAGGATTGGGCTCCGGCACGCCAGGAACTGGAGAAAGCCATCGCCATGGGCGCAAAGGAGCCGCAGGCGCACTACCAGCTGGCGCTGGCATTGCGTGGGCTTGGCGAATCAGACCTTGCGCGAAAGGAGTTCAGCGCCTACGAACAGCAGAAGGCGAGCGATGAGGCTGATCTTGAAGCGTCAATGAAAGCATCGCAAGCCGACGACGAACTGAAGAGCGGCAAGGTGCCGGACGCAATCGGCCATTATAAGGAAGCAGTCGCAGCCAAGCCGGACAATGCGAATTACAAATACAAGCTGGCGCTCGCGCTCCATCAAACCGACGATGTGGATGGCGAACGCGCTCAACTGGAGCAGGCCGTGAAGTTGGATCCCGACCTGGCCGGCGCACAGAACGAATTGGGCTACCTGCTGTCGCGCGCGGGAGATTCCAATGGCGCCATCGAGCATTTCAGCCAGGCGGTGCATGCGGCGCCCGGTTACGTAGATGCCTGGATTAATCTCGCCGCGGAATTCGCCATGGCGGGACGGTTCCCCGACGCGCGCGACGCGATCGCGATGGCGCTGCGCCTGGAGCCGGAGAACGAGCGCGCAAAGAGGCTGAATGATCGTCTGTCTCACGATTCTGCCGCGCGGCAAGCCCATCCGTGATCAGATCAAATCGCAAACACGCGCCCGTTTGCCGCTTCCAGCGCAGCAGTGTCAAAATGAAGAAGCTTAAAGGATGAAGAAGTTCTTCCCCACTTCCGGCTGGAGCCGGCGAAGAGTGTTGCAGGCGGCTTCCGCGATGTGCGCTTCCGCGGTTCTTCCGCGTGGTCTTCTGGCAGCGCAAGCCGATCATCCTGACACCGTTCATCCCGCCCCGGCGGCCAAGCCTTTCTCGACGTTTACCGATATCGCCGCAAGCGCCGGCCTGACCGCCACGATGTATTACGGCACTCCAGAAGCCGTGACCTACATCATTGAGGAGATGGGTGGGGGCTGCGCCTTCTTCGATTATGACAACGACGGCTGGATCGACATCTTCATCCTTGGCGGCCGAACCCTGGAGGGCGCGCCGCCAGGAGCATCCAACCGGCTCTACAAAAACAATCGCGACGGGACATTCAAGGACGTCACAAAGGAAGCGGGCCTGTGGGATGCCGGATGGGCGGTCGGTGTGTGCGTGGGTGACTACAACAACGACGGATTCGAAGACCTCTTTCTCACCTACTACGGCCAGAACAAGCTCTACCACAACAATGGAAACGGCACTTTTACCGATGTTACGGAGAAGGCGCATCTCACGCACGACACCATCCGATTCGGCGCGGGTTGCACGTTCATCGATTACAACCGGGACGGATTTCTCGATCTGTTTGTCTCGAACTATGTCGATATCGACATGGCCAACGCGCTGAAACCATCTCTGAACGTTCCAAATTGCAATTACGAGGGCGTGCCGGTCGCGTGCGGTCCGAAGGGTCTTAAGGCGCCGCAGCATTTCCTCTATAAGAACAACGGCGATGGCACATTTACCGACGTCTCCAAAGAGTCCGGGATTGCAGCCATCAAGAGTTCTTATGGGCTCACCGCTGTCAGCTTCGACGTTGACGAAGACGGCTGGCCTGACCTGTTTGTGGCCTGTGACACCACGCAGAGCCTTCTACTGCTGAACAATCACGACGGCACTTTTCACGAAGAGGGCCTGATGCGCGGCGTGGCCATCAGCCCGGACGGGCAGGAGATGGCGGGCATGGGGATCGGCGTGGGCGATTTTGATCTCGACGGACACCTCGATGTCGTCAAAACCCATTTCCAACTGCAGGCCGCGGGCCTCTACAAGAACGACGGCAAAGGCAACTTTGACGACGTGGCGCAGCAGGCTGGACTGGCTGGAGAACGGACCTATGTGAGCTGGGGGACGTGCCTGTTCGATTTGGATAACGACGGCTGGCCAGACATTTTCTGGGTTACGGGAAACGTTTACGCGGAAGTGGAGAAAATCAATCCCAAATTCCCGTACAAAGGGCCGCGGGTGCTGTTCCGAAATCGGGGCAATGGCACCTTTGCGCGGATGGGGGATGAAGCGGGCCCGGCGATCGGAGTTCACCACGTAAGCAGGGGTTGCGCCTTTGGCGATTTCGACAACGACGGCGATCTGGATATGGTGATCATGAACCAGCACGAGCCGCCATCGCTGCTGCGCAATGACGCGCCCAAAGAGAACCATTGGATCAAGGTTCGGCTTGAGGGGACGAAGAGCAATCGCAGCGCCATTGGCGCGCGTGTGCTGGTACGCTATGGCGGCAAAACGCAGGCGCAGGCGGTCATGAGCCAGGCCAGTTACATGTCATCGAATGACCCCCGCCTTCACTTCGGACTGGGTTCGGAAACGACCGCCGACATCGAAGTAGTGTGGCCGACGGGAGCGGTGGAAAAATACCTTTCACAGCCCGCCAATCGCCTGATTACCATCCTCGAGGGCCATGGAATCGTACCGGGCAGGCCGTTCCTGCCGGCCTGATATAGGGTGCTTTAGATCACATCCAAAAGCCGAGGCTCGGCGTACAAGTGTACGGGGTAATTTCTCCCTTTCTCTTGGGAGCTTTTGAGCCGAAAACGGACAAAAAACGAATCCGGTGACAATTAAATGACAACTGGCCAGAATGGCTGCCCGGATAAATCTTGCGAAATCTGAGTGATAAGGGAAACCGTTTTACTTGAGGGTTCCTGGCTCAAAAAGCGCTTGCCCATAGTGTATCGACTGTGTTATCGATACTCGATTCACTTCGATGGTTTTCTGGCAATGGCTAACTCCGGCGCGTCGGGGTCAGTTGTCTGCCGGATATTAAAAAACAAGAACAACAAAACGCTTCAGGAGGCTTGGTAAATGTTTACAAATCAAAGAAAGACATCGAAAGTTTCATCGATGTCAAAATGGTTCAGGCGAGTGCCTTGGCTGGTTTTGCCGGTCATGGTGTTGGCCTTTTCCATCGCACATGCACAGCAACTGACCGCAACGTTGAGTGGCACCGTCACCGACCAAACGGACGCCCGCGTACCGGGGGCCAAGGTTGTTGTCAACAACGAGGCAACGGGCGATACCCGCGCAACCACGGCCGATGCCCAGGGATTCTTTTCGGTAACCGCTTTGATCCCCGGCACGTACAAGGTCACGATTACCGCGAAAAGCTTCGCCACATGGGAAGAGAACGGCATCCTGCTGAACCAGGGCGACAGCCGAACCATCCCAAGCATTCACCTTAAAATCGGTTCCGAAGCAACGGCCGTCACGGTCATCTCCGGCGCCGATGCCGAAATCCCGGTTGACTCCGCAGAAGTCAGCGCCACCCTGAACAACGAACTCGTCGACTCCGCCATTTTGACGGGACGCAACGCAGCCGAGCTGATCAAGATGATGCCCGGCGTCACGTTCAACAACGCGGGCGGCGCAGGCTCCGCCTACAACGGCCAGGTGACCGGCACCAACAACGGACCCGCCGGCAACTTCTCTGCCAACGGCACCCAGCCTTATGGCTCAACCGCCGTCATCCTCGATGGCGCCAACCTGATCGATCCGGGCAACGCCGGAACGCAGGTTGCCAACATCAACCAGGACATGACAGACAGCGTCAAGTTCCTGTCGGCCTCGTACGGCGCCGAATATGCGAAGGGCCCGGCTATTCTGCAGGCCTTTTCGAAGAGCGGTGGCCAGAAGTTCCACGGCGAAGGCTACTTCTACGCGCGCAACTCAGCGATCGGTTATGCCAATGACTGGGACAATAAGGCCAACGGCAAGCCGCTGCCCGTGCAGAGCTACTACTACCTTGGCGGCAACATCGGCGGACCGGTGTTCTTTCCGCATTTCAACCACAACCGCGACAAGCTGTTCTTCTGGGCTGGTTACGAGTACATGATCCAGCATCCATATTGCAACAGCTGCTACGGTGGCGCCCCAACCGAAATGAACGTCCCGACCGCGGATCAGCTGGCCGGCAACTTTAACAATACCGGCCTCGATCCGCACATCCTTTCGACCTATCCGGCAGCCTATGCTCTCCCTTGTAATACGGACGACGGATGGCAGGGCTGCAACAGCAATGCTTCACCGTGGGGCGGCTACGGTTCGGGCACGGTTCCGAACGTAAGTGCGTATTTCGATCCGCAAGGCATGATCTACACGAAGATGAATCCCGCTGCCAACCAGGCGCCAAGTGCGACCAACGGCTGGAACAACTTCGGGATCACGCCAAGCACGCCGCAGAATCGCTGGGAAGTGACCGGGAAGGCGACCTATGCCTTCAATGACAACAACAAGCTCTGGGGCTCCTACACGTACCAGACGGAGACCGACCAACATCCGCTGTCTGTCTGGTGGGCGCCGGAGTGGACGATTCCTTATCCCGCCGAGCCGGTCGCGAAGGAAAAGGCGCATGTTTACCTGGCTAACTACACGCACGTATTCAGCGCCACGACAACCAACGAGTTTGTATTCTCGTATGCCGAGTTCGTCAACGATGTAGGGCTTACGAACACCGCCTCCGTCAGTCGCAAGGCTCTCGGTTTCCCTGCAGAGAGTTTGTTTGGAACACCAAAAACCGATCAGATAGCAAACTCGACCGGCGGCTGGAGTTCCGGTTTAACCGAAATTAACGAGTTTGACTTCAACAGCGGCATCTATGGCCCGAACACCTTCGGAAAGACCTCGAAGGCACCGGCTATCAGCGATACGTTCACAAAGATTGTTGGAACGCACTCGCTGAAGGCCGGCTTCTACTGGGATACTTTCGAAAACCTTCAGGCCAACGGAAGCGCCATCAACGGCAACTACGACTTTGAGAATTGGGGCTCCACGTCAACGTACAACATGACACTCGATCGCATGATGATGCGTCCGCAGACCTACTCGGAGCAAAACAGCGACGTGGTGCCGCAAATCACGCAGCACGAGTGGTCGCTCTGGGCTCAGGACTCGTGGAAAGCAACGCGGAAGATGACGCTGAATATCGGTCTCCGCGCAGATCATGAAGGGCAGTGGTACGACGCAATCGGTGGAACACAGGTATGGGATCCGGCAAGCTACGTGAACACCCCGAACCCGCCTGCCGACACCGGTATCATCTGGCACAGCACAGCCCATCCGAACATCCCGAATTCGGGCTGGGTGAGCCCGCTGTTCTTTTACAACCCGCGTCTGGGCGTCGCCTATGACGTATTCGGAACCGGCAGAACCGTGGTTCGTGCAGGATTCGGCACTTACCGCTACCAGGTATCGTCAAACGACGGCAGCGCTGCGATGGGTGGTCCGCTCGGTTCGTTCTCCTATGCCACCGGAAGCGCAGGCGTAAACGGCTTCTATGGAGCCGGGGTTCAGGCTGGGCTTGTGTGCACCAGCATCACGGCAGGTTTGAACTCGAACTGCTCGGCAACTAACCAGATCACCGTTCCTCAGGGCGTGAACCAGGTTGGTACGCAGGTTACCGCCGACAAGGAAGGCGACAACAAGGTCCCCTATGCGAATACCTACAGCTTCGGCGTAGCCCAGGCATTACCTGGCCATACCGTCGCCGAGGTTTCCTATGTGGGAAGCATGAGCCGCAATCAGCTCGAAAACGGAGGCAACGGCCATATTTCGGACGCCAATCCCGTAGCTTACGGCGCGTTCTTCACTCCCGATCCGAAGACCGGGCTTTACACCAACGTAGCTCCGATCACACCGGCAGGGTCTCCCAGCGGTTACACAATCAACGGTCCCAATACGAACGATTGGCGCGCGTTGAATAATTACCAGAGCATCTTCATTCAGACCCACGGCGGCTACGCAAACTACAACTCCTTGCAGGTCTCTGCTCAGAAGCAATCGGGCAACCTGTACATGTTCACCAACTTCACCTTCGGCAAGGTCCTGGGCACCCGCGACGGTTCCACTTCAAACGGAAACGGCAACGGCTCGGTCGTCAACCCGTTCAGCCTTGACTCAAATTATGGTCCGCTCGGGTACGACCATACCAAGACCTTCAATCTTTCGTTCAGCTACAAGCTACCCAAGCCTATCCACAACAACTGGGCGCTGGGCGAGTTGGTCAACGGGTGGGAACTCTCCAACTACACGACGTATGAGGACGGATCTCCCTACCAGGCAAATTCGCAGAATATGAACATGAACTACCAGCAGTATCACACTCCAAGCGGTGCGACAATCAATACGCCGATTACGATGCCGATTCCCGCGACCGCCGTGGATACCGACACCAACGGCGCTACCGTTGTTGCCGGCAACCAGACATATTCCATCGGGAATAACACCTGGTTGGGTACAAGCCAGCCTGAAGCTGGTTTGCAGCCTCTCATCATCTGCGATCCCCGCAAGGGATTGCTGAAGAACCAGTACTTCAACCCCAACTGCTTTGCAGCGCCTCTGCCGCCGACAGCAACGTCGTTCGGACAAAACGGTCAGATCATCTGGCCCTACATCCGCAACCCACATTACTTCGGCAGCGATCTGGCGATCTTCAAGGCATTCAGAGTCACCGATGCCCAGCGCGTCGAGGTTCGTATCTCGGCGACCAACTGGCTGAACCACCCGAACGCGCAGTTCGGATTGGCCGGCAACTCGGACAACAGCCTGCTGTTCAACGGGCTCAGCACTGGTTCAGCGCTGACCTACAACTCAAACTCGAGCACCACCGGTATCCCGCAAAACAAGGTTGGATTCCGCTGGATGCAGTTCGCAGCCAAGTACTACTTCTGATTCAGTTCAGAAGCGTACCTTTTGAGGGGTGGCCATTGGCCGCCCCTCTTTTGTTCTCGTTTATTCGCGGCTCGACCGGATATCCCTGGCCAGTCGCGGCGAAAATCCCTTCAAGTCAAGGTTTCTTTGCTTCCCTTCTCTGCTGCTCCGCCTCAAGGCGCTGAACGATCTGGCGCTCCCTGTCTCCATCAGCAGGACGTTTCAACTTGTAATAGACAGTGGCGAGCGCGACGTGTGGGTCCAGCCAGTTCGGAGCGGTTCGTTCCAGGTCTTCGAGAATTCGTTCTGCTTCCTGAAAGCGGCCTCTGAGTTCATTCAGCTTCGCCATCTGGAGGAGAGCGAGAGGCCAATTTGGACGCAACTGTAGAGCAAGCTCCAGAAGTGGCTGCGCTTCATCCAGGTTTCTTTGCTCAAGGCGAATCGTGCCGAGGTATAGATTAGCCATGAAGTCCGCGGGATCATCACGGAGCGCCGCTTTGAAGGCAATAACAGCGCCGTCCACATCGCCATGACCATACCTGGCCTGGCCATCGAGAGTAGATGCGCCGGGGAGCTTCGGATTGAGCTTAAGCGCAGCATCCAGATCCGCCTGGGCCATCTCCATCTCCTTCCGGTAGAATCGTGCAGATCCCGATGCAAGCCACGCCTCGGCCGAATTCTTCTCTTTCGCGAGCTTCTCCATGCGCGGTAGCCCGTCGTCCAGGTTGCCGGAGGCGATTAGCGCAAATGCGTAGACGTATTCGAGCTGGAAGTTATCTGCGTGACCAGCTTCCAATGGCCTCAACACGCTGACGGAGTCCGCCGGACGATTCAGTTTGTTATAGGTATAAGCAAGCAAGACAGCAAGGTTTGCATCCGCAGGATGCGCTGCGTAGAGCCTCTCAAATTGAATCCGCGCGTGATTCCAGTCGCCGGTGCGATAGTATGCCATCGCGAGATTCATACGGACGTTTTCGTTTTCAGGAGCATCATCGATGGCGCGGGTATCTTCGTCGATGGCGGCATTGAGGTCGCCGGCTGCCGCTAATGCGGAGCCAAGATTGGCATGCGCCTGAACCATATCGGGATTCAGCTCAAGCGCTCTTCGGAAATCGGCGATCGCTGTCTTCAGGTCTCCATGTTCTTGAGCGACAGTTCCCTCTCGCAGCGCCGACTCGGCGTCGGCTACCGGACTCGGCGACTGACCGGCAGCCGCGTGAATCAGCAAACCCGCACACACTATTGGACTAACTCGCATCGATCTCAGGATAGAACATTGCGTGCGCCGCGCAGGCTTTAGAATCTGCGCGCGAGAATAGTACAATCCAAGTGGGGTGGCTCTATCGCTGCCCCTTTCCTTTGCATGCGTAGTTTCGCAATCGCCTTCATTCATCTCGCGGCTCCGGCCCTGTTCACCCTGGCCCTATGCTCTTCTATGCAGGCACAACAGAAGGCGACTCCGCAGACGCTGCCTGCGCCCATTCGCTTCGAACTCAAAAAGCTGCCTTTTCAGGTCGACAGCAATCAGAGTCCCGCCAAAAATGTTCCGGAAACGATGGCTGGCGGCGTCGCCGTCTTTGACTATAACGGCGACGGCTGGCCCGATATCTTCTTCACCAATGGAGCAGATCTCGCGACCCTGGAGAAATCCTCGCCGAAGTACGATAACCGTCTCTTCCGCAACAATGGCGACGGCACCTTCACCGATGTCACTGAGCAAGCAGGCCTCAAGGGAACGGGTTTCGATGTCGGTGTCGCTATCGGCGATTATGACAACGACGGTCACCCCGACATCTTCGTCGCCGGCGTTCACGGCAACGCGCTCTATCGCAACAACGGCGACGGAACCTTCACGGATGTGACGAAGAAGGCCGGCCTCGATAAGTGGAACGATCCGGAATACGGCCCGCTATGGGCGGTTGCCGGCGTGTGGGTCGACGTGAATAACGACGGCCTGCTCGATCTCTTCATCGTCAACTATCTGCAGTGGACGTACTCCAATATTCCCAAGTGCGTGATTGAAGGCGTGGCGGAGTACTGCCATCCTCGCTACTACAAGGGGCTTCCCAACCAGCTTTTTCTTAACCAGGGCGACGGCACTTTCAAGGATGTCTCGAAGGAATGGGGCATACGCGACCACGTCGGCAAGGGCATGGGCGTGGGCATGGCAGACTACGATCTCGACGGCAAGCCCGATCTTTTTGTAACGAATGATGCGGAGTATGCTTTTCTCTTTCACAACCTCGGCAACAAGTTTGAGGAAGTCGCTTTCCAGACCAACGTCGCTTTAGCTGAAGATGCGGCATTCATCTCCGGCATGGGCAATGATTTTCGCGATGTCAATAATGACGGCTATCCCGACATTGTGTATGTCGCTCTCAAGAGCCAGACCTTTCCCATTTACCTGAACACCGGCAAAGGGGATTTCACCGAAGCGACTGCACCGAGCGGCATGCGCAATTTGAGCATGGGCATGTCGGGCTTCGGGCCGGCCTTGTACGATTTCGACAACGATGGCTGGAAAGACTTTTTCGTCACGCGAGGACAAGTGACTTCGGTCTGGCCGCCGGGATACAAGTTTGCTGAGCCGAACGTGGTGTTCCGCAACCTCGGCGCAAACGGAAAATGGCAGAAGCTTACGGCTGAAGCCGGGTTTACAGACGCAACCGCAGCAAGGCATCGCGGCTGCGCGTTTGGGGACTTTGATGGCGACGGACGCATGGACATCGTCGCCACCAGCCTCGATCAACCCGCTGAATTGTGGATGAACCGCAGCCCCAACGCCGGGCACTGGCTCGATATTGCATTGCGCGGAGTCAAATCGAATCGCGACGGCATCGGCGCACGCATCAAGGTCGTGACCAACACCGGCACGCAGTACAACCACCAGACTTCCAGCGCCGGTTACGCCTCTTCGACCCTCGGACCGGTGCACTTCGGACTCGGCGCGGAGACAAAGGCAAACACAGTCGAGATCCATTGGCCGAGCGGCATCGTGCAAACACTCCAAAACGTCGCCGCGGACCAGATCCTCAAGGTCACGGAGCCTGCCGAATCCACTTCACTGAAAAAGTAGGAATCACTGTTTGGGCGGGCCGGCCTTCTGCTGCCTGGCTTCGATCTGCTGCACAATATTCCGTTCTCGCTGTCCGTCATCGGGACGATGCAGCTTGTAATAAATGGGCGCGAGCTCAATGTGCGGATCGATCCAGTTGGGATCTGCCTTTTCCAGCTCTTCCAGTGTCGCGGCGGCCTCTGCATATTTGCCGGTCATGGCATTCAGCTTGGCCATCTGAAGTCGCGCCATCGGCGACTTCGGTTGCAGTTGCAAGGCAAGCTCGAGCATGGGCCTGGCGCTGTCAAGATTCCGTTGCTTCAGGCGCATCGTTCCCAGGTAGAGATTCGCGGTAAAGTCCCTGGGGTCCGCCTTCAGTGCCGCCTCAAAGGCGGGTTGCGCCGCTTCCACATCACCGAGCGCATCCCGGGCTTGGCCCGCCATTGTGAAGAGGCCGGGAAAATCCCCGTGCAGATTGATTGCAGCATCCAGATCAGCCCGCGCTTCGTGGAACTCCCGGCGCCGCAATCGCGCTGTCCCCGCGATAAAATAACCGTCCGCGGATTGCGTCGCCTTCGCTACTTTCTCCATGCGCGGCAGACCGGCTGTCTCTTCTCCGGAATCAATCAGGGCGTAGGCCAACACGTATTCCAGATCCATGTTGCTTTCGCGCCCGTTCTCGAGCGGCGTCAGCATCGCTGCTGCTTCGCTCGATTTATCCAGCTTGATATCTGTGTATCCCAACAGAACGGCAGCAGCCACATCCTGCGGCCTGGCAACATGCACCGCTTCAAACGCGGTGTGCGCATTCTCCATGTCGCCTTTCTTGTAATAGGCCAGGCCAAGATTCATCCGTACGGCCGTCTGGTCCGGCGCCGAAGCCAGGGCCCTGGTGTCTTCCACGATTGCAGCGTCGAATTGGCCCGCCTCAGAAAGCGCCGCTCCCAGGTTGGCGCGCGCTTCAGCGAGCTTCGGATCGATGGCCAGGGCCTTGCGATAATCGTCAATTGCCGCGTTCAGATCCTTGTGCTGCTGGGCGGCAACGCCCTTGCGCAGGTATTCGTCCGCCTCATTCAAGGGAGCTGGTTTGCTTGTCTGCGCCCACGCCGCATGGAGCGTCAGCGCGACCAACACAATTGAAACGGATCGCATGATACCAGAATAAAGCAACGTTGCCGCGCCTGGATGCGGCTCTGAAACCTTCTCGCACTGCCGCGTTTCGTCATTCACCGGCCGACTAGAGCATTTCACTAGTTACTGTGCACGGGGTCATTTGTGTTGCAAGCTAGGAGTGGCGATTGTCCGCACACCCAGATGCCGGAACCATACTCGAACGATCTGCGAGGGAAGTTCTTTGCGGCGT
>NZ_JBAUUO010000043.1:0-9563 GCF_049582745.1 Occallatibacter sp.
CCAAAAATCGTAACTTTTCCTTCATGACCGGCTCCCTTCCGCTTGTGGCTCTGAACTGTGCGTCCTTCTGAACTCACAGCCTAACCCACGATCAGCGCATCGGTGCCGGTCACTCCATACTGACTGTTGTCGCCAGTTGAGAGTCGAAGTTACCGAAAGCGCGACTTTCTAGGATCTCAGCTGTGTCCGTGATAGTAGGGACTCGCAGGTTACCGATTACCGATCATCTCTTCGGAACGGAATCCCCGATTCTGTGGAAGTCTCCGAACTTGGCAGCGGCACGAGATAAACTCTTCTGCCATTCTGATGGAACTCACAATAGGAGCATGCGTATCTACATCACCCAAACGGCGCATTCGTGGTCTGGACTATACCTTTACCATTCACCCCATGGGGTCTAGATACCGCCCGCCTGGAAGTGCTTCCACCGGGAGTGATTGACATGTGTAGCTGATTAATACTACAATGTAGTTCTTATTATGCTTGGAGAATTCGAATACCTCATTCTTACCGTCGCCGCCACGCTCGACGAAGACGCCTACGGCGCTGCCATCCGCGCGCAGATCGAGCAGAAGACCGGACGCCGATGCTCCATCGGAGCACTTTACACCACCATTGAACGGCTGGAAGCCAAGGGCCTGCTCAAAACATGGATGGGCGAAGCCACACCGCAACGCGGAGGCCGCGCCAAACGAATGGTGCGCGTTACCCCCAAAGGCACCCACGCCGCAAAAGAATTCTACGAAGCCATTACAAAGATCAGCATCGGCGCCGCCTGGGCCTCGCATCGCCCCGGAGCTAAAGCATGAATCGCGTCATTGTCGACCTCATCGCGCTTCTGCTCCCACCCTCCGACCGCGAAGCCGTCCTCGGCGACCTTGCTGAATCCAGCGCGCCCTTCGCATCTTCGCTTTTCGAAATCCTCGGCTTCGTCCTGCGACGTCAGTTCCTCTGCTGGCTATCGTGGCGGCCATGGTTTGCCGCTATTGCTCTCGCATACACCACAACATGGTTGCTCATGGGTAATTCTGTCGATATCAGCACAAACGCGGTGAAATGGTATTGGGGACCAGCTTCCTGGCATTATGTACCCTATCGCCTGACGGATTTCACGCTATCTTTTTTGCGGCTCTTTGCGGCTGCATGGTCTGCTGGGTTTGCTGCCGCTCGAATTTCGCGCAGAACACTCTGGGGCAGCATGCTGTTAATGCTTGGCCCCTCCATTTATTGCTTCAAATTGTTCCATGTAGAGGCTCACTTCGATCACCACATCATCCAGCTTTCGCCGTTCGTACTGTTTCTCTATCTGCCGCTGATGATTTTTGGCATACGCGCAGGACTGCATAACCTCCGCCCACGCCCTTGGCTGACGCTTCTGTTGATCATTCCCTGCAGCCTGCAATTGGTTCCTATGATGAAAATCCAGAACGGGCCAAGTTTTGTCTTGTGGACCCTCATCCCGCTCTGGCCATGCTGGTATCTCGTATGGCTTGCACTTCCCTCCATCCGCCGTACTAAGGAAGCCTACTCGCTATGATTCGCGCCCCTCGTATCTTTGCTCTCGCCTTCGTTTTCCTTTTTCTCGTCTCCGCTTCATCCTTCGCCGCAGACTCCGGCACTCTCGTCGACCGAGAGATTCACTCCGACAATCTCACCCACAATCTCATCGGCGTCGATCCCACGCGCAAGCTCACCATCTATCTGCCGCCCGGATATAACATCTCCACGCAACGTTACCCAGTCCTCTACTTTTTGCCAAACCCATTCGGCGGTCATCGCAATATCTTCGATCAGCACCACGCCGCCGAACTCTTCGAACGCGCCATCGCTGCCAATCAGATCGGCAAATTCATTCTCGTCTCCGTAGACATGCGAACGCCCTTCGGCAGCACCTGGTACGTCAACTCGCCCGTCACCGGAAATTGGCAGGACTTTTTTATCCGCGACCTCGTCCCCTACATCGACGCCAACTTCCGCACTCTCGCTACGCGTAACTCGCGCGGTCTCCTCGGCGACTATATCGGCGGCTACGGTGCTCTTCGCTTCGGCATGGAGTATCCCAACATATTCAGCGTCGTCTATGCCATGCATCCCGTCGGCATCGGTTCCGGCGTGCAAATGCTCGTTTCACGCCCCAACTGGTCCACCATCGCGAACGCAAAATCGCTCAGCGACCTGAACAGCGACGGCTTCACTCCCATCTTCGCCAGCATGTTTCAGGCGGACCTGCCCGACCCCGCCAAGGCTCCGCTCTATTTCGATCCGCCTGCGCATCTCATCAACGGCAAGCTCGTCATCGACTCCGCACAGATGGCCCGTCTGCGCGAAAACCTCTTCATCGAATCGCTCATCCCCAGATACGCCGACAATCTCAAGTCCCTCCGCGCTCTCAAAATCGACTGGCCCCGCAGCGATGGCATCTGGGACCACGTCTATGCCAACGAGGCACTCACCTATAAGCTCAACGAGTTCGGCATCGTTCATGAAGCCGAAGAATTTAACGGTACATGGGGCGGCGATCCCTACTGGGATGGTTCCGACAACCGCGTCTACAACGAAGTTCTTCCTTTCTTCCGCAACCATCTGGACTTCTAAAACTTTCCGCGCAAAGAAGAATTCCCACGCAGGGCGCCGTAGGTTCGAGACGTGCGATTTTGATAGAGTGACACGGCGAAAGGTTTGAACCGCGGCGAACTACGGCCGGTTTCCCTGCGTACAATCGTTGGGAGCCAATGTACCCCCATTGCGGCTCAGCGTCCAATCCAGCCTTCAGGAGAAATGTCCATGGCTCATATCAAGCTCCTACCCATGCTGTTGGGTCTGTCTTTTCTCGCCGCTGTCGCTCAGACACCTTCGAACACAGGTCGTTGGATTGTTTCGACAGACTATTTCGGCACTCCTCTGACTCCTCTCCTCAACCTTGAACAGACCGGTGATAAAGTGACGGCTACAGGCCGGGGCTACAAGTATGTCGGCACTCTCGACGGGACTGCCCTGCATCTCATTGCTACGGATAAAGAGGGCAATACCGATGAAATCACCGCTACGCTCGCAGATGGCAAGATGGAAGGAACGGATACAGAAACCGACGCCAATGATAAGGCGCACCCGGTGACTCTCAAATTCACGGCTGTTTTGGCGCCTGCACTGGAACATCCCCAGCCCCAAACTCATGAGTTCACGCCGACGGTCTTCTATCGTCAGGTATCCGCCTTCAACAAACCGGTCCTCACTATCAATCCAGGAGACACAATTCACACCACTACGGTGGATGCGGGCGGGACTGATATGAATGGGATCAAAAGGTCCCTCGGCGGCAATCCTCAGACCGGCCCGTTTTACATCGAGGGAGCAATGCCGGGAGACGTGCTCGTTGTCCATATTAAGAAACTCACCTTGAATCGCGATTGGGCCGAGAGCGACGACGGGCTTGATGAGCGTGCCTTGAATAGCGATCTCGCCGTTAAGGTCAAGGATAACGGTAAATCCATTCGTTGGCATCTCGATCGAGCGGCGGGGACTGCAACTCCCGAATCCCCCGCAGAGCACCTCAAGCACTACACGATCCCTCTAAAGCCCATGCTCGGTTGTATCACTGCTGCCCCCGGCACTGCGCAGGCCCCACCCGGCACAGGCGACTCGGGATACTACGGCGGAAACATGGATTTCAACGAAATTAGAGAAGGCGCAACCGTCTATCTTCGCGTGGCAAACCCCGGCGCGCTGCTCTATTTCGGCGACGCACATGCCGCGCAAGGTGACGGCGAGCTTAATGGCAATGCCCTCGAAACGTCCATGGACGTGGAACTTTCTGTTGACGTCATCCCCAACAAGCGCATCGGAGATCCTCGCGTGGAGACGGCCACCGACATTATCACCATGGGGCTTGACGGTTCGCTCGATGACGCTTTCAAAGAAGCCACGAGCGATATGGCTTCATGGCTCGAAGAAGACTACAAACTCACGCCTTCAGAGATTGCGCAGGTGCTTGGAACCGCAGCTGAATACCATGTCAGTGAAGTTGCTGACAGAAATGCCGGTATGGTGTTGAAGATCAGCAAAGCCCGTCTCGCCGCGCTTGTGAAATAGGAGATGTTGATTGCGGCGAAACGCGACGACGGCATCAGATTCTGGATTTACGGTAAATCGCCTGGGCGCTCATTGAACCGCGGCGCGTGACCCGGAGTGTTGCTTCTATCTTGTGCATGTCAGCGGCGTGGAGGCCGCGTGCATGCGCAAGAAGAGCAGGAAACCTCCGTCTCGCAAAATCGTTCTGCGGCTGCCGGACTTGGATCACACCAAAGCCGCTGTTCTTAACAGCCTCAGTTCCCCTCATTCTAGGCGGAACTACAAGTTCGCTATGGAGCAATTCATCACCTGGTATTGTTCCGAACCGCGCCTTGCTCTAAATAGGGCCGTCGTTCTCAGGTTCCGCCTCTACCTCGAATCCCTTGGATTGGCTGCAGGAACGATCAATCAGCGGCTTGCGGCAGTGAGGCGACTCGCGTATGAGGCCGCAGATTCCGGTCTGCTTAGCCCGGAGCTTGCCGCCGGGATCCGCCGCGTGAAGGGTGTGAAGCAGTTGGGATTCCGTCTGGGGAACTGGTTAAAAAGCGATCAGGCCAAGCTGCTCCTGGAATGCTCTGACGGCGAGGATCTTCGCAGCATTCGTGACCTCGCCATGATGGCAGTACTTTTGGGCTGCGGTTTACGACGTGCCGAACTGTCAGCCCTGGAAGTGGAAGACTTGGAGGTCAGGCAGGGACACTGGGCCATTGTCGACTTGATTGGCAAGGGCAGTCGTGTAAGAACCGTGCCAATGCCCATGTGGGTTAAGGAGGCGGTCGATCGTTGGATCATCGTGGCCAACGTTAGCCAAGGCCGGATCTTCAGGGCCGTCAGCCGACACGGAACGCCATGGGGAAAAGGCATCTCCGAGAACGTCATCTGGTACGTAGTTCGGAGGTGCGCCGAACGGGCCACGCTGGATCACCTCGCTCCACATGATCTGCGTCGAACCTGTGCGAAGCTGTGCCATACTGCGGGCGGCGAAATCGAACAGATCCAATTCCTCTTGGGACACGCGTCTGCACTCACCACGGAGCGATATCTCGGCTGCAAACAGAACCTTGAGAAGCCTGTAAACGACCGTTTTGGGAGCTTGTTCGCGGCTAGAAGAGTCGAATCACGGTAAGCCCTGTTATCAACAGTTGAAGAGTCATTTGCTTGTCCGAGAAGCCGACAATTCGCTCCGGTGGATTGCCGCAGCGAAGCGGGCCCAACCACATCCTTAAACATAAGGCCCGCGTCCGCCGCGCCATCGGGTTCCTTCTGACGGCTTCTTCAAACGCGCGCCCCAATCCTCTGTTCCGCTCCATTCTGTGCACCAACGCGCCTCCGAAAAAGCACTAGCGTCATCCAGACACAATTCATGTCAGGAAAGATACTTTTCTGGCGAGAGCGACAAAGACTGTTCTCGCAGCCTATCGGTCGCCTGAAGGACTTGTTGCTTTCTTGGCTTGTCTACTTTTCGACAAGTAACTGTTTGTCGATGGGTGCATTTGGCGGGCGACAATTTTCCGCGTACAGTCTGTTACAGGTAGGTCCCGTCTGTCATTGCCTTCGGGATGCAGTACTTTGAGAAGCGGTCCTCACCCCCTCCGGATAGGAACGATGGATAAATGGGATCAATCCGCAGAGGAATTGTTCGGAGCCGTTTTGGATTTGGCGCCCGAGAGACGCGCCGCATTTCTGGATCAAGCGTGCCAGGATACACCTGAGCTCCGTCAGTTAGTGGAGGATTTGCTTCTCGAGAACGATCGCGCCGGCAGTTTCCTGGCTGCGCCGCTGCTTACGACGCAGGGTATCTCGCAACCGGGCAAGGGCTCCGCCATAAGCGGCCAGCTACCTCCAGGGACGATGGTCAGTCGCTACTCCATCGTCGCGCCCCTCGGGTCCGGGGGTATGGGTGTGATTTATAAGGCGAGGGACACGGAACTTGCACGCGTGGTTGCATTGAAGTTCCTGCCTGTCGCAATGGCGCAAGACCCGCAGGCCCTGGAACGCCTTCGCCGCGAAGCTCGCGCGGCCTCCGCTCTCAACCATCCAAATATTTGCACCATTTACGAGATCGGAAGATCTGGGGGGGCGTCCTTCATCGCCATGGAGTTCATTGATGGCTTGACTCTGAAACATCGGATCTCAGGCCGTCCGCTGGAAATAGATGTTCTGCTCCCATGGGCCATCGAGGTCGCCGACGCGCTCGACGCCGCACACGCAGGGGGCATCACTCATCGCGACATCAAACCAGCGAATATTCTTATCACCGGCCGTGGACATGCCAAGATCGTGGATTTCGGTTTAGCCAAGCTAACCGGTCGCCTTTCCGTCGGCCAGACGACAGCTACCGAAACTGGAGGCGGCACTGATGACCTGGTGGAACTCACTGCTCCGGGGTTCATGCTCGGCACCATCGCTTACATGTCTCCGGAGCAGGCTATGGCGAAAAAACTTGATTGCCGCACAGATCTATTTTCTTTTGGCGCGGTGCTCTATGAAATGGCTACCGGCCTGGCGCCTTTTCGCGGCGAAAGCGTCGCGACCATCTTCGACGGTATCCTGAACCGGCAGCCGGTTCCCGCCACGCGCACCAACTCCCGGCTACCTGCCGGGATCGATGGAATCATTGACAAGGCGCTCGAGAAGGATCGCGAGCTGCGGTATCAACGCGCATCCGATTTGCGGGCGGACTTGCAGCGCCTGCAACGCGACCTAAGCCCGACTTCACCGTCTGTTCACAAACAGCGTGCCTGGCAAACGCCGCTCAAGTTTGCCTTCCTGGTGGCGATGGTACTTTTATCGATTTGCGCCGCGACCTTATTCTTCCACGGACGCAGACCTCGGGAAGTCGTTTCCCCACAGGTGAATCGCCGTCGCACTATTGCGGTGTTGGGCTTCCAGAATCTTTCGGGAAGGCCTGATCAGTCTTGGCTTTCGACGGCACTCTCCGAGATGCTCACCACCGAATTGAGCCAGGGGGACCAGTTGCGCACCATTCCGGGCGAGAGCGTGGCGGAAATGAAGCTCAGCCTTTCGCTTAAGGATGCAGACAGCTATGGCCGCGAGACTCTGAATCGCATCCGTCAGAATCTCGGCAGCGACGAAGTAGTGCTGGGCTCGTACCTTCCGCTGGGCGATGGGCAACTGCGGCTGGATCTGCGGCTCCAGGACACGGCGGCTGGGGAGACGCTGGTCTCTATCTCGGTGAAAGGCGAAGAATCCGAAATCGATGAACTGGTGAGCAGAGCGGGTGCGGAACTGCGTGCGAAGCTGGATATCGGCCCTCTTTCCGACGTGCAGTCCACGATGGTGAAGGCCTCGTTGCCTTCGAATCCCGAGGCTGCCCGTCTCTACGCCGAAGGCTTACAAAGATTGCGCGTGTTTGATGCTCGCTCTGCTGTCGACCTGTTACAGAAGGCGGCTGCACTTGATCCTAACCATGCCCCGACTTACTCGGCATTGGCTGCAGGCTGGTCAACACTGGGCTACGAGAGCCGGGCAAAAGAGCAGGCCCAGAAAGCCCTGAAGCTTTCCGGCCAAACTTCCCGGAAAGAGCGGTTGCTGATTGAGGCGCGAGCCCATGCGCTTTCGGCGGAAACTACGCAAGCCATGGAGAGCTATCGCGCTCTGTGGGAATTCTTCCCCGACAACGTGGATTATGGTTTGGCCCTCATTAGCACCCAGATTGCTGGAGGGCACGCGGTTGACGGGGAAAAGACGCTTGCGCAACTTCGCCAATTGGCCGTGTCGGAAGCGGACGCGGCCGGCATTGATTTGGCCCAAGCCAACATTGCAGCGTCGCTGAGTGACTTTCATCAGCAGCAGTCGCTCGCGGAACGAGCGGCTAACCGAGGCCGTGCGATTGGCGCAAAACTGCTGGAAGCGCAAGCCCTGCGGCTGGAAGCGAACGCATGGGAACGTCTGGGACAAACGCAGAAATCGATCGAGCGTTCGCAACAGGCGAGAGACCTCTTCGTTGCAGCGGGTGATCGGCGCGGCGCCGCGGTTACGGTGCTCAGCGTGGGCGACGTGCTCTTCGATAAAGGTGACTATGTGGGTGCCCGGAAACAGTTCGACGAGGCGCTTCCGGTCTTTCAGGAAATCGGGGCGGAGCGAGATATTCGCGCCACTTTCGAGCGCATAGGCAATGTCTTCTACAGTCAGGGAAACCTGCACGAGGCGGAGAAGTATTACAGGCAAGCCTTGCGCTTTGATCAGCAGATCAATGATCCAGGGGGGCTGGCCAGCGATTACGGGAACTTGGCGAATGCACTTGAGGGGCTCGGTGACCTGGCCGGTGCACTTAAGATGCAGAAACAATCTCTGGCGGCGTTCAATGAGATTGGCGATCGGCGTGGGGCCGCGGAAACCCTGAATAATTTGGGCAATGTGCAGTCCGAGATGGGCAATCTTGACGAAGCCAAGGGCTACTTCGAGAAGTCTCTAGCCCTACATCGCGAGATTAGCTACCTTGGCGGCGAACCCTATCCAATCTCCGGTCTCGGCGACGCTTTGCTGGCCCAGGGCGACCTGCCTGGCGCACGCAAGCAATATGAACAAGCACTTGCGTTGTGCAAGGAAATAAAGGATGAGGACTTTTCTGCGCAGCTTGAGGTCGCGCTGGCGTCGGTTGCTTTGGCAGAGAAACGATACGCCGACGGAGTGTCACTGGCTCGGCAGGCAACGGTGGTGTTCGATAAATCGAACTCCAACTCCAGCGAGGCATGGGCTCAGGCTATGTTAGCGAGGAACTTGCTGGGTGCGGGAAATTTGGCGGAGGCGCAGAGCGCGGCGGGGAAGGCCATCGTGCTTTCCAGGCAAAGCACAGTGGCGAACTCGCGCTTCGAGGCTGTGCTGGCGGACGCTCGCGTCAAGGCGAAGTTGGGCAAGTGGTCTCAAGCTCGCGAGGAACTTGAATCCATGATCTCCTCCACTCGCCGGTTTGGGTATCGCCCGTTTGAATACCAGGGCCGCCTTGCTCTGGAAGAGATTGAGCTGTGGTCTGGATCCACTCTCGCGGTTGCCGGGCTGAACGCTCTCGAGCGCGACGCTCGAGCCCAGGGACTTCTGCTGGTAGCCAACCAGGCGCATGACTTTTCTCGGGTGCCTGCTTTTGGGAAGTAACAGCGCTTCGGGAACACTGGAACGTGGTCTTTGGACTTAGAAATATCTTCGCATTTAAAACTCCCTGATGTTGCGAACGATAAGCAGCACCCCAATTGCAGAGCATAGCGTCGGCTTGGGCGAAGGTAGGCAAGTCGGCACCTGAAAACACACTTCTCCAGACACAATCAAAATGGGCACCGATTGGCCGCATGAACGGACCGAAGCGCTCATCGATCATTCAAGTCGATCAGTGCTCGCGGCAATTTCCCGTAAAACGTCAGGACTCTATCGGAGCTGCTCCGCGCGATGAGGCGCAATGAGTGGCAGGAGACAGCGCGGAGCAGGTCGGATAGAGCGGTTTGAAGGAAGGCGCTGGCGCGATCGGAGCACAAATGTTG
>NZ_JBAUUO010000044.1:0-134137 GCF_049582745.1 Occallatibacter sp.
GACTTATAGCGACGCTCATCTGCTCGACCGGGCGAGTTGGAAAGCACCTGGGCTGCTGATGAAGTTTGGATTCATCCTTCCGGCTCCGCGCATCGAAGTCAGACAATCTCATTGTGCAACATTCAGGGGAAATTACCTGCAAAACGGCGGCAGTTGCAAAGTCCTCTATCTGAAAGCTTTGAAAAATCCTTGAAAGAAATGCTCTTGACATTTTGAGGATGGACCGTTCGAGGTGGGCGCCCAGCTAGTCGATGTTCTGTTGCTATAGATATCTCCACGCTTGCGCCGTACAAATCAATATTTGAACTTGTTCAATTTTTCCTTGACGGCGACTCAATCCTGACGCAGGATTTGACCATGGTCAAAAATGATCCTGCAACGGGCAAGGGCGAGCAGACGCGGCGTCACATCTTCGAGACTGCCCTGGTGCTGTTTCGCGAGAGGGGCTTCGATGCAACCACGATGCAGCAGATCGCCGAGCGGGCGGACGTGGTGAAGAGCGCGGCTTACTACTACTTTCCCAGCAAGGAAGCCATCATCCAGGCGTACTACGAAGAGATCCAGGCGGCGCAAGAGAGGATTTGCGAGCAGGTGTTTGCAAAAAAGCACGATCTGAAGGCGCGGATTGCGGCGGCGATGCACGCAAAGCTCGACCTCGCCAGGGACGACCGCAACCTGCTTGGGGTGGTCTTCCGTTACACAGGTGAACCACGACACCCTTTGTCATGCCTCGGTGAAGGAACGGCGGAGATCCGGCGACGGGCCATCGCAGTATTTGAGCGGGCGATTGAGACCGAGCGCATGCCGCGCGATCTGCGGCAGCTGCTGGCGATTTCGCTGTGGGCGCTGCAGATGGGACTTCTGGTGATGTTTTTGTATGACGAGACCGAGGGCCAGCGAAGAACGCGAAGGATGGCGGATGGCGCGCTCGATCTGACACTGAAACTCCTGGCGCTGGCCAAGTTCACCATATTGAGGCCGGTGCGAACGAAAGTTCTGACTCTGCTGCGCGAAGCCGAATTGCTACCGGAAAACCGATGGGCACGAGGCAAGGAGGAAGGATGACTGAACCGGAAGAGAAGAAATCCAGGATTGAACCGGCACAGTGGTGGGTGGTGGCGTTCGTCGTTGCGGCAATCTGCGGATCGGTGCTCTACCGTTACCTGATGGGGATGCGGTATCTGCACAGCGCGGCGATGTTCATCGGCGTTCCGGCGGTACTGGCCGTGGTGCTGGCCCTGACTCCCAGGACGAAAACGGTGACGGGCGGCATCGTGAAGGGGATCACGCTTGCACTGCTGGTCATCGCTCCGTTGCTTGGCGAAGGATACTTGTGCATCCTGATGGCGGCGCCTCTGTTTTATGTTGTCGGGTTGCTGATCGGAATCCCGGTAGACATTGCGAAGAGAAAAGCTCGTCGCGGGGAGACGCTGAGCTGCATGGTGATTCTGCTGCTGCCGCTTTGCCTGGAAGGCGTGGTTCCGCAGCTTACGCCCAGCCGCGGGCAAACGGTCGAGGTGACGAAGATTGTGGATTCGCCAGCCTCCCGGGTCGAGGAGGCACTCGCGGAGAGCCCGCGGGATCGGCATGCGCTTGCCGGGATTCCTGAGGATCGGATTTCCCCATCCGCTGGATGCGAAAGGACGCGGGCTCGGTGTTGGAGCGCAACGAGCAATTCTGTTTTCCGGCGCGGAGGGCGATCCGGCGGGCTGGCTGGTAATGCGGATCGCGGAGCGTCGACCGGGGTTCGCGCGCTTCGAAACAGCAAGCGATGGCAGCAAGCTGACGCAGTGGATTCGCTGGAATGCGTCGGAGGTGGAGTGGACGCCTGTGGATGCGAGTCACACGCGCGTGACGTGGCGGATTCACTTTGAACGGCAGCTCGATCCGGCCTGGTACTTCACGCCATGGGAGCGCGGAGCGGTTCGCCAGGCAGCGGGATACCTGATCGACGCGAATGCGGGAGAGCCAAGATGACGCGCTCGGAGACGATCGGCGCAGGCGCACTCTACTTCCCTCTTGTGCTCTCGTGCATCGCCGGGCTGGTATGGGGAAGAAGACCGCCGAGGATGTTTCCCGCATGCCTATTGAGTTTTTTGTGGACTGCACCGGCGCTGCTGCTCTTGCAGAAGTTGAACGGCGCTGCGGGATGGTGGAGCTTTGCCGATGGCAGCGCGTGGTTTTCGGGGATGCCGCTTGAGCTATATATCGGTTGGACGATTGCGTGGGGCGTTCTTCCGCAGATTGCGTTGCTGCGACTGCCATTGGTCTTGAGTGTTGCCACGATGGCGGCGCTCGACGTTCTGGTGATGCCGCTATGCCACCCCGTGGTGGTGCTTGGCCCGCGTTGGCTGATTGGGGAGACGGTTGCGGCCGCACTCGTGCTGGCGCCCGCGTTGTGCATTGCTCGCTGGACACAGCAGAACGCGCATCTGCGTTTGCGAGTGTGGATGCAGATTGTAACCAGCGGAGGCGTGTTCTTATATCTGCTGCCTGAGATTGCATTCGCGGCGCGGCCGGGCCGGGGATGGGAGCCACCGCTGGCATTTCCGGGGTGGGAGCGGCAGATTGCGCTGCAGCTGATTGCGGTGCTGGCGCTGCCGGGAGTAGGAGCCGCGATGGAGTTTGCCGAGCGCGGAGACGGAACGCCGATCCCTTTCGATCCGCCGGTGCGACTGGTGACAAGCGGAATCTATCGCTATTGTGCGAACCCGATGGCGCTGTCGTGCACGGTTGTGTTGCTGGCCTGGGCGGCGTTGTTGCGCAATGGATGGCTTCTGCTGTCGGCGGCGGTCTCAGCCATCTATAGCGCGGGGATCGCGAACTGGGACGAAAGCGAAGACATGCAGCGGCGCTTTGGCAAGTCATGGCGGACCTACCGCGAAGCGGTGCGGAACTGGATGCCGCAGCGGAGGCCGTACCACGCGGGGGAACCAGCGCGGCTGTACATGGCGGCGAGCTGCGGTCCGTGCAGCGAAGTATGGCGCTGGATTGCGACACGGAATCCGGTGGGGCTCGATATTCTGGCGGCGGAGTCATTGCCGTATGGCTCCATACGGCGCTTGCGGTATGTGCCGGGCGATGGCACGGCGAGCGTGGAAGGTGTTCGCGCGATGGGACGCGCTTTGGAACATCTGAACCTGGGCTGGGCGGTTGCGGGAATCGCGTTGCGACTGCCGCTGGCGTGGCAGTTTGTGCAGGTGGTGATGGATGCGAGTGGACTCGGGCCGCGGATTCCGGCGGCAAAGATATCTTGTCCGGTATCCGAATCAACCGAACGTTAACACTGGCCGCACTGGGCAGCTTCTAGCATGAAAGCAGATGCTCCGGGCGCTGTGGAGACAGAGCGACTAGGATCGATGCGGGGTTACTTCAGATAAGCACGCACCAGGTCGATGAGGTCCTCGGCGAGTTCGGGGGCGATCTGCTCCTTGGCTCCGTCGACGAGGTGGAAACGAATGTGCGTCTCCATGATCTCGCCCATCAGGCCGTTGACGCCGCCGCGCACCGCGGCTAGCAGCATCAATTGGCCGCCACAGTCTTCGTCCTCGCCGACGAGGCGTTCGACGGCATCGAGTTGGCCGCGCAGGCGACGTACGCGCTGGACCAGTTTCACTTTCTCGCGCTCATGCAGGGACATGAAATGTCTCCTTGTTATATACCCATACGGGGTATAGTATAAACCATATCGGGGTATACTCAGCTCTTCTCTATTCTAGCGCCAATGCTTCCATGAAAGGTCGCTATGTTCCACCTCCGTTATCGCCGCACTTATTCATACCTGTTGATATGCCTATCGTTTTCGTTTGCCGGGGACTCTTCCCTCGCGCAGACTCTGAAATCCATGGATGCACTGCCCTCTGTGCCGGAGCCTTCACATCGGAGTCCGGCGAACGCGGCCACTCCAGCGGATTTTTCCGGGCAGAGCGCATCTCCGACTACAGGGAGGAATGCCGACGCCAGGAAGCCGCCGGAGGTTCAACCGGAGACGCCACTGCTGACGATGTTTCCTCATCCCGAGGACGCACGGTACTGGGTTTCAGGGCAGGCGAACATCATCTTTCAGGGGCGGCTTCCCTTCCACTCGCTGTACCAGGGGACGAACAGCTTTCGCAATTCGGCGGAGTACAAGACGTCGATGGTGGGGACGTTGTATACGGCGCTGCGCAGGAATCGTTCAACGCGTTTCAATACGGACTTCATCTTCGATCTCGAATCGGCGGCGGGGCGCGGCCTGAGCCAGGCATTGGGTCTGGCGGGATTCACCAACCTTGACGTGGTGCGGAATCCGAATCTTGGTTCGACGCCGTATATCGCGCGCTACCAGATTCACCAGGTCATCGGGCTAACGAGCCGAACGACGAGCCAGGAGGCGAACTTCTTCGCGCCGGCGTCGACGGTGCCGGAGCGGCGCGTGGAGTTGCGCGCCGGCAAGATGACGCTGCCGGATTTCTTCGATGTGAACTCGGAGGGTTCGGACAGCCATCTGCAGTTCATGAACTGGACGGTGGACGACAACGGCGCATGGGACTACGCGGCGGACACGCGCGGGTATACCGTGGGCGGCATGGCGGAGTACGACGATCGCGCGTGGAGTCTGCGTTATGGTCTGTTTGCCATGCCGACGGTCGCCAACGGCATCGACATGGACTGGGCATTCAGCCGGGCGCATGCGCAGAACGGTGAATTTGAGCTGCGCGAAAACTGGGTTCCGCAGCGGAAGGGCGTGACGCGGGTGCTGTTCTACGCGAATCGCGCACATATGGGGACGTATCGCGAGGCGGTGCAGGCGTATTTGAACGGGACAGATGCGACGCCGGCCATCACGGCACATGAGCATTTTGGCGCCCTCAAATACGGATTTGGCTACAACACGGAGCAGGAGCTGACATCGAGTTTGCGCGTCTTCGGGCGGTTTGGATGGAATGAGGGCCAGCACGAATCGTTTGCCTACACCGAGGTGGATCAGACGGTGGAGGCGGGCGCGGATTATGCGGGAGACCGCTGGCACAGGCCGCAGGACAAGGTGGCGATTGCGGTGGTGTCGAATGCAATCAAGCGCGATCACCAAAACTATCTCAGATTAGGCGGGCTCGGATTTCTGCTGGGCGACGGAAATCGACGACCCGGGGTACAACCGCGATCGTGGGCCGGCGTGGGTGGGTGCGGTGCGGACGCACGTGGATTTCTAACGCGGTCCGGGATCGAGCGCGGGTGCAGCTTTCGCGCGCAGCAGGTTGGTGAGATCGTCGAGATGCTCATCGAGCGCATTCAATTTTCGTGAGAGTCCCTGGATCTCGGATTCGGCGCGGCGATTGACGTCGAAGTCGAGTTCGCCGCGGAGACGGTCTTTGGTGTCCTGGCGATTCTGGCTCATCATGATGACGGGCGCCTGGATGGCGGCGAGCATGGACAGGAACAGGTTGAGGAGGATGAACGGGTAGGGATCCCACGCTTTCCTGTCCAGGATGACGTTCACCATTGTGTACACGATGAGGACGACGGCAAACGTAATGATGAAGGTCCACGAGCCGCCAAAGCTGGCAACCGCATCCGCGATTCGCTCTCCCGTGGTCATTTCCCTTTCGATGATCTCGTTGGGATTGCGGGTCACGCGCAGTCTTACGAGTTGATGAGCGGCGTGATACTGGTGGCCCAGCGTGGTGAGCAGGTCCATACCGGCGAGGGGCTTTTGCTCGAGAAGCGTGGAAATGTCATCGCGGGAGATCTCGAGGCAGGTGGAGTCTTCGAGGGCGGAGGCGTTGGTTTGATGGGGCGACTGTTCCAGCATTGAAGCAAAGCCGAAAAACTCGCCATGCCCGGGCTCATCCACGACCACTTCCTGCGCGTCTTCGTCGACGGTGGTGACGCGGACTCTGCCTGAAACCATGACGTAGGCCATGCCCGGATCGCCGGCTTTGTAGATGCGCTCGCGCGCTGCGAAAGATTTGACATCGACCTGGCTGGCGAGGACGGCTGTCTCTTCGTCATCCAAAAGGGAAAAGAGAGGAACACTCTTGAGCAGTTCGGGTTTGCAGGTCATGGTGATCTCCGATTCGAGGATGTTGATGAAGTCTGGTTGAGGGCGGACTGCGGTGGGTCGGGTGCATGTCGAAGCGGAAAATCCACTTCGTATCCAAATTGGCAGCCAATTTTGGGACTCGCGATGTGAGCTCCGCCAAGAGCAGCGAAAGTGAAGCTCATGCGGTTGTTGATTGCATACGCGCCACCTGCGAGTGCCTGGAGCTGATTTTTGCCGAGACCGTTTTTGTCGGCCACTCCGCCGTAAAGCTCTGCGCCGAGGGTGAGGCGGGAGGTAAAGTCGTGCTGCATCGAGAGCCCGCCGGTGTAGACGTGGCCGCGCGTGGTCTGGATTCCGAGGACGCCTGTGCTGGTGTTGCCGGCGAAGAGGTATCCGAAGTTGAAAACGAGACGGGTCTTGTCGGAAAAGGGCTCTTGCAGAATCGTGTTGAGCCAGTAGTCAGCGAGGCCGGAACCGAGCCCCTGGGTTTCGTCGCCGGTTGGGAATTCCATATAGAAGCTGGCGGAGAGGGCCGGGATCCAGCGCGGCCGGGGAGCTTTCGAGAAGTTCCACTTAATGCCCATGTCGGCATCACCATTCCCGGAGGAGTCCTGCGAGCCGGATGCGCGGTTGATGGCGAGATACGGGATATCGAAGTCGAGTTCGAGGTTATGCGGAAGGCCGTAGTTGACTTTGAAGTTTGTCGTGTTCTGGCGGAGATCAGGATATTGCGCAGACTGAAGACCGTCGAGCTCGTTGTAGATTTCGAAGTGAAGAGTGCCCTGGTCGGTAACGTCGGCGTTATCCGTGTAGAACGGCATCTGCGCGAGCAGCGGCCCACAGGCGACAATCCAGATTAAGGGTAGGAGAAGCCGCGTTGCTCGATGCATGCAGTTGCTGTTCACTATACCCGGATTCAATTCGCATGCAATATCAATGCGGTGTTAAAAGCGCCTGGTTGATCAAGGCGTCGATATCCGAGGGTGGCGCCGTGAGCGGTGGAGAGACGGTTGCGCCCGTACAATGTTGTTGATTCCGAAGCGAGGTGGGAAGTGAGCGCCCTGATCGAACCGTGTGTGCTGGTATATGACGTGGGAGGCAGCCACATCTCCGCGGCCGTCTGCTTCAAAGAAGGATTCAGGCTGGGCTCGGTGGTGCGGGCCAATCTGCCGGAGGAACAGACCAGCGAGGCCTTCGTCGAGGTGCTGCATGCGCTGGGCGTGAGGGCATCAGAGGGCGTAGCAGGGGTACAGGGTGCGGAACTGGCGATGCCGGGACCTTTCGACTACGCCAAGGGCATCAGCTGGATGGAGCACAAGCTGCCTTACCTGTATGGCGTGAATGTGAGCGAAGCGCTGGCGGCGCGGTTCGGATGGAATGCGAGCCAGGTGCGGTTTTTAAATGACGCTGCAGCGTATCTGCTCGGCGAAGTGGGTGCGGGCGCGGCGCGGGGCGTACAGCGCGTGGTCTGCTTCACACTTGGGACGGGTGTGGGTTCGGGATTTGCGGTGGACGGGCATGTGGTGACGGAGGGTAAGGGTGTTCCGCCAGGCGGGGAAATCTGGAACGTGCCCTACGAGGGCGGCATTGTGGAGGATCAGATTTCAACGCGCGCACTTCAGCGGGCCTACAAGGAACGCACGGGACAGGAGCGCGAGGTAGCTTCGATTGCTCACTACGCGACGGGCGGCGAGCCTGACTCGATCGAGGTCTTCAAGGAGTTCGGCAGGAATCTCGGCGTGGCGCTGAAGAAGCTGCTCAAGGATTTTGCTCCGGATGTGGTGGTGCTGGGCGGCGGAATCTCGCGGTCGGCGTATCTGTTTCTGGAGGAGACCCGGAAGGAACTCGCGGATACGAATTTCGAAGTGCGGATCGCCGAACTGGGGGACAATGCGCCGCTGGCGGGGGCGGGCGTAGCGTGGTTCGGTGCGGAAACATAAGCGAGTGCAGCCCCCGGACAACGCCTTTAACGGGGCATAAGCATCGACATATCCTGGAATTCCTGATTGGGGCAGGCAAGGTGATTTTGTGAGACTGCTGAAGATCTCCGCTGCTTTCGCCGTCGCTTTGTACCTCATAGCATTGGCGTGCTTCTTCGCATTTCAACGAAGTCTTTTGTACTACCCTACCCATGCCTACACTCGGCTCGCCGATGCAAACGCGAACCGTGCCTTCAAAGAAATTGAAGTAAAAACGCGCGATGGAGTTGAACTGAAAGGCTGGTACGCGCCTGCAACCACGAAGGCATTTACGATCGTCTTCTTTCATGGGAACGCAGACAGCCTGAAGACTGCCGCACCGATTGCCGATCCTTACATTGCGGAAGGTTATGGCTTCCTGCTCGCTGAGTATCGGGGTTACAGCGGCTTACCGGGGAAACCGACGGAAACCGGTCTCTACAACGATGGGCGCGCTTTTATTCAGTACTTAATCAGCGAGGGTATAGACAGCAGACACATCATTCTGTATGGGCATTCGCTGGGGACAGGCGCGGCCGTACAAATGGCAACCGAATTCCATGTCGGCGGACTGATGCTGCTGGCGCCATATCTGTCGATTCCGAATCTGGCGCAGATCGATTTTCCGTTCTTTCCGTCCAGCTATCTAGCTCTGGACCGGTTTGATAACCAACACAAGATCAAGTCCATTCATTTGCCCGTGCTCATCGTGAATGGCGCCCTGGATCAGGTCGTTCCTCCTTCACAGGGACAAAGACTTTACTTGTTGGCAAATGAACCCAAGGAATATCACTCGCTCCCGAATCTGGGGCATAACGATGCGTTCGACGCGTTCGCGCCGCTGAGCTTGAATTGGATTCGCCATCGGGCAAACTAGCGGCTGCCGGCAGCGGGCTGGACGGGCGTCTGAGTCTGCGAATCGGGTGGGAGAGTGTAAATGACCTCGCCGGGTTTGGCGTAGTGGAGCTTCTCGCGGGCTTCGTGTTCGATGGCGTTGGGATCGCTCTTAAGCCGGTCGACATGATCGCGCAGGTGAGCGTTCTCCTGCTGCAGGTCCTGGATTTCTTTCTTGAGCTGCTTCTCCTGGGTGCGCTGCTGGTACCACGAGGACAGGCCGTGGTGGCCGTTGATCACGCTCCATGCAAAGAGGAGTGCGAGAGCAACGGCAAAGAGCGTGCCGGCTGGACGCCAGCCATGCTGCACCCATTCAATGACGCGCTGACGAAATGGAAGCGGCTCGTTGGCCGCTTCCTTGTTTTCACTGAACAGATTGGGCTGCTGCATTCGGCCTCGGTGGAGCTCTGCAGGGGCTGAAGCCCCGAACTTCTATCCCTGGTTTTGCGGCACGACTGAAGTCGTGCCCTGACGCTAACCTGAGAAGCAGATCCTTCGCTTACCACCCCCAAACTGAAGAAAACGTTTTGGGGCCCCGTGCGCTCAGGATGACACTTTCAACTTGTGGAACTCCCGGCACGACTAAAGTCGTGCCCTGTTACAAAACCGCGATCGATAACGTGCGAATGAATCTTCAACTAACCTTGCACGAATTTTTCAGCGGCGGAGCGGAGCGCGACCATGTCTTTCTCGTCGCGCGCCTCGGTGTAGGCCCGCACCACCGGCTCGGTGCCGGAGAGGCGGAAACACACCCATGAGCCGTCGTCGAGGATCAGTTTGAGACCGTCGGTGCGCACGACGCTGGTGACCTTGCGCCCGCCGAGCTCGGTTGGATCCTTCTTCAACTCTTCAGTGAACGCGGCTTTGCGTTCGGGGGTCAAGCGGAAGTTCTCGCGAACGGGATAGAAGGAACCAACCTTGACAAACAGTTCTTTGAGCTGGCGGCCGAGGCTCTTCTTGCGCGCGGCAACCATCTCGGTGACCAGCAGGCCGGCGATGATGCCGTCCTTTTCCGGCACATGGCCGCGGATGGTAAGGCCGGCGGACTCTTCGCCGCCGATGGCGATCTTGTCGGCGATGATGAGTTCGCCGATGTACTTGAAGCCGACGGGCGTCTCGAAGAGCGGCACCTTGTGGTATTCGGCGAGCGCGTTGATGAGGTTGGTGGTCGCGACGCTTTTGGCCACGCCATTCTTCCAGCCGCGGGTTTCGACGAGATAGTCGAAGAGCAGGGCGATGACGTAGTTGGGCTGGATGAAGGTACCGTCTTCGTCCACGATGCCGAAGCGGTCCGCATCTCCATCCGTCGCGATGCCGATCTTCGCGCCAAATTCCTTCATCTTCTTCCTGCAGTCGCCGAGGAGGTGGTCGTCGGGCTCAGGGGCGTGTCCGCCAAAGAGGACATCGCGATAGTCGTGGACCGTTTCGACTTCGACACCTGCTTGGCGCAGAATGTGGCAACTGTAGCCGCGACCTGCTCCCCAGAAGGGGTCGAAGACGACCTTGATGTGAGAGGCGGCGATGGTCTTGAGGTCAACGAGTTCGCCGAGGCGGTGGAGAAAGCCAGGCTTGACGTCAGCCGTCTCAAATCCCCCCTCCGGAGCTTCGCGTTTTGGAATGACGGGATCGGCAGGGTTGAGGGCGTTGATCGCGGCTTCGATTTGCTTTGTTACTTCAGGCAAGGCTGGCGCGCCGTCGTGGGTGGAGAACTTGATGCCGTTGTACTCCGGCGGATTGTGGGAGGCGGTGAAGTTGATGGCGCCGGATGTCTTGAGCGCGCGGACGGCGTAGGCGATGGCCGGGGTAGGTGCGGCATCGGGAATGACGATGGGGGTGATGCCGGCGCCGGCGAGGATCCGGGCGGCTTCGGCGACAAAGCTTTCGCCAAGGAAGCGCGGGTCGCGACCGACGAGAACGCGGTGGGGCTCGGGCTGGGTCTTGACGTATGCGGCAATGCCAGCAATGGCGAGGCGAATGTTGGCCAGCGTAAATTCGTCGGCAACGATGGCCCTCCAACCGGAGGTGCCGAATTTAATGACGGAACTCATCGTCGTTCTCCTCAAGCGGCTGTTGCTCCGCAGAATCTATGAAATAGGATGCACAATCCGCAAGGAACATACTGCAACATAGGGGCGAAGTCGGCAAGTTAAGGAATGTATTTGAAAGGGGAGCAACATTGGCAGGGGCCAATCGGCGACTTTGATTCGGGCCATGAAAATTGTGATGGGATGTTGGGTCTCGCTTCGTACACTGGACGCGGGGAGAACGAAATGCTCGAATCGAACCCGCAGGCACGGATTGTGCTGACTACGGAAAGTACTCTGGATGAAGCCAACAAGCTGGGCCGCACGCTGGTGGAAGAGCGGCTGGTTGCATGCGCCACGCTGCTGCCGGTTGTCCAGTCGATTTATTACTGGAAGGACCACATCCACTCCGCTCCGGAAACCATGGTGATGCTGAAGACGAGCGCGGAAAAGCTCGAGGCATTGGAAGCGCGCATGCGCGAGTTGCACAGCTACCGGGTGCCGGAGTTCCTCGTGATCCCCGTGGAGATGGGAACGAAGCTCTACCTTGACTGGTTAGCCGGATCACTGGCCCAGCCCAGGTAGCAATCCGGCGTCGGACAACAATCCTGCCCTGCGGTCGGTCGTGTGGGTGCCAGGATGATTCGCGCATCTGGTATTCTGAGCTTCGGCTGTGATGCGCTGGCTGATCATCGCACTTCTGTTTTCGGTTGCAGGGCTGCTGGCGGCGGCTGCGGGAACGGCGCGCCACATCCGGCGACAACGTGCAAGACTGAAACACACCTCGTCTGAGGGGGATGCCGCCGTAGTGGGAACGGCTGAAGCATCCGACCTGGAGTCAGAAAGTTAAGGAACAAACGTGGAAAACGGAATTGCGAAGCCGCTGGCTTCAGAGATTGCCAGTTCTGGCGTATCGAACGGGTTGCGTGCTGCCGGCGTAATGCTGGCAGGCAGCGTGCTGGTTGCGGTCTGTTCGCACGTCGCGCTGGAGTTGGGTTTTACGCCGGTTCCGCTGACGCTGCAGCCTTTTGCTGTGTTGCTGCTGGGAATGTTGCTGGCGCCGCGGCTGGCGGCGGCGACGCTGGGCGTATATCTGCTTGAGGGCGCCGCGGGGCTACCGGTCTTCGCGCCGGGCCTGGCCTTCGGCGCGGGCGTGGCGCACCTGCTGGGACCGACGGGCGGATACCTGATGGCCTATCCTGCTGCGGCGGCGCTGGTCAGTTACTTGTGGCGGCGCAGCAGGCGTGGATATTCGGCTGCACTGATGAGCGCGGCGGCGGGCGATGCGGCGATTCTGCTGTGCGGGTTTTTGTGGCTGATGGTGTGGACGCACGGGGGCGGGTCGTCGAGTTCGGTGAAGACGGGATTCGCGCTGGCCGTGCTTCCCTTTCTGCCGGGAGACGCACTGAAAGTCGTGGCCGCGGCGGCGATTGCCAAGGGACTGAATCGGGCGCGGCGCAACCGTTAGTTGAACTCACTCCCCAAGGGGATTGTTTTTCGTTGAAAGGACTCTCGTCTCAGTGAGCACCAAGCATTCTGAAACTGCAGTTTTGAATTCGATCCGGGAGATCTCGATTGCACACAGCCCCGATTCGGATGACGCTTTCATGTTTTATGGCCTGGCGACAAATAAAATTCGCGTGCCGGGATATAAATTCACGCACACGCTGTGCGATATCGAAACACTGAATCGGAAGGCGCAGGACGAAGCGTTCTACGACGTCTCTGCGATCAGCTTCCACGCCTATCCGTATGTGCAGGAGAACTATGCGCTGATGGGCTGCGGCGGCAGCGTTGGCGAAGGATACGGGCCGATGGTCGTGGCGATGAAGCCCATGTCGCAGGACGACCTGAAGCGCGTGAAGGTGGCCATTCCGGGGACAATGACTACGGCTTTTCTGGCACTGAAAATCTTCAATCCGGAGATCGAGACGGAGGTTGTGCCGTTCGACCAGATCATTCCCGAAGTGCTCGCGGGCAAATACGAGGCTGGGCTGATTATTCACGAAGGACAGCTGACATACGGCCGCAGCGGGCTTCACAAGATTATCGATCTGGGCGTGTGGTGGCGCGAGACGACGAAGCTGGTGCTGCCGCTTGGCGGGAATGCAATTCGCCGCTCGCTGGGAGCGGAGTCCCACAAAATCATCTCGAAGGCGCTGCGGGACAGTATCCAGCACGCGCTCGATCATCGGGAGCAGGCGCTGGAGTACGCGATGCAGTTTGCGCGCGATCTGGATACCAGCCTGGCGAGCCGGTTTGTGAGCATGTATGTGAACGAGCGGACGCTGGACTACGGGCCGGACGGACGCGAGGCCATTCGCAAGCTGCTGGAGATGGGACACGAGCGCGGAATCATTCCGATTACGCCGAAGGTGGAGTTCGTCGACTGAAGGCAAGCGAGCGGCACCGGTAATTGGAATTCACAACTTTATCCAGCAAACACTCTGAAGATTCGCTGATCCCAGCCGATGCACTGGGTATTGAGGCGTGCCATGCTCTTGAGCCAGGATGAACTTGTGTCGGCACTTTTCTGCGATACGGACCGCGCGCAGCGCCTGAAGATGCCGCTTTCGCTGATTGCCGTTGGATTTACGGAGATGGACAGACCGGAAGGGGAACTGGAGCACGCTGGCTACGATGGCGTGGAACGCAGCGTCGTGGGGCGTATCACAGGGATTCTGCGATGGTACGACTCCGTGGGCAAGTGGGCGGACGGCGAATTTCTCCTGTCGCTGCCGGGATGCACTGGCGTGTATGCAAAAACACTGGCTGAGCGGCTGCGCGATGAGGTTTTCGCAGCGCCGGTACAGGCCGGCGGCGGGAAGCTTTGCGTGAAGGCTTGCTTTGGGGTTGCGTCAAGCGGGGGCCGGTCGCCATTTGTGGTTCTGCGGGACGCGCGGGACGCATTGCATGAAGCACGGGCTGCCGGACCGGGATCGATCCGGTGTATGGCGGCGGACACGGAAAATGATCCCAACGCTTTCCTGATTCCTGTGCTGGGGCGCGAAGACCTTCACTGGTAGCGGGTGCGATGGTCGGGGATTTCAACCTGCGGTCAGAGATGCGTGGGCGTTCGCGATCTCCAGAAATTCCTGGAAGACATCATTGGAGAGCAGGCGGCCGTGGGGGGTGAGCCGCACGGTTTCACCATCGAAGGTGAGCAGGCTGCGCTCGGCGAGTAGTTCGACTGTGTCTAGTGCATGAGCAACCATCTGGTTGCTGAATTGTCTGCGCAGAGCGGAGACAGAAACTCCCCCGTTCAGACGAAGGCCGAGAAACCAGGCCTCCTCGTGCTGACGCTCGGGCGAAAGCCACGCGGTTTCGGGCGGCTGAGGGGCATCCATATACAGCCTGAGGTCAGCGGTCGTGGTGGATCGCAGGACATAGCCGGACTCCCTGATTTCCGGTGAGCGCGGAGTTGCCTGCAACATCGAAGATGCGTCGAGGCCGATCCCCAGGTAGGGGCGGCGCCGCCAGTAGCGCAGATTGTGACGTGATTCAAAACCCGGGCGGGCGAAGTTCGAGATCTCGTATTGAGGCAAACCGGCGACCAAAAGACTCTCGATCGCGGTCTCGTACATGCGGGCCATGGCGTCGTCGGTTGGAACGAGCTCCGCGTGGTAGCGGATGCCGCCGGCCATCAATTCGCGGCCGAGACGCGACTCGTCGTCCACTTCGAGCATGTAGATGCTGGCGTGGGGGATGCCGGTTTCGATCAGGACTGCGACCGACTCCTGCCAGGAGGCGAAGGTCTGGCCTGCAAGGCCGGCAATCAGGTCGATGTTGAGGTTGGTGATGCCGGTCGAGCGAAGGCGCTTGAGGTCGTCGAGGACAGTTGTCCGGCTGTGGAGTCGGCCGCTCTGATGCGCTTCGCGATCGATGAAGGACTGAACACCGAGGCTGATGCGATTGACGCCCGCTTGCGCAAATGCGTCGAGGGTGGCATCGGCAAGCTGGCCGGGGGCGCACTCTACCGTAATCTCGGCGTCGGGTTCGACGACAAATTCGGCGCGAATGGCGTCAAAGAGCTTGGCAATCAGATCGGGCGGGAGCAGGCTGGGCGTTCCGCCGCCAAGGTAGATAGTATCGAGCCGAGACGGTAGCGACGCGCCAAGGTTTTCGCTCCACGAGCGCGCGGCGCGCATCTCATCGACAAGACTCTGAATGTAGCGACCGTGCTCGGCGGCCGGATACACGCCCGAAGCGAAGTTGCAATAGGTGCACTTGGAGCGGCAGAACGGGATCGAGATGTAGAGGCCGAGTTGTTTGCTCGAGGGTGCTGCCATATTCTGATTCTTTCATGCCTCCGGGGAACGGCACAGCCTGCTCGGGGTTGACGCCGGTAATGCAAAGGAGACGCTTTTTTGAAGGCCTGGCCGATTCTTGCCATCGTCATTGTCCAGTCGTTTCTGTGTATCGCCCATTGGTTCATGTATCGCACATGGATTGATTTCTGGTGGCCAATGAGCCCGCCGGCCACACTTGGACTGCGATTCACATTTGTCCTGCTTTCGTTTGTGTTTATAGTCGCGTCGTTGTTGAGCTTTCGATTCAGCAATCGGACCGTCCGGACTTTCTACTGGTTTGGCGCGCTGTGGATGGGGCTGGCAAATTTTCTTTTTGTCGGCGCGGGCATCGCGTGGTTGGCCGATTTGGTGCTGCGCGTTGCCGTACCGGCAGCGACGCGACTCGCCGACAGGCCGTACATTGCAGGAGCGCTGGTAGCGATATCGATCGCGACGGCTGTCTATGGAGTCGTGAATGCGCGAATGATTCGGTTACGCAAGGTCACCCTGCAGTTGCCGAATCTGCCGGAGTGCTGGCGCGGACGGCGAGCGGCGCTTGTGAGCGATCTGCACCTGGGGCACATCAACGGGTATGCCTTTACGCGGCGGATTGCGGCGATGGTGCGGGACCTGGATCCGGCAATCATCTTCCTCCCCGGAGATCTATTCGATGGCAGCAAGGTCGATCCCCTTCGCGTGATTGCGCCGCTTCTGGAGTTGAACCCTCCGCTGGGAATGTACTTTGTCGGTGGAAATCACGAAGAGTTTGGCGGAGCTGAAGAGTACGAAGCTGCCCTGCGATCAGGCGGGATTCGCGTGCTGCACAACGAGTGCGCCGAAGTGGACGGCGTTCGCATCGTGGGCGTGGCGTATGGGCCTTCAACCTACCCGCTGCAGATGCGGACATTCCTTGAGGGGCTGAATCTGAAGGGTGGGCCGGCGAGCATTCTGCTGAATCATGTGCCCAATCGGCTGCCGCTTGCCGAGCACGCCGGCGTGAGCCTGCAGCTATCGGGCCACACGCATGGTGGGGGGCAAATATTTCCATTCAACTACATCACGCGGCGCGCCTTCGGCAAGTTCACCTACGGCCTGCAGCGGTTCGGCGAGATGCAGGTGTACACATCGAGCGGCGCGGGAACCTGGGGTCCGCCGATGCGGGTGGGTACGCATTCTGAGATTGTGTTGCTCACCTTTGCGTAGGAGTGTTCTCATAGTCCTTCCGTTTCCAGTGGATGTTTTTTGTTTTGAAAGGCAAGGTTATGGACTTTCCGAGCAAACGCTTTCTTATCGTGCTGTCTTCGATTTCACTTCTCGCGGTTGCCGCGGTTGCACAACAAGCGCACAGCGATGCACCGACTCCGGCACAGAAGACGCTGGAATTTCCGACGGTGCTGTATGGCGCAGCCTATTACAACGAGTACATGCCAGGCGATCGGGATGCGCGGCTCCAGAAAGATATCGCCATGATGAAGGCCGCCGGCTTGAACGTGGTGCGCATGGGCGAGTCGACGTGGAGCCTGTGGGAGCCTGAGGACGGCCGCTTCGAGTATGCGTGGATGGATCGTGTTGTGGATGCGATGGGCAAGGCCGGCATCAAAGTGATTCTCGGCACGCCCACGTATTCCATTCCAGCATGGATGGCGCATGAGCATCCGGAGATCCTGGCCGATCGCATTTCCGGCGGCCACTTCGGCGGCCCGACCGAGCCCGCGCAGTACGGCATGCGGCAGAACATGGATACGGATTCGCCGGCGTATCGCTTTTATGCGGAGCGCTTGATCCGGCACATCGTGGCGCACTACAAGGACAATCCGACCGTGATCGGTTGGCAGCTCGATAACGAAACCGCGAGCTACGACGCCGCGAATCGCGATGTGTTCATCGGGTTCCAGCACTATCTCGAGAAGAAGTTCGTGACGCCGAAAGCACTGAGCAAGGCGTGGTTTCTCAACTACTGGGGCGAAAATCTGCACACGTGGGAAGACCTGCCGACGCGCAACGGTGCGCAGAGCACGGGCTACAAACTGGAGTGGTCGCGCTGGAGCCAGATGCGGGTGACGGATTTTCTGCATTGGCAATCGGAGTTGGTCAGGGAATGCGCGGGTGCGCAGCAGTTCATTACGACGGACTACGGCAGCATGATGAAGCGCGACGTCAATGAAGAGGCCATCGCCGAGTCGCTGGACATTGTCGCCGACAACATCTATCACTTCGCCGCGCAGGATCACTACGACGGCGCGACACAGGCGATTCAAGGTGACTTTTCGCGTTCGCTGAAGCATGCGAATTTCCTGGTGACGGAGACGAATGCGCAGTCGACGGACTGGACTTCGGCGCACCAGTATCCGCCGTACGACGGACAGTTGCGCGAGGACGTGTACACGCATTTATCGAATGGCGCCAACATGGTGGAGTACTGGCATTGGGCATCGATCCCGGCCAACCAGGAGACGTACTGGAAAGGTGTACTATCGCACGATCTGGAGCCGAATCGGGCCTACGCAGAAGTATCGCGCACGGCACATGAACTGGAGAAGATCGGGCCGCACCTTGTGGGGCTGAATATCCATAACGATGTGGCGATCTTGTGGAGCCGCGACTCAGATAATGCGATCGAGTTTATGCCGTTCACATCGTCAGGACCACAGTGGAGTTTTGCCGGTCCGACAGCGGACTACACTTCGCTGGTGATGCAGTTGCATCGGTCCCTCTACGACCTGAACGTGGGCGCGGATTTCGTATTTCCGGAGACCAAGGATTTCTCGGCGTACAAGCTGCTGATTGTTCCGGCGCTTTACATCGCGGATGATGCGCTGCTCCAACGAATCGCGGATTATGTGAAGGGCGGCGGCCACGTGGTGATGACGTTCAAGAGCGGATTCGCCAACGAAAACTCCGCTGTACGGTGGGTGCGCGCGCCGGGCCCGCTGCGCGAGGCGGCGGGATTCAGCTACCAGGAGTTCTCGAATCTCGAACATCCCTTGGCGTTGAAAGATGATCCATTTCACGCGGGCGACGGCAACAAGGTGAGTTACTGGGCGGAGTTCCTGATGCCGGAGCATGCGAAGCCGCTGGCATATTACGACCATCCATTTTTCGGAAAGTGGCCGGCGATCACCGAGAACCAGTTCGGCGCGGGCACCCTGCTCTACGAGGGCACGTACCTTTCCAACGCGCTCCAGACCGCAATTCTGAAACGCGCCCTGGAAGAATCTGGCCTGACCGGCCCCGATCAGCAGGAACCCGCGTCGGTGCACGTAACGCATGGCGTGAATCGCATGGGCAAACGGTTGCACTACTACTTCAACTACTCCGCCGGCGAGGTGAAGGCGAACTATGCGTACGGCGGGGGAACAAACCTGCTGGATGGAAGGCCGGTGTCAAAGAGCGACTCGCTGGCGCTGGGACCGTGGGACCTGGCAATTATTGAGGAGAAATAGAAGGCGCGCCGGGCGCAGAAACGGCGAAGATGCGCCGTGAAAGCGCCCGGAGGCTTTCGCGAGGGGTGGCGCCGATGCGCGCGGCACCGCCGCATTTTAGCACCATTCAGCGGCATTGCAAGCGGTTTAAAATCACAGGATATCTATTGCTTTTTCAATCACTTACGATAATTATGGTTCAGCCGTCTGAAACCCGAAAACGGACAACCTCGGGGTCAAAACGAGGCATCCCAGTGAAGGCCAGCGTTACGTACGCGTAAGAGGTGCAGCGCGGCGACCACAGGAGCAGTTCAAAATGGCGAATACACAAGGCTCACAGCAAGGACAAGGTTCCGGCACCGATACTCGCAGCGATCAGGATCCCTCACAACAGAAGAGTGGCACCGGCCAGCACTCGCAGCAAGGGACCCAGCAAGGGAATCAAGGAAATAAGCCGAACGATATGAACAAGGAGCAAAACCGCGGGAATCAGTCCGGCAGCGGCAGCCAGCATTCGGGCGGCTCGGGCTCATCCGGTGGCAATCGCTAGAGCATGCGCGAGTTGACGTCAGCACGAAGCTGATGCGTTTCGCAAAATTCGAATCTGAAAAAGGGCCCACGTTCTCCCCCGGGATGCGTGGGCCTTTGAAGTTTTGAGCAAACCATGTGGGGCACACGTCACAGGCAGGTGGTTCTCAATTGGCTATGATCGGTGGGTCCGTCTGAAAAGACCTATTGCCGGTCAGGGAGCGGAGAACCTCACGTGAGCGAAAAATCACAATCTATTCCAGCCAACTCTATCGATAAAACTTCTGTCAATCGCACCAGCCTGCATGGCGTCGAGCTGCTGTTCAACTCGCGCCTCAATAAGGGCACGGCATTCACCGAGCAGGAGCGCGACATCTTCGGCTTGCACGGTCTGCTTCCTCCGCACATCGGTACGCTTGAGGATCAGCGATTGCGGCGCAAGCGCGTGCTCGATTCGCGCGACACCGCCTTCGGCAAATACAGCAACATGCGCGATCTGCAGGATAACGATGAGACGCTGTTCTATTCGATGATCGAGCACTACACCGAAGAGCTGCTGCCGATTGTGTATACGCCCGCGGTTGGCGAGGGGTGCCAGCGCTTCTCAGAGATATGGCGGCGACCGCGCGGACTCTTCATCAGCTATCCCAACAGACACAGAATCGACCAGATCCTTGCCGATCCCCGCTATGACAATGTGCGCTGCATTGTAGTCAGCGACGGAGAGCGCATCCTTGGCCTCGGCGACCAGGGCGCGGGCGGCATGGGCATTCCCATCGGCAAAATGGCGCTCTACACCGCGCTGGGCGGCATACCGCCGGAACATTGTCTGCCGATCCTGCTCGATGCGGGAACCGACAACGAAAAGCTGCTGCATGAACCGATCTATATCGGCTGGCAACACCATCGCGTGCGCGGGCAGGAGTACGACGACTTTGTCGAGGCGTTCGTAACAGCAGTGCAGAAGCGTTGGCCGAAGATCCTGCTGCAGTGGGAAGACTTTGCCGGAGCCAATGCAGCGCGTTTGCTGGAACGCTATCGCGACCGCCTCTGCACTTTCAACGACGACATCCAGGGAACGGCCGCGGTGACCACAGCGACGCTGCTGGCCGCGGTGAACGCGACGGGCGTTCCGCTGTCGCAGCAGACGATCGCGATGTATGGCGCGGGATCGGCGGGCATCGGCATTATCGATCTGCTGATTGCCGCGATGAAGGAAGAGGGGTTGAGCGAGGAGCAGGCCCGCAGCCGTGTCTATGCGTTCAACCGCCACGGATTGCTGGTGGACGGTGCGCGCGGCATCAAGGAAAGCCAGCGGCCGTTAGTGCGGAAGCGTGCGGACATCGCCGGATGGCACCTTGAGGGTGGGGAGGATGTATCGCTGCTCGACGTGGTGCGCAATGCAAAGGTAACGGTGCTGGCAGGGGTTTCCACACAGGCCGGCGCATTCACGGAGGAGATTGTGTGCGAGATGGCGCGGCACACGGAAAGGCCCATCGTCTTTCCGATGTCGAACCCTACCTCGCAGGCCGAGGCTACTCCGGCAGACCTGTTGCTCTGGACCAAAGGCCGCGCTTTGGTGGGAACGGGCAGTCCGTTCCCCCCAGTCGAGGTCGAAGGCAGACCGGTGCGCATTTCGCAAGTGAACAATTCCTTCATTTTTCCGGGGCTGGCATTGGGCATTCTTGTCGCAGAAGCGCGGCGTGTGACGGACGGCATGATCATGGCCGCGGCGCGAGCTCTCGCGGGATTGTCGCCCTCACGAAAGGACAAAACCGCTCCGCTGCTGCCTCCAATTGGCGAATCACGTAAAGTTGCGCTGGTGGTATCGGAGGCGGTTGCGCGGCAGGCGATGGCTGAAGGGGTTGCATCAATTACCGATGCAAATTCCCTGCCCGATCGTATTCGTGCATATATGTGGAACCCTGTTTACATTCCGTACGAGCGCATCGAGGGCTGACAGGCGTTTGGGAATTCTCGTCCCTCGGAGGGCGGGGGCGCGCCTCTGCCCTTTATTGATAGTATGGGGGCGGCCAAGATTAAACGTTTTATCAACGAGGAAACCATGAGCCACTCATCACTGCGTTTTGGGATGAATATCCCTGCGATTTTGCTGTTGTGCATTGCATGCATGGCGATTCCGAGCCTTGCGCAGCGTCCGCAACCCAAGCCACATCCAACCGGGCCGTGGATGAACACGAGCCTCACGCCCGACGAGCGCGCCGACCTTGTGATCAAGGAGATGACGGTCGACGAGAAGATTGCGCTGCTGCATGGCGTGGGCATGCCGACCGATGAGCCGGTGACGCCGGAGAATGCTGCGTCGAACCGCGGCGTGGGCTACGCAGTGGGCGTTCCGCGGCTCGGGATTCCGGGAATCGACATGAGCGACGCGGCGTATGGCGTGCGGTCCAGCGGCGTAAATGGACGCTACTCCACGGCACTGCCGGCGGACGTGGCCGCAGCCGCAAGCTGGGACACCGATGCAGCCTACGAGTATGGAGCGCTCATTGGCCGCGAACTGCGCGCGCAGGGATTCAACATGTCGCTCGGCGGTGGGGTGAATCTTACACGCGATCCGCGCAACGGCCGCACGTTTGAGTATCTCGGCGAAGATCCAGTGCTGGCGGGAACGCTGGTGGCACGGCTTATCGAAGGGACGCAGTCCGCCAACGTGATCGGCGACATCAAGCACTATGCGCTCAATGACCAGGAGAGCGGCCGCAACTCAGTGAATATCAACATCAGCAAGCGTGCAGCGCGCGAGAGCGATCTGCTGGCATTTGAAATCGGCGTGGAACAAGGCAAGCCCGCTGCGGTGATGTGCTCGTATAACCGTGTAAACGGCGACTTCGCGTGTGAGAACAAGTGGCTGCTCACGGATGTGCTGAAGAAGGACTGGAAGTTTCCGGGCTTCGTGCTTTCTGACTGGGGTGGAACGCACAGCGATGTGAAGGCGTCGGCCGCGGGCCTCGACAACGAGCAGCCGGGCAGGTTCTTTTACGAGCAGCGATTCAAGGATGCGCTCGATGCCGGCAAGATTCCTGAGAGCGAACTCAACGACCATGTGCATCGGATTTTGCGCTCAATGTTCGCGGCAGGTGTAATCGACCACCCACGTCAGCGCAGCGTCATCGATCCCTTTGCGGGATTCGAGACAGCACGGAAGATTGAAGAAGGCGGCATCGTTCTGCTGAAGAATGAGAAGGCTCAATTACCGCTGAATGCGGCGCGGCTGAAGACGATTGCGGTGATCGGTTCGCACTCCGATGTGGGCATGATCTCCGGCGGCGGCTCGGCGCAGGTCGACCCGATCGGCGGAAACGCGATCAAGCCGCCGGGCCAGGGCGCGACACGTTGGATGGAAGAAACATGGTTTCCGACGTCGCCTCTGAAAGCAATCCAGGCGCGCGCGCCGCATGCAACCGTGAAGTACGACCCGGGCACCGACCCTGCGGCTGCTGCTGCCGCCGCCAAGGGCGCAGACGTGGCCATCGTGTTTGCCTATATGTGGGCCAGCGAAGGCATGGACCTGAAGAGCCTGACGCTGCCTCACGACCAGGGCGCAATCATTTCGGCCGTGGCTGCGGCGAATCCGCACACCATCGTGGTGCTTGAAACAGGCAACCCCGTGACGATGCCGTGGGTAGATAAGCCGGCCGCGATCATGGAAGCGTGGTTTGGCGGCAGCGATGGCGCGGACGCCGTGGGCAACGTGTTGTTCGGCACCGTGAATCCAAGCGGCAAGCTGCCCAACACGTTCCCGAAGAGCGAGGCTGATCTGCCGCATCCCACGATCACGATGCCGCCGCCGGAGTCCTCGCATTTTTCCGGTCCTGCCTCGCCTGAGAAATGGGCGATGGGCTTGCCTCCATTTCAAATGACCTATGACGAGGGCGTGAAGGTTGGCTACAAGTGGTACGACGCGGAGAACAAGAAGCCGCTGTTCCCGTTCGGCTACGGGCTTTCGTACACCACGTATCGCTACTCCGGTTTGCAGGTGACGCCGGGAGATAAGGTGAAGGTGACGTTTACGCTGGCCAACGCCGGTGCGCGCGAAGGTTCAGAGGTCGCCGAGGTCTACGCCGCTCTTCCCGCTGCCGCACAGGAACCGCCGAAGCGCCTTATCGGATTCACGAAGGTGAAGCTGAACCCGGGCGAAAAACGCGGCGTAACCGTTGAGGTGGATCCAAAGTATCTGTCGATCTTCGACGAACAGAAAGATGACTGGTCACTGCTGCCAGGCGAGTACACCATCATGGTGGGTGGATCGTCTGACAATCTGCCGCTGAAGACGACCGTGAACTTGAAATAACCTCATCGGAGTTTGACGAGACCGGCGGATTTGCCATTGCGAATCCGCCGGTTCGTTTTTGGTCAGGATTTTTCGATCAGCTTTGGGTTGCTTCTGTCGATCGTGAGAATGAGTTCGCCGAACAAAGTGTTGGCCCACGCGAACCACGCGCGCGTGAACTTTGCTGGATCATCCTTATTGAAACTTTCGTGCATGAAGCCGGTACCGGCGTGCGTTGTCTTGAGCCACGTGAGGCACTGGCGTTGCTCGCTTTCGTCGCTGGTGGTGAGTGCGCGCATGATGATCGACATGGGCCAGATCATGTCCTGGCCGATGTGTGGCCCGCCGATTCCTTCGGCCGCCGAGCCGCGAAAGAAATAAGGATTGGCATCACTCAAAACGAATCTGCGCGTCGCAAGGTATCGCGAGTCGTCTGCGGCGCAGGAACCGAGATAGGGCATGGCCAGCAGGCTGGGCGCGTTGGCGTCGTCCATGCAGTTGGCGTTTCCGAAGCCATCGATTTCGTAGGCCCAGATGTCACCGGCAGTGCCGTGGTGAATACGTGCATGGGCATCGAGCGCGGACTTGATCTCGGAACGCAACCGGCCGGCCTGGCTCGCGGCGGTGGTGTCGTGTGCGATTTCAGTAAGCATCTCTTCGATGCGTTCCAGCGTCTTCACCGCGAAGAAGTTGCCGAGAATATTGAGAGGGTAGATGCACGCATCGTCAGAGGGCCGGAAGCCGGAGTAGATCAAGCCGATGGGACGCGCGGGGTTGCCATAGCCGTCTTCGCTGAGCGTGTCGTAGGGCGAGAAGGCTTCGCGCTGGAAGCGGTACGGTCCGCGCGAGGTTTTGCGCTGCTGCGCCGTGAAGGTTTCGAGGATGGCGTTCATGGCGCGTGTCCATGCGGCGTCAAATGGGCGCGTATCGTGCGTGATGCGCCAATACTCATGGGCGAGGCGCACGGGATAGCAGAGCGAGTCCACCTCCCACTTGCGTTCGCCAACGCCTGGCTTCATGTCGGTGCGATCGGTCTTGCTCCACGAGAGTGGCTCGGCGCTGCCGAGGTCCGGCATGAAGGCGTTGGCGTAGGGATCGGTGAGAATGCAGCGCGTCTGGCGGCGAATGACACCTTCGATGAGCCGCGCCAGTTCCGCATCTGCGGTGAGAAACGGCAGATAGGGCCAGACCTGCGCCGAAGAATCGCGAAGCCACATCGCGGGAATGTCACCGGTGACGACGACGGTGTCAGGTCCGGCAGGACCGTTCGTAAAACCTACAGTGGTGTCGAGCGTGTTGGGCAGGCAGTTGGAAAAAAGCCACGCGAGTTCGGGGTCGCGCATCCGAGACGACACAGACTCGATCGCGGCATCGACCGCCTTGCTGCGGAAGCGGCGGGCTGAGGGGGCAGGGCGCTTGGAAGTGAAGCCGGACTGCGCGAGGGAAAAGGTTGGAGCAATCGCGGCGGTTCCTACTGTCGCAGCCGCGTTCAGAATGAAGCTACGGCGCGAAACATGTGCGAAAGGTTTCATTTGCAACTCGGCGTGCGGATTCAGGTCCGTACTCCATGATAAGCGTTGACGAGAAGCTTCTAATCTAGAGACACTTCTCCACAATCGCAAACTCCAGATCGTCGCGAAGGGGTGTACCGAAACGGTTGTCGTCGTATGGATACGGTTCGGTTTCGCCAGTGCGGTGATAGCCGCGCCGTTCGTACCAGGCGATCAGCGTATCGCGCACACTGAGAACGCCCATACGCATGGAGCGGGCACCGTGCGCGATGGCAAATTCTTCAGCGGCAGTGAGCAGAGCGCGGCCGAGGTGCTGCTTTTGCAGTGCTGGGGCCACCGTAAACAGTCCCAGGTACCACGCATCATTTTTCAGGGGCTCCAGCCAGACCGTACCGATGATGGCATGGCTTTCAGAGTCACGTGTGACCAGGAAATGCGCCTGCGGCTTCGCTGCGAGATCCTGCCGCAGCAATGAGTCTGTCAGGCGCGTGCCCTCGATGATTCCGGTTTCAATGTTCCAGCTCGCAACGGCACCGTTGCCGCGATAAGCGGTATTGACGAGGTCGATAATCTCGGGAAAGTCAGCTTCGGTGGCGTGTTCAAGATTCATGAGTCACTATTCCGCGTCGGGCGGTACCTGTTCCAGCAGCCTCTTCCATGTTTTCTGGTTGCGGCGAAAACCCTTCTTCAAGTCCTCAAGGATGCGTTCGAAGTCGGCGTTGGTGCGTAGATTATTCCACGCAGGATTCTTCTGGAACCATGGATAGTTCTCGTTGCCGAGATAGATGGCGCGGCGCAGCCAGTGAAGCGCCTCGCTGGAGTCGCCTTCAACGGCAAAGTATGTTGCCAGGCGATAAGCCATCTCGCTGTCGGCTTCGGCGGCAGCCAGCGTTTCGTCTTTCAGCAGCGCGGCGGCGCGGGTGCGCTCGCCCACCTGCACGTAGCACATAGCGAGCGTGGGAACGGCGATGCGGAGCGACTCGTCGTCGCGAATGACGCCTTCGAGGATGTCGATCGCTTCGGTCAGATTGCCCATGCGCATCTGTTGATACCCCGCCGAGGTGCGCAGCAACGGATGGCGTGGTTCGAGAGCGAGCCCCTTCTCCAATTCATCGCCGGCCAGCTCAATTTGATTCTGATAGTGGTACACGCGCGCACGATGGTTATAGAGAATGGCTGCGTTCGCCGGATTGAGCTTGAGCGCGCGATTGAACTCCACCAGGGACTCGTCGTACATGCCGTCGCCGCGCAATGCGATGCCGGCCACCATATGCACATTCCAGTCATTGTGGGCAGAGGCCAGCAGGTTGGCAATGCCGTGACGCGCCGATTCCTTCTCGCCGCGCGAGAGCAGCATGTAGATGCGATATAGATTCGCTTCTGTGGCCGCGGGATCGAGCCGCAGCGCCTCATCGAAGTCGCGGCGCGCGTGCATCACGTGGATCTGGCCGCCGAATCCATGGCGCACGTACTGGAGTTCGGCGATACCGAGGCCGCTCCAGCCGGCGGCAAACTCAGGGTCCTTGGTGGTGACACTGGTAAACAGCGCATGAGCTTTGTCGAGGTCGGCCTTGGAGCCGGTGCGCACCATGAACGAACTGAGTAGCGCGCGCGCCTGCAGGTACTCTTCGCTCACCGGACCCGGCAGCGAGCCGTCGCGCAAGGCGGGGCGCGGCGCATCCATCTGGTCTGCCGCACCGAGGCCGTGCAGCGCGGCGAAGACTTCGTTTGAAATTTCACTTTGCACGGCGATGAGGTCGAGCGAGGCGACGCGGATGGCTCCGCCGGAGCGCACGCTTTGCGAGGTGACGTCGAGCAATTGCCAGTTCAAGTCGAAGCCGATTTCAGAGCGCAAAAAGCTGCCGGCCAGCACATAGGAAACCAGCAGCCGCTGGCCGATGGAGAGCGGATCCATCTGCGCAATCGGGATCGACATGAGCGTGCTCGACGGCCTGACCACAAGCGCCTGAATGCGCGCCAAACGCGCGGCAATGGCATCTGCAAGAGCATAGCCGTAGAGCGGGGCAACCTCTGTTGCGCCGAGGTTGGCGAAGGGCAGCACGACGATGGAGTTCTGCTTTGCGCTGTCGCCCGCCGACTCGCGAAAGCGCTCGGCAAGCATGGAGAGAAAGCCGGTGGTGCGCTTTTCAGCTTCGGCCTCGGTCGTCGGCAGGTACGCAGCGGCCTCACCGGGGATGGCGCCGGTTTCGATCTGCAGCGCCTTCATGATGGTTTTGAGGGCTTCGCGCACTTCGGCGGCGGAGGCGTAGCGCGTCGCGGGCGTCTTCTCAAGACAGGTGGCGATCACGCTCTTCAATTCCGTCGAGATATCTGGAACGATCTCGCTGAGGTCGACGGGATCAGAAAACTGGATAGCGCGGATGGTTTGAAAATCTTCGGAATCGGGGCGCGAAAAAGGATGACGGCCGCTGGCAAGTTCGTACAGAATCACGCCGAGCGCCCACACATCCGACTGCACGCTTGACTGGCCGGTAACAAACTGCTCGGGAGCCATGTAGCGAATGGTGCCACCGCGCGCGGTGTAGGTCGCGGCAACCGAGGCGTCCTTCGCGAGCGCAGGCTTGGAGGGATCGAAGCTGGCGTCTTCAGGACGGAGGCGGCGCGCGAGGCCGAAGTCGAGAATCTTTACCAGGCCGCCGTCGGTAAGCATTACGTTCTGAGGTTTCAGGTCGCGATGAAAGATACCCAGCGAGTGTGCGGCTTGCAGGCCGTCGGCGATCTGGATGCCGACGGAAAGCAGGAGCTGCGGAGTGGCGGGGCCACGCGCGATGAGCTGATCGAGCGACTGGCCGGGCACGTACTGCATGACGATGTAGCCCTCGTCCCCGGCCTCGCCCACTTCATAGATAGCGCAGACGTTGGGGTGCTCGATGGCCGAGGCGAGGCGGGCTTCGCGCAGGACGGTGGTACGGAGCTGTTGCGCGGAAAGCAGGCCGGTGCGCAGGATTTTAAGCACCACGGGCCGCTGCAGGAGCGAGTCGTTGGCCAGATACACAACGCCGCTGCCGCCCGCACCCAGGCGGCGAATAATCTCGTAGTGCTCGATGGTCTTGCGTTTCATCGCTGCTTTCAGTGTATTTGCAGCGCGATGAGGACCGTATCAATTTCCGGTGAGCGGCTTTTGGGCGCCATACTTCGATCCAGCGAGGAAAACAGCGGACTGCAAAGATGAGCTCGACATCATTCCTTCTGCCTTGCATAGAAGATGAGACTAAAAAGCGACAGTAGAAAACAAATTCCCCACAGCGAAGTCATAAGGTAGGTGCCCTGAGCACTTTCGCGCGTCCACGATCTAACTGACAAAATGGCCCAACAAGCACAGGTCAAGGCCGACCCCAGAACTTTCAACCATTTCAACCGTCTCTTCATAAGGTCTCCTAGACCTTGGGGCCTCTTCGATTGTCGTTGCAGGCTGACGCAATTTGGTCATATATCTGGAGAATGCAGATGCTCACCATAAGGACAGAAACCAATTTCACCCCAACCCTCCATAGGTAGATCGCCACACACCCACTGACGATCGTGACGAGAAGTGGGCCAATTCTGATGACTACCTTTGATGTTTCCATAGGGAAGGCACATTATCGCACGGCTCAAGAGCATATTGCGCGTTGCTCCCTATTCCCTGCTTCAATGTCCGCGCCGCACTTCGCCTTCTTCCACCGACGGTGGCGGCTCTTTCGCGAGGCGGCGCTGGCTCCGCTGGCCGAGGAGGAACATTGTCAGCCCGAAGACGAGCAAAACGAGGCCCCACCACAGATTCGCGTTGATCCCGAGGCTTTTTGCGTACAGCGTGGTGTCGCCGTTGGTCTTGATGCCCCAGGTGGTCATGATGGCGCCGGTAAAGGTGAACATCAGTCCCATGGGAATGCGCAGGTCGAGATTCATGGTTCTCCTTCCGGCTCAGGCAAAGAAAATGTTCAGCGCGATAGCGCCCAGCAGCACTGCGATTCCAAGTGCTTCGGGACTCTTCCACCAGCGATCGTGGGCACGCGGCGGCTTGGGAGTAAGCGAGTGCACCAGGCCCACCAGTTCCGACTCAGGCCGCGGTTTTGTAAGCAGACTCACGATCACCGTAATGATGAAGTTGGTGGAGAAGGCGAAGATGGCGCCCCAGAAATTCTGCGCCATGTCGCTGGGGTAGTGATGCACCACGGTGATCCATCCGCCGTGAATGCCCGCGTGAGCCTCGATGGGCAGCGTAAGCCCGTGATGCAGCATCGCGGCCAGCGTTCCGGAGATGAGGCCGGTAAATGCGGCGTGGCCGGTGGCGCGCTTCCAGAACATGCCCAGCAGGAAGGTCGCAAACAGCGGCGCGTTCACAAAGCTGAAAACAAGTTGCAGCGTGTCCATGATGTTGTTGAAGTTGATGGCAGCGTACGCAGTCGCGATCGACAGCAGGATACCGCCGACCGTAGCCCATCGGCCCACCGCCATGTAGTGCCGGTCGCTTGCGCCCTTGTGAATGTAGGACTGGTAGAGGTCGTAGGTGAAGACGGTATTGAAGGCCGTCACGTTGCCGGCCATGCCGCTCATGAAGCTGGCGAGCAGCGCGGTAAGTCCGAGGCCGAGAATGCCGGTGGGAAAATAGTGCAGCAGCATGTTGGGCGTGGCCATATCGTAGTCGAGCAGAGGCTTTCCGCTGGCGTCGAGCATTGCCTTACCGGTGACGGGGTTGATCTTCGCGGGAATAATTCCCCGGCCCTCTTCGGCAATCTTTGAAACCACCGTGGTGTCGTGATAGATGACGCCGTTGGCTTCGCGCACCGTGGTAATGGTATGAGGCGTAGGCAGCGAGATCGCGATCAGGCCGGGCACAATCACCAGGAACGGGAACACCATCTTGGGTACGGCGGCGATCAGCGGAACGCGCCGCGCCGATGCCATGTTCTTCGAGGCCATCGCCGTCTGAATTACGAGGAAGTCGGTGCACCAGTAGCCGGAGCCGAGCACGAATCCTAGGCCCATGCCGATGCCGATGATCTCAATGCCCATGGGATTGGTGCTCGAATGCATCACGCCTTTCCACTCGTGCATCATGCGCGGATCGACAGCGGAGACCGCCATCTTCAAGCCGTTCCATCCACCAACGTTCTTCAGGCCCAGCAGCACCAGGGGCAGAAAGCCCGCGATGATGAGGAAGAATTGCAGGACCTCGTTGTAGATGGCGCTGGTGAGTCCGCCGAGAAAGATGTACAGCAGAACGATGACGGCCGACATCACAATCGAAAAGGTGAAGATGCCTTCTGGCGCCCATCCGAGCGAACGGAACAATCCATCGAAGACATGCAGCGCCTGGATCAGCCGCGCCATCGCGTACATCGAAATTCCCGAGCTGAACACGGTCATGACCGCAAACGAGCAGGCGTTCAGGGCGCGCGTCTTTTCGTCGAAGCGCATACGCAAAAACTCAGGGACGGAGCGCGCCTTTGAGCCGTAATAAAAAGGCATCATGAAGATGCCGACAAAGACCATGGCGGGGATGGCGCCAATGCCGTAGAACTGTGCGGTTTCCAGTCCGTACTTGGCGCCTGAGGCGCCCATGCCGATGACTTCCTGCGCACCGAGGTTGGCGCTGATGAAGGCGAGACCGCAGATCCACGCAGGCAGCGCGCGCCCGGCCTGGAAGAAGTCCTTGCTGGTTTTCATGTAGCGCTTGAGGGCAAAGCCGATGCCCAGCACAAACACGAAATACAGCAGCATGATCAGCCAATCGACAAAGGTGAGTTGCAAGACGGCTCCCCTGATTCATCGAGACTTCACGCGGCTGCAGCGATTGGCGCTGTGAAGTTGAAACCTACCGGCGCGTGAGTTCGACAATACCCAAATCACTCTACCGATGAGGACTGCGGCCCGTCCAGCAGAAATTGAAAACCTTTTCAAGGCTCCGCCTTTTCACCCTTTGGACGAGTACCGAGCTAAACTAAGAGAGCATGATTCCTACCCTTGCCTGGACCCCGGAAGGCGTCCGCTTTATTGATCAAACCAAGCTTCCTCTCGAGGAATGCTATGTGCTGGCCACGGATTACGAACAGGTGGCCGACGTCATTGTCACCATGGTTGTACGCGGGGCGCCGGCCATCGGAGTTTCCGCCGCTTACGGTGTGGCTCTTGGAGCTCTGCGCAGCAAGGCAAAGACCGTGCAGGAATTCGAGCCGGAATTTGAGAAGATCTGCGCACGTCTAGCGGGCACACGGCCCACGGCAGTGAATCTCTTCTGGGCTATTGATCGCATGAAGCGCGTCTTTGCGACCATGGTCGCCGCCGGCGCTCCGCTCACCGATATCCAGCAGAAACTCCTCGCCGAAGCGCACGCCATGTACGAGGAAGACATTGCTGCCTGCAAAACGATGGGTGCCTTTGGCGGGGCACTGCTGCCGGACGAGGGCGGCGTGCTGACCCACTGCAATGCGGGCGCGCTGGCGACTTGCGGGTATGGCACGGCGCTCGGTGTCATCCGCTCCGCCGTGGAGCAGGGCAAGCGGATTCACGTTTACGCGGACGAGACGCGGCCGTTTCTGCAGGGCGCGCGGCTCACCGCGTGGGAGTTGATGGCCGACGGTATTCCCACGACGGTCATCTGCGACAACATGGCGGCGAGCCTCATGCGTGCGGGCAAGATCAGGGCCGTTGTTGTTGGTGCGGACCGCATCGCCGCCAACGGCGACTTCGCCAACAAAATCGGAACCTACAACGTGGCCATCCTTGCGAAAGAGCACGGCATCCCGTTCTATTGCGCTGCGCCGTGGTCCACCATTGACACGGCAACCGCAACGGGCGATGCGATTCCAATCGAAGAGCGCGCGGCAAAGGAAGTGACGCACCACGGCGGCAAGCAACTCACGCCGCATGGCGTCGGCATCTGTAACCCGGCGTTTGACGTGACCCCGGCGAAGTACGTGACGGCCATCATCACCGAGCGCGGTGTGTTGCGCGCGCCGTATGCCGAGTCGCTGAAAGAGATGGAACTCGTCGCCGGGTAGGTGACTGCGTCTACATTTGTAGGAGTCGTGTCTCCTCTCCTCGCCATCTTTCGGCTGCGGCAAAAATCCCTGGTGCGCGGCATTGTGCTATCTCTCAGCGCATTCATTGCGAGCTTGCTGCTGGCGGGGTTTCCGCACATTGAGAACCTGCACGGGTCTCCATGGCAGTTCGCATCTCTTCTGATGGCCGCATGGGGAATGGCAGAAACCGGCCGCTGCCTGCGGGGCAAGTGGAGCCTGTACCACGCGGGAGTGTTGATCCTCCTATACTCAGACCTCATGATTCTTACGCTGATCGTGTTTCTAGTGGCCTTTCCCCTGTAGTCCGCGTTGATTGACTCTTCGGATGTCACATGCCTTTTATGACGGGGATATGTAAGATAGGCAGACGCGCGGCGACGCGACGAGCTTGTTCAGAAGTTTTTGATTCCAGTTCGGAAGGCCTGTCGGGTAGCATGTGCGCAATGACTTTCAGGAGGTAAGGCATGCTGAAGGGATTTCGTGATTTCATTTTGCGCGGCAATGTCCTCGATATGGCGGTTGGCATCATCATCGGCGGCGCATTCGGAACGGTGGTAACCTCTCTCGTCAAGGATATATTCACCCCATTCATCGGCAATCTTGTAGGTAAGCCGGACTTCAGTGCCATTCAGTTCAACCACGTGATGCTCGGCAACTTCCTGAATGCCGTGATCGCATTTCTGTTGGTTGCAGCCACGGTTTACTTTTTCATTGTGGCCCCGGCCAACGCGCTGATGGCTCGCTTCAAGAAGCCCGTGCCCGATGTGCCGCCGGCGACAAAAGCATGTCCTGAATGCCTCAGCGATATTCCGGCTGCTGCCAAGCGCTGTTCGCATTGCACACAGCCGGTTGCCTGATTCGTTTCTTCGACGCAGCCTAGTCCAGTTCGCGGAGCGGCTTCGAAAGCGCAAAGAAGCCGATGAACGACAGCAGGGACACACTGGCCATCATCGCCAGGGCGTGGCCTGTGTCCATGTGGCGTGAAAGCTCGCCGGCCAGCAGCGCGCCGATGGGAGGTAGACCAAGAAAGCTGGTGGCGTAGATGCTCATCATGCGGCCGCGCATCGCATCCGACGACAGGTGTTGGATCGACACGTTGAAGCAGGAGATCATCAGGATTCCGCAAAAGCCCTCGCAGAATGCCAGGCACCCCGACAAGGCGAATCGGTGGGAGTAGCTGAAGCCGATAATCGCCAGGAAGAACACGATCCCGCAGCCCGTCACCACGCGCCCGCGATGCCGGATCACGCCGGAAATGGCAATCGTCATCGCGCCCAAGACCGATCCGACGCCGGAACAGGCAAGCAGCAAGCCCAGCCCTCGTTCACCTGCGTTCAACTGCACCTTGGCAAAGTAGGGGATGAACGTGATGAACGGAAATCCGAAGAAGCTCGCGAATAGAGTCATCTGGATCAACACGTACATCTGGGGGTTGCGGCGCAGGTAGGCAAAACCGCCGTGCAGGCTCTCCCACAGGGTCTGGTGGCGGCTCAGTTTCTCTTCGGGATATTCGATCCGCATCAGCGCCCACAGCACAGCAAGAAAGCTCACGCCATTCAAGAAGAAGTTGCCGGCCATGCCGAGCAGAACCATGGCGTAGCCGCCCAGCGTGGGGCCGAGAATGCGCGACATGTTGAACTGCGCGGAGTTGAGGGCGATGGCGTTGGTGAGGTCTTCGCGCTTTACGAGCTTCGGCACCAGCGCCTGGTAGCTCGGCGCATTCATGGCCATGGCTACGCCGTTGCCGAACGCGATGGCCGCCACGCCCCAAACGCCGATGGCGTGAAAGTACGTCAAGCCGGCAAGCAAAAACGCCAGCAGCATCATTACGGACTGCGTCACCAGCAGCAGGCGGCGCTTGTTCACGCGGTCGGCGATGACTCCTCCGAAAAGCGTAACAAACAGGAACGGAATTGAACCCGCGAAGCCCACCACGCCCAGCCAGAAAGCGGAGTTCGTGAGTGTAAGCACCAGCCAGCCCTGGGCCACGTTCTGCATCCAGGTGCCGATGTTGGAGGTAAAGTTGCCGGCCCAGAAGAGGCGGAAGTTAGGGTTGCGCAAGGCTCGGATAGCCTGTGGCAACTCGGCGGCTTCGGCCGGCGACAATTCCGGGACGATCGCCCCAGGGACAATCGCAGCGGCCTCATCAGAAGCGGCCGCCAGGTTCTCTTCGTTAACTTTGGGCCGGGTACGCAGAGGGAGACTCCAAATGTTCAGTGTAAGTGCCAAGTGAATTGCCGGGAAGCGGCGCGAACCACGAAAGGTATGAATGTTCTTTCGGCCGGTCTCGCTGCGAAATGGTCCATGCATCGGATAGGCGTCGGAAAATTTGAAGCCTTCCCATAGCTCGACCGGGCGCGTCTCCGTCTTAACCGCAGGAGCAGCCCTGCCGGTCGTCTGAATTAACCTCAGAACGAAGCCCACCCGACCCGCCAGCTTCGAGAGGGACCATGCCTTCTGGATCGACCCCAAAGCTCTTCGCAGCCCCGCCAGCCTTTGCAGAAGGCCTCTTCCAGGATATCGGCTACAGCCTCCGCAGCCTTGCCCGGAGTCCCGGCTTCACCATCGTGACTCTGCTGACGCTCGCACTCGGTATTGGAGCGAATAGTGCCATGTTCAGCGTGGTCCATGGGGTTGTCCTCGCATCGCTTCCCTACCCGGATGCGAATCGGCTCGTCTTTCTATGGCAAACAAGGCCGGGCGTTTCAGAGATTGACCCGTCCGAACCGAACTTTGAAGACTGGCAGAGCAATTCGCGATCGTTCGAGAACATGAGCGGAGTGGTCTTCCACAATTTCAACCTGTCCGCCCCCGGATCGGCGGGACACTTGCTCGGGATTCGCGGCTCCTCAACGTTTCTTTCCGCGCTCAAGATCGCGCCCGCCCTGGGCCGCGATTTGACCAGCAGTGACGACCAGCCCAACGCATCCCCCGTGGCGCTGGTGAGCGACCGCGTGTGGAGGGAACGCCTCGGCGGCAACCCGCAGGCGCTCGGAAGTGCGTTGGTTCTCGACGGCAGAACCTACACCGTCGTCGGCGTGCTTCCTCCCCGTTTTCGATTCTTTGAGGATACAGATGTCATTACGGCACTGCGCCCTCAGATGCCCGCTCTCTATGCGGACCGCTCTGTAGATGCCCTCGCTGTGGTTGCGCGCCTGAAACCTGGTGTTGCCGCGAGCCAGGCCGAAAGTGAATTGAATTCGATCCAGCAGGAGCTCGATCGCAGCTATCCGGATGCGGACCATGGAATGGGGGTCGCGGTCTGGTCCTTTAAGAAGATGATGGTCGGCGACGTGGAAGGCGCGCTTTTCGTGCTCTTCGGAGCGGTGACACTGGTGCTGCTGATTGCATGCGCCAATGTGGCCAACCTGCTTCTGGTCCGAGCCAAAATGCGCGAGCGCGAATTCGGTGTTCGAGCAGCGCTTGGCGCCAGCCGCGCCCGCATGGTCCGCCAGGTGCTCACCGAAAGCGTTTTGCTCGCATCGGCAGGTGGCGCGCTGGGCATTGCGGTTGCCGCTGCAGCTTTGCATCTGCTGCTTGCTGCCATCCCGGGGACCCTGCCCCGCGAAGAGAACATCGCCCTGCACTGGCCGGTGCTTGCCTTCACGCTTCTGACGGCCATTGCCGTGGGGATTCTATTTGGCGTGGTGCCCGCACTACGCAGCGCACGCGCCGGCGTGCAATCGGCGCTGCAACATGGCGCACGTGGGGCAACCGGCAGCAGCCGCGGTGTTTTAAGCCAATTTGTCGTGCTGCAGTTCGCGCTTACGCTCGTCCTGCTCGCCGGGGCGGGTTTGTTGCTGCGCAGCATTCAGCAGCTTTGGCGCGTCAATCCCGGATTCGAGGCCCGCCAGCTGATCTCCTTCAGAGTGGAACTCGCGCCATCGAATACCGGCACACCGAAAGAAACGCGAACGGCCTACCAGCAATTGCTGGAGCGCATTCGGAATATTCCGGGTGTTGAAGCTGCCGACTTGAGCAATCTCGTTCCGCTCTCCGGCGGCGACAACAGCGGCCCCTTCTGGATCGGCGCATCACAATCAACGTCCCTGCCCGACGCGCCGCACGCTCTCTACTTCTGGACCGGCCCGGACTATCTGCGCACCATGGGCATTCCGCTGCTGCGTGGCCGGTTCTTCAGCCCGGCGGACCAGTTGGGAACTTCCAAGGTTGTTGTCATCGACCAGATTCTTGCCAACACATTCTTTCCCGGCGAAGATCCGGCGGGAAAGACCCTGACCGTGGCCCACTGGGGTACAGCAAGGATCGTCGGTGTAGCGGGTCATGTGCGCTATTGGGGGCTGGATGATGCGGGGACCTACAACCCTCGCCAGATTTACATTCCCGCCTACCAACTTCCCGATTTCATGGTGAGCGACTTCTTCCGAAACCTCACGATTCTGGTTCGCAGCACGCTGCCCTCGTCAACTCTCATTCCAGCCATTCGCAACGCTGTCTACGCATCCGCGCCGAATCAACCGGTCTATGACATCAAGACCATCGAAGACCTCGAACGCGAATCGATGGCATCGCGGCGGCTACCCATCCTGATCCTCGGAGTCTTCGCGGGACTGGCGCTGCTGCTGGCCTCGGTCGGCATCTACGGAGTGGTGTCGTACTCCGCTGCGCAGCGTATTCGCGAAATCGGAATTCGCATGGCCCTTGGCGCCGGCAGAGACGACGTCTTTCGCATGGTTCTCGTCCAGGGATTCAGGATGGCGGCAATCGGCATCGGGATCGGCGTGTCGGCAGCCCTGATACTCACCCGTGTCCTGCCCAGTTTCTCGCATCTGCTGTATGGCGTCGCGAAAAGCGATCCACTGACGCTGGCCGCGGTGTCTGCGGGGATGACCGTGATCGCGCTGGCGGCTTGCTATCTCCCGGCGCGCCGGGCCATGCGCACCGACCCAATGGCGTCGCTGCGTTGCGAGTGAAATGACGATTCACCTGCGTGGAACTCTGGACGTCCCTGGCCGTTCTCGCGCAGTACACTATTGCTTGTCTTTCTCCACTCTTCGTCAAAGGATTGAATGGATGACTCTGCGCCCGGTGTTCGCAGCTCTGATGGTTTCGTATGCTCTTTTTCCAAACGTAATCAAAGCCCAGGACGCCGCCTCCGCAAAGTCCGCGCAGGTCTTCGGCTACACGGACTTCGCCAAAGAGGCAGGCATCGAAGAGAGGTTTCTTGCCGTCCCTAATGCGAAGCTCGCGGGCGAAGAACTAAAAACGCTGACCGCCGAGCCGCACATCGCATCGAGCCCCGAAGATCACAAGACGGCCGAATACGTGGCGCAAAAGTTTCGCGCCGCCGGGCTCAACACCGAGATCGTTCCCTACCGGGTACTGATGAACCAGCCCAAGGTCGTGAAGGTGGAGGCATTTGATGCGGCCGGCAAGCAGCTCATGTCCGGCCCCACACCGGAGCATGTAGGCAACGATCCCTTTGAAAACGATCCCCGCGTAGTGATGCCATTCCACGGATCGTCGGGATCGGGCGATGTAACCGGCGAAGTGGTCTACGCGAACTACGGCCGGCTCGAAGACTACGACGAGCTGGCGAAACAGCACGTGGATCTGCACGGCAAGATTGTAATCGTTCGTTACGGCGCAAACTTTCGCGGCGTCAAGGTCTACATTGCGGAGCAGCGCGGCGCTATCGGCGTCATCATCTACTCCGATCCGCAAGACGATGGCTACTACAAGGGCGATCCGTATCCGCTCGGCCCATGGAGGCCTGAAACCGGCGTGCAGCGCGGGTCAGTTCAATATCTCTTCAAGTATCCCGGCGATCCAGAGACGCCCGGAGTTGCCTCAACGCCCGATTTGCCTGACGCGGCGCGCATCAATCCCGAGGGCAACCAGCCCCGCATCATCTCCATTCCGCTCAGTTATCACGATGCGGCGCCGATCCTGCAGGCGATGAAGGGTCCTGGCGTGCCGCAGGGCTGGCAGGGCGCACTTCCTTTCCGGTATCACGTCGGCCCGGGCGGCGTGCGCGTACACCTTGTGTCGCAGCAGGATTACGAGCGAAGGACGATTTGGGACGTGGTTGGCAGGATCAAGGGCACGGAAGCTCCCGAAGACTGGGTTGTCGTGGGCAATCACCGCGATGCATGGGTCTACGGCGCGGTCGACCCCAACAGCGGTACCGCCAGCATGCTTGAGGCTGTACACGGCGTGGGCGCACTGCTGAAAGAGGGATGGAAGCCGAAACGTTCCATCGTCTTCTGCAGTTGGGACGCGGAAGAAGAGGGGTTGATCGGTTCCACTGAATGGGTGGAGCAGCACGCACAGCAACTGAACAACGCCGTGGCGTACTTCAATGTCGATGTGGCCGTCGCAGGTCCGGACTTTTCGGCCTCCGCGGTTCCGTCGCTCAAAAACTTCATGCGCGACATTGCGAAGGCCGTGCCAAGCCCCATGGGCGATACCGTCTATCAGGAGTGGCGCGCCAACCGCCACGGTGCCAGCGAGCACCGCGCCAGCAATGCTCCGCCAATTGCGGGAGAAGAAGTGCACGTCAGCGACCTGGGCTCTGGTTCGGACTTCACTCCATTTCTCCAGCATGAAGGTGTGCCTTCTACCGACATTGGCTCCGGAGGCCCGTATGGCGTGTACCACTCGGTCTTCGACAACTATGCGTGGTTCGTGATGAACGCCGATCCGCACTTTGTCTACCTGCAGCAGATGGCCCGCGTGCTCGGCCTTGAAGCAGTGCGCATGGCCGATACCGAAGTGCTGCCGTATGACTACGAGGAGTACGCACGCGAAGTGAAGGCTTACATCGAATCGGCCAAACGCAAAGCCGGGGACGAAGGACTTTCCGGTCTCGATTTCGGCCCGGCGCTCGAAGCGACGGCGAAGTTTGCCGGAGCCGCCGTGCACGCGCACCAGTTGCAGGCGAATCCACCGGCCGACCTCGCCGAATTCAACGCGACCCTGCGCGCGGCAGAGACGGCACTGCTTTCGCCGGAAGGCTTGCCCAACCGGCCCTGGTACAAGCACACCATCTATGCGCCCGGCGAGTACACCGGCTACGCGGCAGTGGTAATTCCGGGTGTGAACGAGGCCATTGAAGCCAAAGACTTCACCCGGGCGGGGCAGCAGCTCACGGTGCTGACCCATTGCCTGGACAGGGCCGCGCAAACCCTTGAAACTGCGCGCTAAGCGGCGTTTCAAACGCTTTTGATGAGAGACTGGAAGCGGCGGCTTAATTTGTGATTCAGATCACTTATGTTGGCTCGCACCATTGACCCGCCCCATCAGCCCTCGTATCGTAAAAGTCGGGATATGAAGAAAAACTCCAATTCGGTCCGGATCGGCATTGCGGTCGCGATCATTCTTGGCACCATCGGGTGGCTGGCCTTTACTGGTTACGGCTCCAGCAAGAGCTACTATGTCACGGTGGCCGAACTCGGCAAGATGGGCGACAAGGCGTACAAGAGCAATCTGCGCGTGGAAGGCTTCGTTCAACCCGGTTCGATCGAGCAGAATGGGCCGCACGTCAAATTCGTTCTCAATGAATTTGAAAGCCACTCGCCGAAGGCTGCCACTGGTCGCCGCCTGACGGTTATGTACAAGGGCTCCGAGCCGCCGCCGGATACATTCAAAGACGACGCGATGGGCATTGCAATCGGCACTTATGGCCGTGACGGCGTCTTCCAGGCCACAGCACTGCAGGCCAAGTGCGCCAGCAAATACGCCCCCGCAACGCCCAATGGCCAGCCCGGCGCTAAGCCTGCGCAGCCTGCTCCTGCAAGCACCAACCCGCGCGCGAACGCCGCGCCAGTTTCCCAACCGGGCAGCGCCCCCGCTGGTATCGCCACGAATTGATTCGATGACAGCGCAAGCCCCGGAAGCCCCAAATTCCACCCTTTGCGCCCGTATCGAGAACGTTTCCAAGCTTTTTGGCTCGTTTGCTGCACTGCGTCACGTCTCGGTCGATCTTGAAGCTGGCAAGTGCTACGTGCTGATTGGCGAAAATGGCGCCGGAAAGTCGACGCTCTTACGCATTCTGGCAGGCCTTTTGCGGCCAACCGACGGAACAATCAAGGTCTTTGGTGGTGAAGAACCGCACGACGCGCGCGAACGCATCGGTTACATGAGCCATGCGCCCATGCTCTACGACGAGTTCACCGGGCAGGAAAACCTGCGCTACTTCGCCAACCTTTATCCCGGCCGCCCGTGCCTCGACCCGACCGATGCGCTGCGCCAGGTGGGATTGGATCCCGATCTGACACGCACGCTCGGCCAGTATTCGCAGGGCATGCGCCAGCGCACCTCGCTGGCCCGCGTGCTGATGTCCGTGCCGGAACTGTTGCTGCTCGATGAGCCGTTTTCCAACATGGACATCGAGTCGACCCGGCAAATGGTTGAACTGCTGGCCGGATTCCGCCAGAAGAACCGGACCATCGTGATCACCACGCATCAGCGCGAGCATGCCGCGCCGATCGCCGACTGGGTGCTGCGCCTGAAGGCCGGGCGCGTTGCCGATTTTGCGCCAGGGAGTCCGTCGCTATGAAGACCAACGGCGCACGCTTCCTCGAATCGCTCGGCATCCCGTTTGAACTCCGAGAATACGAAGTGGACCCCGAAGATCTTTCTGCGATCACCGTGGCCAAAAAGATCGGGATGCCGCCGGAGCAGGTCTTCAAGACGCTCCTTGTAACGGGTGGGCCGAACATTTACCGGTTCGCCGTGGTTCCCGGCGACGCTGAACTCGACTTCAAGAAACTTGCGCGCGCGGCAGGTCTGCGCAAAGCCGAGATGGCACCCCTGAAAGACGTGCAGCCGCTCACCGGCTACATTCGCGGCGGCGTTACGCTCTTCGGCGCACGGAAGGTCTTCCCGGTCTACATCGACGAAACGGCGATCCTGTTCGACACCATCAGCGTCTCGGCAGGCACGCGCGGCACGCAGTTGATTCTCAGCCCCAATGACTATTTGAAGGCCGCTCATGCACTGGATGTCGAAGTCCAAACCGCCGACCTGATCAAGGACGGACCACGGCTGACTGCGGAGGATCACTCCGCATGAACTCCGTATTCTGGACGCATTTCGCCAAGGATATTCGCATCGAGTGGCGCTCGCTCGACGCCATCGTGTCGATGTTGTTTTTCTCTGGACTCGTGGTTGTGCTGTTTTCGATTGCGTTCGATCCGCGCGGTGCTTTTTCCCAGGAGATTGCTGGCGGCGTGCTCAGCGTGGCGACGATGTTCGCCTCGGTATCGGCGCTCAACCAGGCATGGGCGCGCGAAATTCGCCACCAGGTGATGGACGCGCAGCGCATGACGCCCAGCTCGGGTGCGCAACTCTATTTCGCGAAGGTGCTCGTCAACTTCATCTTCGTCACGATCGTTCAGATCGCGCTAGCCCCAATCTTTTTTGTGATGTACAACCTGCATATCGCGGGGCAGGCGTGGCTGCTGGCGCTGGTGCTTCCGCTGGGAACATGGGCGCTGGTCGGCAACGGTGTCTTCTTTGCCGCTCTCTCCATCCGCAGCCGAAACCGCGAATTGCTGCTGTCCCTGATCCTGTTTCCGATTTTCATCCCGGCGCTGCTGGGGATGGTGCAAGCCACCAGGTCGATTTTTACAGGGGATGGCGATCCCTGGGTGTGGATCAAGATGCTGACAGGCTACGACATCATCTTCGCCACCGTAAGCTATTTGCTCTTCGACGTGGTGTTCCATGCGGAGTAGAGCGTCCACCCAACGATCGAGAATGCCGCTCCAACCGCGGCGTAAACTAAGAATGCTCGCCCAGGAAACTGTATGAAAAAAGTTTTACTCACCCTTTTTCCCGCCATCACCATCCTGCTGATGATCTGGGGATACTACCAGGCCATCTACGTCGCGCCTGATGACGCGATGCAGGGGTACGTCTTCCGCATCATCTACTACCACGTGCCTTCGGCGACGGTGGCGTTTTCCTTCTTCGCTGTCAGCCTCGCCGGGTCGATCGTCTTTCTCGCGTATCGGCGTAGCAATCCCAATCGCGCGCAGATTGGCGATGCATGGGCGCTGTCCGGCGCTGAAGTCGGCGTGGTCTTCTGCACCGTCGTCCTGGCCACCGGCCCGTTGTGGGGACGCCGCGCCTGGGGCATCTGGTGGACGTGGGACGCACGCCTGACGACCACGCTTGTCCTCTGGCTCATCTACGTCAGCTACCTGTTGCTGAGGCGATTTGCCGCAGGGCCGCAGATGCAGACGCTGGCCTCGGTGCTGGGCATCTTCGGCGCGCTTGACGTTCCCATCGTGTATATGTCGAACCGCTGGTGGCGCACGCAGCATCCCGCGCCGGTCTTTGGCGGCGACGAGGGCTCCGGCATGAAGGACCCGACGATGGTGCACGCTCTCTTGTGGAACATGCTGGCGTGGTTCTGCTGGGGATTGCTGGTGCTCTTCCTGCGCTACCACGTGGAACGCCGTCACCAGCAGTACGCCGCACGCGAGGCCCAGGAAGCCCTCGAAGCGAACGTTTGACACCACCACAAACCTGGTCCAAAACGAGGAGAAAATGAACGAAAGCAGCATTCTCGATCATCAATTCGTTGCCGCGGCCTACACCGTCACCTGGGTGATCCAGCTCGGGTACCTGGCCTTTCTCGGCCTCAAGTGGCGCAACGAAAAACGTAATGCGGAGCGCAAATCGCGCCAACCGCGCTAGAGGCGAATCGCCCGAACCCGGCTGAATCCCCGGGGTCCCCGGCGACAGGGTCCACGTCGCTGGGGTGGTGGAAACGCAGATTTTCGCCGTTTGCCGTAAACTTAGAGTGAGGATCCAGTGATGTTAGTCGTGATGAAAGCGCAGGCCACCGAAGAACAAATCCAGGCCGTCTGCGTCCATATCGAAGCCCTGGGATACCGCCCGCATCCAATGCCGGGCGCGCAGCGCACAGCCATCGGAATTACCGGCAACCCCGGAGAAATCGACCGCGGAAATTTTGAAGACCTCGCCGGCGTAGCGGACGTCATTCGCGTGTCAAAGCCATATAAGCTGGCCAGCCGCGATGTCAAAGAAGAAGACACCATCATTCGTTTTCCCGGCACCGACGCCACGATCGGCGGAAAGGACTTGGCCATCGTCGCAGGTCCCTGCTCCATCGAGAGCCGCGAACAGGCTTTCGCTATTGCCGAGCATGTTGCCGCTGCTGGCGCGCAGTTCTTCCGTGGTGGCGCCTACAAACCCCGCACGTCGCCTTATGCCTTTCAGGGCCTGGGCGTCGACGCACTCAAGATCATGGCCGAGATCCGCGATCGATTTGGGCTGCGCATCATTACCGAAGCCATCGATAACGAGACGCTCGAACTGGTAGCCGAGTGGGCCGATGTCGTCCAGATCGGCGCGCGCAACATGCAGAATTTCTCGCTGCTGAAGCACGCGGGCCGACTGCGCATGCCCGTTTTGCTGAAGCGCGGCATGAGCGCGACCCTGGATGAATTTTTGATGGCCGCGGAATACATTATGAGCGAGGGTAACTACGAAGTTATTTTGTGCGAGCGGGGTGTGCGCACCTTTGCCGACCATACCCGCAACACCCTCGATCTCAGCATTGTGCCCGCCGTGCAGAAGCTCAGCCACCTGCCTATCCTGGTCGACCCGAGCCACGGCACCGGCAAGCGCGACAATGTGCTGCCGATGGCGCGCGCAGCCGCAGCGGTGGGCGCAGACGGCATTCTCGTCGAAGTGCACCACCAGCCGGAGATGGCCCTTTCTGATGGGCCGCAGTCGATCTACCCCAATCAGTTTGTGCAGATGATGGACGAAATCGAGCAGATCGCCCCCATCGTCCATCGCACGCTGCCCCGCGGCGTTCACGTCGAAACGGCCGCAGCGGAACCCCATGCCAGCAAGTTCAAGTAGGTCAGGCGGAGGGAGCAGAGGCCTTCAGGCCTCTGAATCACGCTTGAAACTGGCTCGGGCTTTAGCCCCGGAATCGGCGCTCAGAAACTGGTCCACGTCGCCAAGCGTGAGATCTGCAATCGTAGCTGCCTCTCTCTTGGCCGCGTTCTCCCTCACCGCATGCCGCACGCACGACTTTCCTCAATATGCTCCGAACTACCGGGAATACGCCTACGTCACCAATGGAGGCAGCGGTACGGTCTCGGTTTACGATGTCGTGAATGTTCGCGTCGATCGCGAAATCCCCGTCGGCCAGAACCCGATCGCGGTCGCCGCCAATCCCGTGCGCAATGAAGTTTATGTGGTCAACTCAGGAACGCCTGCAGGGCGAGGTTCTGTCGCGGTGATCAACGCCGAGAACAATTCGGTCGCGGCCACGATCCCGGTGCATGAGCTGCCGGTGGCGATTACGGTTGACGCCGACGGCAAAGTTGCCTACGTCGCCAACTCAGGGTCGAACAGCATCTCGGTCCTCGATCTGAAGAGTCGCCGCGAAGTTGCCCAGATTGGCGTCGGAGAAGATCCTTCCGCGGCGCGCGTCTCGCCCGACGGCAACACCCTGGTGGTCGCCAATCGCGGCGGAAACTCCGTCAGCATTATCGACACGACTGCGCGCAAGGTCCGCACCGTAATCGAAGGCTGCCCCGGCGCCGGCGACGCGGTTGTGCTGCCGGATTCTTCGAAGGCGTTTGCAGCCTGCACGGGCGGTCACCAGGTGATGGCAATCCGGCTAGCGCATGCGGCGCGGCCCGATGGACGCCCAGCCGCCACGGATCAGCTTGAGTCTTTGCTCGACGTAGGCCGCGCTCCGGTTCAACTCGCGCTCAAGCCGGATGGCGGCGAGGTGTTTGTCGCAAACTCGCTGTCGAACTCAATCTCTGAAATCTATGCCAACACCGACGACGTTGCGGGCGCCTATCTGATGGGCGCAGACCCTGTGCGCGGCCTAGTCTCCGCTGACAATTCCCTGCTCTACGTCGGCAACCTGCACTCGGAAGAAGTCACGGTCTATTCGATCGAAGACGGCAAGCGCGTTGGATCTATCCATGTTGGCGACGGCCCTTCGGCGCTGGCGTTCTCTACCGCAGGCCATCTGCTCTTCGTGGTCGACGCGCGTTCCGGCGACGTGGCCGTTGTGCGCACCGCCAACCGCCAGATGTTCACCATGCTGCCGACGGGCCGCGAGCCGAACGCGATCGCGGTGAAGGCGTTCAAGGTCTCGTAGAGTCGGGCCAACGGTTGAATTTTCGGGCGCTGCCTCGTCGGCGACTTTACGCCGGTGGTTTCGCTGTCTTCTCCACCGGGGGAGTTGCACTGAACTGCGCACCGGCGAATAGAATCAAGCCGGAAATGTAAGCCCAGAACAGCAAACCCACGGAAACATAAAACGGCCCATACAGCGCCTTCAGGTCCATGTGCGGAAGGATCGCGACATAGCCTTCCTTGGCTGCCAGCCAGATCAATCCAGTGATGATCGATGTGCGGATCACCTGGCGCGCGGGAATGCGCCGGTTAGGCAGCAGCCAGTAAATCGAGAAGAAGAACAGGATGGACGCGACACCCGTCGTCATCGCCAGCGAGAGATAGCTGATTCCGGCAAAGACGAAGTTCTCGGTGTGATGGAAGAAGATGAAGCCGACCAGCTGCCGCTGCCATGTGCTGAGCAGAACGCTGCCCAGGGCCAGCAGCACCATCAGGATCGCCAGACCGAACGCGACCAGCTGGTTCACGATGTAATTGCGACTCTTCGTCACCCCCCACGCCTGGTTCAACGCCACCTCAAGCGGCAGAAAGATTCCCGTACACGAGATCAGGATCATGAGCAACGAGAGCGCCTGCACACCGTGTCGGCCAGACGTCTGAGCCGCCCATCTGAGCCAAAACGCCAAGAAATCCTCGCTGCCTGTCCTCGTCGCCTGTGTGGCGGTGCTTGGCAGGAACTGCTCCACGATCTTGTTGACCACATTGACCATTTCCTGCGAATGAAAGACGGAGAGGGCAATGGTATACAGCAACACAATCAATGGAATGAACGAGATAATGGCATTGGCCGCCACGCTGAACGCGTAAGTATGCACCTCGGCGTCGAGCAGATAATCGGCAAGGGCCATGCCGCTCTTGCGCCACAGGAACCACTTTGAGGTTTTGGCAGGCTGGGTTTCATCAAAACCCCGGGCGGCGGGCGGCGTTGGTTCCACGCTCGTACCGGGATTTGAGATATTCTCCACCGTGGTCTCCCCTAAGCAAGGTACAAAATAGCGCTCTCAGCCGTGTGTGCTGCCTCTCACGGAGCCTGGGAAACGCATCCGGGACATGCAAATAGCTGTGATTTCATTCTTCCACAGAGGGTGAAGGGGGGCTGGTTACCTTGCGGTACGAAAGTAAATTTTCTCCTTGCTTTTGGGCTAAGTTCCTGCCATAAAAGGAGCACGGCGCGCCGGGAGCACGCCGTCTGCAAGTTCAGGAAGGCCATAGCATTGGAAGTTTTGGTGTTCGGGAAGCACAACCCCAATTCTGGATCGATTTCGAGCTGCCTCAGCGCGACCGTTTTGGACGCGTGGGCGGCTCGCGCCGTTTCTGGGTTGAGGTAAATCGGAACTTCCGCCTCGTCAAACGGTCCGCGAGATCAAAAAGCACGAGACCGGACAGGCGAGCAACGACTTTCCCCCAAATGTGCTCACCACGGAAGAAGGAGAAGGTAGATGAAGGAACAGGGTGTAGTGAAGTGGTTCAACGGCGCCAAGGGGTACGGGTTTATTCAACGGTCGAGCGGTGAGGATGTTTTCGTGCACTTCTCCGCTATCCAGGAGAACGGCTACAAGACGCTGAACGAGGGCGATTCGGTCGAATTTGAGTGCCAGCAGGGACCCAAAGGACTGAGCGCAGCCAACGTCAGCCGCGTGATCGGGTAGGACTGTTTTTTTGCGGCCTCACGAGCGAGGTCGCTTTGAATTGGCGGTTCCCTTTGTGGTTTTCCGTTCCAGGGGTCAATGCAACAACCAGCTTGCGAATCGCCCATCGTGCGGCGGCGCGGAGTCGTGCGCCTGACGAATCTCGTGTCCGCTACTCGTAACGGAGGGCGATCACGGGATCGACGCGGGAGGCCCTTCGAGCCGGAAGATATCCTGCAACCAATCCGGCAATCAGCAGGACTGAAACGGCTGCAATCAGACTCGCCGCATCTGTGGCCTTCACGCCGAAGAGCATCTTCTGCACCAGGCTCCCGGCCTCCAGCGTCACTGGAATTCCCACCCCGACCCCCGAAGCGACCCATAGAGACACCTCGCGCATGACCTGCCAGCCGACGTCGGCCGGCGCCGCTCCAAGCGCCATGCGGATCCCGATCTCCCCCGTCCGCCGGCTGACGAGGTATGACATCAAGCCGTACAGCCCGATGCAGGAGAGAAACACGGCCACGACCGCGAAGAACGCGGAGAGTCGCGCGATGATTGTCTGGTTGGTGTACGAACGCGCCACCTGCGCGTCGAGCGTGGTCACGTTGGTGATCGGCAAACCTCGATTGATTTCGTGGATGGTCTGCTGAACCTCGCTCGCAATGGCGCCGTAATCTCCGGTGTAGCGCACCTCGAAGTCTCCGTAGCCCTCGTCACGCTGGCTGTAGGGCAGGTAGTCGATGTATTCAGTCGGCTCGTCAACGTCGCGCTTCATGTCCTTGACTACACCAACCACCAGCATCTGCTCCTGCGGGTCCTTTTCATCTGGCGAGCCGATCCGATAAACATGTCCCACCGGCGAGCCGGCCGGAAAAAGATTCCTCGCCATCCTCTCGCTGATGATCGCAACATGCGGCGAGTTCATGGTGTCCTGCGAACCGAAGGCGCGTCCGGCCATGAGCGGAATCTGCATGACCTGGAAGTACGCGTCCCCGATGATGTTGTGTTTCACGTCAACATGCCAGTTGATGGGCATGCCCGGCACGGTGATCATGCTGTCCCAGGCGCCCTCGTGAAATGTGAAGGAAGAAAAGCTGGCCGCCTTCACGCCTGGGAGTGCGCTGACGCGATCTTCGATCTGGTGGTACATCTCCCGGAGCCGCGGATCGCCATACTTGTATCCGCTCGAGGAGGCGTCGATATCGAGGCGCAGCACATTCTCCTTGTTGAATCCGAGATCGACGCGGCTGAGATTGACGAGCGTTCGCAGGAATAGGCACGCAGCCATCATGAGAACCAGCGAGAGCGCTACCTGGCCGACAACCAGCGCCTTGGCCAGCGGTGTACGCCCGCCGATCTCAGAGCTACCGCGGCCGCTCTTCAGGCTTTCGGTCAGCTGCAATCGCGTGGCTCGCAGTGCGGGAAGCGTTCCGAACAATAGCGCCGTGACAATCGTGACCGCAAAGGTGAAGCCGAGGAGCTGCAGGTTGAGCGACACATTCAGCGCAATCGCGTCCTGCCCTGCTGCGATCATGCGCAACAGCAGACGATTCGCCACGACTGCAAACTCAACTCCCAGTGCGCCGCCGGCAACAGCCAGCAAAAGGCTTTCCGTAAGCAACTGGCGGATGATGCGCATGCGGCCCGCGCCAAGTGCCTGCCGCACTGCCAACTCACGCACCCGCGCGGTGGAGCGAGCCAGCAGCAGGTTAGCAATATTCGCGCAGGCGATCAGCAGGACCAGAGCCACAATCGCCATCAGAATCTTTAGCGGATCGGAATATGTATGACGCAGATCGGAGAGGCCGCGCGTCATCGACTCCAGTTGCACATGTGCATGCGCCAGGGCGGAGAGATTTTGTTGCGTCAGCTTGGCATCGGGAAAGCTGCGGAGGATCTGCGGAAACAGAACATTCACATTCGCCGTCGCCTGCTCCATGCTGACGCCAGGTTTGAGCCTGGCAACGATGTAGAGCGATTCAGAGAAGTTATCGTTGCGGCCCGTCCAGTTTGGCGGAATCGACACCAGCATCGAGAGCGGAGCCCACGCATCGGGAGCTTCACCCACCTTGGTGCCAAAGAATTCCGGCGGCGCCACGCCAACAATGTCGAAGACGACGCTGCCGAGCTTTAGCTTGTGGTGAAGCACCGCGGGATCGCCGCCCAGGTTGCGCTTCCAGAACCCGTTGCTGATCACCACGACCGGATGGTCGCCTTCGCTCGAATCATCATTCTCATCGATGACACGGCCAAGCTGCGCATGCACGCCAAGCGTCTGGAAGTAGGTGCCAGAGATCACGTTCACATTGATCAGCTCGGATTCAGTGCGTTTATCCACGAAGCCATGCACATGATTCGTCATGCTGAAGAGCGCGGCGGTGTCGGAGAAAACTCTGTTTTTGCGCTGCAACTGGCGATAGAACGGGTAGGAATAGAGCTCCGTGCAGGCAAAGCTGTCGGCGATTCCCGCCCAGTCCTGGGCGCCGAGCTTCACCAAACGCTGGGGATCTTGCACCGGCAGCGAGCGCAGCATCACCGCATCGAGAAAGCTGAAGATGGCGGTGTTGGCGCCGATACCCAGCGCAAGCGAGACGAGGGCAACCAGCGTGATCGCCGGTGTACGCAGCATCGAGCGCACGCCGTACATCGTGTCCTGCAAGAAAGTTTCGAGCCAGCTCCATCCCCAGGCAGCGGTGCTGCGTTCCTGGATACGCGTGGTGTTTCCAAACTTGCGCATAGCCGCCTGGCGCGCGCGCTCAGGGTCAATGCCCGCGGCCATCTGCTGCTCGCGCCGCAATGCGAGGTGCAGACGCATCTCCTCATCGAGATCGCGCCGGAACTGGCCGCGACGGAGCAGCATCTGAAGCCGCCTTTTCAGTTCTCCACCCAACCCCATGCGTCCTCCTCAAGCTGTCTGAATGACGCGCGAGATGGCGCCCATCACGCGATGGAACTGCGAGATCTCGGCATTGAGCTGCTTCAAGCCCGCCTTAGTCAGCGTGTAATAGCGGGCGCGCCGATTGCCGGCTGTCACGCCCCACTCCGCCGTTACCCAACCCTTGATCAGCATTCGCTGCAGAGCCGGATAGAGCGATCCTTCCTCTACCTGCAGCACGTCTTCAGAACTCGTATGGATGTAATCGGCAATCTCATAGCCGTGCAACCGGCCGCGAACCGCCAGCGATTTGAGGATGAGGATGTAAAGCGTACCGGGCGGAATCTCATCCCGTTCCTCGTCCGAATCCCGGTTTTGACGGATAAGTGCGGACATCAAATGCCCTCCCGGTGCACTGGCATAGTTTATCTATGCCACCGTTAAGCTCAATCTGTCAACTGGGATTTTTGTCAGGCATCTAGACCTGATTTTCGCGGATTTCGTAGGCTATTCTGGAAATCACTGCCATGCTGATCAGCGCCACTCCATTTTTCATTGTTGATGATTTGACGGCCACGCTCGACTTCTACCAGTCGAGGCTTGGCTTCAATGTGCCCTACAAAGGCGGCGGAGACGGAGAGGTCGATGACTACTGGGCCTTCGTCGGGCGCGACCGGGTGATGCTGATGTTCAAGGCCATTGCGGGCGATGTGCATCCACACCCCAATTCCTCGCGGCACCCGTGGGCGCGCTGGGACGCCTATATCTACACCGATGATCCCGACTCGCTCTACGCAGAGTTCGTTGCGAAAGACGTTCCCATGTTTAGCGCACTGGCGAATACGAGCGACGGACTGAGAGCCTTCGAGATCAAGGACAACAACGGGTACATTCTTTGCTTCGGACGGCCCGTCGATCGAGAGTCTGAAAAATCTTAGCGGGGACTCTGGAACAGAGCAATTCAATTAGTCAACTTGCTCAGCGCCCATCGTGCCGCGCTGCGCAATCCTTCGTCAGTTGATTCAATCCACTCCTTGAGCTGCTCGACGTAGCTTCGATCGCCGCTGTTGCCCATCGCGATGGCCGTGTTGCGACGCATCCCGAGAAAGCCCGCGCGGCGCACCGGCGAGCCGTTGAAAACGCGTTCGAAGGCCTGCTCATCGAGAGCGGTCAGCCATTCGAGCGACGGATTGACGAGTTCGTCGCGCGGTTCCAACTCCGTGTCAGCGCTGATCGGCGCCTTGCGGTTCCACGGGCACACATCCTGGCAGATATCGCAGCCGAAAACCTGCCGCCCCATCCCCGCCATCAGCTCCGGCGCAATACTTCCCTTGTGTTCAATGGTCAGATATGAAATGCACTTCGTCGCATCCATCTTGTACGGCGTAATCAACGCTTCCGTCGGACAAGCTTCGAGACAGCGCGTACACGTCCCGCAATGATCGTGGACCAGCTCCGCTGTTTTCTCTTCTGAACGAACATCGAGCGAGGTCAGCAGCACCGCCAGAAATCCGAACGAGCCGAGCTTCGGATGAATGAGGCAGGTATTCTTGCCTGTCCATCCAAGTCCGGCAGCGTTCGCCAGCGCGCGTTCAACCATTGGACCGGTATCCACATACGCGCGCGATTCAAACGCGCCGAACTGTTCGCGCAATTCTGCATCGAGATTCTTCAGGCGCTTCAGCAACTCCTTGTGATAGTCGCTCGGCCGCCGCCTGCCATCGGCATCCACGCGACTGCTCCACGCATAGCGCGCGATCCACCCGCTCCGCGGGTTTTGCGTCTCGGTGGAAAGCGGCGCATCGCAATGGTACGAGGTAAAGCACACAATCGCAGACCGCGCCCATGGAAACGGTGTGGCCACGCGTGCGCGCACCAGCTCTCCGCTGTCATGAATGCGCGATAAATATTGCATGGTGCCCGCGTGTCCGGCGGCGATCCACGTTGCGAAACGGTTCGCATCGCGAGACGCCTCACGATGCGGTAGGGCCACTAGGCCGGCTGCTGTGAATCCACACGCCTTAGCCAGCTCTTGCGCGGTGTAACTCCCGAGATGTCCCGATCCGGAATCCAACCGTGCACCCCTTTCATCAAATATAGGGAACTTCTCTTGAGACCCAATGCGTAATGACAAACAGGATCACCCCAGCAAGCCAAGATCACTTGCCGGGAAACCCGATGAGACTGTTCGAATGTGGACGTGGAACAGGGATTTCGAACAGTTTTGAGCGTAGGGCGTGCTGGAATCATCACTCGTAACTTTAACCGTTTCAGAAGCTTAACTTAGGATCTGCTTTGGCGACCCAGGTGCAGAGTAAGAGGACGAGAAGCCGATCCCCCGTTTCCATCGGCTTTTCCTGCGGACGTCGCGGATAGGCGTTTCAAAGGAGGTATGTATGACAAGCAATCATCAAAACGTTATGGAAAGAACGATCATCATAGAGGGCAATCTTCACGAACTGGTACGCGGTGAAGAGCAACGGCTGGTGAGTGAACTGCAGCCCGTCGTGCGCGCGCAGTCCGTCACGCTCGACATGCGTCACGTCGAACGCATCGACGCCGCCGGCATCGCAGTGCTGATCACGCTCTACGGAGAGGCGCGCCTGGCCGGACACGAGTTCGCGATCGTCAACGCATCGCACCGTGTCGCGGAAATTCTTCAACTGGTCGGGCTCGATCGCATTCTGACCTCGCGCGAACCCTCGCGTTGCCCCGACCAACCCTGCTACGAGATGCCGGCCGCGTAAACCAACACGGCCCATCTCGCGGGACTCCTCTTCTGTGTCCATTGGAAGCACCCGAATTCGAAAAGCCTTGCAGTGCACGTCTCAACGCACTGCTCGTTTCGTTTCGCGACTGCGCTTCAACCTGACCAATACGATGTCGTTGCTGTTCATTGCCAAGTCAACCTCTACAATGCCCTCTTTTCCACTGCGTACGGTTTGATCCTTCTCGGGCAAATCTCGCGTCAGTTCATTGAGGCGCGCAATCTGCGCGTCACTCAGATCCTTTGGCGCTCCCATTTCAAGATAAGCCGAATAGGCATCGTTGGCGTGAAACCCGGTACGATACACCTCGAGGCGGTACGCGGTGTCTGGAGCCAGGTGCGTAACGCGCAGATGCACCGGAGTGGCCGCATGTGCCGGCTGCACCTTCGTAAAGAATGGCCGGTTGCTCACGGTCTGCTGCGGCTGTTCAAAATCCCATATGAGCGCCTCGAGGCCATCACCATTCGTTGCCAGCATCGATTGTCGATCGTTGGAGACGATTGCCTCTCCCTGCAGCGCATGAAGGTACTTGTACGCGAAAAACGCGGGCTTTCGAATTCCCTCGCAATTCAGCAGGCCGAATCCCCCCTGGAACGATGCCGTCGGCGGACCCGGCTCCTCAAAAAGATCCGTATACGTCCAATAGCTCATTCCCTGAACCAGACCCTGGCAGGCTTTCAGCTTGCTCAGAATGTAGGCGGCGCTGATGTAGGAATCGTGCACCGCATCGCGCGGCGTGTAGCTCGTGCTCCACTCCGTGAAGTACAACGGGAGGCCGGGATATGCGGAGGCCGAGATCTGCTCACGCACCCGGCGCACGTCGCCGACGATCGCATCCGGAGAAGGCGACAGCTTCGTATCGCTCTTCCCGTTCTCATCGAGAAAACCGCCGTCTACTCCGTAGGTGTGGGTCGTCACGAAGTCGACAGCGGCGCCGCTCATCTTCACGTGAGCAAGAAACTCCGGCACCCACGCAGCCCCGGCCGTTGCTGGACCTCCCACACGCAGTTTTGGGTCGACCGACTTGATTGTGTTCGAGGTCAGATCGTAGAGCGCGAAGTAGGCCTTCTGATCGGCTCCTTCCCAGAAGCCTGAGAGATTCGGCTCGTTCCATACCTCGAAGTACCACGTGCGAATCTCGTCTTTCCCGTATCGCTCTTCGATGTGCTTGATAAATGCCGACACCAGATCACGCCACCCGCCCGGATCCGGATGCGAGGTATTGCCGTGCCAGTAGAAGATGCTGTTCTTCGACGTCGCAAGTGCCTCGGGTGTAAACCCCAGTTCCACGAATGGCTTGATGTGACGTGCAAGCAAGTCATCGTAGAGGCGATCGATTCCCGACCAGTCATACACGGTCTTGCCGTTCTCAACGCGCACGGTTTTCAAGACATCGTGAAAAATGGCGTGAAAGCGGATGTATCGAAAGCCGAGTTCATCCACCGTCAACTTGAGTTGCGCCTGGCTGTCTTCGCGAATCAACGTACCGGGATAATCTGACCCAACCGACAGGTCAAAAAAGCGATCGACCGGCCCGCTCGTGTGTTGTAAGTCGGCAATAATCAGCCGCGGCGCGGTTTGTTGGGCATGGCTGGCTGCTGTCAACGCCGCAACAGTAAACAAAACAAACAAAGGTCGCAATGCCGGTCGCAGGCACGAGATCGTTATCATCCCTTCAATCTAGCTGAATACGCTCAGGTACGCCCGATTCAAAACTAGTCCGCGATCATCCCAATGGTCCGCAACCAGCGCTCGACCAATTCCGGCCAGTCAGTGATGGGCTGTTCCGTGTGCCGCAATCCGAATGCATGGCCTCCATGTGCGTACAGGTGCAGCTCCGTTGAAACCTGCGCGTTCTTGAGCGCAATGTAATACGACAGAGCATCATCAACGTTATCGACATGGTCGTCTTCTGCCTGCAGCAGAAACGTGGGCGGCGTCTCTGTCGTGACATGTAAATCGGGATTCAGCGTGAGCGGCCCGACCGCCGAATCCGCGGGCTTGGCCATGACAAACTTTTTCCTGCCCTGTTCCGCATCCCACCGTGCTGCGGAAATCGACAGATGTCCCGGATAGATCGGTACCGCAAAATCGGGGCGGCAGCTCTCCTTGTCGGCTTCATCGACCGGCGGATAGAGGCGCTTGTCGAAGTGATTGCTGATTGCGGCCGCAAGATGCCCGCCAGCCGAGAAACCTAAAACGCCAATCTTGTGCGGATCGATGTGCCACTCCGCGCCGCGATAACGCACGAGACCGACTGTCCTCTGCGCGTCTTCGAGCGCCATCGGTGATTCCGGGTATGGACCGGACTTCGGGTAATCGCTCACGTCTGTCACGCGATACTTCAGCAGCACGCACGTGATTCCCTTGGTGACCAGCCAGTCGCAGACCTCGCTGCCTTCGAGATCGATAGCAAGCATCTGGTATCCACCGCCGGGGAATACGATGACCGCAACACCGGTGTTTTTTCCGGTAGGCGAGTAGACCGTTATCGTGGGCACGGAGACGTTGTTGATGCCGACCATCGGCTTGCCGCCAACCAGATCTTTTGGACCAGAGGATTCGGCAGTCTCCGGCCCCTTCACCGGTTGCGGGTCCGGCGCCGCCCCCGGCCAGATTGGAATCTGCGCATGTCCAGGCGAAGGCTGCCAGATCGTCTTCTGGGCGCTTATCGAGCCAGACACAAACATCGCGCACAGCGCAAGAATCCAGTGCTTCCTCATCATCCCGCAGTCCCTCTCGCAAGGATTGTCAACGCGGGACAACGCCTGCGGCGCAAACAGAGAGACTCGGCGAATCTTTTCAATTACCGCTGATCAGAACGGCGGGCAGTTCTTCGCTTTTCGCAACGCGGCGAAAGAACCGCTGATGAGCAAAGCCATTGCAGACTTGAATTGTTGTAAGTTCCCCGGACCGGATCATCCCACATTGCGCAACCCTGTCCGCAATCCGAACCTGAGTGAAGTGCGGCGAAGGGGGTCCGATAGAACAGGCGATTGCGCATCTCCTTTGGCCATGTACATCTGCGACGACCGCCATTCGAAACTGCAGGCAAGAACGCGCGTAAGTCTTTGTGTATGTTGAGGGTCTGTGATGACTGGCACAGGCAAGTGTATACTTGCCGCGCTATTTGTACTTGCGACTAAGGGATAGCCGAAAAGGCACAGTCCTGTGCCGGACAACCGCTCGCACTTGGTTTCCCAACCGCTTTCAAAAGCAACTGGCCAAGCTCGCGTTCTGCCCTCCAGCACAGGTGTCGCCTCTCGCGGATATTCACGGTGCAAATCTATATCGGAGGCTTTATTCCATGACGCAGGGCGTAGTGGATCAGCAGCTTGCCGGACCGGCAGGCTCGACTTCAACAACAACCCAGTATGTGTACTTCTTCGGTGACGGCAAAGCGGACGGCAACGGCCGCATGAAGGACGCTCTCGGCGGTAAGGGCGCAGGCCTCGCAGAGATGACCAACGCCGGTTTGCCTGTCCCTCCCGGATTCACGATTCAAACCGAAGCCTGCCGCGAATACATGCGCGGCAAACTGAGCCCGCAGATCGATGTCGAGATGCACGAAGCGCTGGCGCGGCTTGAAAAGCTGCAGGGCCAGGAACTCGGCATCGGCGAGAATCCGCTGCTGGTTTCAGTCCGCTCGGGCGCAAAGTTCTCCATGCCCGGCATGATGGACACGATTCTGAACCTCGGCCTGAATGACAAGGCCGTCGAAGCGCTGGCCAAGCGCAGCGGCAATCCGCGCTTCGCGTATGACTCGTATCGCCGCCTCATCCAGATGTTCGGCGACGTAGTTCTCGATGTGCCGAAGAAAAAGTTCGAACACATCTTCGATGCCATCAAGCTGCGCGAGAAGGTGAAGTTCGATTACGAACTGCAACCCAAGGCGCTGCAGGACATCATCGCCGAGTACAAGAAGCTGGTGAAAAAGGAAACCGGCAAGGACTTTCCGCAGAAGCCGCTTGAACAGCTTTCTGCCGCGCGTGACGCCGTTTTCAGGAGCTGGCAAAACGAGCGCGCCAAGACCTATCGCCGCATCAACCACATCGATGACTGGCTGGGTACAGCCGTCAACATCCAGGCCATGGTCTTCGGCAACCTCGGCGAGAACTCCGGCACAGGCGTAGGCTTCACGCGCAATCCCGCCACCGGCGAGAAGGTCTTCTTCGGCGAATACCTGATGAACGCGCAGGGCGAAGATGTTGTCTCCGGCGTACGTACGCCGCTCTCGATCAGCGAACTCGAACGCGCCATGCCCAAGGTCTACGACCATCTCAAGGCCATTACCTGGAAGATGGAAAAGCACTATCGCGATATGCAGGATTTCGAGTTCACCATCCAGGATGGCAAACTCTACATGCTGCAGACCCGCAATGGCAAGCGCACGGGCCTCGCGGCAGTTCGCGTTGCTATCGACATGGTGCGTGAAGGCCTGATCACGCAGGAAGAAGCCATCTTCCGCGTCGAGCCGAACCAGCTGTATGACTTCCTGGTTCCGCGTCTCATCGAAAAGGGCGAGAAGATTGAAGTGCTCGCCACCGGACTGCCGGCCTCGCCGGGCGCGGCCGTCGGCCAGATCGTCTTCACCGCAGAAGACGCCGTGAAACACCACCAGAAGGGCGACTATAAATCCATCATCCTCGTCCGCGGCGAGACGACGCCGGAAGACATCGCGGGCATGGAAGTTGCCTCGGGCATCCTCACATCGCGCGGTGGCATGACGTCACACGCTGCTGTCGTCACACGCGGCATGGGCAAGTGCTGCGTAGCCGGAGCAGGCGACTGTGTCGTCGATGAAAACGCCAGGCAACTGCGCGTCAAGGGCCACACCTACAAGCAGGGCGACTGGCTTTCGCTGGATGGCACCACCGGCCGCGTCATCGCAGGCCAGCTCAAGACGCTGGCTGCGCAGCCTGACGATGAGGATCTGGTGAAGTTCATGAGTTGGGTCGATCCGCTTCGCCGGCTGAACATCCGCGCCAACGCAGATATTCCGCGCGACGCCAAGCAGGCACGCCTGTTCGGCGCCGAGGGAATCGGATTGTGCCGCACCGAGCACATGTTCTTTGCCGAAGACCGCATCGAACACATGCGCACCATGATCCTGGCCAATAACGAGAAAGATCGGCGCGACGCGTTGAAGAAGCTGTTGCCCATGCAGCGCGCCGATTTCGTCGGTCTCTTCAAGGCCATGGAATCGCTGCCGGTCACCATCCGCCTGCTCGATCCGCCGCTGCACGAGTTTCTGCCCAAGCGGGAAGATCTGCTGGTCGAAATTCAGCACCTCGAAGACACCAAGCCGCGCTCGCCGAAACTGAAGGAACTTCGTCCGCTGCTGGCGCGCGTAGAAGAGCTGCACGAGATGAACCCGATGCTCGGATTGCGTGGCTGCCGCCTCGGCATCACGTTCCCCGAGATCACCGAAATGCAAGCCCGGGCCATTCTCGAAGCCGCGGTTGCCGTCAAGATCAAGGGCGGCGATCCGCACGTCGAAATCATGATCCCGCTCATCGGCTCCATCGAAGAGATGCGCAACCAGGCCACCATCGTGCGCCGCATCGCCGCAGACGTCTTCAAGGAGAAGGGCAAAACCGTCGACTACATGGTGGGAACCATGATCGAGCTGCCGCGCGCTGCCTTGACTGCCGATCAGATCGCCGAAGAGGCTGAGTTCTTCTCGTTCGGCACCAACGACCTGACGCAGACGACCTATGGAATTTCACGCGACGACATCAACAACTTTCTGCCGGCGTACTTGAAACTTGGCATCTTCAAGCACGATCCGTTTGCCACGCTCGACCAGGCTGGCGTGGGCGCGCTGGTGAAGATGGCCACCGCCAAGGGGCGCAACACGCGCAGCAACCTGAAAGTCGGTATCTGCGGCGAGCATGGCGGCGATCCTGAGTCCGTCAAGTTCTGCCACAAGATCGGCCTCAATTACGTCTCCTGTTCACCCTTCCGCCTGCTCACGGCGCGCCTCGCGGCCGCCCAGGCAGCAGTAGAGGAGAAGACCGGTACGTCCCACACCAACAAGTAAACGCAATCGGCCAGTGACAAAAGGGCGTCCGCTTCGGCGGCCGCCCTTCCTGTTTGCCTCTCACGAATCGCTCCCGCCCACGAGGTGTCATCCTGAGAGAACGGGGCCCCAAACGCAGTTCAGTTTGGGGGTGGTGAGCGAAGGATCTGCTTCTTCCTTTCGCTTTCTCACTACCCAACCTTTCCCCGACATCACCGCTGTCATCCTGAGTGAACGGGAACCGTTCTTCTTTTTGGCAAGCATTCCCCACACGTCTCGCGAATTTGCATCAAACTCAAAAGACATGCTGATTCGCATTGGCTACGACATACAATTCCATCTTCCCACCGCCGCTGCAATGGTGACGCTGCTCCACGTTCACCCGTCGCGAGAGAAGGACCTTATCGAGCCGGACACGCTCCACATCGAACCGCAGGTAGATGCGACGGAGTACATCGACGGCTTTGGCAATCGCTGCACGCGCTTCATGGCGCCGGCGGGACTGCTGCGGCTCCACAATTCAGCGCTGATTCGGGACACCGGCCAGCCGGACGAAGCGAACATTCATGCCCGCGAAGTTCCCGTCGGCGACGTGCCCAGCGAATTTCTCTGTTACCTGCTTAGCAGCCGCTACTGCGAAGTCGACCGCTTTTCCAATATCGCCTACGAACTCTTCGGCCACGTTTCGCCGGGCTGGTCGCGGGTGCAGGCCATCTGCGACTGGGTGCACGGCAAGGTCACGTTCAGCTATCCCCACGCGCGGCCGACAAAGTCCGCCCTCGATGTGTACACGGAGCGCATCGGCGTCTGCCGCGACTTCCAGCATCTCGCCATTACATTCTGCCGTGCCATGAATATCCCGGCGCGCTATGCCACCGGCTACCTCGGCGACATCGCGTGGCCCGTCTCCGGCCCCATGGATTTCAGCGCGTGGTTTGAGGTCTATCTCGAGAACCGCTGGTGGACCTTTGACGCGCGCCACGCTACGCCGCGTATCGGCCGCGTGCTGATGGCCGTTGGCCGCGATGCCTCCGATGTGGCCATCACGACGTCGTTCGGCCAGGCCGATCTGCGCCACTTCACGGTTGTCACTGATGAGGTGACGGAGGCCGCGCTCGATGCGCCTGTGTTGACAGGACCTGCACTCGAATCCGCCGCAAGCTGAACAGGGAGAAACTGCCCTCAGATTATTGAAAAGCCGCAGCTTTGAAAGGGCACGGATTTATCCGTGCCACAAGTCCAGCAATTGGAGGATGGCTTTAGCCGCTGAGGGATGGCCTCAGGCTTGCGTCAGCAATCTGCGCGGCCGCTGAAATGGCCCCTTCTCATATTTACTTCGAATCGTCTCCGCCTGTCGCGTAGTAGCCTTCGCGCGTTACTACCTGCAGGTCGCCCTTCGTGGCTTTCAGCACGACTTTGTGGAAGCCACCCCGGTTATCGACCATGTCGGGCGTATAGGTCAGCAGGTACTGGCTGCGCAGCTCCTCGGCAATCAGCTTGTAGATTGCGTCAAGGTCGTCGCGCTTCTTGGCTTCGTACGCATGACCGCCAGTGCGCTCGGCAATCTGCGCCATGATCTTCTTGCCGTCGATGACGGGCTTGGGCTCACGGCGCTGCTGGCCGCCGCCAGGATAGCCGCCGCCACCCGGGTATCCGCCGCCACCGGGATAGCTCATTCCGCCGCGCCGGCCTCCGCCCGGAAAGCCAAAGTTGGAATTCTTCTCTTCCTCGCCTCTGAAGTAGATGGTGTAGACAACGACGTTGGCGCGATCGGCCGCGTCGACGGCATCGTTCATCGAGTCTTTGCTGCCGCGATCCACGCCGTCTGAGAAGACCACAATGGCCTTGCGTCCGTCCTGATGCTTCATCAGCTCGTCGCAGGCGAGGAAGATGGCGTCATAAAGCTGCGTTCCGCCGCGGCTGTGCGTCGGCCGCTCGCGATCGTCGCCCGTCGTCTCCGGCCCCTGCGAATCGTCGACCGTCTGGCGAGTAGCGCTCATGTCATCGAGCTCGTGGTGCAGTTTTTCGCGCGACGCCGTGAAGTCCTCAAGCAACTCCACCTCGCGGTCAAAGTGGATGAGGAAGGCTTCGTCCGGATCCTTGGCGCGCGGCGCTGCCGGCAGCATGGAGTCGACGAAATCGCCGCCAGCCTTGCGCTCGTTTTCAAGCGCGCCGGAAACGCTGCGGCTGGTATCGACCAGCAGGCCGAGCTTGTAAGGCAGGTTGGTTTCGCGGGCAAAGCTCTTGATCGTTTGCGGGCGACCGTCCTCGGTGAGGGAAAAGTCGGCCTTGTCGAGGGTCGTCACGAAGGCGCCGTGCTTGTCGCGAACGGTGACCGGCAGCAGGACTTCGCGGGCCTGCACTTTCAGGGTGGCGACGGGCTTGTCGTCTGGCGAGGGCTGGGCAGGCTTGGAGTTGCCGGCTTGCTGGGTAAGCATTGCGGCCGGCGCGCACGCCAGCGCAACGACCGATACGGCGACTTGGGTAAGAATCCGATTTTGCATCATGTTTCGCTTCATGGGGGATTCACAGCACACTTTCAGTGAGTTAGACGCCGCTGGCGGCCGACTGTTGACTGCCAGGTGAGACATCCAATCTTCCATAAGACTAGCCCCAGCCACCAGACCCATCCGCCAAAGGCGATCAACGCAGGCAATCTCGCCAATCCGTCGATCACCGGAATGATGGCAATGCAGGCCGCAACGAAGTTATTAGCCGTGATAAAGGCGCCCGGCTCCGCCCACCAGTGATTCGACTGCCTCAGCGGAAAGCCACCAACCAGGAACCATTGAACGGCTATCAGGACACACAGCACCAGATCCACGCGGCGCATCGCTTTGAAGTTAGCATCGGAGATTAGCCATCCATCATCCACACCCAGCATTCTAGAAATTGACCATTTTGCGGGACAGGACTCTCGCCATTGGCTAACGATGAATACCGGCAGATTCCCCACCTGCACGACAGACTCTTGTGCTGGGATGTTCGCCCACAGCCCACACGGACTGAAAGTGACCGTCTGTTCTTCCTGCGCTTGAACGATCTTGGTTGGCGCTGCGGAGACCTCGCCGGAACTATCGATCCGCAGCCCTTCCTCATTTGCAGAGTGCTGCTCCCGCTCCTTCATGAACTGCGCATCTTGGGCCGCCAATAGGCAGATCAGCGGTACAGCCGCCAACAGATTCATCCCGGCTAGCAAAAGTCCGCGCCGCCAGTTCATGGCTCCAAGATTACTCGGCCGGCTTCAATGGCACAACAGCCGCCCTGTTTCGCTTATGGGGAGCACATCGAGCTTCGGAAACTTGACTTGGTAGCGCTAACGTCTACCAAACATGAAAAGCATCTTATTGATTCAATTGATCATCCGAAATCGAGTTCCGGAACTTGCCCCCAAGCTTGCCCCCAACTCAAGTTTATTTTTGCGGTTGCCTCTACGGAATTCAAGCCCGACTTCGGATCTATAGAAGTTCGGCTCGGAGTTGTCTCGCGGTGTGGCTTGCACCTTGCCTCCGACTCGTTTTCAACCTTCTGCTTTGAAACGAGATCTGGGAAGGAAGCGCAGACATTAGGCGCAGAGTCCTTCTCGGGATCTACTCAACTTGAATCGAATTCGAAATGCGGGGGCTGCGAGAAATCGCAGATTATCGCCTTTTGGTCCCGTTCCACCACGACGTACTGTATTTTGGGGAGCTTTACTCGAAAATCGGGCTTGAAGGCGGCAGCAATAGGTGGAGTGCTGGGCTTCCACTCATCGGACATCGTATTCGACAGTCCGATTGAATTGGAGTCCATTCGGCAAATACACGGCTCCTCCGTTGGGTTGTGAGTGTTTATCGAATTTGGGCATTAGGAGTAGCGCACGTCTATGATCCGGCAAAATGTAGCCCACAATTCGAGACCAGAGGGTTCTTTCTCGGTTTGAAGTCTCAACTTGACCCTCAATCACATCTGCCAGAGCATGATTCATCTGTGCTTCGGTGGTTGCCTGCAATCCAATGACCTCAAGGGAATAATCCGTCGTTTTGAGGTCTTCTCCCGAGATGGAGATTGTGATCGGATAGCCGAATTCCAACGAGGCACTATATGAAACGGTTACGCCGTCTTGCATGCGTGCTTTGCCGCTGATCTCTTGCCTCGAATTTCCCACAACCAGTGGCTCTCCTATGCCTAGATTCTGACCCGGATTCAGGTCGGGTAGTAAAAAGGAGGAGTACGAGTAGTTTCCGAGAGATGCAAAATGACGCTGGGCATTGAGATTCACAGGCAATGTTGTCTCGGCAGTCGCGGACAAATCCGTTGTCTCAATGGCAGAGATTTTGGGTTCCCTAATGACAACCTGAGTGCCCTTGGTTGTTTTGCCGCCTTCGTTTTGCACTTCCAGCGGTAAATTCACCACCGTAAGACTGTTCTTAGTGAATGGTGCGGCATAGTAGATGGTGAGCGGCTGATCAACCTTTATGCCCCCTACTCGGAGTGTTGGATTGGGCTTTTCCAGAGAGCCTGAGCGTCGCGCAAGTTCCAACTGAAGATGCTCGGCACGAACCGCAAAAACAACAGCAATCAGGATAGAGATGCCTGCCAGAGGCAATGCCCAAAAGGCCCAACGCTCAGACCTGCGAGCCGCTTCCTTGTCTGATAGCTTGCGATTCAGAAGTTTCCACATGCGAGCAGGATACTACCGCGATCTCTGACTCTATCCGAGGCTTGCCTCGCTTGCTCTGGTTTCGAGTCCTGTTTGCCTTCATTTTGTCGTCAATTCGCGATTCGCTGATCATCCGCGCGGTTCAGTCCCAACTCGTTGGCATCAATACTTGAGGCCGATTGTGTCTCCATTCAAGCTCGCAAAAACGATTCCACGTCGTCCGATGAGGCACTACGCGGCAGTTCTCGATCTCGCTTATGCTTTGCGGGCAGAGGTCAATGATCGCGCTCAAGTGTCTTTGTGTCAGGTGGGCTTTTCGTCGCAACGTTCTGAAACGCTCGGCAATTTCGGACTTTTCCCAAGGTCGGGTATCCATTTTTGACCGTGCCCTGCATGCGATTGTGTCGCATAAGAACGAGGAATGCAACCTCCCCGAACCCTGTGGGAGATTCTTCAAATCGCCTTGTGCCCATCTGGATTTCTTGGAATTCGGGCCAGTATCCTTGCCCGAGCGGTTTTTTGCCCAAACCGTCGAAGGCATTGTCTTGCGCGGAATTGAGCATCAGCATGCGAGTTGAAGCCTGCCGTCACGCTCTCTAAGAAGGATGCCTGCGTCGATTTTCTTGGTCAACGGGCCCTCGAGTTTGAACGATTCTTATTGACCACCGTTCTGTTGCTCGGTAAAATCCGGTGCACCCTTTTATGTCTGGCGGTGCGGCATGCCCAAGCGAAAGAAGCCGGGGGAGATTAGATTCAAAGTCACTTCAAAAGGAGGCGGTGGCTCAGCGTCAACAGAGCGAACTCCGGAGGTGGCAAGAGATGATCCACCAACATATCTCAGGTTTATCCCATTCACTCTCCTAGGCGTTGCCTTTCTTATCTTGGTCGCTGTTCTGAGTGGGGACAACGGCACTGCTTCGAAATCTTCGGTTGCACCGCCATCTGTAAACAATCTATCTGTTCCTGCGCGACCAACGTATCCGGGTTATAACGCGCGGTTCGTTGTGAAGCATGTTTCGAAGCCCAGTGGGACAGAGAGCGAAGGTGTAGGATCGGGATCACTACAGAGCTTGATATTCAGCTATGAACACCTGCATGTAATCTTCGTTACCAACGTCCGACAAATACCAATCTCGATCAGGCGGGAAGCATTCACATTTGGACTGGGAACTCGGGAACACACGGCCTATGCTCAAATCATTTATCCGCAGTCGGCATTTGACGCCGAAGTCCTGAGCCCAAGCAGACATCGCGCCACTGTAGATGACCACTATTTCGACGCCACGCTTGGTCCCACGGAGACTGAGGATTTGAACCACACCGCGACAGGGGATGTGGCATCAATCTTCAATGGCAGATTACCCGGTGTGCCCACAAACGCGAGTGCGCCTGAAGATCGTCAAATGAAGAACTCATTGTCGCCATACATCATTTATGGTGACGTGGCGGTAACATTCGGAAGCTTGGTTGATAACGACTACGGTTATCTTTCAGGTGTTTTGGAAGCCGGATCATTTTCGGCCCTAGAAGTCGATTTGTATCACCGTGGTCCTCGGGGACCCCCATCGACTGAATTCATGATTTCGCATGAGAAGGATAGACTAGCTCGCAAGGTCTATGTGGTTGGCCGTCTCGAAACCATCCACGGGCCAGATCAGTTCAAGCATAGCTTCATGAGAACGCACATCGTCGATCTGGGACCATCAAAGACTGATCTCAAGAACTTCCGATCTAATGACCAGCACTGGCAAGAATCAACCGCCGCGTTGGCATCGTACTACAACGTCGGCGTGAATTCGATTCGGGCTTTCGCTGGTCGAGAGGTGGACATTTACGACGGAAAAGTTGAACGGTCCCCAACTGCCGAGGAGATTCGTCAAAGGGAAGAAAAAGAACGAGTAAGGATCTTGAGAGAGGAAGAGAGAGCGCGCCAGGAGCAGTTTGAAAGAGCAGAGCGTGTCGAGGTCCCGTGAGAAGCACTTTCTGAGGAGGAACCAATGGCTCGGATACAGACTGGCAAAACATACGATGATTCAAAATCAGAAACCGAATTGACCCTGCACCCTGAATCAAGACTGGAATTCGAGGGTGGCGACCTACACAACAACTCACAACAGTCATTGAAAGTTCGCGAGACTTTGAGGAAAGAAACTACGCAAACTCACGTCCCACCTATCGACAGCAGTTCGGCTAGTTTTTGGGCTAAAGGAAGTTTCCTGCTGGTGGCGTTCATTGTAGTAGGGGCAGTGATCGGAACCCTTGCCCAGAAGCTAAAGTGGTACGCAGTTCCCGTTTCGGTTCTGGGCGCAATAGCAGTTTTGTATTTGATATCCGTAATTCTCGTACCGCATGGACCTTTAACCGAGAAAGGACTACTGTCAGTGCTCCAACCATATTTGCGACTTGTTTTTGCGATTCGCCCCACCACAGGTGAAAACGATCGACCGGGAAGCGCCCAAAAACAAAAATAGACGTGCTCTGCTCCTTCAAGACATCAAGAGTTGGGCCGACACCCATGCCAGCCTGCCCTCCGCAAGGTGGTTTCTCGAAGCGGATGTGGTTCTCGCAAGAGAGCGATGAATATGATCTGCGTCGGCACTCCGTTCCGAGGACGCGCCTTCAACTTCCATCTCTTGCGCCAAGTGGCTTCGACCAGTACCGATGTTTGGATGGAGTCGGATCGTAGATCTTCACGCCCCCGCGTCCGTCGTTCTGGCTTTGCAGCTTCAAGGTTGTCTCAATTTTTGGCATGAACTCTCTAACTAGCCATTGCGAATGAAGGCAGACGAAACGCCTAAGGACATTCTCGACCTGTGCGGGCGAATTGGACTCTTTGACCCAATGGCAATCTATTGCGCGCGTTGGCGGAATGGAAACATTTTGTTCAAGGAGCAGGAGACGCTGTGCCTCACGACGCAGCTTTATAGCGTACTTCAAGCGGAACTCATCCAGAAGCCCGTCCCACAGCAATGGCAGAGTTCTCATGAACGCAGCAAGCCTTCTGCGTTTCGAATTCACCGCTTCAGGTGAGATTCGCGCTCCCAACAGCCATTCCGGCCCTCCCTTTACCCATCGTCCATAAGTGGATATATGTGATGCAAGCTCTGTCCCCAACCAACGAGAATTGTTTGCCCATTTCAATGGGACCATATTGATGTCCAATTCTCGTGATTTGAGTCTCCACAATGTACCGCCAATACATAAAACGTCCAGATCCGAATCCGCACGCTCAAGCCCTGACGCACGGGAACCGAATATCACGATGGCAGTGGACTTTTCAATGCATTCAATACCAACCGGGTGCTTTGCTAATGAACGTAACGCGAATTCCGAAAATGCATCGGCTTTACTTTGCATTTGATCCCTCTCCCAAAAGCTCCAATACTCGGCTGCGTATTTCCTCAAAACAGTCGCGCGCCACGCGAAGCTCATCGGGGCCAATCCATTCCATGTAGCCTTCGATATTGTCCTCAAATGATTTTGCTAACTCGACTATTTCGTCCTCTTCATCGAAAAATCTACTGAAGACCTCCGAAAATGTGGGAAGGCGATTCTTCTTTGAGTGCTTGATAATTCGAGAAGTGACCAAGGATGAAATGAAATTATCGACGATCTCCGAATAGCCAATCAAAAAATAGCGCGCCGCACGCACAACGTTCTCCGGTCCGTTTTCGGCAAGCTTCAGAAACCTTGGTGAAATTGTGTGCAGCCGTTCTATATCGATTGCTCGAATTGTGTTGAGTATGTCCGACTGAGGGATGTTTGGGAGGGTCTCTTGTGGGTGACTGAAGCGAAAAATGTCCGTTGATGAATCAGAGAGAAACTTCAATTGAATCGTCTGAAAGCGCGAACGTGTTGGCCTAAGGATTTGCAGGCATGCAGATATCTGTTCGAGCAGGCTCTTCGATTCGTGCTCTTCCTTGCCAATGTGGCTGGATGATTCAAATCTGTGTACGATCCCCACTTTTGCTGAGACAACCTGTTTGCGCTGGCTTTCCGATAGATATTCCTTCCAAAGGTCGAAATTATCCGCTTTAAGCATTCCGGAAAGGTCTTCCAAAAAAACCCGCTTGCTTTCGATTATCGGAACAGGTCGTGCGACGTCGAGGTCCCACTGTACCTGCAGAAGGGGGACAATCGTCGCCTTTCGTGTTGTGGAAGTGGTTTCCATACCTAATGAATCATAGTCGATTGCTGGGATCTCGTCTTGGTAGTGATTCCGTGTAGAATTCGGTGCGTCCGCAAACACTTGCAGAACGACAACCTTGTTATTCGTCGTCGGGCATATCAGGTTCAACTGTGTCGAGGTTGAAGTTCCAGACGGATGCGACCTTGTCGCGCTCATTGTCGTGAAGGCCGACGATATAGCCATTATCGCCGCCGTCCTCACTGGTGGTATGAATCAGACGGACACTGTCCCCTGTTTTGAAGTCTGAATAACCCTCCTCGTAAGGGCAAGAATAGTGGACATTCGTCGCCGGAACTACGACGAACCACACAAGGTTCAAGCGTCCTTCGCGGAGCAGGGAGTCCCGCCGCATTGAGTAAATGTAACCGAGATCCAAGGCCTCATTTTCTCCAACTGTAGGGTGGACGACGATGGCAGACTTTCGCTGAAGGTCCTTGCGGATCTTCACGTAGTTGCTTAGAAGATGGCCCACATAAATCAACGGGGCGCACACGACCAGACAAGTCAGCACCCATGCGCCAAGCTTTTTCATAGCGGGAGTATATTCGATGATCCTTGAGTTTTGGACCGAAACCGATTCTCACTCAGCGCCAATGATGTCGTTAGCTCTCATCCTGTCCTCTGTACGCGGCCTCTGCACAACCTCCGAAGATCTGTGGACACAGCGCATTTTCGGGTGCAGTTGGCGAATGATGAACGCCGATCTCGTCCTTGCTGTGGGGCGGCATCTTAGGTTCCAACGGCGATGAAGCCACCCATTTGTACACAGGTCGGGTTGGCAAACACCCCGAGGCAGTGAGCCCTTCCGAGCGCACGCGCTGCCTCCCCCCGACACATCTGAAACAAGGCGCAGAGTTTCACAGAGCACAGAGGCAAGCGCAAAACTTGGAATCCGGAAATCCGATTCTGGACATTGGGACAACGAATTGTGAGTCCCGATCTGGAGCCAACTGGTCGCGCTTTTCTCAATCTTGAGGTCGGACTGACTGATAATAAGGTTTGCGCTCGTTTTCAGATCATCACCCGACAGTCCACATAGGGAGTCTGGAATCCCTCCACAATGATATTGGCTCTGCGTATGCCTTTGAGATGGCGAGCTGCATAAGTCTGACCAGCAAGGTCCACGGAACACAATGGAAGAATTGCAACGACCAGCAACGCAAATATTGATTTTCTGCGCATCTGCACTCCCTTTTTTGATTCATCGTAGAGAGCAGCCTAGTTAGGGACATACCAGCTTTTCGAATCGTGCAGCACAATTTCAGGCACACCCCGATACAGCGTGATCGAACCTACCGCACAGAGTTTTCCCGTTGCGGGCAATTTCCCTACAAGTTGTCGTTCGTCACTCCAGACCAGAATGGTGAAGACTTGGTTTGGATATGGCTTGTCCAAATTGATGAATGTTGGTTGACCACGGCTACTGGTGGCTGTGTGCTCTCCAGCAACAGTTCCGCATACTGTTGCAGATTCACCTACATGTTTGGAAGCCTCAATTGCGGTAAGAGTCTGTGCCGCCGATGACAGTGCAATCAAAGAGAGACACAGAATAGCTAGAGATCGCATGGAGAACCGAACCCCCTGATTGAGGATCGATTGGAGTTTAGCATGAAGTTGGACTAATTTGCTGCTGTTGGAGTGTGTTGTGGCGTGGATACCCAATTGGTAATCTGACAGACGCTTAATCAGATTGCAAAAGCGAAATAAAGGCAGAAAATTAGTCCGAACGGGAGAACAGGATAATGAAAAGGGTAATAGGACTTGCTCTATTGGCAGTATTCGGTTGCGTTGGATGCAAACACACGGGACAGGTGACACAAGCCAGCACGACTCTACATGTGACCAGTGCTGTGTCACCATGTGACAGTGGTGCTGTTGAAGGCATTTTTCAGGGAAAGCACTACAGTCTTGTTCCTGTAGACCATGACAGGCTGAGTTTAGCTGTTGCATGTTTTGGAATGATTTCAACAGAAGATGTTGGGAAGGAATATAAAGCCACAATTGAAGATGGATACATGGTTTTGGACGATCCATCTGTTAAATCTTCAGAGATCGATGGATTGCGGAACGCTCGTAGAAAAGACTACGAGGGTTTTGGAAAGAAGTTCGACATTCCAGAATCGTACCTTGTAGAGCATCCTGATAAATTTCGGTATGAAATAAAGAGCGTTTCTGAGATTGAAAAGTGAATGATAGTTCCCAAATAAGCTGAACGAACAGGAGAAATGGGAAATGAAGAAAGTGATTGCTTTGGGAGTATTGGCAGTAGTTATTGCTTTAGTTGGGCTGAGGATTTATGGAGCATTTGAGACAGAACACAATGAAGCTGTGGATAGAGCGAAGAAGGCTGATACGGAATCTGCTCAATTATTGGAAGAATACAACAGGATTAATAATCAGAGTCTTTGCAACTTGCAGTGGCTACAATATCGCAATCATCAACTGGATAATCAAATTGCAGAACTGAAGGGCGGAAGACAAACATATTTTCCCGAGCCTCTTTGTTCGGGCTATCCCGATACAGACCCGAACCATTCATTACAAGAGATGATGGATTCACTGAACGCGATGACTGCACAACTGAATGCTCGGGAATATGCAGTCTATGAGTGGAAATATGCGGACAATCGCCGCATTCAGGGAAAATATCTTGCTGCAAAAACATGGGCATCATTGAAGGGAACTAAACTGCCAGACCTCTATCAAGCGCACCTTGAGCAGGATTGGGAGAAGGCAGAAGACGCGAAAGCGGCAGTCAAACCCGTCAGAAAGTAGCACAGAGCATGTGGGATCGAGTCGTGCCAGCTGCCAGGAAGTGGCGACAGCGTTGTGTGTCAACCCTCACTCGGGTTCAATCCTCTATTGGCAACTTCTCTGCCAAATATCCGAAAGCCACAATCGCGCTAATCGCTGCGGTGGCACTGCTCCCGGTCTTTGTCAATTGGCACAAATGGCGGCACTGGATTCCTGACACATCTTCACGGGTCGGAGATGCGGGAGTGAAGTTTGCACATGCGCATCCCCGTCTTGGAACGGCGATCCAATTTCTTTTGAATGCAATTCCAGATGCCGTGCCATTGTTCCTTGGTTTAGCTGGATTGGGCTACCTTATACCTGATCTCACTAAGAAGATTGAGCACAGCAAGCGAGTCCGGTTGAGCGTGATGGGGTTGTTCGTCCTGTTTGCAATCGCCGTAATAGCTGTGAACGCAATAAACCGCGCCAGCCAAGATGAGGACAAGGCGAAACTCAATGAGAAGATTGGCGTTGTTCAAACACAGAATACATCAATTCTGACAACGCTTACCAAGCCAACGGAGTCAGGAAAAATCAGCGAAAGTGACAGAAAGCAGAACATCGAGAGGGCGTTACGAAATGAATACATCCTGTCTCACAATCCAATTGACCAAGAAATTCTGGCTGGGACAAAAATGCCTCCCGATGTATGGATGAATGAGAGGTTGCAACAATTGGGTGAGCGATGGAAAGTCGCTGATGCTCCAAAGGTAACAGCGCCTCTGGTGACGCAACAGGTAGCTTCAGAGGGTCAAGCGCATGTTGAGTTTTCTTTTTATCGAGATGTTACAGACGGTCCGCCGATTACGATGAAGTTTGACCCTCTGACCGATGGAAAAGCAACCTTCTCGATTGGCGCAATCGTCCGAGGTGATGTTCCCGCCGAGAATCTCCAAATTTGGATAAGAAGATGCGACCAGTGCGAATGGGCGTCACCGAATCCTTCGTTCTTCGCCCCACCAGACCCAGACCGTCCGCAGGATCGGACGGTATCTATCGCGGTTTTGCCTCCCAATGTGGTGACTCCCAAATTAGACTTCACCGTCAATTCTCCACGCATCGCAAAGTTTCAAGCCTTTGCACTCGCTTGCTATTACGCATGCAAGAACTGCCCTCCCGTCGATTGGAAAAAGCCTCAGACACTTTATATTGTTTCAACGATGCAGACTGCGACCAAGTTGCAATTTCCTCACATGTCCTTCGAACCTGCAAATCAGAAGAAATAGGCTGTGGTAGAGGGTGAAAATGTTCGGAAAGCTGAAGCGATTGAACGGTTGGCAACGCATTGGCGTTGTTGCATCAGTCGTATGGGCGCTTTACGGGCTTTATCTCGTTGACTACAGCTATGAAGAGGCAAAGGAAGCTGCTAAGGGCGAGTATCGGGACTGCATTCAACTCGCGGACCCCAGTTCAGGAGCGGCTAGACCCTCAAAAGGGATGAAGCTGTCTGATATACAGCATTGCGTTGATGCGGAAGGAGCTAGGAACGACGCAGCTAGAGATGACGCTTACGGGGAGTTCATCGAGATTTCGGTGTTGCCGATTCCTTTGGGGTGGTTGGCTGTATACGGACTAGTCGTGCTATTTCGTTGGATACGCGCAGGATTCAGCGCGAAAAATGGACCTTAGAAATTGCTCAAACCGAGCCATATCAGAGACGCCATAGATAGAAACGCGAGGGTTAGGCACAGATTCTCCGCATACTTCCATTGCTTCTGCATGCGTTCACCCAGCTTTTCATTTTCTTCGATAATCTGTCCAACCTCCACATCCGATTCATCAAGTTCTTTCATTGTCTTGTCGGTATCAATGAGTTGACCCGTTTGAATGCTCACTGCTGAAGTGTCAGCACTAAGGTAGTCACGTCGGCAGCGCTGCTGGTAACGGGAACAGCGAATCCATGAAATCTTGCGAATCTGCATTACATAGTTGGGATAGCGAAAGTTGCGAAATAGACCCGCAAGCATCGTAAGGCCGAGCAGTACCAGCGAACTGCGCAGTATCCATTTCGGATGCAACGAAGCAGAGTGAGAGCCAAGAAACGATACAAGTGCGGCAATAGCAGCACCCGCACCAATCGTAATCTTTTCAAAATATTCAACTCTTCCTTGCGACGAATCAATCTGGCTCTTTTCAATGTCATCTTCCGATTTCCGTAATTGCTTGTCAGCGGCCTCAACGAGCATGCGAAGACGCTGGAGTTCTTGCGAGTCCGCTAATGGCCGTTGAAATCGGGACATCATCTCTTGTAATGGGTCCATCTGAAGAACTCCAGTCTGTTTCCTATAATCCGCCGCGAGATTGCTCAAGTTTTCTCACGTCTACGATGATTTTCACTGGTCGTGCTGGACATGGCTGATCGATGTCAGGTGCTTCCTCATAGCAGAATACGACATTGATGACGCTGTAGAGTCCCTTTCCGAATGGCTCTCCATCGTGTGTTTCACCGGGAAGATAGACCTCATCTCCAATACGAGGGACAGCATTGACACTCTTTATCGGCACGAGGTTTACGCCGCACTCTTTGTCCAGACTGTTGAACTCAATACAGCCCATCGTTACGATGTTGTGTTCGTGTTCATATTTCCAGTCTTTATATGCGCCCCTGAAAGTCCAATAAAGAATGGGAATACCTACGATGGTTATGACATCTGCAACGAAACCCAGCGGATCAGGCCATTGGAAGTCCATGACATGAACAGTAGCGTGAGAATGCCATCGGCGCAATACTGTAGGTGTGTTGGACTTTTCAAACTGAAAAGCACCCGTTAAAGGGGCGCTTTTTCTTTGGTTGCCTTCTTCTTAGGCAAACGTCAGAGCCTCTCTGTTGCAATGTATGTCTTCATCCCTCGGCTTATATGCAGAACAACGCCGTGGTCCTTTAGAACCTGTTCAATCGCTGTACCCAACTCCAGCAGCGAGTTAAATTTCCGTGATTTCTTCGCAACAATTCCATGTGTCTTGTTTGTCTTGATACGAACGAGGCCGCTTGTCAATCCGTGTTTTGGACGCACCTTTCCAGAATCCGAAATACCATCGGTCCAAAACCTTACTTTAACCTCGATCATCTTTTCGCCATACTTTGATTCACGATCATCTAAGCTTACACTCTTTGCCATTTGCTTTCCCTTCTCACAGGTCATACATCAGTCAAAACGAAAAGCACCCCGTTAAAAGGGTGCTTTTTGTTTGTCAGCCTTTTTCTTCTCAGCCCATCTCTTTTTCAGGGCAGCAACGATCCGTGCCCTGCCTTCCTTCGACAGCTTACGACGCTTCTTTGCTGGTGTTGCAGTCTTTGCCTTTTTGGGCTTGCCTGTTGCGGTGGGAGCAAGCAAAGTTCGCACTTGCTGTAGCCGTGCAATCTCCGCATCAATTTCAGCGAGAATGTTGTTTATCGACATGCTGAATAGTATAAGGCAGGAAGCGTTTGCAGCGCGTTTGTGTGTCTAATTCATGCTACGATTTCTGTCAGGATTCCAACATGAGAAAAAGAACGGGCCTGTGCGGTGTCGTTGTGCTTTTAGCTGTCATCGGTTGTAAGGATCGAAAACTTACGGACGACCTTGAATGGATGGACAACACCTACAATCCGCATGTTGGAATTTCGGCAGGACACGGTACGAGCGGCTATTACACACAGCAGGACGGGAAACACATATTAGCGTCTGGGACGACCGACACATTCAAGAATGATGAATGCAACTTCGAAATTGAAGTGAAGGACAATCCTTCAAGCGTTCATAGCGAAATGCTGTCAACAAATCACTACAGTTTCAATCTTCGTGACCTTGATCCAGCATCAGTCAAGGTGAAAACATACACGCATGATGGTGGTATCGGTTGTGATATTGCACCTGATGAAGTCTGTGATTGGGCTGAGATGGAAGCCACAACACGAAATTCTCGGCCAGTCGTGATGTGTCAGACTCACGCTGTATTCGCGAAACTCACTGGCAAAGATCACGACAACTCGTATACCTCAAAGGGAGTTGATGTGTATTTGGGATTTGACAATCCTGAATATGCGAAGAAATTCGCAAGTGTCTTTCAAGATGCAGTAAGGCGTTGCGGCGGAACGAAAGGTGCAGCTAGCTAAACTGACGAGGGCCAAATGAATGTGCCACACGATAATGAGTGGTTGAAAATCGTTGCCTCAACCTGTCTTGGATTGATTGCTGGACTCGTTGCAGAGCCTCTGAAGAACGTAATGACCGGTGTCAGGACTCGCAGAGAGATAGGAAATGCAATCAGGGCAGACTTGAAATTCATCAGGGCAGTGCTTCCGATACTCAGATTGAACAAATACGATGCAAAACACGTCAGTAGCCGAATTGAACTTCCTGCATTTGAGCACTATTGGGAGACGAGCAAAGGCAGCTTCTACACAAGTATTCATTTGCATGTATTGCGATGGCATTGTGATTTAATCCTCTCTGAAGTTCGCAAGATGGATAGGGGACAGTCTGGAAAGCTGGAATCACTGAGTTCAATTGAAGAGTCAATTGAAGCGGGATTAAAGTCCAAGGAGCCAAATAGTTTTCAGAAGGTCTATTACAACTGTCGTAGATGGCTCTATTACCGAAGCCTGATGCCAACTATTCGGAATGTTGTTTTCACTGATGAAGATGGAAAAGCAATTCCTGAAGGTGATGGTTCAGCAAGTCCGATCCCTGCCAAGACATCATTCAAGAGAAGGGATCAGCAGAATTGATAAGTGTATTCTGGACAGAAAACCAACACGAACTAGTATGGTCAAACAACTCTATTACGTATCGATTGGAACGATTCGCGAGGTTCATATGGCAAGAACATTGATTGTGATGCTGGCTGGAAGTCTGCTGCTGTTCCCTGGACGTGTGAATGGACAGTCTCAGCATGCCAATGCTTCCAAAGAGAAGAAGATCATCTTTCATATCACCTCTGTCAATCGCAACGATGATCCGTCAGCTTGCTACTTCCAAGGTTGCCAAGCAACAAAGGCCACAGTTGAAGGATATGTAAGCGAAGGACAATCAGGAACTCGCACAGAATATGTGTTGACTTGCGACGAGATTTGGTCGGCGAAGCCAACTCCGCGCGTTGTCGTTGCTTGTGGCAGCGTTCATGCGAATGGCGACTACGATGCAAGGTTTATGGGTGACGGCAACCTTAGTTTTTGGCCTGAAGGAAAATACAGTCCTCCACCGATGAGAGGACTTTTCACCATCGTGTCTGAGAAGGAAACCAGCGGTAGGTGAATTGAAATGCTGTCGGCTGTCGAAAATGGAGGACAGGAAATGCGTTATCTGTTTGTCTTGGGTCTATTGGCTTTTTCAGTTGGGTGTCTTGGACAAGAGAACAATTCATACACATCTGGAATGGATTTGCTCAAGTATTGTCAAACGTCAATGAAGTCTATAGACGACGCAACCATTCAAATGAGCGAAATTGAAAACTTCCACGATGGGTTGTGCCGTGGAATCGTATTGGGCATTTTCAACGTTTCACCCAAAGTATGCTCAAGCGAAAAGAATACAGTCGGACAGGCAATTCGTGTTGTTTTGAAGTTCCTACAGGATCATCCAGAGAAGCTCCATCTGAGGGCGACTGATCTGGCCGAACAGGCAATGGCACAAGCGTTCCCTTGCCATGTGAAACATTCGCCTTAGAAGATGATGAAATGGTCAAAGACCTCTACTACAAACAGGCAGGGACAGTTCACTGCAATGTGAAGTTCAAGTCTGGTGGTCTGCTCAATCGCCTCGTCGCAATCGAGGTGTGCGGTCTGAAGCCCAAAGGAAATTGAGTGGATTTATCTTGTGGAAGCAAAGCGTCAGGCGACTCCAGACGAGATTCGCCAGTTGTGTAAAGGTCAGGGTTCCAAATGAGACGGCCAAAGCCTGACATCAGCAAATACGACCTCACATTTCCATGTCCTCATTGTGGCTACAAGATTCCACCAAGCGAACTCCGACATATTGACGGCGAACATGTCCGTTGCCCAAAGTGTGAAAAGGGATAGCGTCTACATGACTGGAGAGAAGGGTTGACGCCATTCGTTTCTAAAAACTCGTAGAGAGATATGCTGCCCCGCCACGGTTCGCCCCTCCCGAACTTTAGTGCAATACTCTCCCCCGACTTTGGTATGGGGGATTCGGAAGTCCAGATTCTGGATTCTCTCCAGCAGGTCCCGGAGAATTCAAGATGCCGCTATTACTGTCGCTTTCTTTCTAAGCTCTGGGAATGTTCGCGCGGCTGAAAGTGCGAAAGTGCTAAAGGGCGGCAGCGGTACCAGATCCGGAGTTCTCACGCCAGCGGCGTTTGCAGGCCGTCTGTGAGGTCCGCGCGCTGCCGGAGAAGGCCCATAGGCACCCAAGCAAAATTCGCGACCACGCAGTGTCAAAGCCTTTGCAAGGTCCGTGCTTTTGACTTCAGAGATCCGAATTGGGTCGGGGACGCTCAGTCGCCGCTTGGGCTCCTTGCGCTCAATCGTCACGCGGGCTCGCGCTTCGTCGCGCGGCTCTTATTCCCCCCTCCCCTCCTTCCTTCCCCTACTAGCGTTACATCTGAAACAGCAGGAAAAAGTCGAGGGGCAGTCGGCGATCCTTGGTTCAAGTGCAGTTCCCGGTAGTCTCGTGATACCTGAACGTAAGAGATTTGAATCCCACGTTGCCGGAGAAGATCCGCCATTTCCCGGCACGATGGCACCCTGCCGAGAAGATCGAGAATTTCCTTGATGGCCTTCCGACGATGCTCAGCGCGCTGCGAATACTTCAAGTTCAAGTCGCTGCACTCGATCTCCGGAAGTGCTCGACGATCTGCCCAGCGCGGAACGTATTGTGCCTCTTCAGGGGTAATCTTCAGATAGTCTGCAATAGTGGAATCCCGGATCTGTCCCCGGCTGCGATTGCTCTGCTGGATAGCGCCGCTTATCTCGCTCGCGGTGAGTGGCGGAGAGCACTCGCCGCCCATCTTTTCCAGTTGTTGTCGTACAACACTATCCTTCATGCCGTTACCACGTAGTATCACGGCATACATGAGGGCCGCTCCGTTTCGGCACCCCTTGGAGAAACTGCCCCGCATTTCACGTAACACTTGGAAGTCTTCGAATCGGTGTTGCCATAGCGCTTGCCAGCCTCTCAGGCCGCGCGCTGAAGCCTCCGGGCTTGACTCCGGCACGCGACCGGCACGACGGCGTTGGGGGAGTTCGATATCAAGAAAACCAGCGAGAGATTCCAACGTGTAGACGTAAGCGCGACCGGTAGCATCGTATTGCGGCCAGTACATCACGCGCATGGTATCCCCAGCTTTGGAATTGATTGAGCCGGGGACGCGGGTGATCCGGGCCACATCGTGGGCCGCTTTATCGGCATTCGTGCGGCGGGTTAGCTCAAGCTCGATAGCGTTGTAAGCTAGCACCTGCTCTGGGAATGCTCGTGGCGGGAGCGACGCGATCTTGGAATCGGCCAGCAGCCAGAACAGCCATATTCCGCGTCCGCTGCGCATCACTAGACTTGCAGGTGGAATGATTTTTCTGTCTTGAAGAGTGATGACTTGTCCGAAGTGATAACCGAAGTCGAACTGGCCAGTCTGGTCATGAAAGTCGATGTCGATGAAACACGCGTTCAAATAGCGTGCACCCTCGGCCTTGCGGAACGCTGGCTTCAGCATGGGCAAGCACGTTCCGTAGTAACCGATGCGCCAGAAGCTGTTCACCGAGAAGTAGCTGTCCCTCTCCAATTCAGCAACGAATTCGGGGAAGATAGTCTCCAGTTCAGCGGTCCGCACGGAGCCAAGATTCTCCAGTATTTCCCCGCGCTTCCGGTGAAACGTCACGAACGCATCAGGGCCACGATGGAGTTCCATAATGGGGCGGACGTAGGGAGCAGTCGGCTCCGCCATCTTCGGTACAATCCCCATTCGCCCGAGTCGTTGCAGGGTGGGCACAGTGAAGCTCCCAGCAACGCCGATGTCCGGGGACAGCGGAGAAGTCGCCCTACCAAAAGGCTGAACAGTCGCTGACAATTGGCTGCGCTCAGGGCTGGAGTTGTCTCTTTCGGTCACTGCGCACCACCACGGCCCGCAGCGATCGTTTCGGCAATCCACTCTTCAACTTCAGCTTCGATCCACGCGACACAGCGCACGGTCAGCGGGATTGGTGCCGGGAACGCTCCGGCTTTCACTCGCGCATACAAGCTTGTTTTCTTGAGGCCGGTTCGCCTCATGACTTCAGGCAAACGCAAGAGGCTAGACATCGGAGAGTCTCCAATCAGCGCAGCCGCTGACAGGTAGTGATGACACCCCCCCGATGTCATCCGATTAAATGTGGACCCTCCAAGGTCTACACGCGACTATGCCCGATCTTGCGTTGAAGTTCAAGTGCGTTCAGCAACTCGCACCAAAGTAAATTTGCGGACGGCTGTAAGTGTTTTAAGCGCTGGAACACCACGTGCCAAGAGGTTTATGTGTCATGCGCGCTTCTGTATCTCGATCACTTCCCCACCAGCCTTCAGCCGGTCACAGAAGTTGCACCATCGCTGCATCATTTTGCGACGCTCTGGCAAGAAGCTGGTGCGATTGTAGGCCGTGCCCAACGGGTCCTTGACCCGGTGTCCTAGCTGCATCTCCAACCACTCGACAGGGAACTTCAATTGCTCAGCACCTAGGGTCCGGAATGACGCGCGGAATCCGTGCCCTGTCGCTACATCGGCGGGAATCTCCATCCGTCGCAGCGCGGCGAGAATGGCGTTGTCGCTCATTGGTCTCTTCGCGCTTCGCGCACCGGGAAATACGTACTCGCTATTGCCGCTGAGCTTGTGTAGATCACGTAGGATAGCAAGAGCCTGCCTGCTCAGCGGAACAATCAGGGGCGGGCCATCCTTCGAAGCCTGAAAGCACCACTCTCCTGCTTCTAGATCGAACGCACTCCATTTAGCCTTGCGCAGTTCACCGGGCCGCACGCCGAACATTGGGGCCAACTTCAAAGCAGACTTCACAATCAACGTTCCCGAGTACTCGTCGAACGAACGCAGTAGAACACCAAAAGCCTTTGGTTCCGTGATAGCGGGGAAGTGTTTGACTTTCGGTCTCGGTGCGAGAACAGAAACCATGTCGGCTGCAGGGTTCCGTTCGCAAGTTCCGGAGGCAACAGCAAACCTGAATATCTCGGCTACCCGCTGTAAGACTCGGTGCGCGGTTTCGCGGACGCCCCGAGCTTCGATGCGCCGCATGACAGTCACTATTTCTGGAGTCTCAATGGCATTGATTGGCCGCGCACCAATGTACGGGAACACATCATGCTCAAGACTGCTCAGGACACGCTTCGCGTGGTTTGGGTCCCACGTCTCAGCTTGTTTGCTGTACCAGTCGCATGCGACCACTTGAAACGTGCTCTCATCCGCCCGCGCTGCTGCGGCTGCCTTCTCTGCCTTGCGCCGTTCGCTCGGATCGGTACCGGCAGCCAATAGCTTACGTGCATCGTCGCAGCGGGAGCGAGCCCTCTTCAAGTCCACTTCGGGATAGACGCCGAGCGAGAGGCGCTTTTCGCGGCCTGCAAACCGGTATTTGAACCTCCACCATCGACCACCGGACGGTGAGACTTCAAGGTAGAGCCCGCGTAGATCGTAGAGCCGCACATTGCGGCCCTGAGGCTTGGCTTTCCTGCATTTCATATCGGTCAGGGGCATTTGGTCACCTATCAATACGGGCTGGGGGCAACTGCTATTTATGCTGCCCACTTGCCCCTAATCTTGCCCCCAGTTGCCCCCGGATGTCAATAAACGACAGCCGAACGTCATTGAACTACTAAAGCATTTGGATGGTTTATGTTATCTTGGATTGTGAACTTCATCGAACGTCTTCGGAAGGTTTGTTGGTAGCGCTAACGGGAATCGAACCCGTGTTTTAAGATTGAGAATCTCACGTCCTAACCCCTAGACGATAGCGCCAATGTTATCAACTATTTACGTAGTGTCCATCGATTCCTATCCAGTTTACTATCCATTTCTGGTAGAATTCAAACCAGAAGAGCCCTCAGCGACGAAGGTCGGCCTGCACGTTTTCCCCTCGTCCGGGAAGGTTTCCTGCACAGCCTATGAGTAGTTACGGACAGTCCGTCAACCTCAAACAGTATCGCCGTTTAGGCGGAAAATGGCAATTTGTTCCGGTGGTTAAAGAGAAGGGTAAACCCAATCCTAAGCTGGTCTTGATTGATGGGGAGCCGGTCAGTTCCAAGGGCGGCACCTTCTACCTCGAATACCGCGAAAACGGGAAGCGCATACAGCGACCATGCGGGAACACTCCACGCGAAGCTCTCGACGCTTGGTACCTGCAATGTGGTATCCGCACCGGCGAGATCGAGCCGGAGGGGGAACCGGCGCCAGCTTCCAAGGGGCTGACCATCGCGCAGGCTATCGAACGGTACCTGGTCGATATCCGGGCCACCAAGGGTGAGCGAACGTTCAAGGAGTACCGCCGCCAGCTTGAGTGGTTTCAAACGCGGACAACCAAGCAGTACATTTCCGAACTCGACCGTTCCGACGCAATGATGATCTTCGCCAAAGGCCGCGAAGAGAGGGTCAATGGATCTCCGCTCAACCAGAAGACCATCAACAAGCGCGTTATCATCATGCTCAACGCCATGCGAAGCCAGGGCGCGGTCATCGAGATGAAGCGGGGCGACTGGCCAAAGACAATCGAAAAGAAGGTTGAGATCTACCAGCCTGAAGAGCTGAACCGGTTCTTCTCCGCTTGCGACTCCGAAGAGCGGCTTCTTTTTCAGATATTCCTTGGCACGGGCTTTCGAGAGCGCGAGGTCGCGACGCTGTCCTGGTCGGACATCCACTGGAAGGAAGGTAAGATCGGGGTCTCCGCAAAGCGGGAAATGGGCTTTACACCCAAGAGCTACGAGGAGCGAAAGGTCCCTGTCCCCATGGCTTTGATTGCTGCTCTTCGAGAACGGAAGAGACACAGCAGTTCCCTTCTCGTTTTCCCGACGTCTCCGCACCACACACGGCCCGACTTCGGCAAGGGGGATAACCCAGATGGACATTTCCTTGAACTCTGCAAGGAGATTGCCTTCCGTGCCGGCCTGAACTGCAGTCACTGCAAGGGCGAGTACACAATCTACGTCCTGAACAAGGGCATCCGGAGCAAAGCTAAGCGCGCCTACCAGTGCGATTCATCTCCGCGCTGCGGCAACTGGTATCTGCACAAGTTCCGGCATACGTTCGCGACGAACATGCTTCAGTCTGTGGATATCCGAAGTCTGCAAGTGATGCTTGGACACAAAAACATCGCGACGACCGAGAAGTATCTTAAGTCCCTTCGACTCGATCAGCTTCGAGACAAGATCGAAGCTTCGCCGCTGGCGACGTATTTAGCTTGAGAATGTTGTAGCTTACCACTGATTCGCTTGCTCTAGGGCGCTCGCCGCGCTCCGTATTCAGCGGTCGATGCTGACGTTCTACCACTTATCCCTAGCGCATGTTGTTCATACGCAATCACTTAATCTCGATGTGGCTAGTTTCCCTCCAGAATGAGTCGAACTCGGTCTCATCCCGCTCAGCTTGTGCCTCTTTACAGAAGAGGTGCAGAGAGAGTGGCCGATTCGACGGTATAGCCAATTGCGCTGTATCCCCTCAGTCTGCGTTCGTACATTCTGGCCAGCATCGGAACACGGTGGTCCACGTAATCGTAAACCTGCACCATGCGTTTGTTGTCGTGGAGGCGATGCAGGCGGCCAACATATTGCTGCAAAGTTCCTTTCCAGGAGATGGGCATGGCGAGGAACAACGTGTCCAGGCGCGCATCGTCGAATCCTTCTCCGATGTAGCTCCCTGTCGCGATAATCACCCGCGATTCATCATCCCGTACTGCCCCCATTGCCTCCGCGATCTGACGGCGCTGCTTCTTGCCCATACCTCCTTTCAGAATAAAAACATGCTCCACGGCGCCATTCAGCTTAGTCGCCAAATACTGCAAATGTTCCTTCCTGCCGGTTAGCAGCAGTGGCGATCGTCCGGACTCGACAGTGCGTAGGATGTCCTCGGCAATCAATTCATTCCGCGATACGTCGCTCGATAGCGCAGCATAGACATCCTGAATCGTCGCGTCGCCGGTATAGAGCGGCATTTGGAAATCTGTGTGGCGCGGTATGACTCTGTGTTCGAATGGGTTTGATTGCGCCATCGCCTTGGCGCTCATGCCGAACCGGACAGGGCCACACTGCATGTAAATGATTGGATGATGTCCATCCTTCCTCGTGGAAGTGGCCGTCAGGCCGAGGACAAATTTGGCTTTCACCTGCCTCATCACCTGCTCAAAGGTAAACGCAGATATATGGTGGCATTCGTCAACAATGACCTGGCCGTATTCCGCGACAAAGTCCTTTACGCCGTCCTTCTGATAGAGACTCTGGATGACTGCAACATCGATGCGGCCTGTCCGGTTCATATCCCCGCCGCCAATGTGCCCGATCGAATTGGCAGGCATGCTCAAGAACATCGCCAGCCGCTCCTGCCACTGGTCAAGCAGTTGTTGTCGATGGACCAGGATCAAGGTATTGACTCGGCGCTTAGCAACTAACCACGCAGCCACGGCAGTTTTCCCAAAGGCAGTTGGAGCACACAGGATTCCATCGTCATGGGCCGCGATTCCGTTCACAGCATCCTCTTGGGCTGGCCGAAGCGCACCATTGAATTCGATATCAATGGGCACACCTGAGTACCGTTCATCACGGACGACGGGCTGAATGTGATGTGCGCGCAAAAGGGCCAGCACGTCGGTCAAACATCCGCGGGGTACTGCAATGTGTTTGGTGAAGTCTTGGCCACAAGCAATCACACGCGGCTTGGCATATGTCGAAAGCCGCAAAGCTTGGGCTTTGTAGAACTCGGGATTCTGAAACGCTGCCAGTCGAAGCAGACGATTCAGCATGGCTGAAGGAAGATCTTGCTTTTCGACATAAAGGAGATTCGCGCGGACGATCTGCACCGTATCGGGCAGTGGCCCCTCAATCAGGCGCTCCAGACGCTTTCGTGATGGGGGCAATGTCCATGGATCCTGCCCATCTTCATCATCAGCAACACTGATTCGGACTCCAATCAAATCGCCATTGCATTGGGCATCGGCAATGATTTTCTCGGCGGCCGCAGGAGACAGCCGCCGAATTGACGACAAAAACTCCCACTGATCGGAATATGGGCGGAGCGCTGCATCGACGAAGACGCTGTTGCCTGACCGGCGTGGCGCAAATTGTAAGGGCAGAGCGATCAGATTTCCGAAGCCCCCCTTGGGCATCGTGTCCTGATTGGGTAACAGGCGATCATAGGAATCTAAACCAAGTTGATGCCGCCGCTCCATCGTGCGAGTAAGAATTGCACACCCAAGCTTCCGGGCTGTGGTTGCAGGCACCGCATTCTCAAAGAAGATCCACGCATGAGCGCCATTTCCTGAACGTGAACGCTCGAGAAAAGCCGGTACGTTTAACTCCCGACAGGAATCCAAAAACGCTCGAGAATCGTCGGTCCAGGTTTTCTTGTCGAAATCCACAGCTAGAAACCAACACGTCTCGTCCTGAAGAAGCGGATAAATGCCAACGGTCTCTTTCCCGAGTAGATGGTTCGCTATGACGCTGTCGGTGAGGGGGAGATATTTTCTGGTGTTTTTGTCGACCTTCTTTCGATCTTCATGTCTGCTAGAGTTGATCGCTTTCCAATCTTTTAGCGCGGCGGGGGAGTATCCGCAGCGACCGTCTGGATTCTCCCATCGGCGAGCATAGATATCCTCCCTTCCGCGAAACAAACTCCGGAACAACGTGATCCGTCTGCGGGCGCGCCCCTCCTTCGTTTCCGCGGCAGCGGGTCCTTTGGGTTGAGTTAATTGAGATTCGTCTGTAACGGACTGGGGAATAGAGACGCCATGAACGGCGAGAAGGTGTCGCAGCCGAGCATTCTCTTCCCGCAGCCGTTGATTCTCCCCATCGCGAGGGTCGAATGACACCGGTTCTGAATTTCTGCTGGTCATGCTTAACGCGCTGCTCTGTGGGCGCCTTTGGTGTGCTCAGCCAATAGGTAATCCATGTCATCGCCGACGCCGTAACCAAAATCATGGCTGATCTCGCGCACGCGGTCTAATCGCATCATGTAATCGTCACGGCCTTTGGCATCAAGCGTTGCAACCAATTTGACGGCCTTGCTCAAACATTCGAACGAGCCCGTTGACGTATCCCTCTTCTTGGTAGCCGACGTCCTGACAGAAGCAGACGGCTTGCTCGCAGTAGGAGACCATCAGTTCGGCGACGCCAGCCGGTTCGCCCACGGCTTTCTTGTAATCGGAGATGGCCTGCTTGGCCTTGGAGACAGATACGTCTTGGTTGCGGAGGACGTCGGGGCACAGCCACCGGCTAATTGTCCTCTTGTATGGCGCCAATACATCTTCGCGCAACCCAAACCGTGCGTGAAGGAATGCCTGGTTATCCTTGCTTGCGTTGTAGAGGTCATGCAGCAGGCCCAACACCGCGGAGTGATCGAGAACGGCGAGTTTGGCTTTGACATGGCTCCAAGCTGCTTGGGATTTCGATTTGGGTTTGTTCATATCGGCTTTGTGTCTGGTGTCCGTTTTTCGACGCGGTGGCTCTTCTCTCACTCTCCTAGGATTCGAACACTTCATCGATCCTAAGACAGTGATCCTGCAACTGCACACCGTGCCTGCATACTCGGCTTACTGCTCCATGCTTTCTTTGATGGCATTCTCGAAAAACTTGCGCACGCTCTCGAAGACCGTGGCAATGTCCAAGTCCAATCCACATTCCTTGGCGAGAGCCCGGAACGGCATTTGCCAGTCCTCTGGCGGTGCAGACAAGCTCGCAGGCAATGCGTGCGTCCCTCTGCGCGCGAAGGTGAGTTGCAACGCATTGGCAACTCTTTGCCGGTCAAGCTGGTCATCGCCGATTAGGAGAGCCAAGTCGACAAGATCTTTCACTCGGCTGTTTTGCGAGCTTCGTGGAAGCGTATAGGCATGGATCTTCTCTGCAAGTTGTTGCTCCCGGGATAGCATCCATACGCGCGGCTTCTGGATTCCAGCGAAGTCGAGCCAGTCGTGGCACTCCACAGTTTCGAGAGGCTGCAGGACGATATCGCCCACGCCTGCGTCGAGATGGAAACGAGCAAATATCCTCCCATCCATGCGCGTTTCAATCGAATAGCGAGCACCTCCGTACGGAGCAGCGGCCAAATCCATCGTCGGTGATCCGATTGTGAACTCGAACCAATCGTCGAGCGATACACTGGCTCTCTCCTGCAGCATCTCCCGGATCGCCTGGACCGCTTCTCTACCCTCCAATGCGCCCGTGACTCGCTGCACAGTCAGATCGATATCAATCGTGGATCGAGCAGATTTGAAGCGAAGTTCCAACGCATAGCCGCCCTTCAATACCCACGGCGCCACGTCGTCCCGGAACAGCCGCGCCAGCAGTCGATCAAAGGATATTTGGCGCCGGAGTCGATTGATATCGACCTGCTCCGCCATGGAGATGCTCTTGAGTCGCTCTTCCAGGGCTCTTCGAAAGGCTCCAGCCGTAGCGTAAGTTCTGGGTGAGGTCATCAAGCGATCCCTCTTAGCGCATCTGCGGTAATCTTCTGCGCGATTTCACTCATCTTCGCATCCCGGAGTTCTCGGCGGATGATCAGACCGCGATCGACAGCCTGCCGAAGCGCCTGGCGAATGAAGGTCCGTTCGACAGCGCCAGCCTCCACCAGATCAAGAATTGTTCGGAGCGGTCGAGTGTACTTGTAGCCGGGCCCAACCAGCACCTCGCTCGTAGGCAGGTTCGCATGGTGAAGCACCACGATTCCCGGGATGTCGCTATTGCGGCGGAAGTGCGTCGGCACGGTCATGTGGAGCTTTGCCGGATTCAGGTCCGATAGTTCGTGGAGGCTCAGCGCAGTTTGATGGCTAAAGACCCCTTCGATTTCTTCCCTCCTGTTCCGAGACCAAAGCGACCAAAGAATCAGGTCAGGGCGGTCAGACAGTGGGAATTGGGCGAGACGGTAGATGCCACGATGTTCGCGGATCCAATTCCCTGCCTGCACATGATAGGGATGAGTATTTTCGGCGAATCCGGCTGCTTTGGCCTGCTTCGTAGTGAAGAACCCCTGCTGCTGCTGAGCGAGATCGAAGAGCCGCTGCGACACTTCTCGATGAGATTGGGCCACGACACAATACTACAAGATTTTTGTGGTAACAGGAAGAAGTGCCATCCAGAGGCTTACTATCCAATCTTACTATCCATTGCTGTAAAACCTGCCCAAAAGCAGCACTTTTAGTGCAAATTTGGCAACGAATGCAAACGATTCAATTCGCAAGCAAGTCTTTTAATTTGAATCGATTGTAAGATTCTGTAAGGTTTAGCGGCTTTGCGCAAGGTGAGGATCGCAATCCAGAGGTGGTGTTGGGACATGCGCTCTGGCGGCGCCGGTTTAACGGAGATCCCGATGTTATCGGCAAATCCGTGCTGCTTTCCGGCCACAACTTCACGGTGGTCGGTGTGGCGCCGGTGGGATTTCACAGTGTCGATTAATTGCTGAATACGGAATTTTGGGTTCCTCTCTGGTCCGCAAACACATTGTCAGTCGACATGGGGAATCCCGCCGAACGCGACCATCAATGGCTCGCAGTGATCGGACGGCTGCGTCCCGGCACATCCGGTCGGGAAGCCAAGAGCGAGTTGCAGACGCTCGCGGCGCGCCTTGCCCAAAGCTATCCCAACACAAACAGGCAAATGACGTTCGCTATTCACCAGGCTGGGACTTTGCCGATGCGGGAAAGAGGACAGGTGGAGATTTTCCTTTCCGCGCTTCTGATCGTCGTCCTGCTGGTGCTGGCCATCGCTGCAGCGAATGTCGCCAATCTTCTCCTGGCGCAGGCGGCTGCACGACAACGTGATATGGCAGTGCGTCTCGCACTTGGAGCCACTCGCGGACGCCTGCGCAGGCAGCTGCTGATGGAGAGCCTGATGCTGGGCATTGCCGGTGGCGTACTCGGTGTTGGCCTTGCCGTATCGGCAGTGCGATCACTCTCGTCTGTGCAGCTGCCCCTCCCCATCCCACTCGATATCAACTTTGCCGTGGACTGGCGCGTGCTTCTCTTCGCATTTGCTCTCAGTATCGTAAGCGGGCTGGTCCTGGGAGCAGTGCCTGCCTGGGTCGCCGCGCGGCCTATGCTCATGCGCGCATTGAAGGGCGAAGAGGCCCTATCGCGATCCACGCGTCCGATCAGCCTCCGCAACGTGCTGCTGGCCGGGCAAATCGCCATGTCCGTGATTTTGCTCCCTCTAACCGGGCTCTTTCTGCGCAGCCTCATGACCGCCGCCACCATCGATATCGGTTTCCGCCCGCATGGGCTTGTCATGCTCTCCGTCGATCCGCGACTTCATGGATATTCGCCGGAACGCACGGTGCTATTTCTGAATCAACTTCAACAACGTGTCGCCAGCCTCCCCGGCGTTGTCTCTGCGGCGTGGACCGATCTTCCACCACTCTCAGTAGGCGGACGTAGCGATGGGCTTTCCGTCAGTGGCAAATCAAGTGAATCCGAGATCGGCACGGATCTCTACATGGCCACGCCCGGCTTCTTCGCGACCATGGGCGTTCCGCTCATCGCCGGCCTTGAATTTCGCAACGAACCTCCAGGAGGAGCGATCCGGGCCGTCGTGAATCGCGCTTTCGCGGAGCGCGTGTTCGGCGGGAAGAATCCACTGGGCGAGCACGTCTCTGGGGCAGGAAGGACATACGAGATCGTCGGTGTCATTGGAAGCATGAAGTCGCGCACTCTGGGCGAAGAAACGCGGCCAGTGCTTTATCGTGACTTGAGCCAAAGCATCGGCGGAGATCCCTCCTTCCTGGGATACACGATCGTGGTGCGCACATCCGCAGATGCGGCGGCGCTGATCGAGCCAGTGCGCAGGCAGATCGCAGCGATTGATCCGGCCCTGGCCGTGTTCAACGTGGAAACCATGGATGAACACATCCGTTCGGCATACTTCCTGCCTCGTCTTGCCGCTACGCTCTTTGGCGTGTTTGGCGGAATCGGATTGGTGTTGGCGGCCGTGGGCCTGTATGGCGTGATGAGCTACTCGGTCAGTCGGCGAACGCGCGAGATCGGAATCCGCATGGCCTTGGGGGCGCAGCCCCGCGCTGTGGGACTTCTCTTTCTGCGCCACGGTGTTGTGCTCACGCTAATTTCGATCGCTTTGGGTTGGCCTGCCGCCTGGATCATTTCCAAATTAGTGCGAAGCTTTCTCTACGGCATTCAACCGCACGACGCTCCCACCTTCGTAACGGTTCCGATTGTTCTTGCCGCTGTAGCATTGGCGGCGTGCTGGATTCCGGCGCGGCGCGCCTCCCTTGTCGATCCTGCGGAAACCTTGTGGACCGAGTAGGGTGACGTGCCTCGTTGAATGATTCTGTACATGTGTGCCGATCATCAGAAAAGGACATCGCCGGTTCGCGGTATCACCTCGATTCTGCATTACGAATTGCGCCTCATTGTGCGCCGCAATGATGCAGAATCCGCCGACCTCGTCAGCTGGCACGTACAGGACGAGTCACGCTTCCAGGACTGAAGTGACAATTTCCAATAATGCAGAGCCACGAAAATGCGCAAATCACGCGCATTTGCTGAACCATCCAATCGAAGTTGATCTCCGGATGAGCGGATGATGACCTCTCGCGCGCATGCATGGGACTACACAAATGCCGAAACTTCCTGTTCGAATCGGTTGAGCCGTTCAATTGCCGACTCGACTGCGGGAGTGCCTTCTTCTTTGACTTTCCGCGCGCGATCAAGTGCTTGTTCTGCAATGCGGCTGATCTCGTGCAGAAGCTTACGGATCTCGGCTTCCAGGCGCCCTCGGCTATCCTCAATGCGATTGAGAACATCGTTTTGTACACGCGCTGTTTACTTCCAGCAGATGCCGCAAGAATTCTCGAGCTTCGTTCGTGATGACTTTGCGTGCACCCACAAGCGGCAAAAAGACGTCAGCGAGCCAGCGCAGCGGCGATGGGGGTTGCGCAGTTCCGATGAAGTCCTCGAAGATGAAGCTGGAACGCACACGGAAACCTTTCTCCGGATCGAGCGCATGGGGCATACGCGTGAGTTCGCTCAGGTCCGCGTCGGCTAGCTTTTTCAGAAAGTTGTTTCCCATCTCCACAAATCGAGCGGCTACGGCCCGGTATTGGCGTTCGCCTTCCTCCTGCTCAGGTTTGAGCCAGGGCATTACCTTGCGGCGCGAGATCTCCTGCGCGAGGTGCATTGCCAGGCGCCGAAAGTGCGGGCCAAAACCAAGTGGTATCGACGGTAGCTCCCCAGCGAATTCCGCTTCAGCTTCTGTCCATGCGGAATTGAAAAACTGCTTGTGCCTGTCACCGAAGAGGTCCGAAATTCGATGCTGCTCCGCCATAAACAGGAATTTCAACTCGTGCATGGAACGCTCAGCTTCGCTGATGGTTTCCTTCATCAGCCCGATCCGCCGTTCGGATTCTTCGATGGGCCGTTGAAGCGCGTCGCGGTCCTCATTGATGACAGCAAGCAGTTGTTCGCTCAGGCGCTGGAGGCCGCGGTCGCAAGCAGCGCGAACGAGGGTTCTGCCCGAGTCGTCAACCAGGTGACGCAAGCTCGCTAGCAGTTTTTCCCAATCCCGCAGCGGACCGCGTTTTTCCATCCGTTCGACGGCGCTTACCTCAAAAACCTCGCTCATCGGGCGATGTAGCCGCTTTTCCAGAATGTCGCGCGTGAACTTCGCCGCGGCGGCACGCTCCGGATCGCTGGTGCGGTCGGACTTGTTGATCACCAGGATCAGATCCTGAACCTGCTTGCCAACCGTTTCCACCAGCGCCAGTTCCTCGCCCGCAATCGGCGGATCGGCCCCGACCACTACCAATGCCGTATCAATGTGTGGAATGAATGCCCGCGTGGTGGCCGTATTTCCAGTGAACACCGAGCCCAACCCCGGCGTGTCAACAAAACACATGCCGGAGGACAACAAAGGGCTGGGCACAAACACTTCCGCGCCCTCCACGGCCTTTTTGTTTTCGGGGTTCAGCTCTTCGGTAACGTATTGCTTCAAGTCGGACATGGCAATGTCGCGCCAGAGCCCGTCGCGCATGCGAACGCGCGCATGAAGTGCGTTCCCAAACCGAATCACGGTGGGCACGGCCGTGACCGGAACAAACCCGGTCGGAACAACTTCGTAACCGACTAGAGCATTCAGCAAAGTGGATTTGCCTCGCTTGAACTGACCGACGCAGGCCACATAGAAGCGTCCTTCGGCAACCCGCTGTGCCAGTTCACGGGCTTCCTGTGCAACAGCTTCCGCCTCAAGTTCCTGAGCCAGATCGGCAAGCTGCAACAGACGGGAGGCGCCATCCGCAGACACGCATGTCTCGGTCGGAATGCTGCCGTAATCTTGCACCGTCGACCTGCTGTTGCATTCCTGCATCACTCTTGCTCTCTTCGTGGAGATACGGCTGTCACTTCGCGGGGTCCCGTGAATAGCGGATCACCTCGACATGGGACATGGCGATCAAGCCCTCTTCCACCATTGCGTCAAGGTGCGGAAGCAGCTTGTTGATCTGTTCCTCCCGATCGATGATGCTCAACATGATCGGAGCGTCTCTCGAGAACTTCCAATGGCTCGCATGATGAATCCTTGTGCTCGTTCCGTAGCCTTCAATCCCGCGGTATACGATTGCGTTCGCAAGTCCCAACTCCTGGCACTTGGCGACAATCGCCTCATGCAGTGGTTTACCCTGCCATTTGTCGGCTTCACCAAAATGAATACGCAACATCCTGGCCTCGAATTGCTCTTTCATGGCATTTGCTCCCCTTGCGCGGGTGTATGGGGAGATGATGGGACTGCTTCCGTCTGGTCGAGTCCTTCAGCGCGATAGGCGAACTTGATGATGTCGACATTGGAGAGAACGACCAGACCCTCTTCCACCATCTGCTCGACGAGCGGCATGAAGGCCTGGAGCTTTTCCTCCGTATCGATCGCCGAGAGCATGATGGAGCAATCGTGAGAGAGGTGGAGCGCCCGGTCCTTGTGGAGCCGGCGATGCGCCCCGTAGCCCAGGATGCCTCGATAAACGGTGACGCCGGCAATATCGTTGGCACGCATGGCTTCGACGAGGGCCGTATGAAGTGGTTTGTCTCTCCACCGGTCCGCTTCGCCAATGTAGATCCGCATCATTTTGGCCTTGCCTTCGATTTTCAGATGTGCGGGGGGAATGTCATTTTTCGGCTTGGTCTTTTGCGCGGGCTTGGCCACCATGGTTTCCTGCACCTCGATCATTCCGGTGCCGACAAGCTCTTCCAGTTTGCCAAGCAGTTCGTTGACTTTTTCGCGCGACTCAATGAACTCGATCTTCAAGGGCAGGCGATCGGAGATTTCAACCGACCGCGACGTGTGAATGTGATGGTCGGCGCCAAAGCCGGCGATGCCCTTCGTCACGGTCGCTCCCGACACGCCCCGATAAAAAAGAAAATCGAGGATGCTTGAATACGTCGCGACCCCATGATGGGTCGAACCTTCACTGGTGTAGATGGAAACCTTGAGAGCCTTCCCGGCGTTCAGCATTTTCCCTCCCTATGCTCTGAGTCCGCGTTGTGCAACCAAAAACTTGGCAGCGCGTCCAGGTGCGCCTCTGCCATCGATCCATTTTCGTTGACCATGGTCAGGAGGACTTCGCCCGCCGCCTGCGCGTCTTGTACCGCGGCCCCGCCCCATGCGTGAATACCGCAGAGCCGATCGATGTCCCTGGCCGAATCCCCCTGCGAATAAATCAGCCGGTAATCCTTCAGGAAGCGGCCTGGCGGACATCCTGGTTCATGCACGAGTTCTTCGATCGATTGATGAAGTGCGCTTTGCCGAGGTGATCTCATGAAATCACCTCTCCGAGGACAGCGCCCCCCCAAGCGGCCACAAGCCCCAAAAGCAAGCTTCCTATCGCATAAAGTGCGGCCATAGAGAAGGCGCCGGTGCGAAGAGTCGAAAGTGTCTCCCACTCATACGTTGAGAACGTGCTGTACGCGCCCACGAATCCGGTCGCAATCAGGAAGCGCCATGCAGGATTCAACTCGGCACGCTTGCCGAGATAGGTCAATGAGAACCCGATGATGATGCAGGCGCTGATGTTGATCACAAGAGTTCCATAGGGAAATTTCGTTCCCAATCGATTGGCGACCGCGGAGCCAACCCAATATCGGGCAATGGCTCCGAGCGAACCTCCCACCGCGATGAAGAAGTATTTCTGCAAAGTTTCGTCTCCTTATTCCGTCACGCTTTGCTTACTTCGGAAAGTTGCTCAGAATCCAATCTTAAAAGTCGCGCCAAATCCTGAGCCAACTCCGGCGAGGTCCCACTTCCTCCGCATAGCCCGCGACGGCGATTGAGTTGCGCCCGATAAGCATCCGCATACGAATTCACAAATGCCACCATCTTTCGGCTCGTCTGCTCGGCCCACAGATCGAGAGCGCGCTTGTACCGGTGCAGCTCTTCCTTGAGCAGGGGACCAAGGTGCTCCCGTAGATTGCTCCGCACCAGCCTTCGAACAACGGCCCTTCCCAACCAGGTCCAGCGAGCGGCGCCAATTTTCAGTGGGACCACCTCAATCTCGAAGCGCGGAACTTCCCTCAGTAACAATTCCGCATCGTCGGTCGAAGGAACATCGGAACGCGACATTTCCCTGGCGATTTCCTTCAGCGTCTCGACAGCCCCCATCAGGCTGCTCCGCGATTTGGCGATCGCTTCGTCCACCCGTCGCTGCACCGTAGCATGCATCCACTCGGAAATCTCAAAAGGAGTGAAGTGCTTTCTTTCACCGGCGGCGATGCGCGCCGTGATCGTCTCCGCGAGTTCGGCCACGATGTTCTCGGGGCGTTCTCCCAACTCAAGAAACGCTTGATCCAGCATGTTCCGCTGCTCTCCGATCTCTCCATTGATCCGGCGAAGGCGCACTTCGATGTCCTGAGCATCGATCGTGCTGGCGACCTCTCTTCCGCGCTTCTCGTGGTCAAGCGTTGTTTCAAGAGCTGCGATTACCGAATCGCGAAGCGCACCGATCTTTCTGGCGACCGATGCCTCGCGGAGGCCTCGGCCCTGCTCGAACCGAGGATACAGCTCGCGTTCGAAAAACTGATCGAGCAGCGCGGAGTACTCCGGCAACGAACTCACAGGATGGACCTCTGTGTTTATCCCCAGTTCGCGCTTGAGCTGCGTCTGGATATACTCGGTGACCCGGCGAATATCTCCTTCCCGCAACAGGTCTGCTTTGCTGAGCAGCACAATCGACGGGATACCGCCTTCGTAAAGCAAGCGGAGCGTTCCAATGTCCTCATCGTTGAGAGACACTGCGGCGTCAATCATCAAGAGGGCCAGGTCGCAGGCGGGCAGGTAGGCCAGGGTTTCTTGAGCGCCGCGCCGTGCGAGCGAGCCAAGACCCGGCGTATCGACCAGGAGAATGCCCTTTTTGAGGCGCGCCGATGGCACTTCCGCCATCGCGCGAACCACGTTGCGGACGTTTCCGGGATTACCTTGTTCGCTGACGAGTAGCTTGAATTCTTCCAGCGAAACCTCTTCCACGCGCCCGCTGAGGAAGGTCGCCTCCGCATGCAGAGCGCTTCCATAGCGCAGCTTCGTCGGCACCGCCGTGATCGGATTGACTCCAACTGGCAGGACATTCGTGTCCAGAAGCGCATTGAGGAGCGATGACTTCCCGCAGCTGACCCGACCAAAAAGGGCCACTTCGAGATTGCTGTCTTCCAGACCGTGAGCGAGCGCAGCGACACGCGAACGGAATTCAACCAATCCATGCCGGGTGATGATCTCTTCGAGCTCTCGCAGCAGACCCACGGCGTGCCCGGCTTGTTCCAGCTCTTCCAGTCGGGACTGAAGGTTGGTTCCAAATTCCTGGCGAATATACAGCTGCATACTTTGGACAACGGACCGGAGTTCATGGACAACGCCGGTCAGCTCATCGACCGCATCGGCCGGAACGGCTCCTGATCCCCGCATGTAACTCGGCTTCAGCTCTTCAACGGCAATGTCGATGAACTCAAGATGAGTCAGCAGGGTCCGGGTGGCTGGAATTTCCGGCGGCTCCGGCTTCATCTGTTGCCAGGCCAGTGTGCGCAGAAGCTGTTCGCGAAGCCGGCGAATGTGATCTTCGAGTACGCGCGCTTGCGCGGGGGTGATGTCGATAACGTGTCGTGGGAAGGGAGACGGCGAACCTGTCTCGTGGAGTACCTGCTCCATCTCCGCCAGCATTTTGTCAATGTACGAGCAGGTGACATAGAGGCGCCGTTGCTGAGCCTCGTTGAGTTCGCCTCGGGAGCGACTTTCCTTGCTCTCCGGTTGATTTTCGGGCATCACCCCTCCAAGTTTTCGACCACTCCAGCGACAAAGACCAGTCGCCGGTGACCCCGGACGCTTCGAGGAGTCCTTTGCCCAATTGAGCGGTTCTGGTGGACTCCAACACCAGTAAAAATCGTTACGCCTTCACTGCCTTTTTCTAACGTTCATAAATGCTTGCACCCGCATGGCGCGCCTTGGAACCCAATTCGCGCTCGATTTCAGGCAAACAGCCATATTTCGCGATCCGCTCGCCCCACGGCTGGAAAATCCGCACATCCAAGCCGCGCTGCCGCCAGCGCAAATCCCACCCAAAAAGCTGAGAGAGCCCATGGATTCCACATGGATCCAATCTCCTTCAATTGTGTTTAGGGACCGCTGCCGGGACATGACTCCGCGACAGGAATCCCTGTCAGGAGTCATCATCTGTCCGGCCTATTGCCACCCCAGCGACTAATACCTGTCGCCGGGGACCCCGGAGGGGACTGGACAGCGGTTAAAGGTGAACTCCGTCACCTCAAAGTTGCTTGAATCGTAGGGTTTCGGGGCGGGAAAGTCAAGTGATCGCCGATACGTTGTTCGATTCGGCCAGCACGTCAGTCGGGTACTGTAATTCGCTTTCGATACTGAAGCCGGCATCCCGAATCATGTTCGATATACGCCGGTGCACAACCGCAGATGTGCGGATAACGGAAATCAAAAGCTGCGCAAGAGAAATTCTCGTGTGCTTTTCAACACCTTTTCTTGCGCAACACGATCAGGCAACATGCGCGCAATCTCAACAGCGCCCACCATCGTTGAAAAAATCGCAAAAAAAGCTCGTTCCTTGTCGGCAGCTCGCCGCCCCGGCATGAAGCGAAGCATTCGATCCTTGTAGTTCACGAGCTCGGAAAGAATCTGACCTCTCATACTTTTATCGACGCGCGCCAGCTCTGGGGCGAGCACCGGCAGCGGGCAGCCGCGTTCTGCGTGATCGCAGTATTCCGTGCTTAGGTAGGTCTTCACAATCGCCTTCCAGGCTATCTCGGGGTGCGACTTTTTCGCCGCGGCAGTCAGGGTATCGCCGATCTCGCGGAACGCCTCGTGCAGCGACTCGAGAAGCAGATCGTCCTTGCTTTCGAAGTGCTTGTAAAAGCCTCCGTGGGTCAGGTCGGTGTCGTGCATGACGGCTGCAACCGCCGCGCCCATCATGCCCTCGGTGCGAAGACGCCGCGATGCGTCCTTTACGATCTTCTGATGGACTTCGGCTTTGTGTTCGGGTCGGTAACGCATAGGTTCATCATAGGACGCGGGAGATCATCCCACGGTGCAACCGGCTGCCGTTTGCAATAGTTCAAATCGATAGGATGATATACATCCTCTCATATGCCATTTTCTGAGTCCATTGGATGATATCTATCATCCCATCTCGCAGGAGGTCGATATGTCGCCGGAAACTCTCTTTCAAATGCAACTGGTTTTAGGTTATGTCGCGTGCCTTCTCTGCTTCGGCGCCTACATTCTGCCCAAGCTCAGGCTGATGGACCGATTTGAGGCGCAGCGCGTCATCGCTACCCTGCACAGCTTCCGCTTCTTCGGACTCGCCTTTATCCTGCCAGGCGTAGTCGGCCCCAATTTGCCGGCCGGCTTCGCCACGTTCGCCGCCTACGGAGACTTCTTAACCGGAGTGCTGGCTCTTCTGGCGCTTCTCACGGTAAGGGTACGTCCACTCTTTTGGTCTTTCGTTGTTGCCTTTAATCTCGTGGGCGCCACCGACATCGTCGTTGACTACTATCACGCGACTCGGGTCGGCCTTCCCGCGCTCGCAGGACAGTTGGGCGCCATGTATGCGATCCCGATCATCTACGTGCCCATGCTGATGATCACGCACGCCGTCGCGCTCTATTGGTTGTTAAGGCGTCCACAGATCGCCAGGTAGTGGACAACGAACAATCAGGCGGATCCGATGGTCGGTTCGGAGGATTATCTGGCCGGAGCCGATTTGACCAGTTTTACAGGTCCGGAAATACCCGATGGTAAAGGACGCAGGTTCTCCATATCTTGCGGAGTGAACAGCTTTCCGTAGCGTTCCCACAGCAGCCGGTAATCGGGCGGTGGCTGCCCTGCCATGGAGTTGATTGCCGTATTGCCAACCACGATGCGCAGATCATTTCCGCCTGCGCGCAGATAAGAGGTGACATCGAGGCGGAAAGGCGGCCGCCACACCACCCCCGCGAGTTTGCCATTCACGTAGATTTGCGCCGCTTCGCGAATCGGCCCCTCCAGATACGCCTTCATATTGTGTTCCCCCGGCGGAAAAGGAAGACTCTCCTTGGAACCGTCTCCGAAGTCCAGCAGGATCTCTGTTCCTTGCGACAAATCCTTGTCCGGCAGATGAAAATTCTTCCGATAGGTAGCGAGGCCCGAATAAAACTTCGTTCTGCTGTCTTCACTCCACGATGCGGGGCGATCCATCTCCGTTGAGAGTCCCATCCCATCGAACGTCACTTTCCACTTCCTTGATAGATCGAGTTCGACAGACTCACTCCTTTTCACATCCTGCGGCGCGGCCATCGCAACATCGGAGAAGAAAATCAGACGCGACTCGTAGGGTGCGAGATCGAGAGTGATATCTCGGGGATCGGGAAGCCCTGATACTGCGCCGGAGAAGCTGTCCCACGTCTCCGCACGGCCGGCAGTATCGCGAAATTGCGCTCGCACCTTCTTTTCCTCATTGGAAGTATTCGCCACAAAGTAGAGATTGCCTGCGGAGAGTTTGCGGTGGATGAAACCAATCTCCGGCGTCGGTGGAGATAGCTTCAAATCAGGAGCTGCATCGCTTGCCATCTCCGCGCCCAACTTCGCTTCATCCTCGAGAAAATGCGCGGTCGGAATGCCTCCGTGAAACAGCCGCTGCGACAGCTCTTTGATCTGCGCGGACTCCTGGTCGGCATGTATCAATCCTGGGGCCGTCGCCGGCAGACGCCGGGTTGCGATCACAATGCCGCCTCGGCGCGCGAAGTCAACGATCTTCTCGTAGGTCGAAAGCGGCAGTCTGTTCACATCTGGCAAAATCAGCACGCGATAAGGGATGCCAACATTGTTGATGGTGTCGGCATCGATGAAATCCAGATTGAAGCCGGCATCGACAATCTGGGCGATCACCTGCTTTCCAAGCGCCTCGTCCATCGACTCATCGATACTTACATTCGAACCTGTTTCGTCAAAGCCCGCGAAGCTCGTCGGCGACGATTGCTTACTAATCTGCGCTTTGAAAGATGCCCATACATCGTCGTTGGGCAGCAGCAAGGCAACATCGTTGGCTGGCTCCCCCTGACGCAGCGCAAAGCTCACTCTCTGCAGATAACGAGAAAGCTCGGGCATTGCAAAAAACCATGGGTTATGTGCATTGAGGGCTGCGGCTGCGTACATGTGCCAACCCGGCTCTGCAGCCGACGAAGGTGAATACGGCCATCCGTGTCCGACAAGCTGGTTGATGCCCTGCAAGAAATGCAGATCCGCCTCCGCCTTCAAATCCAAGGGCGTTGCTCGAAATGCTGGCGAGTGCAGCCACGTCCACGTTTCAGAGGAGATCACTGGCCGATGAAACAGATGACCAGCGGACGCAGCCCAACGGGTATCGGAGAACTCCCGCCACATGTTGAACGTGGCCTTGCCTTCACCTTCCGGCAGGTCCGCCAATCGGTTGCTCCAAAGCGTGACCGGAGGGAAACCATACGTCTGCGAACGGAATTGAGTTGAATGCCCATGCGCGCCCACGCTTGAATCGGCTTGAGAAAATTGTCGTCTGCCATCTCCGTAAGCGTTCTGCCCCAGTCGTGGCGAATCGCAGCCGTGTCCGGCCCCGCGTCCATTACCAAAGCGAGCAGATGAGGACGAAGATCGTAGCCGCGCCTCCGTTGGAATTCATTGAGCAATGCTGGGCTCCAATCGGATCCATAATCCTCCAGGCTGTCACTGAAGACAGCATAAGGCGGCTGATTACCAAAAGCAGAGAGGAGACGGTCACCAACGGTGTGAAGGTGATTCTCAGTTGCAGCGCTGTCGTAGTGGTCGAGAACGAAACCTGCAGCACCTACCGCCGGACGCTTCACCGTCATGCCGGTACGGCTGGAGATGAAGCAGATCAACGTGCGAGATTGGGAGGCGGACGGAAATGAAAACCAGCCGGAGACGGGCGGAGCGAGCGCTTCTGCATGGGCGATTTCTTCTGCAGAGGCAGATCGCGCAATGATGAATCCGGAGATGAGAGCCTCGCCTTGATCGATAAAGGGCGCCAACGCTGAAGTCGCGCCCGGATCAACGGTTCGAGACTCGACGCGAAGCTTGCCGGCGGCCTCCGTGACGGGAATGTGTGGACCGCCAAGGGGCCATCCACTTCCGAGAGTCACATCGACTCGAAGCCCTAAGCGCCTGGCCTCGGCAACCGCAAAACGCAAAGCCTCAACGTGCTCCTGCGATAGGAATGGCAGATTTCGAAATCCAGTAAACGGGTCGTCGAGGCCAAGCGCATAGAGGTCGGCGATCTCGACGCCGCCAATGCCCGCAGCCTTCATTTGTTCCAACTCCCTGGTGAGTTCCGCGTTTTTCACCGCGGGTCCGAACCACCACCAGCGCATCATAATCCGGCTCGCATCAGGCGGATTCATAAAGCGGCGGTGCAATTCTGCAAGACGTGCATTGGGCTGCGCCGTCGCGAAGACAGCGGTGACCGATGCGGATACCCACAGCATAAGAAGACTGCAGCATAGGTTGGTGCATCTGCTCAGCCTATGGTTGGGGAATGGCATAAAACGGATGGCCCTCCAGGTCGGAGAATGCTCAACGCAATGCCGCGCCGGCAATTTCAATCAGTCCGCGTGTTGTCTCAAATCAGAGGCTGGATTCGATTTCAGAAGAGTGCGCTGGCTTGGCCACAGTCTATCTCCTGGCGGTCGATTGCCCTGTTGGCGCGCTTCAGATGCTGGCGGATCGTGGATCGTCGCATTCGAAAAGATGATGGGATCCCCGGGAAGAGAAATCCAGGCGGCGGGAAACTTCGTAACCATGGCAAAGCCGCGTTGAAGCGGAAACGGCCGTCAGATGCCTAGTTTCCGCACTTCCTCGTTGTAGTACTTGCGGTAGAGGATCTCCCATTCCTGCGAGCCTTCGAGGATGATTTTGCGCTGTGAGGCAATCTTCTGGCGGGCGGCGGTGTCGATGCGGGCTTCCTCGGTGAGCAGGTTTTCGAGCGCCTTGCGCGCTTCCTGCCGGATGGTGTTGCGATCCTCCATGAAGCCCACGGCATCGATCTCCGCCAGCGTGTCGGCTACCGTGTGAGCCAGCTTGTTGAGCTTATCGCGGTTGATTCTCATAGCACCGCCTTGTATTTCTTGGCGAGCTCGGTCTTGACCTTCTTGAACATCTCGGCGTATTGCGCGCCCGATTTGCGCATCTCTTCGGAGTACGCCTCAAGAATCACGCGCACCTCGTCGTTAATGCGGTCCTCGAGCGCGAGCTCCTCGGTGAGCCCTTCTGTCACGCGCGCCTCTGTGCCCTTCAAGTCGCTGGTGGTGATCAGTTTGGCATCAATGAGGTGCTTGACCGTACGGCGGGCGAGATACCCAATGTATTCACGAGAAAAAATCATGAGCTAAATCTCAGAATACCGCATTGGGCCGGGGGCTGTACACCGGCGACGCCAGTGAACAGTGCACAGTGGCCAGTGCACCGTGAAAACGTCCCACCGCCGAACCAATGCTTAGACCACTGTGCATTATTCACTGTTTCGCTGTTTCACTTTACTGTTTCACTGTTTCACTGTCCACTTTTCACTATCCACTGACCTGCCGATGCGGGCAGGTCTTCGTGTTGACGCACTCGTCTGCCAGCCGCAGCCGCTCTACTGGACGGCCATTCACTAGATGCTCCTGCACAATTTCCGCGGCATCTTCCGGCTTCACATGCCCGTACCAGACCGCTTCTGGATAGACGACCACGGTAGGCCCGTGCTCGCACTGATCCAGGCAGCCGGATTTGTTGATGCGCACCGTATTTCCCAGGCCCGCCGCCTTGGTCAGTTGCTGTAGCTGCGTATGCAGTTCGCTCTTTCCATCCGCGGTGCACGAAGGCCGCGGCGCGCCTTCAGGACGGGTATTATGGCAGACAAAAACGTGGCGCTCGAACAGGGGCAATCGTTGCTCCTCCTGCCTCAAGCTTACAGGGCTGGATTCGACGTAAACTTTCCACATTTGCGCCCGCCCAACCGGCTCCCATCTGAGAGAATGATTGCTTGACCATGAGCACGGACAATCTGCTGTCGCTGAAAGACGATATGGTGGCCTTTATCGAGGGCCACGGTCTCGTCCGTCTTCCCGGATACGTTACCGAAGATGTTCCCTCCATTGTGTGGGAAGGCGAAGGCAATCCCGACGCGTGGAAAGATTTTGTCGAGATGGCCAAGCACGTCGGCGCTCCCTTCGTCACGTTCAGCGAAATGCGGCTGGAGCGCGAAGAGCTCGATCACCTGATCGAAGAGGCCGGCGAAATGAACTTCCCGGATGAAGAAGCCTCCGAACTCGTCGAAGCGCAGTGGCTGCGCAAATACGCCGGGATGGTTGGCTACATCCAGCTCGGATTTATTTACCAGGGCATCGTCTTCCTGCACGAAACCACCACCGAGTGGTACGAGCGATTCCAGTCGTTGCTTGAAGATGTGGAGAGCTTCAACGACATCATCATCGACGACCACGATCACGAACACGACGAAGAGGACGAGTAATCGCGGTGAGCGCCATAGGGCCAACTCAAATCGGCCCCGCCGTTCTCAGGGTTCCGCGCCAGCGTTGGATTCTGGCCGAGCCGCATCCCCAGGAAGCCGAAGCGCTCGCACAGGCAGCGCGCATTCCCCTGGTTCTCGCGGAACTCCTCATCGCACGCGGCATCGGCACATCCCACGAAGCCTTTGCATTCCTCAATCCTGAAGTGGCTCAACTGCACGATCCGCTGCTGATGTTGGGCATGCAGGCAGCGGTGGAACGCGTGGAAGCCGCCCTCGCGCGCAAAGAGCCCATCCTGCTGTACGGGGACTATGACGTCGACGGCACCACCGCCGTTGTCTTGCTCAAGACTACGATCGAACTCCTCGGCGGCACGGTTCGCTTTCATGTGCCGCACCGGCTGCGCGAGGGCTACGGGCTGCAGTCTGCCGTGCTCGAAGCGGCATACGCCGACGGTGTGCGGCTCGTCATCACCGTCGATACGGGCATGCGGGCCTTTGCCGAAGCTGAGACTGCGCAGCGCCTTGGGCTTGACCTCATCATCACCGATCATCATCTTGCGCGAGTCGATGAAGCGGTTCCGATCGCTCTCGCCATCCTCAATCCCAATCAGCACAGCTGCGGATATCCCGAGAAATCGCTGTGTGGAGCGGCCATCGCGCTCAAGCTTGCGCAGGCTCTGCTTGAACGACACGACGCTGAACTGGCACGAACCAAGCTGCTGCCCAGTTTCCTCAAGATGGCCGCCATCGCCACGATCGCCGATGCGGTTCCCCTGCGCGGCGAAAATCGCGTGATTGCCGCACTGGGACTGCGTGAACTTCGCCGACCGGTCGGCGCCGGCTTGCGCGCTCTTTTCGCCGCCGCACAGCTTGATCCGGCAACCAGGTCGATTACGGCTTTTGATGTGGCTTTTCGCCTCGCGCCGCGCATCAATGCAGCAGGACGCATGGACGTGGCCTCTGAAATCATCGAACTCTTCTGCACCCGCGACGCCGCCCGTGCCACCGAACTCGCCAACAAGCTGGAGCACCTCAATCGCGAACGCCGCGACACGGAAGCACGCGCCCTGGCTGCCATTGAAGCCCGCCTCGCGACGGACGCGGAGCTTGCAGCCGCACTTCTCGTTGTCGTCGACGGTGACGGCTGGCACCGCGGCGTCATCGGCATCCTCGCATCGCGCGTAGTCGAACGCACGGCAAAGCCTGCGCTTGTCATCAGCATTGAAGACGGCGTGGCGCATGGCTCGGGCCGATCCGTCGATGGCTTTCAATTGCTCGAGGCCATTGAAACCTGCGCCGATCTCTTCACGCGCTTTGGGGGCCACGCATTCGCGGTGGGCTTTGCACTGCCTGTCGCATCGTTGCCCGAGCTCAAGCGCCGTCTCGCCGTGTGCGCTGCTGAGCGCCTTGCCGCGCGTGAACCGGAGCGCGTTCTGAATATTCACGCCGAACTACGGCTGCATGAGATCACCGCCGTTCTCGCAGGCTGGCTGCGCAAGCTTGAGCCGCTGGGACACGGAAATCCTGAACCAATCTTTGTCGCTTGCAATGTCCGCGTGATCTCGTCTCCACGAATCATGAAGGAGCGTCACCTGCGCCTCGATCTGGCCCAGGAGGAAGGCGCTGCTGCGATCCGCGCTGTGGGTTGGGACATGGCTGCGCGATCTGCCGAACTCGCGCTTGCGCAGGGCTCGCGCGTCGATGTCGCTTATCGCATTCGCGAGAATCTGCATCCCGACTTCGGCGGCCTCGAGATTGAAATCGCCGGCCTCAGACCCGCAGGTGCCGAATGTCCCGTGTCCTAAAGTCGCGTCCAATCACGTATCTCCCGCCATGTCATTCCGACCGACCCACGGGAGTGGAGGAACCTGCAGTTGCCTTTTTTCAGCCCTGCCATCAACGTCATGTCCTTTAACCGATGCACCGATTTTCATGTTCTTCGGGTGGCGCTACGCCCCATGAACAACTTCGCTTGATCCTTTCGCTGGAGCTAAAGAAAGCCCACGGCAGGCCGTGGGCTTTCAGGTTTCTGTCCGAATGAATCGCAAACGAGACTATCTATGAGGTTCCTTCGGTGACTTCTCTTCATGCGGCCGCGACTGCTCGTGCTGCGGAGCAGGACGCGACTCAGTCCGCGGCTGCGGAGCGGGACGCGATTCGCTGCGCGGCTGCTGATAATTCCCGCGCGGCTGCGGTTGCTGATACTGCCGCGGCTGCTGCCGGTTCTCGTATTGCGGCTGGTGCGACGGCTGGTTCTGGTACTGCAGCCTGCCGTTCTGCACGTTGCCGCGATTGTTGTTGTACGTGTTGGACGGCTGCGGTCTCATGTTGCTCTGCGCCCCACGATTGTTCTGTGCCCCACGATTGTTGTTGTAGCCCATCGGCCGCTCTGCCGCCATGGTCTGCGGATGTCCGCCATTATTTTTCGCATAGAAGGAACGGTCAGATCGCGCAGCCTGAAAATGCTGCTGCTGTACCGAAGTCGCTCCCATGTGCTGCTCATGCATTGCGCTCCGTTCGAAAGAGGAAGGGTCGTGACGGATGCCGCCCGGTCCGCCGCTGTAGGCTACGTGACGATCATTCACAATCGTGTTGCGCTCTACAACTGTGCGATCAACATAAACGCGGTCGCGCCCCCAGCGGGGTCCACCACCCACATGCATCACAGCGGTGTTATAGGCGAATTCGTGACCGCGCCAAGCGCCGCCCACGAAGCCGATACCCATGTAGCCGAACCCGTAGTTCACGCCGCCATAGTAGCCAACGTGGCGCCCCCAGTAGCCGGGATGGAAAACATAAATACCGCTGGACCAGCCCCAGTAAGGAGGCGTCCACAGCGCGCCTTCATACGGTGCAGGTACCCAGGAACCGGGAACCCAATAGTAGCCGTCATCGCCGTAGGCCCAGTAACCGGGCGTCCACATCCATCCAGGCTCCGGGCACGGAGGCTGTTCGTAAACCGGCAGCACCGGCGGCGCGAAGCCGACACTGATTAGAACGCCCGCGAAAGAGGATGCGGGAACAAGAGAAAGCAGAAACGCCAGAAGCATCCAGCGCGATTTGCGAAGTAAATTCATGGGAACCCTCCTCGAAACTCTTAAACCCGCTTATGAGCAGCGTCCCTCGCCACTCAAGGGGAGTGTTGATCTAACCCGCTGGTACCTCGCGATTGCAGGTTGCGGCGTAATTAGACTACCCACGGGTAAACCCAGGGCGCCATGGAAAGTTGCACCCCGGTTGGGCACTTTAGTGATGTAGGTAAAAGTAGATAGCAGAGGGCACACAACTTAGCGTGTGCGCCCCCTGTTCAAAACGAATCCAGTTAGTTAGTAGCGGAAACTGAGGCCCGTCCCAACCACCTTGTTCGCCTTCAGATCGATCGGCACCAGGATGTACGGCGGATTGGGAACACCAGTGGCAACCGCCGTATCACCGATAACGCCCGCTACATGCCCGATGCCGATATCGAACGCGAAATGCGGATTGTCTCTTTGCGTGATGCGCACCGCGTAATCCATCGTCGTCGGAATGTGCGCTCCCGTTCCCGGCGGAAACAGAATCGGCTTCAGGTTCACCACCTGCGGAGGCTCTTGCGTGAAACCAACCGCCGGCACTGCCGCAATGTTATGCGAAAGAGGAATCGGAATGCCGAGGCCGCCAAACAGACGCCCGCCAAACCGCGTTGCCTGCCCGCCCAGCCCGTAGATCGAAGCATTGGTCATCTTCAAACCGAAATTCAACAGAAATGGCACCGGCGGATGCAGCCACGTTTTCGTCGCTGCCACGTACACATCGCCATTGGTGTACGACTTCAGCGATCCGCCCAGTTCCTGATTCAGCGCACCGCTCACAAACTTGTCGTCGGTACGCACGATGAATCCCGCGCCGATTCCCGGCGTCCACGGCCCAAACTGCCCGTCCTTGATGCCTACGACCTTGGCGTTAAACAGGTTCATCCCTGAGTAATCCCAGAGGCCGCTGAAATTCGGATCGTTGCCCTTGGTATGGACGCTGCGGGTGTAGCCGAACTCGAAGCGGTTTGCCACTCCTTCTTCAATCGAGAAGGTGTGAACGTAGCCAATCACACTGGAAGCATTCACGAAGTGGTAGCCCACTGCCGGATGCGACCACACGTGATCCTTGGCGGTAAGGACGACGTAAGCCGTCGGTGTAATGAAGCCGCCGGTCTGCCCTTCCAGCGTCAGGTTCTGCGCGTTCATGCGTGCGGTGGCAAACGGTGCAGCCGCGAGAGCCACACCAACGGCAATCTTCTTCAAAGCAGAGAACGTCAACATCCAAATACTCCAGTGGCGCCATCTGTCATGCGCCCATCGTTTTTTTTCGAACAAATTGAGGCGAACGCGATAGATTTCCGTTGCACCGGTCGACCAGGAACAATCGGGCACACTCCCGCCTCGATTTGTAAACTGAGATGTTGTAACACGGCCAGGACGCGATCGTCATGGTCACCGCGCACACATGGGTTGTGTACCTTGGTGCGGGATTTGCCTCAAGACGCAGCGGCCTTGAGCCTTTTCAGGCCTTTCCGCTTTGGGTGGTAGACTCACCCCATGCCGCGCGGACTGTTCATCACTCTTGAGGGTCTCGACGGCTCCGGCAAGACCACGCAAATCAAGCGCTTGGCAGCGTGGATGCAAAAACGCGGCCTCGACCCCGTCCTTATCCGCCAGCCCGGCGGAACCCCCACCGGCGACCGCATCCGCTCACTGCTCCTCGACTCCGGCTCAACGCCGCTGGCGCCCATGACCGAAATGGCTCTCATGTTCGCCGACCGTGCCCAGGCCATCGCCGAGGTCATTGAACCTGCGCTCGCGTCGGGTCGCGTCGTCGTATGCGATCGCTTCACCGATTCCACTGAGGCCTACCAGGGGGGCGGCCGCCAGCTCGGCTCAGAGCGCGTGCTCCAGTTGCATCGTCTTGTCTGCGGCGATCTTCAACCCGACCTGACGCTCCTGCTGCTGCCTCCGCTCGAGGCAAGCCTGGCCCGCGCGCGAAATCGCAACGAGCGCACAACAGCCCAAACCGGCCAGGACGAAAACCGCTTCGAACAGGAGCAGGACGAATTCTTCAAGCGCGTCTGGGAAAAGTACCATGAGATCGCCCGCCGCGATTCCAATCGCGTCGTCCTCATCTCAGGCAATCTGAGCATCGACGAGGTGCACGAACAGATCGTTGAAGCGGTTTCCGAACGTCTGCTCGGCCAGCAATCTGCGCGCTGATTTTCTCCGGGCGCAGCATCCCCGCAACTGCGAAAACTACCCTTCGCGTTCTTTAATCCACCCGTCATCTCTCCGCAACATTCAACTGCTACCAATCTCCATGCGGCAGGTTGACGGGCATGGTCCTGCACGAGGTGACCCTGAATGCCTTCCACCTCATGCCGCAATTCCCCACGATACGAGGTTTCCATGCAGAGCTTCGCCCCACTCCGCCCTCTCGCAGGGCTTGCGCTTCTGGCTGCGCTCACCTGCACGAGCGTCATCGCCCAGGACGATCATGACGACCGGGACAACCGGGAAATCAAGCATGTATTTGTTATCGCAATGGAGAATCACAATTGGACCCAGCCCGCAACACTGGCCGGCAAGATTCAGCCCATCTTCCAGAATCCGAACGCCCCGTTCATCAACAGCCTTGTGAATGGGACAGCTGTCGCGTTCATAAACGGTCGCCAGGTGAATATCAGCCGGCATGTCTCCTACGCCACGTCCTACCACAACGTTCTCGCCACCCAAAGCGGAAATAATCCCCACATCCACCCCTCCGAACCCAACTACCTCTGGGCCGAGGCCGGCACCAATTTCGGCATCGCCAATGACGACGATCCCTACAAGGACACGCCTCCCAACGCCCAGACCACAACCCAGCATCTGAGCGGCCTGTTGCAGAAGGCGGGAAGAAGCTGGAAGTCGTATCAGGAAGACATCGACCTGCAGACCGTGAACGGCAAGCTCACCAACCTGCCTCTCCCGGAAAACCAATGGACTGTTCCCCTGGTCAGCCTGAGCGGCGCCTTCGCTACCGGCAGCCTGCTCAACCAGTACAACGACTCGCTCCAGTACAACTACGCCGTCAAACACAACCCGATGGCCTTTTTCGCCGACACCAACGGCGGCAATAACACAACCACGTCAAACCCGCTTCGGTTCAACTACGCCCCCCTGCAGCAGTTGCAATTCGACCTCGCCAACAATCGCATCGCCGATTACACGTGGATCACGCCCGACCAGTTCAACGAGCAACACAGTGCCTTGAGTGCAGGCTTCGCAGGCCTCACCGGCGATTCCTCGCAGATCAAAGCTGGCGACAATGCCCTTGCCCGCCTGGTGCCGATGATTATGGCGTCCAAGGCCTATCAGGATGGCGGCGCCATCATTCTCTGGTGGGATGAGAGCGAGGACGACGGCGAGACCAACGACAACCCGGACGACTTCAGCCACACGATCCCCGAGATCGTCATCTCCAACCTCGCCCACTCGAACGAGAACGGCGTACCCTATGCCAGCCCGGTAGATTTCACCCACTCCTCCGACCTGCGTACGATGCAGAACATCTTCCACGTGAAGGCAACCGGCGGATCATCACCGTACCTGGGCGATGCAGCCAACGTGAACGATTTGTCTGACTTGTTCGAGCCCGGCGTCATTCCGTCGCGGCCCTAGAGCCTGTTTCAAAAACCGGTTTTGTAACAAGGGCACGGCTCGGGGAACATTGTTGGGTCGCGGGCCGAAAAGAGGCTAAGACATAAGGGGTTTTACAGGCTGCGGAAAAACTCGTTGCTTCGAAAGAGCATCGCTTTAGCCATGCCATAAGCAACACAATAGCATCGTCGGCTTTAGCCGCTGAGGGACGTTCTTTCGACGATTCGTCATTTTTTCCCATTTTTCCGCAGCCTGCTTAACCCCTGAGGGATTCGCGCACAATCCACGCGGGCATTTTTGAAAACAGGCCCTGGTCGACTCGCGGAATCTCAACTTCAATCCGCAAAACCAACGGCGCAAAGTCTATCCGACTTGGCGCCGTTTGTCTTTTGTGCTGCAATGTCAACGTCCGCGTCGCAAATCCGTCCCTGTAGACGTGGGAAACGCAAAGCGAAAGATCACGCCGGAACGAAACGCACAACCGGCGCGTATGCATTCACACCCCGGGCCACGGACCGAATTTGCATCCGTGGCTCGATCTCAGGAGGTCCGTTATGTCCACGCGTATTTGCACCGTGTTTTCGTCGCGTTTCGCGCTTCTTTGTGTTGCCGTGGGACTCTCCGTACTATCCGCAAGGTGGCTGCATGCGCAAGCCGGCGGGGTGGAGCACACCCGTGGCATGGCGCACATGTCTGGCCACATGTACATGACGACGCTGCGTCCAAAGATGCCCGGCGACCAGGCAAAAGCCGATGCCATCGTAACCGCGGCCAAAGCAGCCATGGCGCCTTACGAGGACTACCACAACGCTCTCGCCGATGGTTTCCGCATCTTCCTGCCTAATGTGCCGCAGCCGCTCTATCACTTTACGAAGGCGGCAAATGGCCTCGCAGCATGGAGCCACTTCGATCCGCTAAAGCCAACTTCCCTGCTCTACCGCAAGACCCCAGACGGCGGCTACAAGCTGATTGGCGTGATGTATACCGATCGCGTCAATGCCACCGAAGACGAAATCAACAGCCGCATTCCGCTCAGCATTGCCCGGTGGCATCAGCACATCGACTTCTGCAAGGCGCCTGCCGGGCAGCTCGCCGCTTACTTTGGTCCCAATGCTAAATTCGGCCTGCTCGGCTCCATCCATACGCAGGAAGCCTGCGACGAGGCCGGTGGAGTCTTTCTCCCTCACGTCTTCGGCTGGATGGTCCACGTCTATCCCTATGAATCCGACCCGCGCAAAGTCTGGTCTGTCGACGATGACGACAACGGCCACGACAACATGGACCACTCGTCGATGCCCGGCATGAAGATGGATTAGAGAAACTTGTACCAGGGTGCCCCATTCATGACGCGGCTTCATCGCGGCATGAGTGGGAAACCACGAACCCAAGCCATCAGCGAGTGCCCCATCCTTGGCCGTCTTTTGGTCAAGGGTGGGAGAGCACGAACCTCAGGCCATCTTGTTTTTCATCGATCGCACAACCACTCAGTGCACTGGTTGGCCGGTAAGTTCGCGGGATTCTGCCGCGAAATAACGCCTTTGAAACCAGAAGGCGACGTTCACCAGCCCGATCAATGCAGGGACCTCGATCAGCGGCCCCACCACGCCCACAAACGCCTCGCCGGAGTTCAGCCCGAACACTGCCACCGCAACCGCAATCGCCAGTTCGAAATTATTGCCGGCGGCCGTAAACGACAGCGTCGCCGATTGCGCATAGTTCGCCCCCAGCCGCTTGCCCATCCAGAAACTGACAAGGAACATGATAAGAAAATAGACAACCAGCGGAATCGCGATGCGCAGCACATCCAGCGGCAGCCGCACAATCAGATCGCCCTTCAGCGAGAACATCACCAGGATCGTGAACAGCAGCGCCACCAGCGTCAGCGGACTGATGCGGGCGATAAACCGTGTGCGATACCATGTCTCGCCCTTCAGACGAATCAACACAAACCGCGTCACCATCCCGGATACGAAAGGAATGCCCAGGTAGATGCCCACACTCTTCGCAATCTGCGCAATGCTCACATCCACCACGCTGCCTTGCAGTCCCAGCCACTTCGGCAACACCGTGATAAATACCCACGCATAGAAGCTGTAGAAGAGCACCTGAAAGACGCTGTTGATCGCAACCAGCCCCGCGGCATAATCCGTGTCGCCATTGGCTAGCTCATTCCACACCAGCACCATCGCAATGCAGCGCGCAATGCCGATCAGAATCAGCCCGCGCATGTAAGCCGGCTCTCCGCGAAGAAACAGAACGGCAAGCCCGAACATCAGTACTGGGCCGATCACCCAGTTCTGCACCAGCGAGAGCCCCAGCACGCGCTTACGCCGAAACACTTCGCCCAGCTTTTCGTAGCGCACCTTCGCGAGCGGCGGAAACATCATGATGATCAACCCGATGGCGATGGGAATATTTGTTGTTCCGCTCTGAAAGCGGTTCACAAAGGCAGCCGAGCCGGGCACAAAATGTCCCAGCCCGACTCCCACAGCCATCGCCAGAAAAATCCAGAGCGTCAGAAAGCGGTCGAGAAATGAAAGCTTCCTGCGTTCCAGCGGAGCGCAGATCTGCCCCTGCGTATACGGTGCCGATGACATTGTTATCGGACCTCCGCAGCGATCAAGCTATTCAGCGCCGCCGGCCGCGGTGCGCTCTGCAGCGTGACAAATCTGGCCGGGCTGCAGCAGGCCTTCGACAAGCGCGCACGGTCCGCCTGCATCGCGCGATCCTCACTGAGCCATGCCAGCGTCTGCCGTAGCACCCGCGCGGCGCCCGCATTGGGCGGCATCACGATGCGGTAGTGCATCCACTTCCCTTCGCGCCGCGCCTGCACGATTCCCGCATTGCGCAGATAGGCGAGGTGCCGCGAGATCTTCGGCTGCCCCTGTGCCAGGATCTCCACGAAATAGCAGACACAGATTTCCTGGTCGCCCATCAGGTTCAGCAGACGCAGCCGCGTTCGATCGCCCAGCGCCTGAAAGAACCGCTCCATATCGAATTGAGACGATCTCGCCGCCATGTTTTATATATACGCCTTGACGAATACGTTGACAAGGAATATATTCGCTTACGTGAATATGTTTTTCTAAGGAGTACGTCATGGCGGAACAGATTCTGGAATCGGTGAAATCAAAGTATGCGGCTGTCGCCGAAAGCTCTCTCTCCAGCGACCATGCCGGCGTCAAAGCCGTGGCCGAGGCTTTCGGCTATACGGCCGAAGAGCTTACGTCAATTCCCGCGGAGGCCAACATGGGCCTCTCCTGCGGCAATCCCACGGCCACCGCGCACCTCAGGCCCGGCGAAGTGGTTGTCGATCTCGGCTCGGGAGGTGGACTCGATGTCTTTCTCGCATCGAAGCAGGTTGGCCCGCAGGGTCGCGCCATCGGCATCGATATGACGCCCGCCATGCTCGAGCGCGCCCGCGCCAACGCCGCAGCCGGCGGCTACACCAACGTCGACTTCCATCTTTCCACCATCGACAAGATCCCGCTCCCCGATGCGTCGGTCGATTGCGTGATCTCCAATTGCGTTCTGAATCTCGCCCCCGACAAGCCCGCCGTATTCCGCGAAATCGTGCGCGTCCTCAAGCCCGGCGGACGCCTCGCCGTCAGCGACATCGCCCTGAAGCACGAACTTCCCGAAGCGATCGCGAAGAGTGTTGCCGCCTACGTCGGCTGCATCGCAGGAGCCATCCGCATCGACGACTATCGCGCAGAACTGCTGGCAGCGGGCTTCGAGCACGTTGAAATCGTCGACAGCGGTCGCGATCTGAACGCCTACGCCAAGATCGAAAACCAGTCCGGCTGTTGCTCGCCTGCGATGGACAAGCCAGACGCAACGAATCCGCTCCAGGTGGTCGAGACCTCGTGCTGCTCACCCTCTCCCGCCGCCGACACCAAATTGCACGATGATTTGAAAACGCTTCTCGCGAACCACGACGTCAACGCAGCCGCCGCCAGCGTCAAGGTTTACGCGATCAAGCCCGGTGCGGCGCCTGCAAAATCCTGCTGCGGCCCAAGCTGCTGCGCCTGAGCGAGCCGGCAAAAACTCAGCAACATTCAACCCTCAGAGAGGACGCTGGACATGGCCCGCTACAACGTGTTGTTTCTCTGCACCGGGAACTCCGCCCGGTCCATCATGGCCGAAGCAATCATGCGCCACAAAGGTTTCCCAAACTTCAATTCCTACAGCGCGGGCAGTCATCCCTCTGGGATGGTGCGGCCAGAGGCTATTCGCCAGCTTGAGAAAGCAGGATTGAAAACCGACGGCCTGCGCAGCAAATCCTGGGACGAGTTCTCCGGACCTGACGCACCGCCGCTTCACTTCGTCTTCACGGTCTGCGACAACGCGGCGAAAGAAGTCTGCCCTTTCTGGCCGGGGCAGCCCATGACGGCGCACTGGGGAGTGCCCGATCCAGCTGCCGTGAAAGGCACACCCGAAGAGATCGATCGAGCCTTTTCAAGCGCCTTCTCTGTCCTTGATCGCCGTATCAGTCTCTTCCTCTGCCTTCCGATCGCTACGCTCGACACCTTCGCGCTCAAGCAGAAACTCGACGACATCGGCAAGCAATAGGCAACATCGGAAAACGATGTTGCTTAGCCCCACGCACCCAGCAGCCGCCGCACCAGCACCAATTGCCCCACGTGATACGCATTGTGGTCCGCCGCCAACAGAGCCTCGCGCAGAATCGTCTGCCCATCGCCGTGCGGAATCTTCGCGAACAAATCCGTCTTCGGGTCCTCGACCAGCGCGCACATCGCTTTAAGATCACGCTTGAAAGCCCGCACGCTCTTGTCCCACGCCTTGTCATCTGCCGGAGCCTTTTCGCTCGGCCAGTAACCTTCCGGCCACTTGGGCGACTGGTGCTTCGCATCCCGAGAAAACTCCAGAATGTCCGACTGTGCGATCCGCAGATGTTCGAGCAACTGCCATGCGGAGTACTCCCCGCCCTTCGGCACTTTTCCCCGCAGTTCTACCGGCAAGTTCTTCACCGCCTGCTCGAACGTGGCGTGCGCGTGCCCGCCCGTCAATACTTCCACCAAGTGCTCCCGCAACGCCGCATTGCTCTTGTCCGCCATCAAATCCCTCCGCATCAACGGATTCGGGTTTCTCGAGAAAGATTCCAAAATCTGTGTTCGGGCGATGAATGTACTGGATTGGGTGCAAACAGAGTTCTTCACTTCCCCTCGCAACTCAGAACTCTGAACTAAGAACTGAACTGTTGGTATACTCTGACCACCAGCATGAACGCTTTTCGTCAGCAACGGGCCTGGTACTGGATCGCGATCGCAGCCATTGTGATCGCCCTGGTCGCGCTGCTCGTACCCCACTCGCACGCCACAGGCGCGCCTGCATGGATGGCGCTTCTACCCGCGTTTTTCGTGGGCCTGCTGGTGCCGTTCAGCCTGCTGCCGCTGCTCCCGGTTCTCTCGCTGGGCCACACGCCAGAGGCCCCATCGCTGGCGCCCTCGTTCCAGCGTCCTCCGCCCTTCCGACTCGCTTAATTCCTTCAAATTGATCTCGGGATGACGCGGTTCATACCGCCGCAGTCTCCGTGATCCATCCAAAGCGAAGTTCTGTCCAACATCGGGAAGGCCCTCTTATGGACACTGTATACAGTGCAGTGGCTGCACTTGCTATGGGGTCGCCATTCCTGGCGATTCTGCTGATCCTGGCTTACTACTATCTCTTCTGCGTGCCCTGGGGCCGCAAGCAAAAATCAGGGCGGCGCCGGTCGAGCTTTTCCTCATCCTCCGCTGGACTGGGAACCGTGGTTCTCGGTTTGACACTGATTTACAGGCCGCGCATTCTGCACGCCGTCGAAGCCCAGCATCGCCAGGTCGAAGACGTGGACGAAGACGATGACGGCGACCCCGAATCCCCCACCCGGCACCTCCTGCGTCAATTGCGGCGTATTCGCCGGGGCGAAGCGGTCGAAAGCCTCACCGTGCGCCTGAAATGAGCTCTTCACATCGCATCTATGACAAAATAGAAAAGGAACCGCACGATGTCTCGATCTCTGAACAAAAACGCGTGGATGTGGGTGGCAATTGCCGCCGTCGCATTCACGTCGGTTGCCCACGCCGAGGCGGGCCTGCAAAGCGCCAAGGCCTACGCCCACCCGGTACTTGAGTTCCTGGCCCGCAGTCAGAGTCAGAACCACGCCGAGTTTTCCGGCGTTTTACGATTCGCACATCGCGGTGCCCGGCGCCAATCCAATTCAATTCTGCGCAACGCTGGCTCCGGACCGTTGATCGCGATGCTGCCCGTGTTCTTTATCGGGTTGGTTTCGCCACTCGCTCTCGTTTCTGCCGCATCCCTCCGATGCTTGGGCCGCACGCCCGTAGTACCTCTGCTTCCAGCGCTCTTCCAGCGCCCTCCGCCTAGCCTCGTCTGATCTTCTGCTCCAGTGCAGCGATCGCCGCCATGCTTTCCTGATCGACGCTCCCGTCCCAATCGCTGCAATTCATGACATTTATACTGGAAGATTGGAGACTCCCGTGTTTTTCGATAAGGTACTCACAAAAATATTCGGCACCGCCAACGAGCGGGTCATCAAGAAACTTCTCCCCGTTGTTGGTCAGATCGGCGCTTTTGAGCCGGAGATGGAAAAGCTTTCCGATGAACAGCTTCGGGCCAAGACGGCCGATTTCCGCGCCCGCATCGCCGCTCGCATTCAAGGGATTACCGATCCCGACGAGATTCAGACTGCCGAGCGTGCGGCGCTCGATGAAATCCTGCCTGAAGCCTTCGCCGTAGTCCGCGAAGCCGGCTGGCGCGCCGTAAAGATGCGCCACTTCGATGTGCAGCTCATCGGCGGCATGGTTCTGCACCAGGGCAAGATCAGCGAAATGAAGACCGGCGAAGGCAAAACCCTCGTCGCCACCCTCGCCTGCTATCTCAATGCGCTTGCCGGCCACGGCGTCCACGTGGTCACGGTCAACGACTACCTGGCCAAGCGCGATGCCGAGTGGATGGGCAAAATCTACGAGTTCCTGGGCCTCACCGTCGGCGTCATCGTCCACGACCTTTCTGACGACGAGCGCCGCGCGGCCTACGGCGCCGACATCACCTACGGCACCAATAACGAATTCGGCTTCGACTACCTGCGCGACAACATGAAGTTTGAAATCAAGGATTGCGTGCAGCGCGGCCACTACTACGCTATCGTCGACGAAGTCGACTCCATCCTCATCGACGAAGCCCGCACGCCGCTCATCATCTCCGGCCCCACCGACCAGACCACCGACAAGTATGCCCGCGCCCGCAAAATCATTCCCGCACTCGAACTCGGCGAAGAAGTCGACAGCCTTGAAGGCAAGACCTTCTCGGGCGACTATGTGGTCGACGAAAAGCACCGCACCATCGGTGTGACGGACGAGGGCTGGGTCACCATCGAGAAAGCGCTCGGCATCGACAACATTGCGAGCGCGGAGAACTGGGAACTCAAGCACTACGTCGAAACCGCCATCAAGGCCCACGCCCTCTACAAGCGCGATGTCGACTACGTGGTTAAGGATGGCGAGGTCATCATTGTCGACACCTTCACCGGCCGCCTCATGCCCGGTCGTCGCTGGTCCGACGGGCTGCACCAGTCCATCGAAGCCAAGGAGGGCGTCAGCATCCGCAAGGAAGACCAGACGCTCGCCACCATCACCTTCCAGAACTACTTCCGTCTCTACAAAAAACTCAGTGGCATGACCGGCACAGCCGAAACCGAAGCCGCCGAATTCGAGAAGATCTACAAGCTCGAAATCGTCGTCATCCCCACCAACAAGCCGCTGCTCCGCGTCGAAAACCCCGATGTGGTCTTCCGCACAGAGAAGGAAAAGTTCAAGGCCGCAGCCGAAGACATCGCCCGACTCAATGAGGAGCAGCAACCCGTACTGGTGGGCACTGTGTCGATTGAAAAGTCCGAGCGCCTCTCCGCCATCCTGCAGCGCAAGGGTATTTGCCACGTCGTGCTCAACGCCAAGCAGCACGAGCGCGAAGCTGAATATGTGGCACAGGCCGGTCGTCTCGGCATGGTCACCATCGCCACCAACATGGCCGGCCGCGGTACCGACATTCTGCTTGGCGGCAATCCCGAATTCATGGCCCGCCAGGAACTGGTGAAGAAGGGCCACGCCAGGGCAATCAGCGTGGCCGAGGGAGCGATCAGTCCCATGGCCCCCGCCGGTTTTCAGCGCTTCTACTACCAGGGTCAGGAATTCGAAGTTTCCGATTCCGACTGGACCGCCACCTTCTCCGTCCACAACGATGCCGCCCAGAAAGAGCACGAAGAAGTCATCGCCAGGGGCGGCCTCTTCATTCTCGGCACCGAGCGTCACGAGTCACGCCGCATCGACAACCAGTTGCGTGGCCGCGCCGGCCGCCAGGGCGATCCCGGAGCATCGCGCTTCTATCTCTCGCTTGAAGACGACCTCATGCGCATCTTCGCCCGCGGATTCGCCAACACCATGATGCAGAAGATCATGGAAGAAGACGTCGCGATCGAGTCGAAGATGATTACACGGCAGATTGAAAACGCGCAGAAAGGCGTTGAATCGCAGAACTTCGAATCGCGCAAACACCTGCTCGAATACGACGACGTCATGAACAAGCAGCGCGAAGCCGTCTATGGCCTGCGCCGCCAGTTGCTCGAAGGCGTCGAACAGCGCGAACTCATTCTCGAGGACTACGTCGGCGGAATCCTCAGCGGCATCCTCGACGAATGCGCGCCCGAAAACAAGCATCCCGATCAATGGAACTTCAAAGAAATCGAAGAAAAGCTGATCAACCAGTTCGGCTTAAGCATGGCGGCTGCGGGCATCAAGCCGCAGGAATTGGCGCGCCACGAACTCGGCGACGCAATCTTTGAAAAGCTGAAACAGCAATACGAACAGAAGGAGCACATCCTCACCGCGCCGCAGATGCGCTATCACGAACGCATGGTCATGCTCAGCGTGATCGACGGCCTCTGGAAAGACCACCTGCTCTCGATGGACCACTTGAAAGAGGGCATCGGCCTTCGTGGCTACGCGCAGCAGGATCCGCTCGTAGCCTACAAGAAGGAATCCTTCGACATGTTCGAAGCCATGATGGCGAAGTTCCAGGAAGACACCGTCCGCTTCCTTTTCCGCATGCAGATTCTCGGCCCCGATGGCCGCCCCATCGAAATGGCGCCCGAACCGCGCAGAGCTGTGCCACCGGCTCCCCCCGTAGCCAGCGCGGAGCTATTGACGCTGAATGACGACGGCCAGCCTCTCGTGTTCGATGCGCCGCCGCGCGAAATCTCCATCCCTACGCGCGCGCCTTCCACGACCATCGATCAGTTGGAGAAGGAGTTCCACCGCAAAAAGCAGCGCGAACTCCAGGCGGCAACCCGCGCCGGAGGCGGCGCAAACGGCAGCCAGCCCTCGCAGCGCCGCACCGGCGAAAAGGTAGGCCGCAACGACCCCTGCCCCTGCGGCTCAGGCAAGAAATACAAAAAGTGCCACGGCACCGAAGCCTAGCGCAAACCTGTTGTGTAACAGGGCCCGATGTGTTGTAACAAGGGCACGACTTTAGTCGGGCCGTAATCGCACCCACATGAATATGGGCTTCAGCCCATGAGGGAAGTTTCAACCCAAACTTCCGCATCCGCGATCATCCGACCGTAAGCAGCGCCAAGCGAACTAACGCGCCTGAGAATACACAAGTTGCATGTCACTTCTGCTGCTGATTCCAAGGCCAAAGGTCAGGGTCTCAAGCAGTCCAAGACATCGGTTGCCGAGACCGCGTCCCGCGTCGGCGACGATCAGTTCGGGGTCGGCCTCTCAAAGTGGTCGATGACAAGCCTATCGACTGGACCTTTGGATGGCACCAGCTTCAATCCGAGCTGCTCTTCCAGGGCCGTGAAGATCGAAATGCCCGGATCGTCCGCGGTTGCTGCCCTGTCCGGCGTCCACTCGATTTCAAAATCGAACCTCTTCCCGCCGAGCCCGGTCTTGTCTACGATCTTGCGTCCCGCGTTGCCCGAAAAGAACCAACCGATGTTCTCCATGGTCTCCGCGTGCACCGTTAGACGTTGCGTGTTCGAGCTTCCACCTCCAATAGCATTGCTAACTTCGTCCGGAGCCGCTTCCTTGAACTTCGGTCCGTCCTTGGCAATCACCAAGTCATAGACTGGTCCTTCCTTTTTCTCCCAGTGCACTTTGAGTTTGCACCGGTCTGCTAGCAGCGTGCGCATCATCGCCAGTTGCTGTTTCCACGCTTCTGCGGAGGGGAGTTTCTTCCAAGCCTCAACAGCCTCCGCGTCCACCCTCGTCTCAACATCGTAAGGATCTGTTTTCGCCCATTCCGGCAGACCTGAAACCTCGGTTCCGGGAGTATCTACGTAGGCTGAAAGAACTAGATTACTCAGCGGCATATTAATAGAGCGGTAGCCGTTGGGCAGCCCTTGCGTTGAGGCACTCGTGTCCCCTGGTTTGTGCGCCTTGATTGAAACAACTTCGTAGGCAAGCGGACTGCTGTTCGCGTCTGCAACCGGTGACAACGCACCTTCCGGAGCCTGCCCTTGCATATCCATGGTTGGACCGCTCCACAGTAGCATGACAAAACATAGCAGCACCGGCGAATGCCGGCGGCAATCGGGCCGCATAAGCATGGAGTTGATCTCTGGAGGGGATTATAGACCGCCCAAAGATCTCCGGGTCTAATCAGAGTCAGGACAGGGGCTCCACCGCAGTCACGATGTCAACAACCAGCGCTTTGACCCCTGATCACTGTTCACTGTTTTCACTGTTTCACTGTTTTCACTGTTCACTGTCCACTGTCCACTGTTCACTGACCCCTGACCCCTGTTCCCTGTTCCCTGTTCCCTGAACCCTGTTCCCTGTTCCCCGTCCACCGTTCACTGTTTCAAACGTGAGATCGTTGGCCTCCGAACCATGCTCCGCGCGCCACTGCTCAAACAGCCGGCCGTAACTGAGCGTTAGATAGGCAGAACGGTCCACCCCGATCCGCGCCGCCGTCCGATCGATCCACTCGGGCGAACCCTCCAGCTCTGCGAAGTCGCCGATCGGTGTCTCGTCGATCACGCAGTGGCCTTCCCCATCGGTCCACTCACTGCGCCACTTTTCGTAGCGAAAGGCTTCCACCAGTCCCAGGGACTTGAAAACCTGCGCCAGCACATTGCCGTCGCCCACTTCGGTTTCCGTTTCCACGCGATGCTTGTGCGCATCTTCGCCGGGCCCCACGTCGGGCAGCCGCTTGTGCGTCACCGTCCACTTGCCGGCATAGCTGCGGATGCGCAGAATCTCAGTCCGCGCCCGCATCGAGCGGTCCGGCGTGTCGTATAGGACATTGCTCTCGAAGGTCCGCGGAGTCTGCTCGCGAAAACCCGCCTGACGCAGCCGCTCGGCCAGTTCCCCAACACTCGCAACGCGAAATTTGATCTCGGTTTCGATAGACATGTAAGCAGCGAGTATACGCAGATAGCGCCAACGGCTTCAAACAGCGACAATACGTACGTGAAGACTCTGCGCCTTTCGGTTGACCCGGCCCACATTGAAACGGACGCGGCCCAAGCCGCCATCGCTCAGGCCGCGCAGATTCTTCGCTCGGGCGGCCTGGTTGCGCTGCCCACCGAAACCGTCTATGGACTGGGCGCCAATGCCCTCGACCATGCCGCCGTGGCGCGCATCTTCGCCGCCAAGCAGCGCCCCTCGTGGGACCCGATTATCGTGCACGTCGCCGGCCCAGTCCACAACAACCCGATGCTCGAGCCGCTCCTCGCGAAGTGTCCACCGGTAGTTTACGAATTGATGGAAGCCTTCTGGCCCGGCCCGCTGACGCTGCTTCTGCCCCGCTCCGCAGCCGTGCCCGATATCGTCACCGCAGGCCGCCCTCTTGTGGGCATCCGCATGCCCGCGCATCCGGTTGCATTTGAGGTCATCCGCCAGGCCGGCGTGCCTGTCGCCGCGCCCAGCGCCAACGTCTTCAGCCACATCAGCCCCACCACCGCCGCGCACGTACTCGAAGACCTCGATGGCAAAATCGACGCAATCATCGACGCCGGCCCGACCCGCCACGGCGTCGAATCCACCGTCCTCGATCCCACTCAAAGTCCCATGATGATCTACCGCCCCGGCGCCGTCACCGCGCAACAGATCCGCGAGATTGCAGGCCCTGTGGTGTATTTCGAAGAAGGAATGATGCCGCTCGCTGCCGCGCCCGAGGCGCTTCCCTCACCCGGCGTCGGACTGCGCCACTACGCACCGCGCGCACGCCTGATTCTCGTGGAGGGCACGCTCGACGAACTCCCCGCACGCCTTGCCGACGCAGCTGGCCGGCACGCCAAAGATCGCCTGGGAGTAATGCTTCCCGCGGAGCTGGCACCCACCAGATTCGAGCCGCCGCTGCGGCAAGCAGCCGAGTTTGCCTGGGGTCATTGGAACGCGCCCGAAGAGTTAGCCGAAAGGCTCTATGCCGGGCTTCGCGCGCTCGACGCCGGGGGATGTACGGTGATTTTGTGTCCGATACCCGAAGGAGAAGGAGTGGGCGTGGCCATTCGTGATCGCCTGCGCAAAGCTGCACGCTCGGCGCAGGACTAGAGACCAGATCCCTGCCCGACCTCACCGAGCTTAAACATGTACTTGATCGCGGACTTATAAATAAGCGTCCTGGCGCGGCCGCGCATCTTCAGCACTCCACGGTCGTACCACTCGATCTGACCTTCAAGTTTCTCGCCATCTTCCAGCACGATCACCATCGGCGTCTGCGATTGAATCTGCTTCTGCAGATAAAACAGTTCCGCCTGACGATGAGCGGATTCTTCCTCGATCTCATAATTCGTAAACCGAAACGATGGTGTGGAAACCGGAGCGTGCTTCTTGCGATTCGGCGTGTACAAAGTGCCATCGCGGCGCTGACCATCCACGCCCGGCGAAATTGTCTGTGTATTCATAAAATAAGATCCTCCATCGTCACGGAACCCTTGATTGAACAGATGCAGAACGACGACTTCACTTTGCTTGACGGGGAAAAGGAAGGATCTCGCTCCCCGGAAATGCAGAATTAGAGCCCTTAAGGGGACGTCAAACCATCGGCATAACCGGGTCTAAGACTCTGGGTTGGTCTTTGCCTTTGAGAGTGTTCTGATTCTACCCCAAAAGATGCTTCAGGCGAGGTCGGAGTTGCATACTTTGATCGGGATACCTGTGGAAGTCGACCGCTACCGTTCCTCGAGGCTTACGGCCATGGCATCCAATGCGAGCGAGCGCAACAGATTGCGCCGCATTCCCTGCTCCACCTGCACGACAGCCCACGAAGTCGCGGCGATCCAATCCACGGTGAGCCCCTGCGCCATGCGCTCCAACTCAGCGGCGATGTCAAGATTGCGGATCAGCCCCGGAGTTCCCGCCACCATCAGCAGCAAATCTTCGAGCAGACTCCCCAGCGTCCGCAACAGGTTGATCGTCTTCTGCTGCCCGTCCGCACCGCCGCGATAGGTTTCCGTGGTGCGAAACAGGGTTGAATAATCCGGCTCCCTGAGCGCCGTCCGAAGGATAAGAAGCGCATCCTGGCGGCTCGTCAGATAGGCTTGCAGATCCAACGTCAACGCCCGCCCCACCGCGCCCTCCGCGAGCCGCGCAGCAAGCGCTCGCTGCTGAGGCTTTAATTCCGGCCGGCGCTCTGCCAGCAACGCCTCAATCTCCTCCGCGGGCAGCGCGCCCAGCCTGTAGAGAAGGGCGCGCGACCGAATCGTCGGCAACAGCTCGTGCGGATTTTCCGTAAGCAAGATCAGCGATGTGCGCTCCGGCGGCTCTTCCAGCACTTTCAGCAGGCTGTTGGCCGCTTCTTTCATGAACGCTGAAGTGGTAAAGATCGTAAACGCCCGATGCGCGTTCGCAGGCGGCCGATAATACGCCGCGTGGATCACCGTCCGCACCTGACCCAGCTTGATCAGAAGCTGCGGTGGGTCGGGCGGCACGATCAGTACATCGGGGTGCGTCTGGATCAGGATCCGCGTCTCCCGCTTGTCAACATCGCGCATCTCTTCGCGCGCTGCCACTGCCTCGGCAACCCGCTCCTCGAGATTCGCCGATTCGGCGATCCGCAGGCAGTTTGCGCAATGCCCGCAGAAGTCCGGCAGGCCATCGCTTTCGGTCGGCTCAAGGCAGTTGACGGCCTGCGCCAGCATCAGCGCAAGCGTGTACTTGCCCGCACCCTTCGGTCCGGCGAGAATCAGCGCCTGCGGAAAGTGGCCGCTGCGCAACCCCTCCCGCAAATGACCGACGGTTGCCGCGTTGCCATGAAAGCTTTGGAAACCCACTCATCGAGTCTACGGCATTGTCATCTGCAAGATTCGGCGAGCCTGTGAATCCGAAAGAATGCAAACGGCGCGTAGATGGTCTCCTAGTCCCTCTGCATGACCCGCACCCGGATCCCATTCTTCGGGCGCAGCGTAATCTTCGGCTGCAACTCGATCTTCTGTCCGGGAACAAGTTCGACGCGCCAACGCTGCGCAAGCGTCGCCAGTGTCAGCACGGCCTCCATCCAGGCGAACGACTCGCCGATGCATTGCCTGCCGCCTCCGCCAAACGGAAAATACGCGAACCGCGGACGGCCCGACTTGGCCGTCGCGGTAAATCGCTCGGGACGAAACTGCTCCGGCTCCGGAAACCACTTCGGATCCCGGTGCACAATGTACTGGCTGAAAAACACCATTGTCCGCTTGCGCAACCGGTACGGCCCGATCGAAACATCCTCAAGCACTTCCCTGCCCATGGCCCACGCCGGCGGATAGAGCCGCATCGACTCCGACAGCACTCGCCCCAGGTACTCAAGCCGCGGAACGTCTTCAAGCGTCGGCAACCGCCCACCGAGTACAGCGTCGAGTTCTTCATGCAGGCGGGCCTCCGCCTCCGGATTTTGCCCCAGCAGCATCCACGTCCACGCCAGCGCATTCGCCACCGTCTCAAATCCGGCGAGAAACAGCGTCAGAACCTGGTCCCGGATCTGCTGCGCGTCCAGTTTGAGTCCATCGCCGCCCGCCTGGTCGTCTCGCGCAGCCACCAGCATCGAAAGCAGGTCGGCATGGCGGTCGAGGTTTGCCTCCGCTTGGCGCGCCCGGATCATGCGGTCGACCACTTCATCCAGACGCTTCTTCGCCGCCCGAAACCGCCGCATCTGTGGCAGTGGCGAATTGAGGAAGAGTTCAGCCCGCGGCATCCCGACCAGGAAATTGTAGAGATCCATGACAACATTCACCTGGTCGTTGATCTCGTGAATCTCGGGCGTCACTTCGGTATCAAACAGTGTGCGTGCTGTGATCTGCAGTGCGAGCCGCATCATTTCGGCGGCAATATTCAGCTCCGCCCCGGGCTGCCACTGGATTCGAAGCCCGTCGGCGATTTCCACGATCTGCGCGGCGTACCGTTCGATGCGGCGCCGGTGAAAGGCAGGTGCGGCGATGCGGCGTCCCCGATGATGCGTCTCTCCGTCCGAGGTAATCATCCCCTCGCCGAGGAGGATCTTCATCCGCTTTTGCGTCCGGTCCTTGCCGAAAAAGGCAGCTTTATCGATGAGCACTTCGGCGATATCGGCCGGATCGTTCAACAGGACAACGTCGTGCAGCAGGATGCGATAGTGTGCCGCACGCCCGTAACGCTGCAAATGCTCGAACAAGAGAATGGGGTTCTTTGGATCGAAGAACCGACGGAATCGGTAGAAAGGCAGATTGAAGCGCAGGCCCGGAGGATAGACAAACTCTCCACGCCGAACTACGCGCGGAAGGTCGTGCCCGCTCGAAGAGGCCGCCATGCACGGAGTCGGATCCACGATTCGAGTCTACGGCAGGCGCGGGTGTGCCCCTTTCGCTTTCCATGCCGGTGTGGAGGCCTGCTTCCATGTCCTGAAACAACGAAATGCCGGCAGAACCCCCGAATCCGCAACCCGTACAATGGACTTTGGAACTGAATGTTGACCCATGCCTGACGCGGAGCAAAAATCCAACCAAACCAAGGCACAAGAACGCGATCCGCGTGACGGCGCAGCACGCCCGAAGGCCGACGAAGACCCGATTGGCAAGGTCTACGACTCGCGGCTGATCAAGCGTCTCGGCCACTACCTGCGCCCATACTGGTGGCAGGCGACGGTTTCGTCCATCTCCATTTCCCTGAAGTCCATCAGCGATGTCGCAGGCCCCTACCTCGTCATGGTGGGCATCGACCGCTACTTCCCCACCGACCATGGCGTCTCAGGTACAACACTCCTCAGCCACGAGGGCGGACCTACAGGTTTCCTCATCCGCCACTTGCCCACCAACCCGATGCAGGGCATCACTCGCCTCGCCTTGATATTTCTGGTGGCCCAGGTCTGCGCCTATTTTTTCGAATTCATCCAGACTTACCTGATGCAGTGGACCGGTCAGAAAATCATGTTCGATCTGCGCCGCGACATCTTTCGCCACATGCAGCGCATGCACGTCGGCTTCTTCGACACCCACGCGGTTGGCCGCCTGGTCACGCGCATCACGTCCGATGTCGACGCCATCAACGAGATGTTCACCGGCGGCATTCTCGCCATCGTCGACGACTTCTTCACGCTCACCATCATGGCCATCGTGATGCTCAACATCAACTGGTGGCTGGCACTGCTGGCATTCGCCGTGCTACCGCTCATCTTGGTCGTCACGCGCCTCTTCCGCAACAGCGTCCGCGAAAGCTACCGCCGCGTGCGCGCCGCCATTGCCCGCATCAACAGCTTTACCCAGGAACACATCGGCGGCATGGCCGTCGTCCAGCTCTTCAACCGCGAACATCGCGCTTATAAAGACTTCGAGTCGGTCAATCGCCTTCACATGATCGCCTTCAAAGACACGATCTTCGCCTATGCGCTGTACTACCCCGCCGTTGAAATCCTGTCGTCGATTGCCATCGCCCTCGTCATCTGGCGCGGCGGATTCGGCGTGCTCGCCGGTTCTGTCACCATCGGCATGCTGGCCGCTTTCAATATGTATTCGCAGCGTTTCTGGCGGCCTATCCAGGACCTGAGCGACAAGTACAACATCCTGCAAGCCGCCATGGCCGCGTGCGAACGTATCTTCAGGCTGCTCGATACCGAGCCGGAGATCGTCAGCCCCGCAAATCCACGCTCGGGCGACGGATCAAACCGCATTGAATTCCATAACGTCTGGTTCACCTACCAGAAGCTGTCGGCCGAACAAAAAGAACTCGTCAACCGCGTTGCCGACTCGCCCGAGCGCGCCAAGGAACTCGCCGCCCTCACCGGCATCGAGTGGATTCTCAAGGACGTCTCCTTCACCATCGAGCCCGGCCAGACCATCGCCATCGTCGGACACACGGGTGCCGGCAAAACTACGCTGACCAGCCTGATGATGCGCTTCTACGACATCACTTCCGGCTCCATCCGCCTCGATGGCGTCGACCTCCGCGAGCTCGGCCTCGCCGCCCTGCGCAGCCATTTTGCCGTTGTCCTGCAAGACCCGTTTCTGTTCACCGGCACCATCGCCGAAAACATCCGTTTCGGCAACGAAGCCATTACCGAAGCGACCCTGCGCCAGGTGGCTCGCGACGTGAATGTCCTGGATTTCATCGAATCGCTGCCGGCTGGATTCGACGAGCCTGTTCGCGAGCGCGGCAATTCGCTCTCCACGGGCCAGAAGCAGCTCATCAACTTCGCTCGCGCGCTTGCCTGCAATCCCCACATCCTCATCCTTGACGAAGCCACTTCAAGCGTCGACACTGACACCGAGCTGCGCATCCGCGGCGCACTCGAACGCATGGTCGAGGGCCGCACCAGCGTCCTGATCGCGCATCGCTTGTCTACGATCCAACGGGCCGACACGATTCTCGTCATGCATAAAGGGCAACTCCGCGAGATGGGCACCCACCAGGAATTGCTCGCCAACCGCAGCCTCTACTGGAAGCTCTACCAGTTGCAGTACAAGGATCAGGAGATCGGGATCCACGCGGTCCCCGGACGCGAACGCTCCATCGCGCCCGCAACTTCCTGAAGCCCTCACCAATGTCAGAATCACGGACCCATGCTCTGCGGCAAGCAGGGATCGTAACCCAGCGATGTCGGGGTCACCGGAGCAGGCGGCGTTGGCGGCGTTGCCCACGGGACGGCGCTGAAGTCGAAAAACTCGAGCAGATTCGGCTGTGCCGCGTCGCGATTGGTGAGATGTGCGGAAGTGCCGATAAACCTGTTCTCGACAAACTTGATGATCGCGGTGTGATCCATGGGTATGTGCGAAACGTAATGCTTGCGCGTGAACGGAGAGATGATCATGTTCGGCACGCGGAACCCAAGCTGAGCTGCAAATCCCTGCACCGCGGCAGCGTCTCCACTGTGCGCACCGGGACTATTTGGGCGCAGATCACAATGCAGCGTGTACTGGCCGGGCGCAGGCGGCAGGCAAGGATTGTAGCCGTCAGGGTTCACAGCAATCTGCGAAATGTCTGGAATCGAACTCATCGAAGCGTCTGTGTTCTGGTTCGAGTGCCCCGGAACCGGCGGAACGTGATCGTACGGGCCGCCCCCTTCGTCGTACGCGAAGAAGAACACTGAGTTCTGCCACGACGAACTCGCCATGAACGTGTTGATGATGTTCGCGACCACCGACTGTCCATTCAAAATCGACTGAGCGGAGCCCGGATGCTCATCGCTCGTGCCCGCTTCAATGAACCCAAATGCCGGGAGCGTGTTGTTCTGCAGATCCGTGAAGTACTGCGTGAGTGGTGCGATGTGGTTGGGATCGATACAGAACGAATTCGTCGAATCACCGACCACACTGGAGGGCATCGTCGTTCCCGTGCACGAGTTCGAGCTTGTCTTCGGATAGAGGAACTGGTTCGACCAGCCAAATTCCGAAAAGGTCGTTGCGGGGTAGGCGCCCGAAGTCTTCGAGTAGTAGATCTTCCAGGAAATTCCGGCATTATTCAGTTCCTGGAAAATCGTCTCCGCAACCTCCTGCCCGACGTTGTCGTCGAGACCCCGATCGTACGCCAGACCCTGCGTCGTTCCGCCCGAGAATGTCGCGATCCGGTTTAGCGTGCTCTTGCTCGATACCGGCGATAACCACCTGTCTGAGACCGCAAACTGCGAAGCCATGTAGTAGTAATAATTCAGAAAATCCTGATCGTAATAGCCCATGGCTCGCTCGCCGGTGAGGTCAGTGTAGGCGCCACCGCACTTCCCGGAGTTAGCACAGCTCTTGGCATATCCTTCGCCCGTGTGCACGAAGCCGTCCATCTTGATAGGACGCGAGGTGAGGAAGTTATACCGGTTCACGTCGCCATAGCTGGCAAGCCAGTCAGAGCTGTCATCGTCTATGCAGGTTGTGCGGAATTTGTACAGGTAGTATGTATCGCCCTCATCATCCTGGTTGCTAATTGTCGTCAGCTTGTCGTCGATTCCATCGACGTCGTAAGTCTTGCCGTCATCGCCGACGTCCCAACCGTTGCTATGACGATACGGATTCAGCATGCCAAAGTAATTGTCGAAGCTGTGATTCTCCTGCAGCATGAAGATCACATGCTGGATCGCGCTCTCGCCCGCCGATGAACCCACTGTCACCGTTGTCTCGGCGGAGGCTGTCGTTCCTTCCGCGTTGCTGGCCTCCGCCGTATACGTCGTGGTCTGCGTCGGAGTCACTAGCACTGTGCCTCCGCTGGACGGCAGCGTATAGGAACTCCCGTCCGTTCCGGTGACTGCCACCTTCGTCGCATTGCTCGCTGTAACGGTGAGTGTGTCGGAACTGCCCTGGACGATCGAGGGGTTCTGCGCCGAAATCGACACCGTCGGATTCGGTGTACTCGTTGTCACCGTGATCGTCGTCTGGGCGGAAGTGCTGCCGCTCGAGTTGGTCGCGGTCGCCGTATAGGTGGTGGTGGAAGTTGGTGCCACGGTGATTGATCCGCCGTTATAGGGCAGAGTGTATGAAGTGCCGTTCGATCCTGTCACGTGAACTGAGGCGGACTTGGATGCCGTCACCGTCAGGGTGTCGGACTGCCCGGATGAGATGCTGCTGGCACTAGCTGTGATCGAAACAACGGGACCGGAACCTGCTGTGACGGTAATCGTGGTTGCTGCTGAAGCGGTGGTACCCGACGAGCCGGTGGCCGTCGCCGTGTACGTAGTGGTGGATGATGGCGAAACGGTGATGGTCCCCCCCGTGGCCGCCAGGCTGTATGTCGAGCCGTCGGAGCCTGAGACGCCCAACGTAGCCGCATTGGTTGCGCGTACGGTCAGTGTGTCGGAACTGCCGGGGCTGATCGAGCTTTTCGATGCCGTGATCGACACCGTGGGATTCGTGCCCGAAGTCACCGTGATCGTCGTTTGCGCCGTCGTGCTGCCGCTCGAGTTCGTCGCGGTTGCCGTGTAGGTGGTCGTGGAAGTCGGGGCTACGGTGATCATTCCGCCGTTATAGGGCAGAGTGTAGGAAGTGCCGTTCGATCCCGTCACATGGATTGATGCGGCACTCGTTTCGGTCACTGTAAGGGTGTCGGTCTGTCCGGATGAAATGCTGCTGGAACTGGCTTGGATGGAGACTGTGGGAACAGATGCTGCTGCGCTGTTGGCAAACGCTGAAATCGCAAGCAAACTGACAAGGGCTGCCAGGGACGGGATCGTCTTCACGGGGGGCCTGCCTTAATGTTCGGTTGTACGGGTTGGCTTGGGAAGCGCCCGATGGAACTGGCCAGAATTATCCCTTTCGTTCGATGCAGGCGAAGCATGGATGAGTTGGCGAGGGGCGAATTTCAGGCGGGGTACCTCGGGACCATCGACCACCCAGTTCTTCGTCCCCGAAGCAACGGTGAGCAACCTGGTCCCCTCGGAACCCTCACCGCGACCGAGAACATTCTCGGCGGCGACCCGTAGAAACTGCGCCAGCCACAGCAGTTGCCGGTCGCGCGGCCGCATCTGCGCCATCGCCGACCCTCCCCCCGCTCCAAAAGACTGATGGCCGCCCCGCAAATGCGGAGCAGCCATCAGCTCTGCTGCAAGAATGAGAAAACGCTAACGCGCCGCAGCCATCGACGGACGCGTGTCCAGCGAACCGTTTGCGTAGCCCTTGGCAATTTCGGTGATCGGCATGGGTTGGTAATCGCCCGCGTGTCCGGCCTGGCCGAATTGCGTCATCCGCTGCGCCACAACCTTCTTCATGGCCTCGCGTGCCGGCTTCAGGTAATCGCGCGGATCGAACTTCTCCGGTGTCTCCGCGAATACCTTGCGGATGGCGCCGGTGATGGCGAGCCGGTTGTCGGTGTCGACGTTGATCTTGCGCACGCCGTTGCGGATGCCAAGCTGGATCTCTTCGACCGGAACGCCCCACGTCTGCTTCAGCTTGCCGCCGTACTGGTTAATAACGTCCTGCAAATCTTTAGGAACGGACGAGCTTCCGTGCATCACCAGGTGGGTGTGCGGAAGACGCTTGTGAATCGCGATCAGCACATCCATCTTCAGCACCGAGCCATCCGGCTTCTTGGTGAACTTGTAAGCGCCGTGGCTGGTGCCGATGGCGATGGCCAGCGCGTCAACGCCGGTGCGCTCCGCAAACTCGACAGCCTGGTCGGGATCGGTGATGTGCTCAAGGCCCGAACCGCCCGCTCCGTGTCCGTCTTCCACGCCGCCCAGCACGCCGATCTCGCCCTCGACCGTTACGCCGCGCTCGTGCGCATACTCGACCACCTTGCGCGTCACTTCCACGTTCTCTTCGAAGGTCGAAGGAGTCTTGCCGTCTTCCTTCAGCGATCCGTCCATCATCACCGAGGTGTAGCCCAGCACGATGGCGCTCTTGCAGGTCTCAAAGCTGTTGCCGTGATCCTGGTGCATCGCGATCGGAATCTCCGGATTCAGCTCCGCGGCGGCCTGGATCAGGCGGAAAAGATAAAGGTCTTCGGCAAACTGGCGCGCTCCGCGGCTGGCCTGCACGATCACCGGCGACTTGGTTTCTTTCGCCGCCATCATGATCGCCTGAATCTGTTCCATATCGTTGACGTTGAATGCGCCGACGCCGTATCCGCCCTTGGCGGCCTCGTCGAGAAGCTGCCGCATGGAGACTAATGGCATAGCAATTCTCCTTCTAAGGATCGTTCCGGAATTCTGCCGCCGTTACGCTTGTTGGGGCTTATCCAGCGGCGGGAACTGCAATCGTCCTTATGGTAGCAGAGAGGCGCAAGCTGAAAATGTGCCGGAAAGCACAACCTGTGCGCCCTTCGCAAACCCCCGGTAGCTCGCAATCCAAACGAAGCAAAGGACCTCTGCCGGAACCGTCGGTCTCACGAAAATGAAGGCAATGCCGCTCTCCAGCGACGTGCTTGCGGGACGCGGCTCGGCCACCCGCGACGAGGAACTTACTGCCACCTACGTCGCCAGCGAATCTGTAAGCTACGGACTGAAGCCGGCTCCCGGCATGACCGGATATCCCGCCAGCCGAAGTTCCGGATGAGGTGAGGAGAACGAAGGCGCGCCCGAAAACAGGCAGTCATAAAAATAGGCTGTCAAAAAATATGCAGTCGAAAAAAGAGGCTGTCATTCCGACCGTAGCGCAGCGGAGCGGAGGAACCCGCAGTTGCCTTTCGCACACAGTCAAAGCCGTTCCGGCAGCAAGCAAAAAGATCGCCACTAAACACGCCGGTGCGAAAGATGCCCGTTCTGCCGTTGGTCCTCTACAATCGTTTCCAATCTCACCTGCCATCAAAGCGAGGTCTCATCGTGCCAATCTTCCCACCATCGTGCATTGCAGCCGTGCTGGGCTTCTCGGCCGTTGTTGCAGCTGCCCAAGCCCCCGCCGCCCAATATCCCAACTACCCCAGCGAAACCCCGGAGCATCTGCAGCCCGTCACCTCCTCGTTCGATTTCGAACGCCGCGAAGCCATGATCCCCATGCGCGACGGTGTCCACCTGCACACCGTGATCCTCGTGCCCAAAGGCGCATCGCACGCACCCATCCTGCTCACGCGCACGCCCTACAGCGCCGACGAACTCACCACCCACGCCGCCAGCGCCCACCTCGGACCCAATCTCTACGGCTATGACAATGCAGTCGACGTCATCCTCGACGGCGGCTACATCCGCGTCATTCAGGACATTCGCGGCAAGTACGGCTCCGAAGGCGATTACGTGATGAACCGCCCCAACCGCGGGCCGCAGAACCCAACCCCCGTCGACGAATCCACCGACACCTACGACACCATCGACTGGCTCATTCACAACATCCCCGAGACCAACGGACGCGTCGGCATCCTCGGCATCTCCTACGACGGCTGGGAGCCGCTCACGGTGCTTGTTCATCCGCACCCGGCTCTCAAGGTTTCCGTTCCCATGAACCCCATGGTCGATGGCTGGATGGGCGACGACTGGTTCCACAATGGCGCCTTCCGCCAGCAGAACATGCCCTACATCTACGAGCAAACGGGCACCCGCGACAACGATCCGAAATCGAAGTGGTGGTCCGCGCACTTCGACGACTATGACGAATACATGAGTGGCGGTTCAGCCGGCGAACTCGGAAAACGTCACGGCCTTGAGCAGATCGGCTTCTGGAAGAAACTGATCGCACACCCCGCATACGATGCCTTCTGGTCCGACCAGGCCATGGACAAAGTCCTCCTGAAGGACTTCTCCGAAGAAGGAATCAAGGTGCCGATCCTGCTCGTTCATTCCCTCTGGGACCAGGAAGACATCTACGGCGCGCCGGCGGTCTACAAGGCCATCAAGCCCCTCGACAAGAACAACGACAAGGTCTTCCTTGTCCTCGGCCCCTGGCACCACGGCCAGGAGATCGAGCCTGCCGATTCCCTCGGCGCCATCCGCTTCGGCTCGGACACCGGCACATGGTTCCGCAAGAATGTCCTCACGCCATTTCTTGCCCACTATCTGAAAGACGATGCCCCGCCGATGGACATCGCGCCCGTAACCGCGTACGAGACCGGCAAAGACGAATGGCAAAAACTGCAGGCGTGGCCCACGGCTCCCGCGATGAAGCCCCTCTATCTTGAGCCCGGATTCAAGCTCAGCTTCACAGCTAACCCGGCTAACACCGCCAGCTCCGCTAACGTCGCTACCTACGACGAGTACATCTCCGACCCCGCCTGGCCCGTGCCCTTTCGCGCCCGTCCCAGCCAGCCCGTCGGCTACGTTCTTCCGCTTACCTGGCCGCAGTGGCTCGTCGACGACCAGCGCGAAGCCTCCGGCCGCACGGACGTGCTTACCTATACGTCGGATCTCCTGACCGAACCCATCCACATCACTGGACAGGCCATCGCCAATCTCGTCGCCTCCACATCCGGCACCGATTCAGACTGGGTCGTCAAGTTGATCGACGAATATCCCGATGAGGTCGCCCGCGATCCCAATCTCGGCGGCTATCAGCTCGCCATCGCCATGGACATCTTCCGCGGACGCTATCGCGAAAGCTTCTCCGACCCCAGGCCCATCGAAGCGGGCAAGCCGCTCACCTACCGCTTCGCGCTGCCGCCCACGAATCACGTCTTTCTGCCCGGCCACCGTATCATGGTGCAGGTGCAGTCCAGCTGGTTCCCGCTCTACGACCGCAATCCGCAGACCTACGTCGAAAACATCTTCTGGGCCAAACCCGGCGATTATCAGAAAGCCACGCAGCGCATCTACCACTCCCCCGACCACGCCAGCCAGATTGATCTACCAGTCGTCCAATCCAACTGAGCATCACAAAAACCGGGTGCGGATCTTCGTACGGAAAACCTTGGCCGAGCCGACGCTATCGGTAATAATATCTTTGACTGACTACGAGGGATACCTTTTGTCGAGCTCTGCAAGCCACTCATCGAGGCCTAGTTCTGCCAGACTCTGCTCAGATTCAGAGAAGTGCTCGGCCACCTGACGGATGTTCTCTGGATGCTTCTTCGCTTCTTCCATCCGAGTTTCCAGATCGCGCCCGGATACCCAACCAGAGTCTATGATGAGATTCTCCAGCAACTGCTTCTCAAACCATAGCTCCCGAATGACATTGTGCATTCGCTTATAGGAGAGCTTGATCTGGTCTAATTCCTCTTGTGTCATAGTGCCGAGAATTATATGGGCTTCCACCTCGGAGCCAAAGACTTAGCTTTGCTTATCAGCGCTTGCAGACATTTCCAGTCTTGATAAACCAAATCGGACGCACGGTCTCTAGCGTTAGCCATGCAGGATAGCGCAAGTTTAGATGGCGAAAACGAAAAATCTCCCGCCTCCCCTCTCTGGATAGCTTCTCCCATGTGAAGGTAAAGGAGATGAACAAGCAAATCAGCAGCCTGAAGTGGGGCTGTTTCTTCAGCCCGAGGGAAGAAAGGTTCGCCGAGTCGATCTCGAGAGTGCCAAGTATTGAAAGGCTTCTCGATCTCCGCGTCTTTATACATTTGCTTGAATAACTGCAAAGCATATTCAGCAAATGGACGCCCCAAGCCAAAACTGAAATGCGCTTTGCCTCCGATCGGAGCATATCCGGTGACAATTTTTATGATGTTTTGAAAGGGGCAGAAGTACGGCTTGTTGGGACACCCGCTAGTTACCAATTTCCCTGTTTTCTCGTTCAGTACAGCTCCAGTCATAAATTTTCGCTCGTCAAGAGAAAAGCGGTAGAAGTCATCGACAACAATTCCGTATGCGACGGGATAGATCTTAGGCTGCTCGCCAGCCACTCTAGCTAGTGATTCAAGCATTGGCCTACGTTTTGGGGATTTAATCAGATCTTTGGCGTGAAAATCTTTCATCGGGAATGAGTAGCGGTCTAAGGTTGCACGCCAAGCTTTTTCAAACCGCTTCATTTGCCCTGGGCCGCCGAAATATCCAGCGATAACGCAAACTTTTGCTCCATTGTGAATACCGCTCTCGTCTAGATAAGCATCAAGCATACCGATAATCTTTCTATGCCCGTCGCGGGGTCTCCCGAACGATCTCGGCAGGTGGCCCACTCATCGGTCCCAATGGCAGCACTCATGCACTCAGGGCTGTGCCCCGTTCATCGCGGTTTCATCGCGATGAGCGGGCGTTCGCCCCGAGCGGGTGGCGCCGGTCCCTTCGCCATTCCCAATCCCAAATGGGGGTGCCCCCGATCCCTCGCACTTGGGGATCGGGGATTCTCCAGATCTCACCAAACCCGTAACCGAAAACGATACTTCCGGTCAGTCCCGGGAAACGTTAGGTCCCTATCGGGACTGCCCCAACGCAACGATGGTGGATTGCCCCAGGAGTTTTTGGGGCAGTTTCGATAGGGTCGTTTGAAGTAAGTCGCTGGTGGGACGGGCGCGGTGATCTACCTA
>NZ_JBAUUO010000045.1:0-178512 GCF_049582745.1 Occallatibacter sp.
GCTCCTTTTGTAAGCATTTAGCTACGCTTCGACAACGCAGTTATGCCACAAAAACAGCGGCCTTTTCCCACTCTCTTTTTCCCGGACCTTTACTTCTTGCCTACTCCCCGTGAGAAATGCAGGCTAAAGCCCCCTGCATGGTGTTCGGAATTCCAGTTGCGACTGGAGGCTGATCAAGCTGCCGCGCCAATTCCGCGATCTTTACCCAGTACACAATCCAGAGAATCAGATTCGGCAGCGCTGCAACTATATTCACGATCGGAATGATTGAGCACGCCCCGCACACGCACATGGCAATCCCGATCGACTTTCCCGGCTCCGGATTATCGGTCGGGATGTTTCGCAATCTGAACTCATTTCCAAGCGACTTGGCCAACGCCGTGACAACGAGGAAGTTCCAGACAACGTTCAGGAGGGGAACAAGCAACAGCCAGACCATGCCTGGCTCCATCGTCCGCGAAGAGGGGGTGCACTTGCGCAGAACTCCAGACAGAAAAGCGATGTAGACAACTCCGATGGCAAGCACGCCGAGAAACAAACAGCCTGCAACGATGCGAATGATGGTTGTAGTATCCATGGGCCCTCCAGATTGATTTGGATTTGCGTGCAATCCTAACATCGGGCCGACGGACCGGCAACGAAGAATCATTGCGCTGTGACGGCGCTTCCCTTCCCTTCGATTCCGATCGGGACGCAGGCATCGGAAGGAAGACAACAGCGTCGGAATCACATTAGCGGCAGCGATGGCAGTGATGCGGATTTCTGGCGCTCAGCGGATTTCGGGGACTCCGATTTTGTTGAGGAATCGCTCGACTGACTTCCTATCAATTGCGTCTCCTGGCAGGATTCCGTAGTCGAAGACGTTCTCGTAGTCGGTGAGGACGAAGTTAAAGCCAGCTCCGTTTTCACCCCAGCGCACAACTTCAGACAGGACGCAGATGGAGGTGTCGGAACTATTGAGTCTGCCGTCCTGCGGCTGGAGGGTCATCTGGATGAGCGTGCCGGGTGCCCAGCGCTCCTTGGTGAGGAGGAAGAGGCCTGTGGCGCTGATGTCGCCGACGTGATAAGAGTAGGGGGCGCCGCCGGTCCAGTAGTACGCGACCAGGTTGGGCGTGGGGAAACGCTTGGCGCGGCGCTGATTGACTTCAGGGAACAGCCAGCGGAGAAACCGGAGGGTGAGCGGATCGGATTCCTGCGGTTCAGGCTCGGGCTCCTGGCGGGGGGTTGGGGCGGCGACATGTGCAACGCGTCTGGTAGAGATGGGACGCGCATTGGGGCTGGGGGGGAGGGGGCTGGGGATGGGACGGGGCGGGGGCTGCATCGAAGTGATATTGGGTCGAAGCCACTTGGCATCCCACTCCGCACTCGGGTCCGGAACGATACGCGGCCCATTGGATCCACGGTCAACGGGCTCAGGGACGACTGAAATGGAGAATCTATCGCGGTCCATCGGCACCCCTTTCGGATGGAATCGGCTGCGGCGCACACGTTTTCCGTGCTGCGGATTTCGGTTACTGATACCGGAATATCACGAAGCTTGTTTCACGTTCAATTGGAAACAGTCGCGGGGGATGACGGACGTTCAGGTTCGGGAGGGTGGAGACTTGGGACTTTCGTGCTTTTCGGAGAAGGGAAGGCGGTTGGAGCGAGATTGATGCTGGTGCCCGGAGGGGGACTTGAACCCCCACGACCGGTAAAGATCTGCGGATTTTAAGCCCCAATTCTCGCGATCTAGTACTTCCCTGCGCCATCTCACACGGTATGGAATAAGAACCAAATTATGAATGAAATGGACCCGTTATCCACATCGCACACAGTCGCACAGAAAGTCATAGATTCACGGTACAAAGTGGCACCAAAAGCGGCACCAGATTCTTTAGTGAACGGACGAACCTCTGCGGAGTGAGCGCGGCCGTTCAGGATCGGTCTTCCTTAGGGCCGCGAAGGCGGTTTCGGCGCGGATGGAGGAGCGGAGCTAGTCACGTATGCCGCCGTGGCATCCAGTCTCGCTTTCAAAGGATCTTTTTCGGCTACCGGACCGTTCGCCGTGAAGTTCATCAGCATATCCGTCTCGGGCGTGTACCGCGGCCAAGCCAGCGTGTTGCCCGTGCTCGGATCACCCGTCTTGGCAAATGCCACCCAATAGCTGAGCATTGCCTGCGCGATCTTTTCGTCCTCCGGCGCAAGCTCATTTCCATACTTTGCTTGAACCGTATCGAAGACAAAGGGGATCTCGGTCGCATGCGGCGCCCCCGGCCACTTGCTGCGCATTGATTTCGCGACGTACGAGAACCTGTATTCGTAGGCAGGCAGACCTTCCGAAGCGAAAACGCTGGCAACGAAACGAGCTGGCTCTACCATGAATCGATCCATCGCGACCTGGTACTGCACAGCGCGCAGGTCTCCGTTCCCAGTCGGGTCGTAGGCCGCGATCGCTTTTTCGCGATTCGCACCGAAGGTTGCAAACAGCGCTTCCTTGTTCGGAGCGAAGCCGAAGCCAATGTCCATGCTGTTGGTACCGATCATGAGAGGCACATGCCACCCGGCGCCAGCCAGGTAAACGGATTGGGGATCTGAAACTACCACGCGTCCGTCGATCATTGGCCCAGCGTATCCAGGCTGATTCATGGTTGCCATGTTGAGATTGCCGAGCACCTTCTCTGCGGAAAGTTGCCTCAACTGATCCAGCGCATCCTTGCCGGTTCCATCCACCCCCACGCTTCGCGCGAACTCGATACCGACAGATTCCGCCGACGGAGGCCCGTTCGGCAACGAGGTTTCGAGATACCGTGGGCCGCCCAGGTTAGTGCGGCCTCCGCCGGACTCGATGATCGCTCTTGAAAACAAGCGTAGCGTCAAAGGAGACGTGAGCAACATGCTCACCGAAAACCCACCTGCAGACTCGCCGAAGACAGTAACGTTCGTTGGGTCTCCCCCGAACGCACTGATGTTCTTCTGAACCCACTTCAAGGCGGCAATCTGGTCCATAAACCCGTAGTTGCCAACCATACCGTCGGCATCCTGTTTTGTGAGTTCAGGAAAGGCGAAGAAGCCGAAGTGGCCAAGGCGATAGTTGGCGCTGACAAAGACCACTCCTTTTTCCGCGAACTTGCTGCCGTCATAAACCGCGGGCGAACTGCCTCCATTGACGAAGCCGCCGCCGTAGATCCAGAACATGACGGGCAGCTTTGCGTCAGCTTTTGTTCCCGCAGGACGCCACACGTTGAGGTAGAGGCAATCCTCTGCCGGCTTGGTGCCGAGCGGAGCGGCGTCACTCGGGAATGGGACTTGCATGCAGTCCGCCGAGTAGGCGTTGGCCTGACGCACATCGGACCAGGGCTGTACGGGTTGCGGAGCGCGCCACCGCAGATCTCCCACAGGAGGCGCGGCAAACGGCACCCCTTTGAATGATTCGACCGGCCCCTGGGTCACGCCTTGCAGCTTGCCTGCTTCGGTGCCGACCACGCTGGCCTGCGAGAACAATTGGGGCACAGCCAGTACAGCCGTTGCGGCCAGAGCGAGCTTCTTCAAACCATTCATACAGCCTCCGGAACGTGCATCTTTGTGCAACGCACGCGACTATAGCAGCGCCCGGAAGCATGTGTACAATTCATTGATTCGAACGGATTGATCGCATTTCGCGATGATGGCTTCAACCTTTTCGTGCGCGAGTCGGATCCTGCGCCGTGGCCGTCATGCTTTCTGACATAGAACTTATGCAGGAGATGGCGTACAAGGCTCTCGGCAGCAGGGGACAGAGTTGCGTCTCTTCTCTGAAGCAACTCGATCCGGCGGTTGGAGAACCTGTTGTTGAGCGGAATTCTCAAGAAGGCCGAAGTCTCAGCGCCCGCCGCAGTCTCTGGCAGGATGGCAATGCCCAGGTTGGCGCGAACAAAGGCCAGCGCAGTGGGCATGAAATTTGTTTCATAGCGAATGTCCAGGAGCAACCGTTCGCGATGTGCGATGGCCTCGACTGCCTCTCGTACGCTGCTCTCCCGCCTTGGCAGGATCAACCCATAGGTGGATGCCTCGCGAAGCGTGATGGTGTGCTTAAGGGAGAGCGGGTGGCCCGAGGGAGCAAAGACAACCAGGCGATCCTGAAACAGGGGAGTTGCGCGAAGGTCCGCATCGCACGCGTGTAGTGTTCCGATGCCGAAATCGACCTCTCGTTTGAGTACGGCTTCGCGCACGCGTTCCGCAATTACGTCAGAGAATTGCACGCGAATGCCGGGGTAGGTCTCTATGAAGCTTCGCACCAACTCTGGAAGCGCGCCAGCGCAGACGGTGGGAAGAGCCGCGATAGTTACGAATCCAGTAGAGGCGGAATTCAAGTCGCGCGCATGTTCAACGATGTTCTAAGCGTCATTGAACAATCGCTGCAGCGGGCCGAACACGTCCTTGCCGGCAGCCGTAAGTGTCACTCCTCGCTTGTTCCTGTCGAAGAGCCTAACGCCCAGGCTCTCTTCGAGCTGTTGCACCTGAACGGTCAGCGCGGACTGCGAAAGATGCATATCGTTGGCGGCACGTGTGAAATTGCGCGTCTCTGCGATTTTGAGAAAGGCACGGATGTGACGGAGCTCATGAATCATCGGAATTCGAGATTATAGGCTTCTGATTTATGCAATGTACATATTGAGACGCACCTCTCTATACTCGCATTTGTACGCGAAAGCGCGGCGTCACCGGGTGCTGAGCATGCTTGCTATCTGGGGTCTGATCACTATCCTCGGCATGATCGTCGCGATCGCCAGCCGACGCGTCTCACCGCTGATTGCGCTCTTTCTGTTCCCAGTCACCGCGTGCTTAGCGGCCGGTTTCGGATTAAAAACCGCACAGTTTGCTCTCTCTGGACTCGTATCGATTGCGCCGGTGGTGGCGATGTTCTTGTTTGCCATTCTTTTCTTTGGAGTGCTGACGGACTCAGGAACGATCGAGCCATTCGTCAAGATCCTGCTCCGCAGTATCGGCAAAAACCCGGTGCTCATTGTTCCCGGCACGTCTCTGCTCGCGCTGCTTCTGCATCTGGACGGATCCGGGGCAGTCGTGTTCCTGGTTGCGATTCCTACACTTCTGCCGTTGTACCATCAACTCGGGATGGATCGCAGGATTCTGGCGTGCGCCGTATCGCTGGCCGCGGGCGTGAACTTTCTGCCCTGGACGGGACCTACGATTCGCGCTGCCGGCGCGCTGCACACCACTCCCATCGCGCTGTTCAAGCCCCTGATTCCTGTTCAGATCGTTGGCCTGGTTTATGTCTTCGCTGTAGCCATTTACCTCGGTCGCAGGGAGAGGCGGCGCATTGGGCCGACGGATACGACGCTCATGCCAACAAGCACAACACCGGTGGCTGGGGCTGCGGTTCCGCGGGTTCGCTTCGCTGGCAATCTGGTGCTCGCCGTCACGGTGCTTGGCTTGGTGATCAGCGGCAAGGTTGAGCCGGCGATCGCGTTCATGCTGGGCACAACGCTTGCCCTACTGCTCAACTTTAGAACCGTGCGCGAACAAGGGGCTGCCATCGACCGTCATGCGAAGGCGGCGTTATCAATGTGCGCCATTCTCTGCTCGGCCGGCGTCTTCACTGGAATCCTAAAATTCAGCGGGATGCTCGACGCTATGGCGAAAATCGCAATCGCCCACATCCCGCAGGTGCTTGCGCCGCACATTCCTGTGGTGCTCGGCCTAGTGGCCATGCCGTTGAGCCTGCTCTTTGACCCTGACTCGTTTTACTTCGGCATCCTCCCTGTGCTCGCCGCCGCCGTTCAAGGATTTGGATTGCCTGCGACGAGCGTTGCTGAAGCCGCGCTGCTGGGGCAGATGACCACGGGCTTCCCTGTAAGTCCGCTCACGCCGGCGACGTTTCTGGTAACCGGACTTAGTGAAATTGAATTGAGCACACATCAGCGTTTTGCTGGTCCGTTTCTGCTCGGAGCATCGATCGTGATGACGATTGCTGCCGTTCTCTTTCATGTAATTCCGCTGTAGGGCGGGAAAGAGAGAGAATGATCGATCGCGACTTACAAAAACTCCGCTGGCGGTTTATGCAAGATACAAATGCAAAGGTCGTATCGATACTCCAGGCGAAGCCGGGCATTGTGGTTTGTTGGGGAGAGCGCAGATGAAGAAGGTCAGAATCGGTGCGGGAGCAGGATTCTCCGGCGATCGCATTGAGCCCGCGGTCGAACTCGCCCAACAGGGCCACCTCGACTTCCTTGTCTTCGAGTGTCTGGCCGAGCGAACGATCGCGATGAGTCAGTTGCGCAAACGCGAAGATTCCAACGCCGGATACGACCCGCTTCTCGTCGAGCGCATGCGTGCTATCTTGCCCGCATGCCGTCGCAACGGAGTTCGCGTGATCAGCAATATGGGCGCGGCGAATCCGAGGGCGGCCGCGCTACAAACGATCGAAATCGCCCGAACTCTGGGACTTCATGGATTGCGTATTGCGTGCATGGAAGGCGATGACGTTCTCTTACTCAAAGATGCGTTCAAGGCTTTCGACGATCAGCCCCTTCCGGCTCACGCGATGATCATCTCAGCGAATGCATACTTGGGCGCCGACGCATTGGCTGAGGTTCTTGATCGCGGCGCAGATGTTGTTCTGACGGGAAGAGTGGCCGACCCTTCGCTATTTCTGGGAGCTCTCATACACTCGTTCGGCTGGAACGCAGCGTCGTGGGATCTGCTGGGACAGGGCACCGCGGTAGGCCATCTGCTGGAATGCGCTGGGCAACTCACAGGCGGTTACTTCGCAGATCCCGGATGCAAAGATGTTCCCGGTCTCGATCGGCTTGGATTTCCGCTGGCAGAGGTGATAGAAGATGGTTCGGCAATGCTGACCAAGGTTGAGGGTTCCGGCGGACTCATCAGCCTGCAGACCTGCCGCGAACAAATATTGTACGAGGTTTTGAACCCATCGGCATACATAACGCCCGACGTGATCGCCGACTTCACAGGGATTCGCTTCGACCAGCAGGCTCGCGGTGCAATGCGTGTGTCTGGTGCAAAGGGACAGGCACGGCCGCAGGATTACAAGGTTTCCATCGGCGTCGATGACGGAGTCATTGCGGAAGGGCAAATCTCATATGCGGGACCGGGTGCGCTGCCGCGCGCGGAACTTGCACGCCAGATACTCGACAAGCGCCTGGCTCACATCGGAGCCGACGATCTGAGGATCGACCTCATCGGACTCAGCTCGATGCACGGCCCTCCCGGCGATTGGCCCGCTCCCTACGAAGTGCGGCTGCGAGCTGCGGCACGATTCACGCGCGAGATCGATGCGAAGCGTCTAACACGCGAAGTGGAGAGCCTCTACCTGAATGGGCCTGCCGCAGGGGCAGGAGTGACATTCTCGGTGCGGGAGAACATTGCCATCGTACCCGCGCTCATCGCGCGCGAACTCGTCACGCCAAGCTTCTCGATGGAGGTGGCCCGATGAAGCTGCAGGCAATTGCACATGCGCGTGCCGGCGACAAGGGAAACCTTGTAAACATTGCCGTGTTCGCCTATCGCGACGAGGACTATCCGACACTTGTCGAGCGCGTGACAGTGGAGCGAGTGAGCGAACTGTTCAATGAACACATCACGAAGCCGGTCATACGATACTGCGTTCCAAATCTGTGCGCGCTGAACTTCGTCCTGCAGCGCCGGCCGGCCGACAGCGTTACGCGTTCACTGCGTCTCGATGCGCACGGAAAGAGTCTGAGCTCGCTCATGCTTTTACTGGAGATATGATCACCCGGCGGGAAACTGCTGTTCGAACGCCCGTTATGTCCCTTTCTGCGATCCCCGCAGTGGATGGCAAGAATGATCCAGCAAAAGCTGCAAGCTTCCGCTGCGCGGAATATCCTTCCAAATAAAATGAGAGCGATGGCTGCGGGCTTAGTAGGGCTTTGTTTCTTCCGTCTTACCGAGCCAAGCGTCGGTGCGGAAAGGAGCAGCCGGAAGTCCAGCGCCATTGAAGAGGGTTGCGGCGGGATTGGATTGCCAGGCGTACCGCACTTGCGTGGGGTTGGGCACGAACGGCAACGAGACGACGACGGTGTTGCCTTCGATGCGTGCGTCGGCCCAGAACCATTTGCGGTCATCGCCCGCAATGGAGAATTCTTCGAGTTTGTCGCCTTTGACAACGAGACCCCCGTCAGCATGCGCAAAGTGCAAGCGAATCGAACCGGCCACGCGCTCGACGGACTCAAGAGTGGGTCCCGAGTAGACCACGTTTTTGCCATAGTATCTTGCGAGTGCACAAAGAGCGAGGCGATCTCCGACTGGCCGCTTGTCTTTGGCGTGAATATTGTCGGGATCGCCGGTGTCGATTGTGACAGCTAGGCACGAGTTTGGTACGGCGGCCGCAGCAATGGCTTGAGACTCGCGCGTCTCAGCCCAGTCGTCGCCGTCAGCGGGAACTGGGCTGCGCTTTGTGAAGGCGGGCAGGCTGACAATGTAGAACGGAAAGTCGCCCTGCCCGAAAAGCGAGCGCCAGTCTGCAATCATGGCGGGGAGAATCTTGCGGTACTGATAGCCGCGCGGGGAATTCTGCTCGCCTTGGTACCAGATCACGCCGGTGAGCGAGAACGGAGCGATGGGTGCGAGCATACCTTCGTAAAGGACAGTCGGCATAACCGGCCAGTTTTCGTAGGCGATAGGAAGCGGTTGTGGCGGACGAGCGTCGAAACTCAACTTCGCTTTCCACTGGCCCGCGAGAGGGATGCTGATCTGATCGCCAAGTGCGAGAACAAGATCTTCGGGCTTGGAGAGGAAGCCGCCATCGGGCTTGGTTTTGAGAACACGAATGGCGATTACGTTGCGGCCTGGCTTTAATATGCCGTCGCGGATGATATACCTGCGCGGATTTTCGACCCAGGCGCTGCCGCCGACTTCCGTTCCATTGACGTAGGCGGTATCCATGCGCTCGATCTCGCCAAGGGAGAGCATGTTGTCGCCACGAGGGAATGGGCCTGGGGTTGGAGTCGATGCCGGGGCTGCCAGCTTGGGTAACGGGTCGGGCAGAATAATGTCTTTGCGGAACCAGACCAGGGCCGGCGTATCGGGCACGCCAAGCTCTGCGAATCCGCCGGGGATTGAGACCTGCTTCCATGTCGAGTCGTCGAATCCCGGAGCGGCCCAGTTGTTCTTCTCCCCGATATCGTACTGGTCATACCAGTGCGCGACGTAGTTGCCGTATTCCGGCGCATTTTCGGCTTTCAACCGGTCGAGTTCTGCGAGCGGGATATCGAAATCGTGAAGTGGACGAAGCGCGGCTTCGCTGGTCCACGATTCTGCGGGGGTTCCACCAACGGCATCGATGACGAGGCCGATGGGGATATGGATCTCCTGTTGGACTTTTCGGGCGAAGTAGTAGCCAACGGCTGAGATCCAGTTTGCGGTTTCGGGCGACACGACGCGCCATTCGCCTTCAATGACGTCTACACGGTGGTACGCGGGATGACCCTGGACGGTGAAGAAACGGATGTCGGGGTAGTTAGCCAACTTAATTTCATCATCGGCGTTCTTAGTGAACCGAAGTGGCAGCCCCATGTTCGACTGGCCACCGCAGAGCCAGACGTCGCCGACGAGGACGTTATGCAGTTCAACCGATTGATGACCGCTGATGGTTACGGTATAAGGGCCGCCGGTCGCAGGGGGCTGAATTCTGACGACCCAGCGGCGATCTGCGCCGGCAGTGCCAGTTGCTGTATTCCCGCCGATCTGCACGCGGACATTATCTCCAGGATCAGACCAGCCCCAGATGGTATCGGGCTCGCCGCGCTGAAGCACCATGTTATCGGCGAAGATCGGGCCGACGAAAGGAAGCGGCTCAACGGCTGCAGCCTCTGTGGCTCGACCGGGGGTAGGCTGCGCAAATGCAGCAACGCTCGCGGCAAACAAAAGACCTGCAGCAAGCGATACGCTTTGAATGCGTCTGAAACTCATGACTCGAAACCTCTCACCATCAGCGTGCGGTGCCCTGGCATTGGAAGTTGCGGGCATCTTGGGTGTCACCGGTTCCGGTGTACTGCGCGTGTTTCGGATAAGCGCACAGCGGTCGGCTGCGACCTGGAAATGCCTGCCCAGTGGCGATCACTGCGTCGGGCGCGGCGCCTTTCTCGACCCAACTGACGATAGCGGTGAGCATGTCGAAGTGATCTAGAGCGGGACCGCCGCCGCAATGAGCCATCCCGGGGACGAGAAACATGCGGCTCCATTCGGAAACCTTCTCGGCGCCGCCTTTGGTTGCGGCAAGCGATTGGTAATAGCCGAGCGTGTCGAGCGGCGAGAACCACGGATCGCTGTCGCCGTGGAAGAAGATGAGCTTGCCGCGGCTGAGTGAGAACGTGGAGAGATTGGTGGACGCAGGTTCGACAAGTGGATCGGAGGCATGCAGCGCTGCTTTGTCGACGTCGAGTTCAGTTGCCGTAGTGTAAGGACCGAAGAGACCGCCTGGTCCCAAGGCCAGTAAACCTGATGCGAAGCCTTTCGAAGTAATGTCCGCGTCATAAAGGAAGCCCGGGTAGACCTGCGTGCCATAGGCATTCTTCGGTCCGGCAAAAGCTTTCTTGATGGCGCCGATTTTCTCGGGGACGATGCACGCGTCGGTCTGGCCGGGCTTGCACGCGAGGACCGTGGGGTCGAAGTCGCAGCCAAGAGGATCGGAGATCATGCCGTCGGCTACGCCGTCTCTCGCGTCGCATTGCTTCATCAGCGCATCCATAAAGAGCTTTCGGTCGTCGTCGGTGAGGAACTTGTCGATCTGCGGCTTGCCGGAGGCGTCTTTGGGAGAAGCCTGGTTGTAAGCCACGGGGAACCATTGCGCGATGGCAAGATTAGACAGGCCGGTGCGCATGGCTGGATCACCGGAGACGATGCCGTTGAACACGGTGGGATAGCGCTGCGAGAGGATCATGCCCTCGCGCCCGCCTGTGGAGCAGCCGACAAAGTAGGAATACGCTGCAGGTTTTGCGTAGTAGTGCCCGATGATCTGCTTGGCGACTCCGGCGACTTCAGCGTTCGCGAGGAAGGCGAAATCGAGATAGGCCTGCTGGTCGCGCATGAATGAAAAGTCGAACGCGCCGGTCTTGGCCTTGTGTCCAGTATCGGTGCTTGCCACGGCGAATCCGCGGGAGAGTGCCGGCTTGTCGCCAGCATAGTTCGCTCCGGCGGGGTACGCAATGATGCCATTGCCTCCGCCGCCGCCCTGCATCATGAAGTCACCGTTCCAGGCCGCATTTTCGGGCAGTGCGAGAGCAAAGCCGATGCCGAACTCCTGACCGTCGACGCCCTTGCGGCGATTGATGACACCGTCGACGCGGCAATGGGCTGGAAGCGGGCCGATAGCCGGCGCGCCGGGATACGGCGCCGGGACAGTGGTTCCGGCGGGAACGAGCGCGGCCTTGGTGATTTCGGTGCCGCCGATCTTAAGGCCGGAGAGAGCCGCACAGGGATCGGCCGATTGAGACGGTGCAGCCAAGGGTACACACAGCACCGCCAGAAGAAGCGAGAGATTGTATTTCGTCATAATCGGCCTTCTCCGTAACAAAATGTGTCAGCGCAGCGTGGACTATTTTGTTTTACGAAGCCCGGCGCTGCGCCGAATCACTTGATGGTTGCGTGAACTTCGTTGCCTTCGTAACTGACCTCCGCGTTTGCCGTGCTGGTCACATCTACGCCTGTTCCATGTCCGCCCGCTACCAGGACGACGCGGAATTTGCGGTGTTCGATTATTCCAGGGAATGAGCCTTGCCGTGCGCCGATGGTGAGTGACGAGTCGGTGTCGTTCCATTGGATTGGGATGACGGAATGCTGGCCTTTCTCGTACTCGTATCCATCGCCTGCGTCTTCATAAAGATCAAATTTCCCATCGGCGCCGCGATATACGCGAAGCTCGATGGGCCCCGCAGGATCCTGCGTGGCGTACTCGATCTGCGGACCCATGGGAAGGATAGAACCGGCGCGCACGAAGAGTGGTATGCGATCGAGGGGCGCATCGGCTTCGATCTCCTGTCCGCCTGTTTCCGATTTGCCAGTCCAGAAGTCGTACCATGCAGCAGCAGCCGGCAAATAAACGTTGCGCTTGTTCGCGTCGGCCTTGAGCACCGGGTTGACCATGATGGCAGGGCCAAACATGAATTGATCGCCGAGGTTCCGTGTGTTGGAGTCGCGGCGCCAGTCCATCACGAGCGGGCGCTGAATGGTGTAGTCCTCGCTCGTTACCTTCCATGCCAGGGAATAGATATACGGCATCAGCCGATACCGGAGCTTGTCGTAACTCACTAGGATGGGCTCGACTTTGTCGAAGCTCCATAGCTCGTTGTGAGGCCGGTGACCGTGGGTGCGGAAGATGGGGCAGAACGTGCCGTACTCGAACCAGCGCGCATAGAGATCCTGAAATGCGGGATCGGCGAGAGGATCCTCGTGCGGAGGCCAATAGCCCCCGATGTCAGTGGTCCAATATGGAGAGCCAGACAGCGCAAAACTGAGACCGGCGGGAACCTGGTGGCTCAAGCCCCAATAGGTGCCGTAGACATCTCCCGACCAGACGGTGGCGCCCACGCGCTGCTGGCCGAGGAAGGCCGAGCGCGTGAGCAGAAAGACGCGCTTGCCCGGGATCTGCGATTTCCAGTGCTCCTGTACTCCAAGGGTGTGCAGGAGCGGGAAGACGTTAGTGAATTCGGCGCCGTTGCCGATAGCGATCTGGCGGCTGCTGAGAATGGCGTCGCCCATGTGCGGCCAGTACTCTTCGGGCTCGGCGCTGTCGAGCCAGAATGCATCCCATCCCTGCGCCAGCAGTTTGCCGGGCAGGTGCTCCCAGTAGAGGTCGCGCGCCTCTGGGTTGGTGGCGTCGTAGACGTGAGCATCGGACACAAGCTCATGCTTTGCATCCAGAACCTTATAAGTCTCGGACTTCGGGTCGAGCAGGCCCCAGACGGAGATCATGGCGTGCACGTTCTCTTTGTGCAGGGCATCGAGATCCTTTTCTACGTCGTGATAGTTCGAATTGAAGACCGGGTCGCCCTCGGTCTTCCACCAGAACCAGTCCTGCACCATGGCGTCGAGTGGAATATGTTCCCGGCGATAGCGCTCTGCGATCTCGCGAATCTCGTCGAGCGATACATAGCGGTCCTTCGATTGAAAAAAACCATAGGCCCACTTGGGCAGCATGGGCGTGTGGCCGGTCATGGTGCGGTACTCGTGAAGAACGGCGTCGATCTCCGGACCGTAGAGGAAGTAGTAGTCGATCGACTTGCCGGCGATCGAAGTCAGCTTCATATCAAGCGGGAAGCGATTATCAAAATAAGTGAGCGCCGCCGTGTTCCACATCAGCCCGTAGCCCTTGCTCGAAATCAGCAGGGGGATTGCGACATCGGTGTTGTCTTGACCGAGTTCCACTGTGGCGCCGCGATAGTTGAACATTCCGTTCTGGTGCTGCCCGAGCCCGTAAAGCCCTTCGGTGATTGAAGGAGAAAAGCGGTCCGTGACGCGGAAGGTGTGTTCTCCATTGAGCTCGACCGGCTCGTAGGTGCGCGGGATGCTGTTACCTTCGTTCAGCAACGATTCTCCACTGATGCTGCGAAATGAGAGATTGCCGCGTTCGATGTTGACGATCACCTCAAGCTGTGCAGTCTTCAAACTGGCCGCCTTCGCGTCCTGCGCAAACGTGAATGGCGCTCCGGGACAGGATTGCTGTGCGTCGAGCATCCACGGGCGCGGCGAGGCGTGTGCAGACGGTGCAGGAGTAGCAACGACGTGAATCACCGAGTCAGCACACACGGTGACCTCGAGGACTTCACTGCCCGCGGTGGCGCGGATGCCGTGGCTTGTCTGCTCGATTTGCTCAGGTGGAGGCCCCGGCGCATCCTGTCCGGGCATTTGCGCGTTTGCCATCGACGAGGTAGCAAAGAAGAGAAACAGGATGGGCATGACCTCCCAACCATCACGACAGGTGCGGAGAATTCCTGCTTTCCAAAGCATCGTTGATCTCGACTTTCTGTTTGGCGATGTTCTGCTCACTAACGGCAATCGGCTGTGAAGCACAGGTTCTTACTGAAGAATGGCAGCACGTGGTTCTGGAATCGATCGGCGACTGCACTGACATGCGTGCCAGAGTAAATCTCAAAGCTGTTCGCGATCCCATAGTTATCGAGGATGGTATGCAGCTTGGTGGCATCGAATCGCAGTCCGTCCTGATCGCCGACGTCCATAGAGATGGCCCGGTACTGCTTAAGATTACCGATGTACTGATCCACGAATGCCAGCGGGGAGTTGGCCGTGTATTTGGCTACGATCTCCGGTTGCGAAACGCCGTCCTTGGTCGGCAGATCGAAGTAGAGCGGAGGGTTCTTGGGATCCGGAGCCCACGCGGCCGCGGTGGCATATTGGGCGGAGGCGAAGCCCGGCGACTGTGCTGCCAGGTCAGCCGGAGACTTGGCCGCGGCAACCTTCTTCTCGCTGGCGATCGCCCGCTCCTTCATCTGATCGGCAGGACCAGGTCCGCCGACCATCGAAGACATGCAGCAGGGACTCATGATGTAGAGCGCGCCGAATATGTCCGGATGCTTCATGCCGATGCGCGACGCACCATAGCCGCCCATGGAGTGACCCACAAGACCGCGGCTGGTGCGATCAGGGATGGTGCGATAGTGAGCGTCTATGTATGACACAACGTCGTGCCATATGAACTTTTCGAAGTCGCCGGTGGTAACGGAGCTTGAATACATCGAGCCGTTATAAACGGTTTTGGAATCGGGCAGCACCACGATCATCTCCTGCGAGCCTAGCGCGAACGCACCTTCGACGGTCTGCGGAACGTGGATCTCGTGCGTCCACTGTTCAGCGCCGATGGAATACCCGTGCAGCGCGTACACCACCGGATAGCGGCGTTTCTTGTCCTTCTGATAGCTGGGCGGCAGGAAAACAATGACGTCGCGATCAACGGCATCGCCTTCGAGATTGCCTTCGAGCGCCGCACCGTGGATCTTGATGTGCTCCACTGTCACAGGCTTTGCGCCAGAGACAACTTCGGGAACGTTTGTATGCACCTGCGCCGCGAGCCATGAACCGGGTGCAACTGCCAATGTGATTGCGCACGCAATGAACAACTTCGTTGATTTCATCTGGACCCTCTCTCGACAGACCTGGCTACTGCACCGGGTAGGAATAAATGTTCACGCTGAAGGGGCGCACCGTGATGGTGGCAGGCAGCGCACCGAGCGTCTGTTCTTCGACCTGAACCTCAGGCTTCTTGTCCACTTGAACCGTTGCATCAATGGAGTCAGGAGCCATGCGCCACAACTTCCCTGCACTGGCAAGCTTCGTTCCGCTGATCGCAATCGTGATGCTCTGTTCGGAGTCAGAAGGATTGAGTACGGCAATGGCGAGCGTCTTGCGGTCTTCACTGAGCGCGGCGCTCACATCCAGCGGATACGTGTCGCTGCCGGGGTTGACCGCGGGCTGGTCGCCGCCTGCCGGAAACGTGGGCTTGGGCTGCGGAGAATCGCCGGTGACAGCGACGGGGATGGTGCCGAAGTGATCGCGGTACATCTTGAAGAGCATGCCAGTGGGATTGAGGATTGTTTCAGTTCGGTTCTGGCTCATCATTGCGGTCGCGAAGGTGAATGCGCCCATCTGAAAGATATCGGAGTGGCGGAACATTTCGTGGAAAGCCCATGCGTACGCAGGTACAACCTTATATCCGTCGCGATTGCCGCCGAAGTAAGCCCACTCATCGATGGCGATGGGAACCGGTCTGGCACGCAGCGCGGGGATGCGCTTCAGGTACTCCTGATAGTGCTCATATTTCGCGCAAACCTGGACCGCGGGTGCGCGTTCCCACTCGAGCAGCGACAGAGGAGGCTCGATGGGCACCTTCTTTTGCAGCTTCATGTCGGTATGTTGCGTGCCCGATGCGTAGTAATGCTCGCTGACCATGTCGATGTTGTCGAGGCAGTTGAGGAGCATCTGGCCGGTCCAGTCGGCTGGCGAAAGATAGTCGGGAACATACTGGCCGTTGATGCGCCTCGCCTGGTCGGCTCCTTCCATCACGTCTGGCATCGCTCCGCCGGCGATCAGCTTGACGGATGGATCGACCTTCTTCATCTCTTTCGCGAAGAGGTTGTGCTTCAACTCAAACTGCGGAAGCGACATCGAGCCCATCTGGTAGTCGCCCCAGGGTTCGTTACCAACTCCCCACCACTGCACGTGATAAGGAACAGGGTGGCCGTTTGCAGCTCGCCATTTGCCCATCGGTGTTGTTGCGGCTCCGTTGGTGTACTCGACCAGCTCGCGCGCCGACCACGCGTCGCCGAAGCCGGCATTCACCGTGATGTAAGGATCAACGCCGAGAAGGCGGCAGAGCGTGAGAAACTCATCCGTGCCCACGTCGTTCGGTTGAACGGCGTGCCACACAGGATCGAAGATGGGCGGCCTCTTGTCGATGTCGCCGACGCCGTAGCGCCACTCGTACGCGGAAACAAAGTTGCCGCCGGGAAAGCGCAGAACGCCAAAGCGCAACTGCTTGAGCGCAGCGATCACTTCTGGGCGAAATCCGTCGATGTTGTCGGCAGGCATCAGCGACACCGCGCCGACATGAAAGGACCCTCGACCCGTGCCGGTGATCTCGAGTCTTGCGTCATCGCTATCAACTTTGGCGGTACACCGCAGAGGGAACTTGCGGTATGCCGTTCCGAGCGTCTGGATCGTGATCGCCTCGCGGTCAGTGGGTTCCGTGCCCCAGATCAGCGTCACCTTGACCACCGCGCCCGGCGAACCGGCGAGCACGATGCGCCCCGTGTAGGTCTTTCCTTTGCGAACCGCGATTCCGGATTGGCTAAATCCGTGCGGATCTTTGGCGTCAAGTCTGACCAACGGCGAATGATCACCAGTGTAGGCATCCCTGCCGTCCATGGTGACCACGTCACCACCGCCTATGGGAGACCACCAGCGCGTAGGAACGCGGCGAAAGCGCGGATTGCCACCAGCACCGCCTATCACCGGAGGAGGCGTAGGCGCGCTCGCAGCTACAGGGTAGAAGAACTTGCGATCGACGAGCATCTCAGACCAAATGCCGGTGTTGACGATATCGCCGCCGTGCTCAAGAAACTGGCCGTAGATATTTTTCGAGATGGGAGCGCCGGTCTTCGAGGTGTCGATGGTGGCGTTCACAACGTGAGTCTGGGATGAAATAGCGGAGGGCAGCGAAAGCAGTAACAGGAAACTCACTGCCAGTTTTGGGGTAAGCGTTTTCGCGACGATCTTCAGGAGCAGATGCATGGTCTGTTTCTCCGAATACTGGATGGAGCAAAATGCCCGTCGTTAGGGTTCGAATCGAGTGCCAATATCGTCCAGGCTCTCGATCCCGCAGTTCGCGATTACGGCTCAATCGAGATGACGGTCACGGATCGAGACGCCACCGTGAGCGAAAGCTTGCCGTTCTGAACCTTCACTGCTATCGGTTTCGGCACAACTGTACTCGGTGAATCGAAGGTGTTGATACTGTCTACCGCAACTCCCGTTAACGTCTCCGCCTTTGCCGACCTTGCCGCGATGCCGGCAATATCTACATCGATCGTTGCCGGGTTTTCCGCATCGAGGTTAGTGATCTCAAGCAGCAGCTTCCCGTTCGCCCCCTTTGCCGCAATCGCGTCGACACGTGGCAGCGTTACGCTGCCATGGGTGTAGGTTCCCGCATCGAAAGCGACAGGAATGAACTTGGCGTCCTGAAACGGAACGTACATCTTGAAGACGTAATAGGTGGGCGTCAGGACCATTTTCTCCTTGTCCGTAAGGATCATTGCCTGAAGTACATTGATCATTTGGGCGATGTTGGCCATGCGGACGCGGTCGGCGTGACGCGCAAAGATGTTCAGGTTGAGAGAGGCGAGAATAGCATCGCGAACGCTGTTCTGCTGGACGAGGAATGCTGGATTCGATCCCTGCAATGGCGCGTGCCACGCGCCCCATTCGTCCACGCTCAACGTAACCTTCTTCTCCGGGTCGTACTTATCCATGACGGCTTCCTGCTTTCGCAAGAACTCATCCATGAAGAGCGTGGATTTAAGTGCTTTGACGTAGTCGTCCGGCCCGAACTTCTCCGAGGCGGTCGACGGCGGCCAGCCGTTTGGCACCGTGTACCAGTGTAGTGAAACGCCGTTGATGTCCCATGCCCAGGTGTGCTTCTTCCACGCTTGCATTACAGCATCGGTCCACGTGGTATCCGGCGTGCCAGGACCGACGGCGATCTTCAGCATCTGGTCCTTGCTGCGTTGCCCGGGATTCATGTTGAGCACGAAGCGGCTGTACACCTTCATCAGGCTGACGTAGTAGTCAGGCGTCATCGCGCCGCCACAATCCCAGCTTTCGTTGCCGAGGCCGAGAAACCCTACCCTGTAGGCCTCCGGATGGCCGTTCGCGGCTCGCTCTTTGGCAAGAGCCGTGGGCGCTGCGGCCGTCATGTATTCAAGCCACTCGGCCGCTTCCTGCGTCGTGCCGGAACCGACATTGACAGACACGTACGGTGTGCTGCCGATCTGATCGATGAAGTCCATGAACTCGTCGGTGCCGAAGGCGTTCGTATCGATGACGTCGCCCCATGCCGAGTTCACGGTCGCCGGGCGCTTGTCGCGGGGGCCGATTCCCTTCCGCCAGTGATACTGGTCGGCGAAACAGCCACCGGGCCACCGAACGTTGGGTACCTTCAGTTCCTTGAGCGCAGCAACAACATCGTTGCGGATTCCCCGGGTATTCGGAATCGATGAGTCGGGGCCCACCCAGATGCCTTCGTAGAGGCCGTGGCCGAGATTCTCGGCGAACTGGCCGAAGAGGTTGCGATCGATCTTCGGGCCCGGCCTCGTCGCGTCGACGGAGAGATGAATGACGTTGTCGGCGGCCAATAAAGGCGCAACCGAAGAGAAAGCAAGCAGACCTAAAACAGCAAGAACGCGACGCGCCACAGACCCTCCCTCCGCAGAACCGGCGGAGATTCGAGGCACGGTATTTACAGCCCCCGTTCTCGTACTCCGGTTCGGAACCCTCGAATATACACAGAAAAAGCCAGCACGAACAAGCCAAATAAATCGCTTTATTTCTCCGGGATGACGGATTTACTATGCCGATGGTTGATGTTTGCAGACTAATCCGGATCCAAGCCGGCTCTGTCTCGGTAAACGTTCGCGTGGAGGTGCATTTTGAAAGTAATTGGATTCGTGATGCTACTGGCAGCGAGCTTCTGTTTTGCGCAGGAGCCAGGTGATTTCAGGCCCGCAACATCGAATGTTTTGGATGCTCAATTCCCGAAGGTCGACAGCAACTCGCGCGTACAGATTCGGTTTAAAGCGCCAGACGCGACGAAGGTGAAGCTCAATTTCTGGAGTGGTCCAAAGGTGGATATGGAGAAGCAGGCGGACGGATTCTGGACGTTCACTACGGCGACCATGGCTCCAGGGCTTCACTACTACACGGTGATTGTGGACGGCGGCGGCGAAGATGAGACCGGATGGACCCGGCAAGGCAAAGCGAATTTCATTCTCGACAATTTGATCGCAAGCGGAAAAACGAAGCCCATGATCATCGTAATGGCCAATGGATATGCCAACCGCGCAGGATACGTAGTCCCCGACCTGACTGGAAGGCCGTTCGGCTCGCCGGAATTCATGAAAGTGATGCAGGAGCGGATGGGCGCGTTCGAGGACGACATGACGCAGGTTCTGATTCCGTTCGTCGACAAGACGTTCCGTACAATTCCCGACAGGGATCACCGCGCGATGGCGGGGCTTTCGATGGGCGGCATGCAGACCTTCCAGGTGACATTCAATCATCTCGACTTGTTCTCATATATCGGCGGATTCAGCGGAGCGGCCAATGTGTTCATGATGGGCAATAACAAATTGGACACGAAGACAGCTTTCCACGGCGCCATGGCCGATCCGGCTGCGTTTGCCAAGCGGGTGCATCTGCTGTGGATCGGCGTCGGAACGGACGAGCCTGAACGGATGAAGGCAGGCCTCGAGAGTCTTCACGCCTCTCTGGATGAAGCAAAGATCCAGCACGTGTTTTATGAGTCTCCCGGAACCAATCACGAATGGCAGACATGGCGTCGCGACCTGAAAGACTTCGCACCGCGACTGTTCCAGGCGCCAACGCAACCCGCCGCTTCGGCGCGATAACGAGGATCACATGAGCAGATACACAACGCAAATGATGCAGAGACTTGTGCTGGGAGTGGGAACGCTTTTCTTCGCCCTGTCCGCACCGACAGCAATCGCACAAGGTTCAGCGACACCCGGATATCTGGACACCAATCTGACACCTGAACAGAGGGCTGCAGACCTGGTGAGGCGAATGACCCTCGCGGAGAAGGCAACGCAAATGCAGAACAACTCCGCGGCCGTTCCGCGGCTCAAGGTTCCCGCATACCAATGGTGGAGCGAGGCCCTTCACGGAGTGATCAATGAGGGTGTCACCGAGTATCCCGAGCCCATCGGCCTTGCAGCCACATTCGATGCGCCGGGGATTCACACCATGGCGGCGCAGATCGGCATTGAGGGCCGCATCAAGCATGTGCAGAATCTTCGCGAAGGGCACACGGGCATCATGGGAGGCCTCGATTTCTGGTCGCCCAATCTGAACATCTTCCGCGATCCGCGCTGGGGTCGCGGTCAAGAAACCTACGGCGAAGACCCCTTCCTGTCCGGCCGCATGGGCGTCGCTTATGTAACCGGATTGCAGGGCAACGATCCAAAGTACTACCTGGGCATTGCTACCCCGAAACACTATGCCGTACACAGCGGGCCTGAGCCGACACGCCACTTCGCCGATGTAGACGTCAGTAAACACGACCAGGTCGACACTTACGAACCCGCATTCCGCGCTGCCGTCGTGGAAGGCAAAGCCGGCTCGGTGATGTGCGCGTACAACGCAATCAATGGCGAGCCCGCATGCGCCAACCAGTACTTGCTCCAGGACCAATTGCGCGGCAAGTGGGGTTTCCATGGATATGTAGTTTCAGATTGCGACGCGGTTCGCGACGTAGCGGCCAATCATCGCTATCGTCCAACCCAGGCACAGGGCGCGGCTATCTCCGTGATCAGAGGCATGGACAACGAGTGCGTCACCTTTACCTCAAGGTATGGAGAGCCCGTCGAAAAGGCCTATATCGACGCAGTGCAAGAAGGATACCTGCCTGAAAGCACACTGGACACGGCGCTAATCCGCCTGTTCACCGCGCGCATCAAGCTCGGCATGTTTGACCCGCCGGACATGGTTCCCTATACCAAGATCGATGAGAAGGAACTCGATAGCGCCGAGCACCGCGCGCACGCACGCAAACTCGCGAACGAGTCCATGGTCCTGCTCAAAAACGACGGTCTGCTTCCCCTAAAGGCGGAGATCAAAAAGATCGCCGTCATAGGCCCACTGGCCGACCAGACCCGGCCGCTGATCGGAAACTATGCTGGTCAGCCCACGCATACCGTCTCCATCCTCGACGGCATACGCGCTGAGTTTCCCAACGCAATCGTCACGTTCGTCCCCGGAACTCAGTTCCTGCGCACGGATGGAACATCTGTGCCAGATAGCCTGCTTACGACTCCCGATGGCAAGCCCGGCCTGAAGGCTGACTACAACGAAGGAATGCGGCGCGGACCTGCGACGGGGGAAGCGAATACAAAACCGCTCATCAGCCGTACGGAAGCCAATGTCAAGCTCACTGAAAATAGTCTGCCGGCAGAAGTTGCCGGGAAGAAGACGTTTGGCGCACAGTGGTCAGGATTTCTGACGCCCACCGAAACAGGAGACTTTCTTCTCGGCATCCGCTGCGAAGGATTCGGAAGGCTTGCGGTTGATGGCAAGCAGGTAGCGACGGCGTTCGGCGGTGGCTCGCGAGGACTCTCATCGGGCGTGGGCCGCGTCCACCTCGAAAAGGGGCACAAGGTCGAGCTCGAGATCTCTTATGGAACCAGAAACAGCAAGCCCCATGCCGAACTAATCTGGACCCGGTACAACGGCGCTCCTTCGCAGGAAGCCATTACCGCTGCCAGAAATGCGGATGCCGTAATTGCCGTCGTTGGCATCACCAGCCAGCTCGAAGGCGAAGAAATGCCCGTGACCGAACCAGGATTTCTCGGCGGAGATCGCACCAGCATCGATCTTCCCCAGCCGGAAGAGGAATTGGTCGAAGCCGCGGCCGCGACCGGAAAACCGCTCGGCGTGGTTCTCCTGAACGGCAGCGCACTGGCTGTCAACTGGATCAATGAGCACGCCAACGCCGTTCTCGACGCATGGTACCCGGGAGAAGAGGGCGGTGCGGCAGTTGCTGAAACGCTGAGTGGAAAGAATAATCCTGCGGGCCGGCTGCCGGTTACGTTCTACACCGGCGTCAGCCAGTTACCGAACTTTGAAGACTACGGCATGGCCAACCGAACCTACCGGTACTTCGATGCCAAGCCCCTCTATCCTTTCGGCTATGGATTGAGCTATTCAACCTTTAAGTACAGCGATCTCAGTGTTCCATTGCAAGCGGCGGCCGGCCAGCCCGTCAGTGCCGATGCGACGGTCACCAACACAGGCAAAGTCGCAGGAGATGAAGTCGTGCAGGTCTACCTCAAATTCCCCGCGTTGAAGGGTGCGCCACGCATCGCTCTCCGCGGATTTGAAAGAGTTCATCTCGAAGCGGGTGCGAGCCAGAAGGTTCATTTCGATCTGAAGGACCGCGACCTGGGCACCGTGACTGAGGATGGACACCCAATCATCGCGCAAGGTGATTACACCATCAGCATCGGAGGGGGACAGCCGGACACGGGCGCGCCGACCGTCAATGGCAGATTCCATATTGAGGGTCAGGTGGACTTACCCGAGTAGCGTCAGCAAGCAAACAAACTGGGCAATCATGGACCAACAATCGAAAAGGAGAATCCAGTGAACAGATTTCGCAACATAGTGCTCCTGACAATATTGGCCGCGGGGCTTGCCCTGACCTCTTGGGCCGCCGACTTGACCGGACAATGGACCGCAACATTCAACACGCAGATCGGCGAGCAGCATTACACCTACACATTTAAGGTGGACGGCGAAAAGCTTACCGGCACGGCGAAGAACGACCGCGGAACAACCGATATCACCAACGGCACGATCAAGGGCAATGAGATCTCATTCGATGAAACCCTGGATTTCAACGGACAGACAATTGCGATCAAGTACACGGGCACGGTCTCGGGTGACTCGATCAAGCTACACCGCAACGTGGGCGATTTTGCTGAAGAAGATCTTGTCGCGAATCGAGTCAAATAACCGCGGCAAGTCTCGGACAGTTTTTCCTTAGGTTGCACCTGCACTGGCGCCGAATCAGGAACACGCTGACTCGTGGCCCCTCGGTCGCATGACCGGTGCTGCAATTTCGCTCTTGGCCTTCACCGCCGCGACTCGCTGCCGCACGATGATGGCCTGCCACAGCACGATGAGTGTCGCTCGGAGACCAAAGGAGAATTCATGCACAGACGGGATTTCTGCAAACTACTTGCGATCGCCGCGGCATCGAAAGCTGTACCATCGTCGGGGCAGGCTGCACCGGAGAGCCAGCCCGGATTACCGAGTGGGTTCAACCAATACACACAGGACTACGCTCAATTCTGTGCGTTGCCGCCGGAAAAAAGAGTCTTCTACCGAGTCCTCGATGGAAAAATCATCGCGGAGCAACTCGATGATGCTGCATGGCAGCCTCCAGCTTGGAACTACAGCCCTCCGGACCAGTCGATCGCCGGCGGACTGTGGGATGATGTGCCCTTGAACTCGCCTATTCCGGATCTTGCGGGCGAGGGGCCATTCAAACCCACCTGGGATTCGTTGCTCGAGTACGAAGCGCCGGATTGGTACCAGAACGCGAAGTTTGGCATATGGGCTCACTGGAGCCCGCAGTGCGTTGCCGAAGCCGGGGACTGGTATGCGCGCAATATGTATATCGAGGACCAGCGCCAATACAAATACCAGCTTGAACACTTCGGCCCGTCTTCGCGGTTCGGGTACAAGGATCTTTGCGCACAGTGGACCCTGCTGAATTGGGATCCGGACGAGTTGATTACGCGCTACAAAAATGCGGGCGCGAAGATATTTGTCGCTCTGGCCAATCACCACGACAGCTTCGACGCGTGGGACTCAAAGCATCAGCCTTGGAATGCCGCTGCAATCGGCCCGCACAGTGATGTAATCGGCGGCTGGGCTGCGGCAGCGCGAAAGCAGGGTCTGCGATTTGGGGTGACCGTGCACCAGGCACGCAACTGGTGGTGGTTCCAACCGTCGCATGGCGCCGACACGTCCGGCCCAAACTCTGGCGTTCCATACGATGGTCATCTTACCCAAGCGGAAGGCAAAGATCAGTGGTGGCAGGGGCTCGATCCTCAGCGGCTCTATGGCGCGAAGCACCCGGCCAGCGCATTGCCCGACACATCTTATGTCAAGAACTTCTACGACAGGACACGCGATCTCATCGACCAGCACAATCCCGACCTGCTTTACTTCGACGACTCGCTGCTGCCGCTCGGCTGGGCAGGGATGAATATCGGCGCGTACTTTTACAACCACAGCCTTCGACAAAACGGCGGCAAGAACGAAGCCGTTCTCAACGTCAAGGATGTTCCGGACCGGCTTGCCAAAGCGGTTGTCGCCGATTATGAACGAGGGCTCACTGCTGGGATCATGAAGCATCCCTGGCAGTCGGAGACCTGCATCGGAGCCTGGCATTATCTCCGTTTTCTCTACGAGAAGCCGGGTAAATATGGAGGCTATCTGCCCCCGCAGGACGTGATCCACTGGCTCATTGACACTGTGAGCAAGAACGGCACGTTCATCCTGAATGTTCCCGGCAGGCCCGACGGAACCATTGATGACAAGGAAATCGCTGTTCTCGACGGTATCACCGCATGGATGCAATTCAATGGTGAGGCAATTTATGAGACCCGACCATGGAAGGTTTACGGTGAAGGCCCCAACAGCATAAAGGCGGGGTCCTTCCAGGGTGGGAGCGTGAGCAAACTTGGAGAGAAGGATATCCGGTTCACTTGCAACAAATCCGGGACGGTGATCTATACGCTAGTGCTGGGATGGCCGACAGAGTCGTTCACCGTACAGTCTCTGGGACTCTCATCTGCAACAAACCCAGGGAAAGTTGCGAAGCTCGAACTCCTCGGGACCGACCAGACAGTGAGTTGGAAGCAGCAGACCGATGCTCTGAAGATCGAACTTCCAAAGCTCTATAAACCAGCGGTCGATTACGCCGCTGTGCTCAAAGTGACCTTCGCCTAAGCGGAAATAAGACCGCGGCTTGTTGGTCACCTAGTCGGTGCCTGGCCTCCTTCGGCACCTTTGGGAATAAGGTTCTCAAAGCGACACCTCTGTGAGTGAGGACCGTGCATCAGACGCCGGCCGAATTGATCTTGAAAACATAGGCGTAGTTGCACGGCTGCTTTGACGGAAGATTTACCGTGATTCCATCTGAATTCCGAGACCATTGAAGACTGGATTCCGACCCCAGCAGTCCAACTCTCGCGATTTTGCCAGGGTAGTGGGGCGAATCTGAACTGAGAGATTTGATCACCAGCTTGCCATTCTCGGGCCAGGCCAGTGCTATGGCATAGAGTGTGTCACCCTTTGTCGTGAAGCGTATGTCGCCGGGCACATAAGTCGGAAGTGCGCCATATGCTTTGGCGCCGGCGCCTTTCGTCGGACCCTCCGCATCTACCTTCCAAGGTCGCGTGAAATAGATTGCCTCGCCGTTAAGGCGCATCCATTCACCGAAATCGTTCAAGAATGCGTATTCATCTGTGTCGGGTCTTCCATGGCCTGGTAGTGGAATGTTCAGCAGGAGATTACCGTTCTTGCTGACCACGTCAGCCAGCAGATGCACCATAGACTGCGGGGTGTGATATTTGTGGTTCTCGAAGATCCAGCGGCTGTAATGCCAGCCTCCGATACAGGCATCTGTCTGCCAGGGAGCCGTCTGTTGTCCTTGCGCTTGACTCATCTCGAAGTCACGAACCAAGGTGCCCCATACCGCTTTCGGAACGTTCTTGATGTTGAATACGCCTTCGAGTTTGCCTGCATTGCGGCGGATGCTGGCGTTGTAGTAATAGGCCATGATGGGCGGCGTCAGTTCCGGGATGCCAAGCCAAACGTTCAGTTCTTTCCCTGATGGTGCTCCGGCATCAAAATCCCAGTCGCAGTTATCGTCGAAGTAGAGAAGATCCGGATCGTATTGATCGATGATGTCCTGCACCCGTAGCATGAAATGGTCTACAAAATCCGGGCACGGGTCACCCTTGTCGTGGGGATAGCCATTGAGTTGTTGAGGGTCCATGCCGTCCCACCACTTGCCCTTTCCATCCGCCTTGGTGAGGACGCCGTCGTAGGACACCCCTTTGAGCGCACCTGTGGCGTCGCTGTCGTATCGAACGGGCATGAACTCCCTCCAAACGCGTCCGGGGGTACCATGAAACGTGACGCCAAACTTGAGCCCATGAGCGCGCGCGACCTTCTCCCATGTTCCGACGATGTCCCTCTTTGGCCCAACGTTTACTGCATTCCATGGCTGGTGTTTGGAGTTCCAGCAATCGAAGTTGTCATGGTGGTTGCCGAGTGCGACGAAGTATTTGGCGCCCGCTTTAGCATAGAGCCTAATCAACTCCTCTGGATTCCAGTTCTCTGCGTGCCAGAGATTGCAAATGTCCTTGTAGCCGAATCTCGAAAGATGTCCATAGGTCTTGACGTGGTACTCATATTGTTGGCTTCCCTGCACATACATTCCGCGGGCGTACCAGTCTCCCTGCTCTGGAACGCACTGGGGACTCCAGTGAGCCCATATCCCGAACTTCGCGTCGCGAAACCACTCGGGACACTGATAGGCCTTCAGCGACTCCCAGTTCGGCCGGAAGGGCCCAACGATCGGATCACCTGCGAAGTTGGGATCCACATATGTGCCTGCTTGCCGGGACGGCACGCGCTGAGCCGCTGCCCTGCTTCCGACGGCCAGCAAACTCATACTGCCGGTCACAAACTTCCTTCGATCGAAGCGGCCGATTCCATTCTTCATTTCGAGCTCTTTCCCTTCACTAACAGCGCGGTCTTTCGCATTGGTGCAACACGCATGCTCGAATACCTGACGCCTTTCCGACGGACCTACTGCACGAGCTCAGCCTCGTATGGACCGAGTTTCATCTCGTTGTCATATGAGTTGTGAGAGAGCACCCCACGCGCTTTCTTGCCGAGCATCACAGTCTTCACCGCATCCGTCGTATTGACATAGAGGGTGCGACCATCCACCACCCGGGCATAAACCCCCTCTGGAGTACTGGGCCCCGGTTGAATCCCCAGCGGATCGCTTATCTTCCGAAGAATCGCATCGATGAAGGCTGGCTGTGCCGGTGCAGCCAAATAGATCGCCTGCCCTTTACCGTACTTATTCACCGTGACCGCGGGCGGTTGGCCAGTTATGTTGGTGAACTTCGCCAATGTCACCGCAGTTTCGGGCTCCAGAACTTCATAGAAGCGAATGTGCCCCTTCACAAGCTTTCCGTCGAGCTCGAATTGTGGGGCTTCTTCCGGCTTATAGAATTGCGAAGTGCGCAGGCCGAAAACGTCATTCAGTCTGCCTGGCAGTGGTGTATCGAACCACTGTCCGTGTTCATCAACCTTCGCGGAGAATGCGGTCATCAACACAGTTCCGCCTCCGCTGACATAATCACGAATAGCCTTTGCACTCGCAGCGTCCATGACGTAGTCTGCCGGCACAACGACGAGCTTGTAAGACGAAAGGCTGTCATGACCTATGTTGATGATGGCCGTATCAATATTCGCGCGAAAGAATGGCTCAAATGCACTCTGCACCTGTTCGGCGTAAGAAGGCGCAAAGTACTGGAGCGTTGTGTTGGAAGGACCATTCGGGTGCGAATCCACGAATGAATCGAATGAATAGGCAATCGCGACTTCGGGATGTAGATAACGCGGGAAGCCATATTTTGAAAGCTCGCGGAAGTCCGAAGCAATGCGTGCAAATTCGTCGACCTTCCACGAAGGCCTGCCGTCGTGATCGAGCAGCCCGAAAAGCGCCTGCTCCTCCCCTCCGAGATGGCTGTTGAAGGTCCAGGCAAGTGTCCCTTGTGCGCCAATCATCAATCCCAGATAGGCATACATGCGGCTCCGGCCCGGGGTTCCATAGAATCCCCCGCCACCTGCAGTGAACTCGTTGAACCAGATAGGCGTTGCCAAATCCCCTTTGATCATCAGGGCCCCGAAAGCGCCGCTGACAGGGTCGCTCGGATAGAGGCCTTCCGCTCCATACGACACGTAGGATTTGTATGTGCTCAAGTAATCGAAGCCTCGACGGGGAGCATTGTCCCAGAGATTGGATATCGACGGAATGTCGGGCATGTTCCGCTGGCGAATGGCATCGAGTTCCTTAAGACGCGCAACGGATACATCCGACCAATAACGATGCAGGTCAAGATAGCGTTCGGGCGGACCCGGTCCGTCGGCGAGAGGAAGGTCGACGTCGTCGAAGCTGGGTAGCCTGCGCGACCATCGCTGCGTGGCCCAGGCCTTGTTAAGCTCGTCAATCGTTCCGTACCGTTGCTTCAGCCATGCAATGAATCGCTGACGGTCGGACTCCGAATAAGACATGAATCCATTCCCAATCTCATTGTCATAGCCCACGGCGATGACTGCAGGGTGGTTTGCATATCGCTTCGTAAGCTTGTCGGCGAAGACACCAATCTCCCGCACATAATCGGGGTCGCTGACGTCATCCATATAGCGCTCTGCGGGCGGCCTGCGCTCGCCATACTGGTTCACGATATCGACACCTGGGTACTTGCGATGCAGCCAGATAGGCGCAGGCGAGCCAGGAATGTCCAGAATCACGCGAATGCCGTTGGCCTGCATCTTGTCCATGATCTTGTCGAACCATTCGAATTTGAATTGCCCCGGCGAAGGCTCAAACGAATCCCACGATAGATCGCCCATGCGCACCACCGAAAATCCTGCGTGCTTCATAATGGAAATATCGTGATCGATCTCCTCCGGTGAACGGTCGATGGGTTGATAGCAGGTTCCAACAAACAGCTGCCCGGGACCTGGCCAGCTGGGATGCGCTGCCGGTGTCTGTGCAACAGACGTTGAAGCCACGGTCGCTAAGGTGACGAGAGACGATATAGAAACTCGGATGATCCAAGATCTGCACACCTGGCGGCTCACTTGCTGAACGTTCTTCTTCATGGCTCCTCTGGCAAACAATACTGGAATAGAGTCGCAGGCGTTGACGGATTAAGTGCCACTGACACAGCGAGTCATTTTGCCGTTCTAAGGATATGAGGCTCAATCGCGTCAGTACCCGCGAAAGTCCCGCGTGAACTCGTTCGCAATAATAGTGCTTCCGTCCGTACTTTGAAGCCCCATTTCGTTTACGTTCTGAACTGCCCGCGGAACTTGTTGTGAATAACTCTGGAATTGGTGGAGGGATCGATCTCTAAATGTTGAGGGTTAGCGTGTCGTGAAATAACGCGTGAAGGCCGGGCCCGTGTTGCGGGTCCGGCCTTTCGCACTACCAGCTCAGCCGGGCTGACAATTGAAGATACCTGGGTGTATTGGTTGGACCGCTGGGTCCCTTCCTGATCGTTCCCCAGTCGATGCTGGTCGGATCGTTATTGAACCCTTCGTCCCAAGCCGGGTGGTTAAAGGCGTTGAGTAAATCGGCACGGATTTGCAGGCTCATCGAATCTCCAAGGTGAATTCTGGAGCCCTCGGCAATGGCGAAATTCTTCGACACTGCCATATCGAACTTGTACGCACCAGGCTGACGGACGCCAAAGTTTACATTTTGTCTTCCCACGGCGTACGAGTTCGGAGTTCGCACAAAATCGATGTTGGAGCAACCCGCCGCCGTAGCCGCGGGGCTGGGGATGATTGCGCCCGTGTCAGTGTCTTTGTAACCGACACAGGAAGTTACACCGCGGATTCTGCTGTCCTTGTGTGTACTGTCGGGAGGCAGAATCGTGTGGCCAACGGCCATCGATTTGGTAATCGGTCCTCCTGACGCCGTCTCCCAGTTGCCCGCGGTGTCATAAAGCGGAACTCCCTGGGAACCGCCGGAGTCCTTAGGAATCCAGGCAAAACCGCTGTAGTAGGTGTAGAGCGGGGCGATTGTCCAACCGTTGACAACCGTATCAACAAACCGATTTGCATTCGGCAAGAGAAGGCGACCTCTACCGAACGGCAAGGTTCCAACTCCCGAGAATGTAATCGAGTGGTTGACATCGTTTGACGTGCTGATCTGGCGAGCTAAGACATGGTTGAGCTGATCCACCCAGCCTCCGGAAGTGAAGGCTTTTGCATGCGTGTAGGTTGCATGGAGTGTCAGGTTGTGTGAGAACTGATGCGCTGCCACGGCCTGGAAAGAGTTGTACCAGGACTTTCCGTCATTACTGGCCCCCCTCTCAGTAATATCTCCAAACTGTGGGAACGGCCGGGTGAAGTTGGCCTTCGAAAGCGTGGACGAGTTGTAATAGCCCGTCCCGGCAAAGCCGGCCAAGTTCAGGAACGGGTTGGCGACCTGACCAGCAGAGGAGTCGCAGAGCTGACGATCACCACCCCGCTCAACGTCGCACTGGGCGTTCCACTGCGGTGAAATCTGGTTGATGTTGGAGTCCACAGGACCGTTTGGAACCCGGTTGCCGATATAGCTGACAGAGAATGTGTCGTATTTTGTGGGGGCTATTTCGTAGGTCAAGCTCCAGGACCAAAGACCGGGAATATGGTAGTTCGGGTTGTAGAACCTGAATGACTTGCCAAGGTCCTGCAAGTAGCCCAAGGACGCGCCACTTGGCTGAGGCACGACCGCGATAGGATTGCTGAGTCCTTGTCCAGTTGTGGATGTGTATGGAGTGACTCCGTTGTCGAGCGAGTTTGTATAGCTGGCCGAACTGCTGAAACCATCCGCATCGTTACCCGCCTGATCGGAGATATAGGTCAAACCGGTTCCACCGCGTACGGACATCCTTTCAGAAATCGCGTAGGCGAAGCCGAGGCGAGGCTGAATGTCCAGCTTGTTCATCCTGTAGGCGCCTCTACGCTGACCGCTGACGCCTGCGAAGGTCAAACCACCCTGGAGGTTCGTGTTTGTTCCAAGTGCGGCAGAACCGGAAGCGATCTGCGCAGAGACCGGGTTCAGGACCGTCGGGTCGAAAGCCCCAGTCGTCTTGTTGTGGCGTTCCACCTCTGGCGTTGTGAGGTCCCAACGAAGACCGAGGTTTAACGTCAGTTTCCTCGTCACTTTCCAATCGTCCTGGATCCACGGCGCGAAGTAGTGCTGTGACCAGAACTGATAGGTATTCCAGTTCATCGTGCCGGAATTCGGGTAACCGAGCAGCAAAGAGGCAATCGACATTCCACTGCTGTAACCAGGCGCATCCGGTGAATTCCAGTATTCGTTCGTGAAATTCGACGAGAAGTTGAAGCCGTTGCCATTGCCCCCCTGCGGATTGTCCCACTGGCTGAAGTTGACATTCACTCCTGCACGAAGTGTGTGCGCACCCTTGACATAGGTCACCGCCGGAAGGAAATCAAGAGCGTGCCTGTCGCCGGAATACCCTAGCCAGCCAGCACCCAACTCGACAAAGTTCGACGCGTTGGGAAGGCCGTTCGAGGAGATATCGAGGAAATGATTGTTATTCGCGAGTTGATTGTAGAAGGCTGGGGCAAATCCCAACTTGGCTGACATGTTATAGCTCAGTGCTGAACCCTGGAGCTGATTGTTGTCGAAATTCATTGCACTGACGCCAACGTTAAACAGGAGTCTCGGACTGAAGATGTGCGTCCATTGAACGGCATAGGTTTGCGCTGCTGGCGCTGTACCTTGCCCGTTGCCATTAGCTGGATCATCTTTGGGTGCGCCCACACCCCAGGTGGCATAGATGGAGCGGGCCTGATTACTATAACGAAACGAGAACATGTTCTTCTCGCTCGGATTGAAGTCGATCTTGAAGGCGGCATTATGCCAGCCGTCGTTTTCAACCTGCAAATTTTGATAATTGTTGGTCCAGGGAGCAAAACCGGGTCCTGGATCGACGTTCGGCTTCAGATAGCTGAGAAACGACAGAATGTTCGTTGCAACTGGATCAATCCGGTTCGTGGGAATGATGTTGCCCGGGAATGGCGAATGCGCCTGCTTCGTCTTTCCATCGATTGGATCGACGATGGTTTGCAGCGGCGTGAGTGGATCGTAAATGATCAGCGGTTGCAGACTCTGCGTCGTACTATTCCAATACGTGGCCGTGCTGAAGTCGCCAGTGAGCCACGCTGGATTGGGAAATGAATATGTGTTGTACGACGGGTTGGGCAGGGTGTCATTCATTTTCTCGAAAGTGGCAAGGAAGAACAATTTATCGTTTCCCTTGTATACATGCGGAATGAGCACCGGCCCATCCAATTCGAAGCCATATTGATCGCGCTTGTGTTGAGCTTTCTTGGAATCATTGAAATTAGACTGGAAATCCGTGGTGTCGAGCCAGGTCCGGCGCATGAAATCGTACGCAGAGCCATGTAACTGGTTGGTGCCCGACTTCAATGACACGTCAACCGAGGACCCTCCTGAATGTCCGTAGGAGGCGTCGTATGCGTTCAACACAATTTTGAATTCCCTGACGGCATCGACGGAGGGCACATACCCCGCCCTCCCCGCGTCCGCCGTGTCGTTGCCAATGCCGTCGACATTGGTCGTACTCACTTGCGGCGAACCGTTGACATACTGGTTGCCCGTCACGTTGTCGAACGGCCGAGGATATTGCGAACTGGAGAAATCGTGCGTTCCGGGGCTGAGATCGAACAGCCCAAAGGGGTTGCGCGAATCGAGAGGCATTTCTGTAACGCGCTCGTTATCGATGACCTCACCTATGTCGGACTTGGAGAGTTCGACCTGCGCGTTGCTTGCATTGACCGTGACTACCTGGCTTGTAGCTCCCACTTCCAGCGTGAAATCAATTGTCGAAGTCTGGGCGACATTGAGCTGGATGTCGGTCTTCTGCGAAGTGGAGAACCCTTCTTTCGAGACCGTTATGTCGTAGACTCCTGGGATCAGATAGGAAACTGTATAGGCGCCCGTGCTCGTGGTGACCGTTTTTGTGTCTACACCGGTCGCCTTATTGTGGACTATCACTTGAGCTCCTGGAATCACGGCCCCAGTGTGATCAGCGACTTGTCCAGTGAACTGCTGCGTTGCCTGTGACCAACCGGTCGCGCCGGAAGCCAGGAGCAACGACGAAAGCATCAGGCCGAACATTTGAGTCCCGGTCCTGCGCCTTGCGTTTCTGATTCTGTCTACTTGCATTCGTCTGCCTCCTACAAAATCTGTCGAATTCTTCTCGATCCCTCGTTTGCCTGCCATAGCTGCAAACGTTTCCAAATCTGACCCCTCTTAGGGGCTGGTCGAATCATTAGGACCTCGGTGCCTGCCGCGTCGGAAGCAATTGGGAAACCTGCGTCTGGCGCTGCACATCTGAGAAGGGCACCAAGTAACCCTCGCTATCAGGCCCGGATTGCTTTCCTCCGAGCCATGGGCGATTACTCTCAATTGCCTGCCGATTGAACCCTTATTTCGAGCTCGGCGAACCGCGTGGAATCTCTGTGCGAATAGTTCCCGCAATTTGACGCACTAAAAACGCTTGCCGAGCTGTCGAACGGACTTGTAGTTGAGTTGATTAACCGCGGTCTAGGTACGTAACGGCGCGTTACAGGGATGTATGCACCTCTGACCACTGGTAAACCATTGATTAATTATGTTTTACGCATCGATAAAAACCTGACGATAATCCTAGGTTATAATCAGTCAGCGTTAAAGACAACGTTTGCCAAATGGTAGAAAAGGTAGTCGCACCAAGGTGAACGAATGAGGATTCTAGACCTCGAACGTTGTGATCACGGGTAGAAAGTTGCCATTGCCGCATGACCTCGTAATCGATGCGCATGAACGATCCGAAGAGAATGAATAGCGAAACGAAATCTCGTAATTCAGAGCTCAACAATGGAACTCCTGTTCCGGGTGAGAATTCGAATGCGGCTGTATTCGAACAGCTTAGACGGATTCAAGACAGCCATTCGTTCTGCAACAGCGCTCGCTCGAAAGAATTTCTCTCCTATGTGGTGGAGCATGGTCTTCAGGGTCGCGAAGAGTTACTGAAAGAGCGATCGATAGGCATCAACCTCTTCCATCGCAATCCAACTTACATTACCAGCGACGATCCGATTGTCCGCGTGAAAGCGGCAGAGGTAAGACGACGGCTCGCGCAGTTCTACGCCGAAGAGGAAGAGGCGCCTGAAGTTCGGATCGAGATTCCAGTCGGCTCCTATATTCCAAAATTTCACTGGAGGCAGCCTGTACCCTCGGCCCCGTCGGCCCAGGAAGTTGAGGTAGTCCAGCAACCACTGGTACGTCCGAACCGTTTTGGTCGCCGGCGAATCATTGGATTATTAGTGGCTCTTATGGTTGTCGGATCCGCCACAACGTTCCTGATCCTGTCCCACTTTCATCGCCCTTCAACCCTCGATCTATTCTGGAGACCTCTTTCGGCGACGAAACAACCTGTTCTGATTTGCGTACCTTCGCCCGTGAGCTATGCGGTAAGCTCCATTCTCTTTCAGCAATCACCCATGGCGCACTCTGGCATCTACAGTTCCCTGTCGAGGCGTAACGCGACGCCTCTCCAACTGGCCCCCGACACTCCTCTAAAGTGGAAGGACATTACGCCCCTCGCCGATTTCTATATCAATAAAGATGATGCTTACGCTGCGGAAGAATTGTCGGTCTTCTTTACCGGCGAACACCGTTTGACTCAACTCCGCCTCGGTAATGATTACACCTATGAGGATCTCTGTAGTTCGCCTGCAATTCTGGTCGGAGCGTACAACAATCCATGGATTGACCGCGTAATGTCGGATCTTCCGATCGGATTCAGAGAAAGTGGTGAGGTCCTTTGGATCGAAGATCACACCAGGCCAGGCCAAGTTTGGAAAGCCAGCACTGACGGCCGCCTCGGCACCAAAGACTTTGCTCTCGTCGCTCGATTACTGAATTCAAAAACCGGTCAGTTCCTGGTCATTGCCAGTGGGGTCGGCATGGTGGGAACCAAGGCTGCTGGGGGATTCATCTCTCACGAACAGGATTTGGCGAATGCACTGCGCGGAGCTCCGGCCGGTTGGGAAAAGAAGAATATGGAAGTCGTCATTGAAACTGACATTGTTGAGGGATCTCCTTCGCCTTCCCGAGCTGTGGCAGTGAAGGTCTGGTAGATAAATCAGCAGTGCTACCTCTCCTGCTCCCTTTTGACGTTTTTGACCGTACGTTTTACCTGTAACAAGCCGTTACGCACCTAGCGGCACATCGAGCTGATCAGTCATAACTATAGAGATGGAGATCAGAAGCTCGCCTTGACACCGGCCGAACAACGCTTCTCGTTATTAGGTTCAATGCAATCAGCCCGCCTGGAAATACATTCGGTTATCGTCCTCTTCCAAGCTGGAAATCGAAGCGACGCTAGCATCCGCACTTGCTGACTCCAAGACACTGCGGTCTCTCGAACACTGAAAGGCTAAATACGAAATGGATCGCCGGGATTTTTGCAAACTTCTGACAGCAGCTGCAACCGCAATCGCCAATCGGAAAGGTTGGTCTAGATCACTGACGGTTGGCATGAACGAATCCGAGAGTGGTGACTACGCGAGCTTTTGCGCACTTCCGGAATCTGAACGGCTCTTCTCTGTTGTTTCCGGAGATCGGATCGTCCGCGAAAAGCTGAACCCTGCGAGTTGGAAAGCAAATACATGGGGAGCACCTGAGAAAGTTCCCGGGATGCCCTCGTCATGGGATGGCGTTCCGATGCAATCGCCAATACCCGGCCTCGCGGGTAAAGGCCCGTATGCCCCGACCTGGGACTCGCTTCTGCAGTACGACGCCCCGGAGTGGTATCAGGACGCGAAGTTCGGAATCTGGGCCCATTGGAGCCCGCAGTGCGTCCCAGAGAAGGGAGACTGGTATGCGCGGAACATGTATCTGGACGACACTGAACAGTACAAATACCATCTGGAACACTACGGCCATCCCTCCCGTTTTGGCTACAAGGACCTGTGCCCTCAATGGACGCTTCTGAACTGGGAGCCCGAGGCGTTGATCGACCGGTACAAGAAAGCGGGCGCACGCTTCATCTTCTCCCTCGCGAATCATCATGACGGTTTTGACTGCTGGGCCTCAAAGCATCATCCATGGAACGCCATGAGAATCGGACCGCACCGCGATGTCGTCGGCACCTGGGCCAAGGCGGCGAGGGATCGCGGTCTGCGGTTTGGTGTCACCGTCCATCAAGCGAGAAACTGGTGGTGGTTCGCACCCTCCCATTCCGCGGACAAGGCAGGACCATATGCCGGAGTTCCGTACGATGGAAAGCTCACACGGAATCAGAGCCAGAGTGAATGGTGGCAGGGATTGGATCCGCAGATGCTCTATGGACCCAAGCACCCCGCCAATGCTCTGCCCGATCCTTCCTACGTGAAGCAGTTTTACGATCGGACCCGAGATCTCATCGACCTGCATGATCCAGACATCCTCTACTTCGACAATTCGATGTTCCCACTGGGTTGGGCGGGAATGAATATTGCTGCCTACTTCCACAATCGCAGCGTGGCCGCCCGAGGTGGCAAGGTCGATGTGGTTGCGAATATCAAGAATGTGCCGGAACACCTGGTCAAGGGAGTTGTCGCCGACTTTGAGCGTGGTCTGAACAGTGAGATCATGCCGTACGTCTGGCAGTCGGAGACCTGCATTGGAGGCTGGCACTACGATCGGGACCTTTACGACAAGCCCGGCGAGTTCGGCGGTTATCTGCATCCACGCGATGTAATTCATTGGCTCGTTGACACCGTCAGCAAGAACGGAGTTTTCGTACTCAACATTCCCGGCAGGCCCGACGGCACGATCGACTCGAAGGAGATCGCAGTTCTCGATAAGATCACTGCATGGATGGGCGTTAACTCCGAAGCAATCTTTGAGTCGCGCCCCTGGAAAATCTTCGGTGAAGGGCCGAACATAGTAAAGGCCGGAGCGTTCCACGGCGACACAGTCGCCAAGCTTGGAGCCAATGATGTGCGGTTCACGCGATCGAAAGACAACCGCGTACTATACGCCATTCTTCTTGGTTTTCCGCGCGAGGAGATGACCATTGAAGCACTTGGGATTTCCAGTGAGACTTCGCCAGGAAAGATCGACAAGGTCGAAGTACTGGGCGCAACGCAATCTCCAATATGGAGGCAGGCGGAAAGTGGCCTGAAAATCAAAGTCCCCGAATCACTGGCCGGGGTTCCCGAGTATGGAGTGGCGCTAAAGATCTATTTAGCTTGAAGCAACCGGAGTGCTCGGCCAGAAAGGGATTGACCCAGATGGAAATCGAGCGTGCCTCATCCAAAAGCAATTGCGGAAGAAAATTGAGGCTAATCGCGGTAGCACTTGCGATCGCCGCTGCGGGAAGTTTGTCAGGCCAGACAGGAGCGCAACAAGGGGGCGTTGCGGCTCCGCCAGATAACGCACTTTCCACGTTACCCCAGTTTGAAGTTGCCTCCATAAGACCGTCCGGGCCAAAGCAAAATGAGATGAACGGTTTCTACAGCCATCCTGGAGGAAGGGTGGCCTGCAACGGGTGCTTCGTACAGTATTTGATCATGGTTGCGTTCGACGTTCAAAGATGGCAAATCTCGGGTGGCCCGGCCTGGATCATGATTGGTGGCGCGCGATTTGACTTACAAGCCAAGCCGCCGGAATCCTTAGAATCCAGCAAAATGGAATCCTGTGATTCCGAAGAACCCTCCCAACGTCGAGCAACGTAGGATGCTGCAATCGCTCTTGATAGATCGATTTCAACTGAAGTTTCATCGTGAGACCAAGGATGGGGTTGTCTACAAATTGGTAACGGGCAACAGTACGCTCACCCTCCGAGCGCCGAAGGATAAGGATGAGTATTCCTGGGCAGGAGGCATCGGAGGTGGCGTTCCAAGGTCATCGGGTCTCAGTGGTCTCAACATTTCGATGCCGCAACTGGCATCACGCATCAGTGCCTGGTTAGCGCGGCCGGTGTTGGATGAGACTGGACTGCCGGGATCGTACGATTTCGAGTTCCAAACAGGCATCGAAGATGACGATCCAAATGCCGATGTTGCCTCTTCGATCATTACTTCACTGAAAGGCCTCGGCCTGAACTTGAAGACGGGCAAAGGTCCCGTTGAATCCATCGTTATCGATCGCGTTGAGAAGCCCTCGGAGAATTGACGATACGGGTTTGGCCGTTCGGTAGAATCAGGATTTTGTAAACGGGCGCCCCTTTACGATTCCTTCCCCTTCCCGAATCGTGATGAGCTGATCAGCGGACAGCGACGGAAACTTCTCTACGAGGCCGAGAGGCCAGCGGACCTCGATGTCAACCTTGGCGGAAGCACCAAGCCCGAAGTGTAAGCGGGGATCGCTGGCCGAGAGATAACTCGATTGACTGAGCACCTCCTGCGCCTGCACCTTGCCGCCATAACGCACCACAACACGGGCCCCGATGGCGCTGCGGTTGCTCTTTACGCCCTCGAGACGAACCTTGATCCAGTGGTTGTCGGCCGGGGAGTCGTTCCGCAACAATGTGGGCGGCTCATTTACGTTCATGATCAGCACGTCCATGTCGCCATCGTTATCGAAGTCGCCGAACGCCATGCCTCGGCCGCAATGCCGCGCAGCGATGCCGGGACCAGCTTCTTCGCTTAGCTCCGCGAACGTTCCGTCACCTCGATTCCGAAAAAGAAGACGGGGTGTGCGCAGTGCATATCTGGGCGAGACGCGATCGAGTTCAGGATAGACGGAGCCGGTCGAGATGAGAATGTCCGTGTAGCCGTCGTTATCGAAATCAACTAAGCCGGCGCCGAAGCAGACGTAACGGGTTTCGTTATTGAGTCGTGCTTCAGTGGTCGCATCCTCGAAATTACCCTTGCCGTCGTTTCGATAGATACCCGGCGCCTGATCGAGGAAGTGCGTCTTCACCACGTCAATGTGCCCATCGACGTTGTAATCGCCTACTCCGAGACCCATCCCGCCCATCTGATGGCCATCGGCACTGAGGGCGACTCCTCGAATCAATGCCTCTTCGCGGAAGGTTCCGTCATGGTTGTTCATCAGCAATAAAGAGGGCGAGGTGTCGCATGCAACGAGAATGTCTGGCCATCCGTCTTCATCTGCGTCGAAGCTGGTCGCGGTCAAGCAGTACGACCCACGGAAATTGCTGACGCCCGACTGCTTCGAAACATCTGTAAAGGTTCCATCGCCATTGTTGCGGTAAAGATAGTTCTGCGCCGTCGGTAGGCCGTTCGGACCGCAGTTGACCGGCACGTTTTCAGCGTTGCAATGCGCCACCGAGAGAGAGGGCCTGGGCGCCGTCGCCAGGTCGAATTCCAGATAATTCGCCACAAACAAGTCAAGCAGTCCGTCGCGGTTGTGATCCACGAACGTGCATCCGCTGCTATAGCGCGTGGTTGGATGAAGCAGACCGGCTTGCTTCGTCACATTGGTAAAGGTGCCGTCGCCGTTATTGCGATACAGTCGATTTTGCCCGTAATAAGAGAGGAAGAGATCTTCAAAGCCATCATTGTTGTAGTCTCCCACGCACACGCCCTGCGCCCATCCGATGTCGACGAGGCCTGCCTTGACGGTGACGTCAGTGAAGGTGCCGTCCCTGTTGTTCTTGTAAAGGCGATTCGTTGCGCTGGCAGGAGTATTCTCCAGTCTCTGGCTGCTGAGAATGAAGATGTCCATCCATCCGTCATTGTCGTAGTCGAAAAAGGCGCAGCCGGTCGCCATCGACTCGATGATGTATGTGAAACTGTGAAGCTCACCGCAGACGGTCGGCTCAGTCAGACCCGCCTCTTTGGCGATATCGACAAAGCGCGAGAAAGGCGCGGGAGACTTGTTTGAACCTGGCGCCGCATTGAGCTTGTTCGAGAACAAGTAGCCCAGGATCGAAGCAGGAATTGTCCGCAGGAATTCGCGTCTTGTAAAGGGGCGAACCACATTCCTGCTCATGCCTGCGTACTTCCTTCCGCAACTGTAGTGTCGCCGAACTAGTGTTGTTCCTGACGGTCAGAGAGCTTTTTCCGAAGCTCGAGTGCTTCGGTATTGTTTGGAGAGATATTCAGCGCACTATCGAGTGCATGTTGCGCGTCGGAAAAACGAGACTCCATCGCCAATGTGGTGGCAAGGGCGACCCATGCCTGCACATAGCCGGGAGAGGCTTGAATGGCCAGCCTGAGGTGTTGCTCGGCGGAATCCAGATTGCCCTCGTGAGAGTCCAGATAGGCAAGCTGATAATGAGCGAGAGCAAAGTTGGGATCGACATTGACGGCTTGATCGAGAGCAGAGCGCTCGCCTTTCCAGTCCTCAAGATCGTTCAAAACCCCTGCCAGCCGGTACAACAATCCGGCGTTGTCCGGTAACACCGCGATCGCCTCTCGATAGAGAGCGGCCGCTTTTTGTTTATCACCGGCCCGCATCGCTTCCACGGCCTGGGTGGACTTCTGCGCTGCGATGCTCTGGTCTGTCTGCTCTTTCACCTGCTTCTGATAGAGAGCCAACTGTTCTTGCGCCGCCGCGTTCTCGCCAAGTTTGCGCAGCACCTTAGCGAGTTCGAAATGGCACTGCGGTTCCGTTGGGTCGAGTTCAATCGCTCTTTGCAGCTGCACCTTCGCGCCAGCGTCATCGTGCAACTGCTCAAGGGTGAAACCCAGGTTGAAGCGCGTGCTGTATCGATTGGGATCGAGGGATGCCGCTTGTTCGAGGTGCTTGCGCGCCGAGTCAAGGTCGCCCGCAGTACGTTCCAGCACTCCGTTCAGATAGAGAAAATCCGCATCGTGCGGAGCCCGCGCAAGCAGCTTACGGGCCAGCGGCATCGCCGTCTGGTTCTTTGCGTCAAAGACCAGCACTTGCAGATAAACGCGTTGGGCCTCGATGTCCTGGGGATTGCGACGAGCCAGTTGATCCGCAATTTTCTCAGCCTCTTCGAGCCGCACCTGCTTGACGTAAACGGAGACTAACGACGAAGTGAGCGGCACGGAACTCTGGTAAGCCTTCAGCCCTTTATTTAGCGTGTCGGCCGCATTGTCGAACTCTCCCGTGTTGCCGTAAGCAGTCGCCAGATCGAGGGTGAGGTTTTCATCGAGTTGCATGCCCTGAAGCTGGGCAATCACGCTCTCGTTATCACCTGCTGCCATCAGGATCTTCGCGATCCCATCGAGGGCCATTTTGGACTCGGGGTTAATTCTCAGGACGGCTTGCCACTCGGTGAAGGCATCCTTACTTTGGCCAAGTCCCGTCAGGGCCGAGGCAAGTAACAGGTGCGCCTTTTCGTTCTTCGGATCCAACTCAACCGAGCGCCTGAGAGGGACAACGGACTTCTCCAATTCTCCAGCGGTGTACAGACTCAAACCGAGCAGATAGTTCAGCCGAGGCGAACCAGGTTCAAGCCTGATGCCAGCCTGGAAGGCCTGAGCAGCACATGCCGACTTGTGATTATCGCCGAACCAGATGCCCAGGGCGGTGTAAGCTTCGGCATCCGGGTGGGAATGGACGCGCGCTTCCAACCGAGTCGGAGCAACGCAAGTAGCCGACCATAGAGGATGCGAAACGGCCAGAGCTACTATGGCGGAAATTGCGAGAGCGTTTGAACGGCGACGAGCACAATACTGGTGATGCATCATGCTCGTTCACTCCTCGAACCTGAAAAATGAATGCAATCTCCCATTGGATGCATTCGCTTTCTCCCGATTCCACTCTGTGGTTCCGAAGCCTCGTAATGAAAGCCGGACCCAATTCATTGCCTGGATGGCGGTAGCCCTCGGTATCTCTCTAAATATTAAACGCTAACTGTAGCGTTGACAACGATCTCGTGCGGTGCTACGCTGGCCGGTCAGCCGTTCTGAGAACACGACTGGCGTTGCTCGCTTTCCCGTGAGAGTTGCTACAACGCAGGATTTTTGAGTCATTATGCCGAGAATCTCTCGAAGGAAATTGCTTGTCTCTGGATTTGCCGTTTCCACGGCTTCGCTGCTGGGAAATACAGTCTGGGCCGAATCCGACCCGCGAGAGCAGCCGGGCAAAGCAGATGTCGGCTCACCCCTCAATGCCAGCACTCCTGAACCGAGAGAGCAGTTGCTCTTCGACTTTGGATGGAGATTCACGTTCGGTCACGGCGCGGATCCCACCAAAGACCTGGGATTTGGCTTCGGCCAAAGCGACTTCTCGAAGACGGGTGAGTTCAAGTTCTCCAAGGCGGGTTTCGACGACTCCGCTTGGCGCACACTCGATCTTCCTCATGACTGGGCGGTCGAACTTCCCTTTGTTCATGACGACGCGGGCACGGGGGATAGCCAGCTACGCAGTCATGGTTACAAGCCGCTCGGCCGCCGCTACCCCGAAACCAGCGTCGGTTGGTATCGTCGAGAGTTCGAGATTCCCTCAACCGATAACGGCCGCCGCATCTGGGTTGAATTTGACGGCGTCTTCCGCGACGCGCTTGTCTTCGTTAACGGCTGTTTCATCGGTCGAAACAACAACGGCTACGTTCCCTTTCGCTTCGATCTCACCGATGTCCTTAATTACGGCGGGAGAAATTGTTTGGCGCTCCGGGTTGACGCCAGTTTTGGGGACGGCTGGTTCTATGAAGGTGCTGGAATCTACAGAGATGTGTGGCTGAGCAAAACAGACCCGGTTCACTTCGAAAAATGGGAAAGCGTGGTCCGTTCAGCGACGGACGGCAATGCGGCCAGGCTGAGTCTGTCGACCTTGGTGCGGAATGAAAGCGCCGAAGCGGTCAACTGCAGTGTGCGGTGGAAGATATTCGACGCGCGAGGTGCGGCCGTTGCCGTTGCCGAATCTCGAACGCAATCGATTGCTGCATATGAATCGGCCGGCTTCAGGGCCACGGCTGGTCTTGCGAATACGGCGCTCTGGTCTATTGAGGAGCCCAATCTATACTCCGCTGTCCTGGCTGTCGAAATAGACAATCAGCTGCGCGATACCGAACGTGTCACGTTTGGTGTTCGCACTGTCGTCTTCGACGCAGCCAAGGGATTTTTCCTGAATGGCAAACCATTGAAGATTCAGGGCACCTGCAATCATCAGGATCACGCCGGCGTAGGAGCGGCTTTGCCCGATGGTGTGCAGCAGTTTCGCCTCTCCGTGCTGCGCCAAATGGGTTGCAACGCGGTGCGCACCTCGCACAACATGCCCACGCCAGAGTTGGTAGATGCCTGTGACCGTAACGGCATGATGATGATGTGCGAGACCCGACAAATGAGTTCCAATCCAGAAGGCATGCAGCAGCTTGCGACCATGATCAAGCGCTATCGAAACTCGCCGTCGATCATCCTATGGTCGATCGAAAACGAAGAGAGGCATTTGCAAAATAAGAACGAGATGGCTGAGCAGGGCGCGCGGATGGGTGCGAGCATGGTCCGGCTGTGCCACCGTCTGGATCCGACGCGTCTAGTGTCCGCAGCCGTGGATGGTGACAATGAGCAAGGCGTTTCCGTGGCCCTGGACGTTATCGGATTCAATTACAACCTCAACCTCGCGGACGAATTTCATACGAAGCACCCGAACCGACCCGTTTTTGGGTCGGAGACTTCGAGCGCGGTCAGCACGCGGGGTGTGTACACAACGGACAAACTCCGCAATCAAGTGAGTAGCGTAGAAGGCTATTGGGGAACTCCGGAAGACTGGTGGAGCTTCTACGGTGAGCGCGAGTGGGCGGCGGGAGGCTTTGCGTGGACCGGCTTCGATTATCGGGGTGAGCCTTCTCCATACGGATGGCCCTCGATCAGCTCGCAGTTCGGCATCGTGGATACCTGCGGTTTTCCGAAAGACTTTTTCTACTACTACAAAGCATGGTGGCGGAGTGAACCATCCCTTCACCTATTCCCGCACTGGAATTGGAGCGGCCGAGAAGGCGATGAGATCCCGGTCTGGGTCTACACAAACCTCGATGAAGTGGAACTGATCGTAAACGGCAAGAGCCTTGGCTCAAAGAAAGTCCCTCGGCTGGGCCACGTCGATTGGAAGGTCCGATTCGAGCCGGGCGCGATTGAGGCGCGCGGCAGCAGAGACGGCAAGATGGTTCTGTCAGAAATAAGGGACACTACCGGGCCAGTGGCCGCTCTCCGACTCACTTCGGAACGTAATGAGGTGAATGCCGACAGCGAAGATGTCGCGATCTTGACTGTAGAGGCGCTCGATTCGCAAGGCAAACTCGTTCCGGTCGCAGACAATCAGGTTTCCTTCGAAATTTCCGGACCCGCCAAACTGATTGGTGTGGGAAATGGCGACCCGAACTGCCAGGAAAGTGACAAAGAGCCGAAGCGGTCTCTTTTTAATGGTCTGGCCCAGGCCATCATCCAGAGCACCTTCGAGACTGGCCAAATCCAGATCGAAGCGTCGTGCCTTGGGCATGCAGGAGCACGGCTCTCCGCTAAAGTGATCATCAACTCAAAAATGACAAAGCTGCGACCTGCAGTTCCGATCCCGCCACGATCGTGATCGCTCTTAACGAGGCTGGAGCCGTGGCCTAAGGCTGAAATTGAGCGGTGTTCTCGATCAGCAGAACCGCCTGGACGGGTAGGCTGTCGCTGGATCCGCCCGCTAGAACGCGAATCTGTTCCTTTTCAACACGCCAGGTTTGGCTCACCGCATCCCAATACGCAAGATCTCGAGGTTTCAGTGTAAAGACAACGACTTTCTCTGCTCCCGGAGTGAGATGGATGCGAGCGAAACCCTTCAATTCCAGTTGCGGACGATCGACCGCCGAGCCGAGATGCTGGATATACATCTGCGCGACCTCGTCACTGGCGCGCGATCCCGTGTTCTTCACCTTCACTGAAACCTTGACCTCGCCGTCGGCGATCGTGCTCGGCGCACTGAGACTCAAGCCTTCATACGCAAAAGATGTGTAGCTCAGACCGTAGCCAAATGCATAGAGCGGTTTCACTTTTGAGTACATGTAGGTGCGGCCATGACGAATGTTGTAGTCCATCATTGGCAGCAATTGCGCATCGCCAGTAGGCCAGGTTTGGTTCAAGCGTCCGGCAGGTGAATAGTCTCCGAAGAGAACGTCGGCAAGTCCATGACCCTCTTCTTCGCTGCCATGCGTCATGTGCACAATCGCGGGCAGATGCTCCTGGCTCCATACGATGGCATACGGGAAGCTCGAACGCAGTACCTCGATAGTGCGCGGATTGGCGGCGAAGATTTGCTTGACCAGCTCTTCCTGTTCGAGGACGATCGCCTTGCGATCTACATCTTCCTTGCCATTCGAAGGAACGGGGCATTGGTCCCATCCGCCGTTGCAGGTGGGATGATTCCCAACCACAACAACGACCGCATCTGCTTTTCGAGCGAGAGCCCGAGCCTCGGCAACATTGGACCCATCGCTATAAAGAACCTTTACATCCTTCGCAGCTTCCTGGATGCCCTGCAAAATGCTGACAGAGTACGGAGGCGTGCCGCTGTACCAGTCGAGCAGAACCTCGTTTATCCATGGACCGATGACGGCGATCGTCCTGAGCTTCTTGCGATCCAGGGGAAGTGTGTTTCCCTCGTTCTTCAGCAGGACGATGGATTCATCTGTTGCCTGACGCACGAGTTCACTGCTCGACGCCCTATCCCATGGCGGAAGATCGCCTTGCGTGTCGCGCCCGATTTTCTCGTAGGGGTCGGCTCCCGGAGGATCCAACTCTCCCAAATGCAAATGCAGGCGAAGCAAGTTTCTCAGCGAGGCGTCCATGTCTGCTTCGCTTACCAAGCCGTCCTTCAAAGCTTTTTTGAGATCGGGTTTGTACTCATCCAGAAACCGATTGATGCCAGCCTTGACGGCGGCGGCCGCGCCGTGTTCCTTGTCCGGAAAAGTCTTGTGATCAGTAATGAGAAGGCCAAGAGCGCCACCGTCAGTACAGATGATGCCGTCGTTGCCCCACTGCTTCACCATGACATCTTTGAGAACCGGATGAATCATCATGGGAGTTCCGTTCCAGGAGTTGTAGGCAGCCATGGCTGCACGGGAACCGCCTTGCTCGAAGCCCATTCGGAATGGCACAGAGTAATACTCGCGGAAGAGTCGCTCATCGAAGTCCGACGAAGTGTAGGAGCGACCGTTCTCATTCTCATTCGCAAGGAAGTGCTTCATCAATGCCGCGGCTTTCATGTGCCTGGGGTCCGGTCCCTGCAATCCTTGAATGAATGCGACCGACATGGTGCCTACAAGATAAGGGTCTTCGCCCATCGACTCTTCGGTTCGTCCCCAACGCGGATCACGGCTCAGGTCTGTGTTCGGCGCCCGAACGACGATTCCGCCAAAATCGAAAATCGGATTTTGATAGTAATAGCGGGCTTCTTCTCCCTCGAGTGCACCGATCTTTTCCATCAGACTGGCGTCCCAGGTTTCGCCGAGGCCCTTCTCCTGCGGGAAGATCGTAGTGGGCAGCGGCTGCAGACCCCGCGGTCCCCATTGCCCAGGTCCGCCCAATGCGAGACCGTGCAGGCCTTCTGCTTCATCAGAAAGCACAAGATGGAGGCGCGGAACCTTTGGATGGCCGTCCATTAACTCGACCTTCTCATCCAGAGTCAGACGTCCCAGCAGATCGGCAATGCGCGCATCGTCACTCAATTGGGTGTTGCGGAATGGATAATCTGCTTGGCCGACAGCGGTCACTTCAGAGATCAGAAAAAACAAAACGAAGGCGATTGTTCCTCTCGTGAATCCGATATGCCGCATGATTTTCTTCCTCGCTTGCATGGTGAAGATTGCCCAGAATATTTCCCTGGATAAGTCGACAACGCTCCTAGGCAAAGTCCCGCGGCACATTTGCGTTCAGCGCGGTTAGAGCGACGTGGATGTTTCCTTTGCCTCGACGCCTCTCAGGCGTTTCTCTGCTCGCTCGCTCCAATATCCGCAATCCAGTTCGAGGAACACTGAACTGTACGGGATCGCGAGCGTCGACTTCAGAATCAGAACGCGAAACAACGTACCAGCCTGATCCAGTCTGCAAATGATCTGTTCGTGTGCCAACTCGTGCGGGTGTTTGCTTGCCAGCAACTGCATCATCTCGTGGCGGAGTGCGCTCACTCCCGGCGCATCCTCCTCCCGCACAAGCTTCAGTTCGGCATCCACATAGACATTGGCGCGAACATGGCTGGACGCACCAACTGCGTCAAGAACATTGCGGAGCACTTCCAGATGCTCGCCGCCTGTCGCCAGCGTTTCAATTCCTGGGTTCGATTGCGCAGGATATGCAGCGTCGGCAACCACAATCCAGTTGCGATGGCCATACAACGGAAGCAGGCTGTTTAGGCGGCCTTTCCACAATTCAACTTCGCGACCAGCCTCAGTATTCATCTGGACCTCGCTGTCTAGCCGCCCGAGGCGGGCTGTGAGGGTTGGAGTGCGACCCCCGGTGTTATTTCCATCGTCGGGCAGACCGCGACTTTGCCGCAGCGTCCGGAGGCCATCAGGCTATATGCGCCGTCGGCCTGATCAAGTGAGAATCGGTGTGTAACGATGTCCTCCGGGTGGAGATTCCAGCGAACGAGGCGCTCGACCAGTTCCTCCATCAGCCAGATAGATGTCACCCATGAGCCGTAGATCGTCTTTTGGTCGTGAATGATGTCTGGCGAGGGATTGAATGTCACCTGGCCACCCTCACCAACCAGCGCTATCTTCCCCCACCGGCGCGTGGCGCGAATAGCCGTTGCACGCGCTTCAGCGTTGGCAGAGCAATCGACGGCACGCTCCACGCCGGCTCCTCCGGTCAGTTCGCGGATCTCATTGACGTTGTCTGGCCCCGCGGTCAGCACGGAATCGCAGAGGCCGAATCGCAGCGCCAATTCACGGCGCTCGGCTGAAATGTCAACACCGATGATTCTCTCCGCACCAAGCTTGCGGCAAAGTGCTCCCGCTGCCAGGCCCACCGGCCCAAGGCCCGTAATGAGTACCGCGTCATTGCCGCTGATGCCGATCTTCTCGAGCGCTTCGTAAACAGTGCCGAACCCGCATGCAACCTGCGCTCCATCGAGGTACGTGAGCTGGTCAGGAAGAAGTATCAAATCCTTTTCTTCGGCAAGCATGTATTCAGCCATGCCGCCATCGCGCTGCCACCCATAAGCGCGGCGGTATTTCGCGCTGGTGCAGGAGATCATGTAGCCGCGCCGGCAGTCGTTGCACAGCCCGCAGCCTGAAATGTGGTAAACGATGACCCGGTCACCAATCTTGAATCGACGACAGCCGGGGCCGGTTTCAACAATCTGTCCGCATGGCTCGTGGCCTGCGATTACACCCTGATATCCTTCCGGACCTTTACCAAGATGCTCGTGATAGATGGCTCGGATATCCGATCCGCAGATCGTTGAAGCCTTGACGGAGATGAGAACTTCTCCATGACCCGGGCTCGGAACGGAGACGCTCTTCATTTCGACAGTACTGTTGCCCGGAAGAAACGCCGCCTTCATCGTCTTTGCCATTCGATCAATCTCCGAACTTGACTTCAACCCTCGAGCTAACTTGCTTAGTCGACGGGCAAGCAATAAGGCATCCTGCGAGGTGGTATCCGTTCCCTTCGGCCACGTTTGCCTATGCGGGAGTGACCACGCCGTTGATATCCCACAGGTCTTCCCACGACTGCTTCTCTTTCCAGAGAAAGACCTGGCCTTTGATCAACCGGCAGTTGCGATCGAGTTTCTCCATCGTCTGCATGTCCTGTGGGCTTAGCGGTTCACTCACTACGCCACGTAGATTGCTCAGAATGTTCTTGGGATTTGTCGAAAACGGAATCGGCACCTGCCCTCGTTGCACCGCCCACTTGAGACATACAACCGCAGGATGGATTCCGAGCCTCTCCGCAATCCCTCGAATCACGGGATCTTCGGTTGGCGACGTGTCCTCAGGAGTACGATCTCGTTCCGGCCGCGCTGGCGATCCGAGCGGCGAATAACCGATCGGCTGGATTCCGTTGTCCATCAAATATCTAAAGAACTCCGGCTGCTGAAAGTGCGGATGAAGCTCCATCTCATTGACGACCGGTTTGATCCGCGCGTCGTGCAGCAGCAGCTTCATCTTTGGGATCGTCATATTCGACGTGCCTATATGGCGCACCAGGTCGCGATCGACAAGTTCCTCCATTTGCCGCCATGTACGCATGTAGTTCTCGTGGACATAGGGCACCGCGTGCGGATTGCGAGCCGTGACGTCACATTCCGGCGGATGATGATTGGGAAACGGCCAGTGAATCAAATAAAGATCCAGATACTCGATCTTCAGATCTGACAGCGACTTCTGACAGGACGAAAGGACTTCGCCGTGCTTGTTATTCCAAAGCTTCGACGTGATCCAGACTTTATCGCGCTGAAGGCCATTTTTAAAGATCTCTCTGAAAACCTGGCCAATGCAATCTTCATTGCCGTAAACAGAAGCACAATCGAAGTGCCTGTAGCCGATGGACGCGGCGTACTTCACTGCATCAGCCACCGTCTGGTGAGAGGCATGGTCCGAGCCAAACGTCCCCAAACCAATAGCGGGCATTCTGGCGCCATTACCCACCGATACGTGGGGCACTTTCTTCGGATCAATGACACCGGGATTTCCATCGACGAGTCGAGACAAAGATGGCATTACTAATCTCCGACAATCTTAAAGTTATCGATAACTGAACCATTGATATTAAGGTCAATTCTGCTGTATTGTCAATGAGGACAGGCACGACAGCTTTTTTAAACAGAACAACTTGCCGTGTCTGGAACGCTCCATCAAGCAGCTTTCTCAAGAGGGTTTTGGGGCCTTTTTCGTTTTCTCTAAGAGAATGGGAGTAGATACGAGCCATGGCAACCCGGTTGAAGGACATTGCGAACGACCTTGGCCTCTCAGTTGTCACCATTTCCAAGGTCCTACGAGAACATCCCGACATAGCGGCCGAGACCCGACGGCGAGTTCTGAAACGCATGCGGGAGCTGAATTATCAGCCTAATTTTGCAGCCCGCTCGCTGGTTACTGGCCGCACCTGGACGCTCGGCTTGGTTGTTCCGGATCTGTTGCATCCTTTTTTTGCCGATATTGCAAAGGCCATCTCCGTCGAAGCACGCAAGCAGGGATACAGTCTGCTGATCTCGTCTTCTGACGAAGATCCGGAACTCGAAGTTCAGGAGATCAAACAACTCCTGGCCCGCCGAGTCGATGTCATTCTGGTCGCATCGGCACAATGGTCGGTTGACTGCTTCCGGATGATTGAAGAGCACAAAACGCCCTATATCCTTATCGATCGCCGGTTTCTGGGTCTTGATGCGAACTTTGTTGGCGTTGACGACGAAGCGGTCGGCGCACTGGCCACCTCACACCTGGTTGAGCAGGGTTGCCGCCGCATCGCCCACATTAGGGGCCCTGAAGTCAGTACTGCTGTTGGCCGACTGGAAGGCTACAAGCAGGTGCTGGCCTCCTACAACATGGTCCCTCTCCCAGGACACATCGCTTCCCTCGGAACATCTGGAGATCATCGCGGGGAAAAAGGGGGATATGAGGCAGCCGTGAAATTGCTTGCCTCAAACCCAAGACCAGATGGAATCTTTTGCTTTAATGATCCCTCAGCTCTCGGTGCAATGCGCGCAATTCTCGATGCAGGGCTTCGCATTCCGGATGATATAGCCGTGATCGGATGCGGCAACCTCTCGTATTCGGATTTCCTCCGTATCCCTCTGAGTTCCGTAGATCAGGGTAGTGAAAACATAGGAAAATCCGCTGCGGAACTTGCGCTCAAGATCGCCCGAAAGAAGGAGTCGCTCAGGCCGAAGTCAGAGCTCATCACGCCGCGTGTGATCGTTCGCTCATCAAGCCAACGATTACCGGGCCGGCAATGATGGTCAGTGCCCCGTCTTCATATCCGGAAATGAGAGTTTGTGACACCAGAACCTCAAATGTAGTACTCCAATTCCTTCGATGAAAGAACAACTCTCCGTCGCATGATGAATCACCTTCCCGGAGGTGAATTGCAATAACAGGAGATCATACCGGCGACTGGTTGTGTTGCTTTGAATGTCTATGCCTTGCGGTTTGACTTCCGCGTCATGACGCGACGATCGTGACCGATGGCGAACCGGATAACGATGGATCAGTTCGCATTTTCTGCAAAAGTAACTGACGCTCCACCGAGAGCGAATTGGTCTTGCGCGGTCACGGTTATCGTTCCTTTGGTCGAAGGGAGCGTCAGAGTCACCGAGGCCGTCCCGGAGGAGTTGGTCTGGGCAATCACACTAGTCCCGCTCGTTGTGCCGTTGGAGAGCGTTCCGCCCGAGGTGGTGAACAGTATGCTCGCGCCCGTGTTCGTGAAGTTGGATGGGAGGGAAGATAGCGTGACGGCCAGCGCTTGCGACAGAACCGTTCCAGCGCTGCCCGATTGATTGTTACCCGACAGAGTAAGCGTGGCAGCGGATTGGCCGACAACGATCCAGCCGCCCTCTGTCTGGGTAGAGGTGCCGTCGTTGCCGGTGACGGTGTAATGGCAGAAGCCAGGGGTGCTGCCGGGGTTCACGGTGATAGTTGCTGGCTTAGCGGGAGTGATGGTCGCATCGGTCAGCGCGAGCGAACCACCGCAAGCCGTGGCGCCCTCAAATGCATCGAAGACCGCCGAAGTGAGCGTCACGGGTGCTGTACCGCTCACGATCGTCGGCTTTAGAGTCCCCGTGCCCGAGGCTGGAATCATCAGATCGTCCGGGTTGAGATACCACTCCGAGGCCGGCTTGGCGGGCTGGCTACCGCTGACAACCAGAAGCGTGATGGTGTAGGGCGCAAAGCTCTGCGTCGGGCTCCAGGCAGTCGGGGCTACGGTGGTGATCGCGCCGGGGTTGGTCGATCCCACCGTGTACGCCGTGTAAGTGGAGGCGCTGAAGCCGTCCAGGTTGAAGGTGACATTGGCTGTGTTGTTCGGATCTTTGTTCAGAGCCATGATGGTCATCGTCGTGCCTGTCACATCAAGGGCCGCGTAGGTGACGAACAGGTCAGGATTGACGGAGTTCTGGTCCGAAACGGAGAGAGAGCCAAAGCCGTGGTGGGCCCCGTCGTAATTCGTGTACAGCTTGAAGGACTGGTAGTTGGGATGCGGCTGATTGGTAGTGCTGTCCGTGGCCGATGGCCCTCCCCAGCGCGTGGAGAAGCTCAGTCCCTCGCGGCCCATGACGCCATAGGCGTCCGCGTCGGAGAGTGCCGTGGCGAATTCCCACTCGTTGAAGAACGATTCCCACTCGGTGAACGAGAGCGGCGTTCCCGGATAGATGGCATTCACCATGGCCTTCATACGTGGGATAAGGAAGGTGACGCTGCGATTGGGCTGCGTTGTGGTGATCCAGTCCGCGTTGTACCCCGCGTTGGAGTACGTTGGATCCCAATAGGTGCGGATGTACTTGTTCACTTCCGCGCGCAGTTGCAGGTTGGTGTATCCGGTGGTGTCGATGTTGTCGCCAAAATAGGCATGGATGTCAAAGACGTCGAGCGTACGTGCTCCGTTAATCTGATCCAGCCAATTGATCTGGTTCAGCCACCATGGCGCGTAGTCGATGCCGGCGTGCGCGCTCTTGTCATCTCCCGCGGGGCCAGCTGTCCAAAGGTAATTCCAGCAGCAGGTGATGGGGCCGAAACGAACCGCACTCGGGTCCCAGGCTTTCAACGCGACGCCTTCCTTCTCAAAGACATTCGACAACTCGGTGTATCCGGGATGGTTGGGATGAACGTCACCATGCGGACCGTCCCAGATTTCGGGCTCATTGTCCATATCGTAGAAGTGGCACGTGGTGATCGGCGAATAGGGGACGCTGCAGGTGCCACTGCCGAAGGCGGAGGCAAGCGCCTTGGCCCACTCATCGCGATAAAGGCAGTTACCGCTGGTGCAGTCGCTGGCTGTATCGACCAGGGGATAGTAGGCATCTGTCACAGGACCAGTAGTTACGCGCGTCTTGCAGTCCGTCTGCTGGCCGTTACCAGCGTCAGAATTATAGGGATCCACCTTGCACTGCGCGCCATACTTCTTGACCGAGTAGCTCCAGTGGCCGGATTCTCGGGCTACCCATCCGAGCGTAGGCATGGTGGTAAGCATCTGGCTGCCTGCGCCCACGGTGAATTTCGTCAACTGCACCGAGTCGATGCCCTCGCCCGTGGACTGGTCGGTGAGACCGAAGTCCTCGAAGAACCAGTCGCTGCCGGCATTGTAGGTGAAGGCCTTCCAGTTGTAGTCCGTGGCCTCGTTGCCTCCAAAGCGGACAAACGTCGGTGACAGATTGGTGACATCGCTTTGGTTCAGCGTGTTAATGCCATAGATGTACGGGCTGATCAGGTGGCGATTGGCGAGTGCGTTGATGTTGACGGTAACGCTTGTGGTGCTGGGCGAAGTGATCGTGATGGCAGCTGTGCCTGTTGAAGCGGCGTAGGTTGCAGAATTGCTGGAGTCAGGCATATAGGTGACGGTCAACGTATCTGATCCCTTGGCCAGCGAGCCGGGCTGAACGTAGAAGGTTGCAGCGCCAGCGTTCAGTGTCAGCGCCGAAGAGGTAAAGCTTCCGCTGGACAGCGTTACGCTGCCGCCCGGCGACACAGAGCCGTCCTTTACCGTGGCGGTCACAATCAGGTTTTCTGCGAAGGGGTGTGTGGTCTCTTCGGGCGTGACCGAGACCGTCGGGGACTTCGCGGACTGAGTCACGGTGACTGTTGCCGTTCCGGAGGCACTGTTGAACTTCGCTGTGCTGGCGGAATCCGGCGTGTACTTGGCGGTCAGAGTATCGGAACCCACTGCAAGCGAGCCCGCTGGAATCGCAATGGTTGTCGAGCCCGCGTTGAGCGTCGCGGCCGAAGAACTATAGCTTCCGCTGGAAAGAATCACCGATCCGGTCGGCGTTCCGCTCGAACCGGAGACGGCAATCGTGACACCCAGACTCTGGGCAGTCGTAACGTTGCTCGCCGCGGGCGTAACGACAACCGCTGGCGTAGCTGGGTTCTGGCTTGTGCCCCCACTTCCTGGACTTCCCCCACCACACGCTGCGATTGAAAGAACAATGACACATAGAAGAGATGCCAGGAAAAGTCTCACAAATCGATCCATATATCCTCTTACAACCCGTTGAAGTAAACAATTCTCGAACGTAGCCTGTCCGTGATCTTTATCACCTCAGCGGGAAGACTCGTCGTGGCCCGTTGGGCTCAACCTGCCTCCCTGGCTCCGCTCCAACTTAATCAACACGATGTCGTTGCTCTTCATCGGTACGCTGACTTTGATTGTTCCATCCGGAGCGCTCTCGACTGCCTGATCCGTCTCTGAAAGGTCCTGCGTGAGATCGTTCAACTTCGAGACTTCTGCTTTAGTCAGCTCTTTGGGAGATCCCATCTCAATATAGGCGGTATATGCATCATTCGCGCGGTACCCAGTGCGATGCACTTGCAGGTGGTAACTGGAATTCGGAACAAGATGACGCAGTTGCAATTGGACCGGCTCGGCCGGGTGCGCAGGAATTACCTTCGTATAAAAAGGCCGGTTGCTTACCTTCTGGTTCGGAGGTTCGAAATCCCAGATCACTGCCGAAAAGTCCCCACCCTTGGTGGAAAGCAGCGCCTGCGGATCGCTCGTTGCGATACTGTTTCCTCGCAGCGAATGAAGGTACTTGTAAGCGAAGAATGCCGGCTTGCGAATGCCTTCAGGATTCAGGAGGCCGAATCCGCCTTGAAAAGGAGCTGTAGGAGGTCCCGGCTCTTCGAACAGGTCGGAGTACGTCCAGTAGCTCATTCCCTGCAATTTCCCTTCGCATGCCTTGAGCTTGCTCAAGATGTATGGAGCACTGATGTAGGAATCATGCACGGAATCGCGCGGCGTGTAGCTCGTGCTCCACTCCGAGAAATACAACGGAAGATCTGGAAACGGCGAAGCCGAGATCTGCTCGCGAACACGGCGAACGTCGCCGACGATTGCATCGGGAGACGCGGAGAGTTTGGTATCGCTCTTCCCTTCTTCATCCAGAAAACCGCCGTCGACACCGTATGTATGCGTAGTCACGAAGTCAACGCCGGCTCCGCTCTGCTTCACGTGCGCCAGAAATTCAGGAACCCATGCCGCTCCCGCGGTCGCAGGACCTCCCACACGCAAAGCCGGATCGATGGCTTTGATCGTCTTCGCTGTCAGGTCGTAGAGATCGAAGTATGCTTTCTGATCTCCGCCCTCCCAGAAGCCGGAGAGATTGGGTTCATTCCATACCTCGAAATACCATGTCCGAACCTCGTCTCGTCCGTAGCGATCTTCCAGATGGCGGGTGAATGCATCTACGAGAGCGTGCCAGCCCTTCGGATCTGGATGGGACGTATTGCCTTTCCAGTAGAAGATGCTGTTCTGAGACGTGGCAAGTGCCTTCGGCGTGAAACCCAGCTCAACAAACGGCCTGATATGACGGGCCAGCAGATCGTCATAGAGTTCGTCGATCTTCGCCCAGTTATAGACGGCCTTTCCGTTTTCGATTTGCACCGTTCCCAACACATCATGAAAGATCGCGTGGAACCGCACATATCGAAATCCAAGTTCATCCACAACAAGCTTGAGCTGTTTCTGGCTATCATCGCGAATCAAAGTGCCGGGATAATCGGAGCCGACCGACAAATCAAAAAAACTATCCACCGGACCGGCTGAGTTGTCGATGTCCGCCACGATACGGCGACTTGCCTCCTGTTGGGATTGAGCCGTAGTAGATAGAAGAAAAATAGCAATCAACGAGCCAAGAATAAATCCTGAATACCGCTGCAGAAGAGAATTGAACATCTATGCTCCGATCAAGGTCGCCACATTGGGCGAATCGCGGACGAGATTCTTGCAGCTTCGCACGCAATAAAAACGGGATGGCTAACTCTGCCACCCCGCGAGAGGCCAGGAGGCTAGCCTCGAAATCTGAGCGGAGGCGTGAGCAACCGCTCCCAACATTTAGAGCTTTTGCCGCAAGGTCATACGTTTGGTTTTCCGCAGCGCAGCATCACGGTGAAATGAATCGAAACAAATACTCTACAGAGCACAAGTCGCAGTGAAGTTCAATATTGTACGGACGCGCCTAAGACTTGTACCTCATTGAAAACAAGCAATGTACGAGGCGAGACGTACATGTTACAACGAACCGCGAAAGAAAGATGCGCTGAGCCTTTTGGGTCTCACTCCTTGGCAGCTGAGCGCTTGCTCAAGCAGTCGAATTTCAGCGGCTGTAGCAAAAGACGGCATGCAGCCGTCAAAGACAGAGCGCAACACTCGTGACAGGTGTGTTTACCCGTGACTCAGCTGACGTCATTCGACTCCTCCATGAACGGAAGAGTCTGCAGGCAGTCTACAGATGAACGACTCTGCCGCACCTGTTCCAGAAAACATTTGTTCCGATCCAACGCGAATCCCGTCCGGCACCTTCGTTCTTTTGCGTGAAAAGATGGCGACTTGTGCAGATGTCTCCTAGAATTGCCATACATGCGTCAGGCCCCGATCGATTCACGTTCCATCCGGAGATTCATAGGCTTGATCGCGGCAGTTCTTCCGTCAGTTCTTTCCTCCCAGACCATCCCGGGCCCAGTCGCAGCGGTCCCCTTTCAATCCGGACAGGCCCAATCGGTACCATCTTCGCCAATCGATACCGCTTCGGCCACACGCTTTCGGGATATGAGCGCACAAACTGGACTGAACACGGTTCCTCACTCCTCTTCCGAGCGGCGCTACATTGTGGAGACGATGGGAGGCGGCGGTGTTGCTCTCCTGGATTGCGACAATGATGGCAGGCTCGATATTGCGGTCGTGAATGATTCCACGATCGACGCTTTTCTGGCGGGCGGCGATCCAATGATCACGTTGTACCGCCAGGACGGAAGCGGAACCAATGTCCATTTCACCGACACCACGGCATCTGCGGGCCTCACCACCCGCGGATGGGGAATGGCGATCGCGGTTGGCGACTATGACAACGATGGCCTGCCTGATCTCTACGTGACTGGCTACGGACACAACGTGCTCTATCACAACCTGGGAGGATGCAAGTTCGAGGATGTGACCGAACGCGCGGGCGTAAAGATGGGCGGTTTCAGCACCGGCGCCGCCTGGGCCGACTTTGACCGCGACGGCCATCTCGACCTTTTTGTTGCCCGGTACGTGCATACGGACCTCCATCACCTTCCTTCCCCCGATCCCCATGTCGAGGGCTACCGATCGGTCATTCTCCAGATGCCTGATGAGATGGAGGGCGAAACCGACGTCCTCTTCCGCAACCGCGGCGATGGAACGTTCGAGGACGTCTCGCAAAAGGCAAACGTCAGCAATCCAAGTAAGCAGCACGGCATGGGAGTGGTATGGGGAGACTACGATGGCGACGGATGGCCCGATCTCTACGTCACGAACGATGGCGGCACGAACTACCTTTACCACAACAATGGCGACGGAACCTTCGCAGAGAACGGCATCCTCTCCGGTACGGCCACTGGAACGCACGGGGAGGTCTATGGCAATATGGCAGCCGACTTTGGCGACTTCAATCGCGACGGCGAACTCGACCTGGTCACAACTCGCTACAGCAGGCAGCCGGTTAGCCTGTATCGCAACGACCAGATCATCTTCACCGATGTTGCCGCCGAATCAGGGCTGATGCAACCTACATTGGCGCCAGTGAAGTGGGGCGTTGGCTTTGGCGACTTCGACAATGACGGCTGGCCCGACATATTGATCGCCAACGGCAATTTTTCTTCGCTGATGGACCGCCTGGAGACTGAAGTCAAGTATCGCGAACCACTCCAACTCTTCCGCAATATCCGCGGCCAGAGATTCGAGGATATCGCCAACACAGCGGGTCTGAATGATGGCCCTCTGCAATCGCGCCGAGGTTTGGCGCTCGGCGATGTCAACAACGATGGCAGTCTGGATATCGTCGTGTTTAATGCCGCTGGGCCGCCGTCATTGTTCATCAACCAGACTCATAATTCGAACCATCGGGCGCTGTTCCGCCTCGTTGGGACCAAGAGCAACCGCATGGGCATCGGCGCGCGTGTCACGGTTTTCAGCGGCCTGACGGAGCAGGTGGGCGAGGTTCGCGGCGGGGGCGGGTACAACTCGAGCAACGACACGCGGCTGCATTTCGGCCTTGGACAATCAGCGATCATGAATAAGGTCGAGGTGACTTGGCCGAGCGGCGTTAAGCAGAAATTCCAGAACATCCCCGCAGACGCTATCTACGAGATCCATGAAGAGCAGGGATTGCGAAAGCTGGCGCCTTTGCCGGTTCCACCGAAATAGCCCGTCAGTGACGGATACGGAATAGAGACAGGTCTACAATAAGGACGTTCATGATGCGCAGTACACGACAAGGAGCTAGGCTGATTTTGAACGTGGCTCTCGCGGTTGCGTTTCTAAGCTCTTCACTCCTCCACTCCCAGGAAGCCTCTCCACAGGCTCTCTACGACCAGGCCGGTAAAGCTCTTGACGCGGGAAATGCGGGGCTCGCGATCAATCTGTACGAGGAGTTGCTGCGACTGACGCCCGATTCCCTCGAAGCCCGCACCAATCTGGGCGTAGCTCTCGCGCAGCAAGGGCGATTCGACGAAGCTGCACAACAGTACCGCCAAGTGCTCTCACGTGATCCTCGGAACGAGACTGCGCTCCTGAATCTGGGTCTCGCAATTTACAAACAGGGCGATTTCGGCGAGGCGCGTAACGAATTCGAAAAGTTGTACAAACTTAGTCCGGGTCATCAACAGGCCTTTTACCTTCTGGCTGACTGCGACCTGCGGCTGGGGAAATTCCAGGACACCATCACCCTCGTAGAACCGGCTTACAATGCTCATCCGGACGATCCGGCGATCGACTACATCTTCGGCACCGCATTAATACACGACGGCAAAGAGCAACAAGGCGCCATCGTGATCGACCGCATGATGCGTAACGGAAATTCCGCGGTAGCCGGCGTGTTGATAGGCGCATCGCAATATGCGGCTGGTGATTACAATACCGCTGCGGCAACGCTTCAAAAAGCACTCGACCAGAATCCGGAGATACCGGGCGCGTGGACAGTCTATGGACGCGCTCTTCTCAGTAGCGGCGAAAATGAAAAAGCCAAGGCCGCTCTCCGCCGCGCGCTTCAGGCTGACCCCAACGACTTCGATGCATGCCTGCACCTGGGGGCGGTTCTGCGCCACGAAGGCGACGTCGAGAATGCTGCGTCATATCTAAAGCATGCACTCCTGCTGCGCCCAGACTCTGTCCCAGCTCTCTTTCAAATCGATGCGCTGAACGCGGCAAGCGGACACCTGGAGGAGGCCAGGGACGGCCTTGAAAAACTCGTGAAGCAGTGGCCAGATTTTGTCGAAGCGCATTTGCAGCTCGCCGTGGTCTATGCGCGGCTTCACCGGAGTGAGGACAGCGAGCGGGAGAGACGAATCGTCTTGGAACTGAATGACAAAGCACGCACCAAGGGACCGCAAGCGGACAAGACTCCGTGACCCGAGCCCGCGCCGACGGCAATGGCTTTGCATATCCAAATGGCAGGCTCCTCCATTCAGGCATCGGGAGATCGCCATCACCGCACGTTCTGGTCCGGCGGCAATGGCAAGCGAACCTCCATTGATCCGATTCGTCCGCTTTGTTCGTCGCAAACTACAAGGCGGATGACTGCCGTTTCGACGGGAACATAAAACGTTTGGAGCGCCTGGTCACCATCCTCGCGAATGTTGCCGATCTTCGACGCCGGAATGGCCTCTTTGAGCCGCGCTTTTGTACCCCACAGGGTCTCGCCGTCTTCGTTGTAGGCCAATGCCGCTATCGAAAGATCCGAATGGTAGACGCGGTTTGCAGACTTGGGAAGTTCCAGTTGGCTGGCCAGCACCCCATACGTGACCGCGTACTGCTGCATGGGAACCGGAGTGGTGAGCGGAACAAACTCCCTGTGCGCGACCTTAGCGGCCTGCTTCCGATAGGGCGCAAGCGCGGCCATCTGCTCCGTTGTCGCCGGCGCGGGCTCTCCGATGGCATCCACGTGAGCCGCGAAGACGAGTTGATGGGAGAGGGGCGAGCCAAACTGCGCGGCTGTCTCAATCAACTTGGCTGAGGCGGGTGTCGGATCCGGAAAGGCACCACTTTGATCCGCCGCGCCCTGGCTCTGTGCGATGGAATCAACATCATCGGCAATATAGTTTCTCCGGTAGGCAAGATGATACTGCCCATGCCCAACCTGAACCTTGATATGGCGCACCGATCCATCGTACTTCGCGTTGGTTGGCGCATAGAGAAACGAGTAATAAGAACTGCCGTCGTCGGCGGCCGTTTCCAGCGCCTCCTTAAGGCCGTTGGTATTGTAGAAAGCCCGTCCGCCCGTCTGCTCCCCGATGGTGTCCATCGTCGTGATTTCGACGAAACTGATACCCTTTAGTAGCCCGCGAGCATCAATGGGATAAACTGCGACCTCGGCGGAATACAACTGATTGATTACGGCCTTCAGGGCACCATTGTAGTTGCGACCAGAGTCTGCCGAGTTTGGAAAGAGAGTGGCGGGAAACGAAACCCGTATACCAGATCAGGTTCTTACGGCCTGGAGTCCCGGCTAAAAAGCGGCCGATTTGCTTAAGCGCATCCAGGGTCATGCCCACGCGGAGATCCATGCGGTCGTCGAACCGAGCCACCTCATGTCTCTCCGTCGCTTCAATGAATACCTTAGCGGCGTGATCTCCGTCTTTGCCGTTCCCTAGTCCAGCCGCCAGATCGATGTCGGATCGGGGAAGGTACGATAGGGGGATTTGGGTTTGGGTGGCGAGCACGCCTATCGCGCGCAGGATCGAATCTGTATCCGAGGTGAAACCCTGCGGAAAACGGAGCCGATCGGCGAGGACAAAGATGGCAATCCGCCGCCCTGGATTCTTTTTCAGGAATTTGATCATCTGCTCGCGCGCATAGAACTGGTCGCTCACGGGAGTATTCACTATGTCGTAGAGCAGGACCGTCAAGGGACCGCGTTCCGGCGCCGTCGGCAAGTTCATGAACGTGTGCGGAGGCAGCGGCGGCCGCTTTGGGAGAGAAGCTTCTGCAACCTCATCTCTGTGGTATTCGAACTGGCGGATCGCCTGCGGCTTGCCATCTTCAGCAACCCGAAAACTGGATGCCCGCAAACCCGTAACGGGCCGTCCCTGCGCATCGGTGACGACGACATCCAAACGCACGCGGCGCACCGTCTGCCGCAGAACAGTCCCCGATTCTGGCGTGGTGTTCTTCGGCGGCTCCTGGGCAGCAAGGAAAGCCGTCGAGACAAAGGCGCCGAGAAGAAAATTAACGAGGGTGCAAGAATGGAGCCTTGAGAATTCCCGTTGGACTGCGTCCTTTTTTGGCAGATTGAGACGGTCGCTGGTCGAGAGTTTTGGAATCGCGCGTGCTTGCATATCGAGCGCCATCATGGAATCTTGCTCCTGCCGGCATTCCGGTGTGATTAAATATAGGACTTCTTTCAGCAGAGTCCGGTGATTGCGCGAGTGATCGCATCGCTTGTCAAGCCTCTTACCAGCCGCGCATTCTCAAAACCGTGGCAACCCTAACGAGGCTCTTTCACCTGCAGCACCTGATCGGCCGCCACATTCTTGAGCGTCTGGATCGTTCCGGAAGGCCAGCGAATTTCGACCTCGTCCGCCACGCGTGCCTCACCAAGTCCGAAGTGAACCGGTCCAGCACTCGACGACGCGTAACCGCTCGCTGTCGTCATGTGATTGAATTGGACCTTGCCTCCAGCGGTCAGTTTGATACGGGCGCCGATGCCATCGCGATTGCTTTTGGTTCCCTGGAGCGAAAACTCCAGCCAGTGACTTTTTCCCTGACTGTCATTGATCCAGATCTCTGCCGGAGCACTCAGCGCGGCGACAACAACATCGAGCTTTCCATCGCCATTCAGGTCCGCAACCGCGGCTCCTCGGTGCCTGCGCGGTGGCAGCGCCGTAAATCCGGCTTCCTCGGTGAGGGCGGCCCATGTCCCGTTCAAGTTGCGAAACACGGTGTTGGGCTGATCCACATGATTCCGGTCTGACATGTTAGGAGACGCGACATCTCCGCGACTGACAAAGATGTCTTTCCATCCATCATTGTCAAAGTCGGCGATATTCACGCTGTATCCCGCCATGGGATTGCTGAGCACCGTCATCTTGCTCCGCGCCGTAACCTCCTCAAAGGCGGTTCCCGAGACGTTCTGATAGATGGGAAAAGTTTCGTTCTGAAGCGCAGGCAGAACGATATCCGGGAAGCCGTCGTTATTCAGATCGCGGAAGTCGCATCCCATCCCGGAGATCAGGTTGCCATGTTCCGGCAAGGCTACTCCGAGGCCAAAGCCAACTTCTTCGAACTGGTTGTGACCTTTGTTGTGGTAAAGGAAGTTGAAGAGTTTGTCGTTGGTGACAAAGATATCCGGAAGACCGTCGTTGTCGTAATCCGCGATTGCCGCGGACATGCCTTTTCCAGGATGCGCGCGGATGCCGGCGGACTCCGAAATATCAGTGAATGTTCCATTGCCATTGTTCAGGAATAGCTGGCTCGGCAGTTCCTTGTAGAACTTCGGGTGGCAGTATTCGGGTTTACCGTTATATTTGCAGTCTGGCTCCTTCGTGCCGTCCCAAGACAGGTAATTGACGACGAACAGATCGAGACGCCCATCATTATTGATATCAACCCATGCAGCGGCGACTGACCAGAGCGGCCCATATTGTTTGTCGGGGTGAGCGAGGCCTGCCTTTTCGGTAACATCAGTGAACGTGCCGTCGCCGTTGTTGTGATAGAGCGTGTTCCGGTAGACGCCCGCGACGAAGATATCGTCGTAGCCGTCATTGTCGTAGTCGCCGATGGCCACGCCTACATCGAAGCCGGTTCCCTTGAGGCCCGCCTTTTCTGTCACGTCGGTAAAGGTGCCGTCGCCGTTGTTGTGGAAGAGGCGATTCCAGTACTTGGGCGAGTCCTTTTTGAGCGTATTGATATCCGCTCCGTTGGTGAAAAAGATATCGGGCCTTCCATCGCGGTCGTAGTCAAAGACAGCAACCCCTCCCGCCATCGTCTCCGGCGCGTGCCGTTGCGGGCTCTCGCTGCTGTCGAGCGAAAACTCGATGGGGCAGGGCACAAAATGGATGGGAGATGAGGTTTGCTCCTGTGCGGTTGCTTCCACCCGATGCAGGAGAAAACAGCCGATCGACCACGCAACTATTGCAATGGCTCTTTTCGCGGCGTGTGGCAGAAGTCGATGTTGCAAGAAGATTCCTCAGAAATACAAGCTTCGCTTAAATTCGCGCAATTCATGACACAGACGAATGCGCGCCCTCATTACGATCAGTCATAACATGCCATCAAGGTCCGGTCGACTTGTGCGAGGCACTCCCAGGATTCTGCGGGCTCTTCGATGAATCAGCGTGAAGCAATTTTTCAATTTCCTGCTTCTCCCGGTTGGCGTCTTCCTTGCGGTCCGCGCCCGCGTAGGCACGAAACAAATCCCAGTGAACTCTGCTCACGTTTGGATCGTCGGCACGCGCAATCTCGAGTTCCTTAATGCCGTCGGCCACATTGCCCTTAGCTAACAGCGCCTCACCGGCAAGCATATGGGCGGAAGGGCGTTTCGGCTCAAGCTTGATAGCTTGCTGAGCGAGTGTCAAAGCGCCATCGAAGTCGCGTTGCGTGATCAGTTGGTCTGCAAGCCGGATCCGGGCAAGAACGTGAGAGGGCGAAATCTCCAGCTCACGCTCGAACTCGGGCATCGCTTCGTTCGGATGCAACTGCACGAGATATGCACCATAGAGGAAATGAACACCGGGTTCATTCGGATACGCAGCAACCAGCTGCTTGAATGCAGAGTCAGCTTCTTCGTAGTGCTGCGTCTGCATGGCCACAACAGCACGGCCGGCCATATCGACGAGTGCGCGACGGTCCGGCGGTATTTCGGCGGGAAGGAGAGGCAATCTAAGTCCCGCGAGGCCGGCGGGCTCAATGAGGGCTGGGTCTGGCGGGCCGGACGCGAGCATTTTCAGAAGCATATCCATGCTGTCGTCGCTCCGCTCGAATCGGGTAAGCAGGACTGCGACATCGTAGAAGACTGACTGCACCATCTCTTTGCGGTCGCCCATGCCCTGCGCCATGGCGCGCTGCAGATGGTCGAGAGCGCGGGGATACTCCCGCAACTGGAATTCGCTCATCCCAAGCAGTGCCCATGCCGGCCCCGCATCGGGGCGAATGGTCACGAATCGACGCAGTACATCGCGCGTTTCAGAGTACTGCTGCTTTTCGTAGAGCATTGAGCCGAGATACCACAAGGCCTCTTCCGATTCTGGCTGTTCGGCGGCAGCGCGCCGAAAAAGCCGGATCGCTTCGTCATCACGGTTTTGGTCGCGTGCCTTTTCCGCAGCCTCAAGCAACTGGTTAAAACTCATGCCGGACGCAGCGGAGGGTTTTTGAGATGTCACGCTCGGAGTGGCGAAAGCACACAAGGCAAGAGAAGCGACGAGAAGCAGTTTGCGAGTCAATGAACCTTCTCCTGCGTTTCGCCCAGCTTCACTTTCGCTGAAGCCATCACGTCTTCCTTGTTCTTCAGCGTGAGAAAGGCGGCGGACTCGGCCTTTGCTTCCTGTGCTCGTCCCAGTTTGCTGTAGACCATCGCCAGATGGGCGCGCACGCCGGGGCTGTCCGGTGCGAGCTGTTTTGCGGTTTGCAATTCACTCAAGCTTCCATGCAGATCGCCATTTGCAAGGAAGACACGTCCGAGAAGATGGTGCGCCTCGGCATTGCTGGAGTCAGCATTGACGGCCCGCCGCGCCATGAGACCAGCCTCCGCAAGGTCGGCTTTCTCTAAATCGATTCCTGCGAGTGCCACCAGGGAAGGCACATGACTGGCGGATATCTTGAGTTCTTCGCGATACTCGCGCTCGGCTTCCACGGCCTTCCCCTGGACCGTATAGATCGTGCCGAGGAAAGAATGCACTTCAGGTTCCCCTGGATAGCGACTTTCCAAACGCACCGCGAACTCATCGGCGCGCGCAAAGTCCCGGGGAGATTGCGCGTCATATAATGCTGCTTTCCCCGCCAGCCAGACGCGTTCGCGCATCTCGGGAGGATAGTTCTCGGGCACATTGCGCATGCGCAGGGAAGCCAGGCCCATGGCCTCGGAAAGTCCGGGAACGTCGCCGAGGCGCGGCGCCACCGTGGCCAACAAATAGAGAGACTCGACGAATCTGCCGTCCCGCGTCAGTAGGAGGCCAAAATGAAATACCGCCACGTCGCGGAGTTCCGGCGTACCTGCCCAGCCCGCGCCTGCCCAGGCGCGAAACTGCACCAATGCGTCATCGTACTTGCCGGTTTCGTATTCGCAGAGACCAAGGAAGGCGTAGGCGGGGCCGCGGTGTGAGGTGCTGGCGAGAAGGTGCTGGAAGGCGGCAGTCGCCTCGGCAAAACGATCCTGATCGTAGAGCAAGCTGCCAAGATACCACCAACCGTCTGCCCACGACCGACGCAGATCTGTGCCCTCGCGATACAAGCGTATCGCATCCGAAACACGATCCTGGACTCTGGCAGCCTCGGCCTGCCTGGCGACCGCCTCGAATCGGGCCGGAGCTGTAGCGGCGGAGGCCGTCATCGAGAAGACGACGAGGAGTCCGGAGATTATAGAACGCATACAAAAGGATAATGCCTGGGGCGACCAAAGAGTCGCCCCAGGTGTAAGGGTTAGAAGCTGAACTTTGCGCCGGCCTCGAGAATACGATGGCCGTAGGTATAGTCCGCATATCCGAAGTCCTTGCAAGTCGGACCAGGGCACGCTCCTCCGCCATTCGCTGCGCTCGTGCCGTTTCCATTCGTCAGCTTGTGGGTGGTGCTATCGAAGCTCAGCTTGAGGTTCGAGTCCCCATTGGAGAACGACGTCAACGGGTGGTTCAAGAAATTGAACCCGGCGAAGCGGAGTTCCACATTCTGACGCTCACCGATCTTGAAATTCTTGAGCAGCGTCAGATCGCTGTTCCAGTAGGTGGGCAACGGTATGTATGCAGAACGTCCGTTGCCAATCCCATCGCTAGCTGTAACTGGTGCCGCTAAGCAGTCAGGATTGATATATTGGCCTTTTTTGAGACCCATCCTCGGGTTGCAGGTCAGAACCGGCCTGAGATTGACATCCGGCGATCCAACCAGCTGAGCAGCCGCACCCGTTCCTGTAGTTCCCATGCCGTAATCGTACCCGCTGCTGGCAGACACCGGAGCTCCAGACTGAATCGTAGTGATTCCAGAAACCTGCCAGCCACTGGCAGCGCCGCGAACAAAGTGGTTTCCGCGTCCCAGCCCCGGAACTGAGAGGACGTACGAGGCATTCAGGACGTTCCCGCGATTGATGCTCAGGACCGACCAGTATTCGTGTACGCCATAGTCCTTGTACGCTGCTGTCGAAGCACTGTTGCCGAGGTTCTTGGCCCAGGTATAGTTCAAATCAAACACCGCCCAGCCCGCATTCCGCTTCAGGCTCACTTGCATCGAATCGTACTGGGATTTCTGGGCGCTTTCGTTGGCAGTTAAGCCCGTGTAGTTGGAGTAGGGACGGAACAACTGCTGGCATTTCGAGTCAGTCTGCATTGCTGCCAGTGTTGCGTCCAGCGCGCCACACTTAGCCGTTACGGCAGCAGCGTCGCTCATGGCGCCGATTGGAACCGAATCGAGGTTGACGCTGGCCTGTCCAAGGTTGGTGTGGTTACCGACGTAGGCCATTTCAAACAAGAATTTGTGCCCCAACTCCTGGTCGAGGTTCAGGCTGTAGGTAACGCCATAGGGCTGGTCCTGGTTCTTCGGATCAATGACCCCAACGGACGAATTGGTGTAATCCGACTCCACGCCCAGGACGATGGCGGGAGCGCAATTGACGCCTGCTGCGCATGTGGTCGTTGAGGAGTTCGCTCCGCCGGTGTTGATGTGGCTGTCAATTTGCTCCCAGGTACTGCAGTCAGCGCCTCCTGAGCAACTCCAATAAATCGATCCCTTGGCTGAGTCCGCTGGGCCCTGGTTGAAGCCGGGGTAGTAGCGGAAGATGCCCCAGCCGCCACCCAAACGGGTCTTCCCGTTGCCATAGACGTCGAATTGCGCACCAAATCGAGGCGAGTAGACCAGACCGGCCGCGGTGCCGCCGGACTTCGGAACGCTCTTGTTGATTCCGTAGTAGGAGATTCCGGTGTTCTTGACCCCTGCCTGGTACGCCTTCGGATTGAAGGTGATTGAACCGTATGGTCCGTCGGCAGTCGCTACGCCGAAGTGTTCAAAACGCATGCCATAATCAACGGTCACTCGGCGATTGAGCTTCCAGTGATCGTTGCCATAGAACGAGAAGTCGTCCCAAATCATCTTGGTTGGTGACACATAGGCCTGCTCCGTGTAATGGAACCCAATGCCCATCAGCTCATCAGCGTAGACGTTTCCGGAAGGGCTTGAGTTATCCCAATAGCTGTAGTCAAAGACACCCATATACTGGGCCCAGTTATCTTGCACATTGTAGACGTGCTCCCAGAAGCCGCCGAACTTGGCGGTATGGGTGTTGAAGACCTTGGTAAGATCGGCTGCCCCGCTCGGAATTCCTTTTTCCGAATAGAAGTTTGGATGATAGTCGTGTCCAATATCTCCCATGGTAGAGATACCTGCACCCCAGCTGAGAGCCACAGGCGCATTGGCATTTCCAAAGACGCCCTTCTGGGGAAAGCCCATCTCGTTGCGCAGGACCTTCGACGAGTTCTGCGGGCTGCCAGGCTCGTACATGTGCGTATATCCGTAGCGAGCCTCGACGGTCATCGTCGGCGAAAAGACGTGCACAAAGTTCGCCGTGTAGAGATCTGAACTGTTGAAAGCGTTGGTCTGGCTAGGCGCGGGAAGCGTGCCATCGCCAGCCGTCGTCCATAGCCCCATGGGCCAATGGGCTCTCTCAGACTGATGGCTCCAATTCACATAAGCCTTGGTGTTGTCGGAGACGTTGATGTCCAGCTTAACGGAGTTGTGGAGATCGTTCTGATGGGCCTGTACCGGCGTGACATAGTTGAACCCCTTGGCATCAATTGTCGGCGAGGTAGGGGCGGGCAGGCCGGACTTCATGAGTATCTGGGACGCGTTGTCCGAGGCCAAGCAGGCGGCAGACATTACGCCGTCGTTGATCGTGCAGCCAGGACGCAGGCTGGTCACCCCTGAACCCGCCGTGGGCGTGCTCGCCAGCCTGTTCAGCCAGTTGTAATCGCTGTACGGTACATTCTGACCCCCGCTTGTCAACGCAGACATGCCGCTGAAGTCGCCATTCAACATTGCTGTTGTGGGAACGTAGGCGCGCGTGAGGCCGCCGTCGATGAGCTGCCGGTAATTCTCAGCGAACTCGGTGAAAAAGAGCTTATTCCTGACCTTGTGGAATGGGCGCCCCGGGAGGATCACCGGACCGGTTACGCTGAAGCCTGGATACGAGTAAATCCCGCCACCCTTAAGCGATCCCGGCTTATAGGAGTCCGGATTCTGCACTTCTGTCAACTTGTTAAAGGAGTCCTCCGCGTTCATCCCGTAGTGCCGTTCGAGGAAGTGGATGTCGCCGTGGAACTGCGGTCCACCCGATTTGGTGACTGCATTGATGACCACCGGCCCCTTGGCGTTATCGGCCCCGTAGTTCGAGGACTGAACGGTTAACTCCGAAATCATGTCGGGATTGGGGTTGATAGGAGTGTTCCCACCCATCGAGCCGGGGTCCATCGCATTCTGTCCGTCCTGGTTGAGCGAGAGTCCCGCACCCTGTTGGCCGTTGATGGTCACTTGACCTAAATTGCTGGCGCCGCCAACCGAACCGTTGATTCCGATAATCTCATTGCTGGCGGCCCTGTTTGTGCCCCCGTTCGACTGCAAGGCAGAGCCAGGAAGGGTTTTCAGGAACTCGAGGGAGTTGCGGCCAACCAGCGAGAGCTTCTGCAATTCATTGGAGTCGATGTGGTTCATGCGCGCGCCCGAGTCCGACATCGCGATCTCGTCTGAGCTGGCGCTCACTTCGACCGTCACCGTTTCGGCGCCGACCTTGAGCGGAATGCTGAGGCTCCTATCATCGGCTGATTGCAGAACGATGCCCGTGCCCGCCCATTTCTGGAAGCCCTTGGCCTCAACCGTGACGCTGTAGATTCCTGTCGGCAATTGGGTCGCCGAGAAAAACCCTGAGCTGTTCGTGACGAACTGGCGGGCCACCTTCGTATCGGTGTTCTGAACGCTGACTTTGGCACCCTGAAGCACCGCGCCGTTGGTGTCCGTAACAGTACCGGAAAGATTTGCGAAAATTGATTGTGCAAATGCTGCCGTAGATCCCGTCAGCAACAGCCCAACCGCGATAACGACGAGGCAGGCTCTATAGCCTGCCCAAATACCTCTGGCCAACCCCGAATGAAGCACAGAATTCATTTGTTCTCTCCCTATCTGCTGCCCACCGCAAACCGACGAGGCTCCCCTTCGATTTGTCAGCCTTTGGGCTCTTTGCTGCGGCCCATATTCTTTGCCTCCCGAACTTCCTCGCAGACCGAACTGCGAGAAAGATAGGGATCTGGAAGACCCTGCAGTGCGCTGCGGCGCGAACGAGAACTCGGGAAGCACACCCCTCGCCTTCGTTCATCCGCTTGCGCATTTGTCTGGAGGATAATCCGATGTCTAGTAAACTTGAACGTAAGCGTTTACTTGGACGGATCGTTTCTATCCCCCAGAGCTCTTCGTGCAGCGTGATTCCAGTGAAATGAATCGACACGAATCCTCCACATGCTGAAAGCAGCAGTGAAGTTCAATCTTGTACGGATGCCATGAAACGTTGTACGTCGTTGACAATAATCGATGTACGAAACGCAAAGTACTTGTTACATGGCGCTGAAGGGGTGCGGTGCTAGGTGAGCGAGAAATAGCCTTGAACACAATTACCGTCCCCAAGGGGTTATCCTCGGCAAAAGCTCAATTCTATTTGGGGGGTAAAGCGGAAGCGCGGCCAACCTCAGGTCGACTAGAAATGCTCCCTGCGATTCAACCGGAGCGAACCAGTCCTCTTACAGGAATCCCGCTACAACCCAATCAACAGAACAGGAGACGTAATTCATTTGGATTCGTCCAGAACCTCAATTCCAGAGACGGTCGCATTGTTCGCGATTGGTTCAAAGGTGAGATTCAGCTTCCCTAGTGCACTGGGCTTCAAGTGACGAAAGGTTTCAGTAAGTTCGTTTAGGCTGCCAGCCTCCTTGAAGATGTCGAAATCGTCAAGCAGTGTCTGCCCATTACACATAACCTTGAAGATCCGGCTACCCGCTCCTCCGTTCCCTTGCGATCCGGAGCCGAAGTAGAACTCTGCGAAGTGGAGGATGATCGTATAGCGGTCGCGCGTGTCGACGGGAATCGCATAGGTAAAATGCCCATATCTCTCTCCGGAAAAAAGATCCGGATCGGGAGAGTGCGGAAGCGGATGAGTCTGAGCGGACAGGCGTCCGTGCATGTAGTAGTTGTCCGCGTGCCACAGCCGACCGTCGTGATCCGTTATTGGTGTGGTTTGCATGATGAGTCGGATCGGAAGTTGTGCATGCGGTATCCCCGGTAGAATCTCTATCGCATTCAGCGAGGGAACTCCGGTTGCGCCTACAAACTGAAGTCGAAGGAAGCCGTCTTTCCCCGGAGAAACATCACGAAATACACGCTCATCGGCGATATCTTCCCCGAGGGCATCCGCGTTTATATCGAATCCCAGTAGCGGGTATTCTCCATTGATTCCTACGTTGAACGAAGTGCTTTCGCTTGATTTAACGGGGGTCGAAAAGAAGAGATGCAGTTCATAGAAACCTGACTTAAGCGGAATGCTGTAGGAGAAGTCTCCAGTTCGTGAATGCTCAAACAAAAACGGATCACTGGTCCTTGCGATGAAACCCGGGGCGCGCTGCCAACTGCCGCCCCCGGAGAAATACTGATCCGGATTCCAGGCTCTCCCGGCGCTATCAGTCCTCGGTGGGCCACTGTAGCCCGCGAGTAGTCGAATCTCTGGAGAGGAGCCCTTAGGTTGAAGAGCCGCGGAATCCGACGCTGGCGCCGAACCGCCATTCAGCGTTAGACGCGTGGAGGACGCTCTCGTATGAAGGTATAGGAAGATTCCCAATGCGACAAACGCAAGGCACGCCGCGGATATCGCATATTTCCAGTACTGAGTAAGCCATACAGGACGCCAGTTCTTCTGGTAAAGGTCAGATTGTGAGGCAGATGAGATATTTGCTGAAACCGGCGAGGGTAGTCCTCCTTCAGGCTTGTGAATGAACACTGGAACATAGCTTCCGGGCGGAAGAGTTACTTGGATCTGATGATCTCTTCCCTCCTTTTCGTAAAACTCGGTAAGGCGCTTTCGAAGCCGGTGAGTCTCGACCCTGGCAATCGCGTCATCTGCGGCGTTGAATACGGTCTTGGAGCGGCCGAGGACTTCAGTTGCGATGTTGTATTCATTTAGATTGTCAACCTTGCCAGAAAAGAAACTCTCCCCCATATACCGAAGCAGTTGGGATAGTCGTGGCCACCTGGCCAGCGCTTCGACAACAGCCTCAATTTCGGTGCGTTCCGCATCGGCAGGTTGGACGTTGGGATGATCCAGGGGCATCACCACTCAAAAGAGATATCTATCTAAATATATAAACATCGTTCATTGCTGGCAATTTCTGGTCGACCATGGCGGTTGCGAGGGGTTCTTCGACCGAACCTGATCTGTCAGCGAGTTCCCGGCAGCCAGCGGCGCGCGATAGCTATGAACCTGGTTTGGCTACGCCACGAATGCTCTGCTTTAGCAGCACGAGAGATGTTGATGAACGAAAGCGACGGCTATGCTGCCTTCTCCTACGCTGCTCGAAACGCGTTTGATCGAGTTGTAGCGAATGTCCCCTACACAGAAGAAGCCGGGAAGATTTGTCTCCAGCAGAAATGGAGCACGATCTGCCGCCCAACCTGGCTGGTCGCTCACCTCGCGCCCCGTGCAGGCAAAGCCGTTTTCGCGTTGGAGCTGAGCTGGCAACCAATGGGTTACTGCATCGGCGCCGATCATGACAAACAGTGCATCTGCAGCGCGGCGAATAACAGGACCTACCGCCTTCCGGGTTTCAATGGATTTCAAGCAATCCGTGCCGTCCGCAGAGACCACCAGAGTTTCCGTCTCCATCGGAATGTGCGGCACTAGAGTGATCTGATCGATCAAGTATTGCGACATGCTACCCTTCAGATCTTGACCGCGGACCAGCATTGTCACTGAACTCGCGTATTTGGCGAAGAACAGGGCAGCATGGCCGGCCGAGTTGCCGCCGCCAATGATAAAGACTCGCTTTCCTGCGACAGTTGGCGCCTCCGTACACAGTTCATCCGGTGAGAAGCACCGTCGTCGCTCCACCCCGGAATTAAACACCGGATCACGCCTTCTCACCGCCCCAATGGGTTCCACGGAGGCTGCCACGTTGACCTCTTCTCCGCGAGCTGTTCGACACCTGAATGCGCAGAGCGTCCGCTCCTCCAAAGACGGTTTGGAAGGAAGCAACGGTCGTGTGGATTGGCCAACCGTTCTGTGCCGAAATGAGGGCGAGAAAGGTGAAGCTTGACGGAGATGATATCGGTCATTTGCGAATTCACTTTGGCTCTTGGGACGAGAGGTTCATGGACACCTCCATTTTTGCGTTCGACCCCGCACAAACAGGTCGTTGAGGAGAGATTGATCTCACTCAGATCTGCTGTCCAAGACTTCTTCGGTCATCGTCAATACCTGACAGTTATCGTTAGGTCTCCGCCGGGAATCCGAAGGAATAGGATGTCAAGTTTGGACCCTTTTGGCACCAACATTTCTGGCCTGTTCGCGCCCAATTCTTCACCGTGAACGGAGACGGCGATCCCAAAGGCGATCCTCAGTGATCGAAGTGCGATTGCTGGGGTAGACGAGCACCGATTCCAACGGTTTGAGAGCTTGAATAGGCATCACTCGGACGTATCATGTACGCCGTTCCGACAAGGATCTCTTTCATTCTTTGAGGGCGACCTTTCACCAGAGTTTTGTCGCAGACGGCGTTAACGTGCGCTCTCCTGGTTGCAACTACGGGGTTGCACTTCCGATGTGCGAAGCACTTCTCAATGAGGGCAAGCTTCATTGGTCATTCAGGAAGGCCCGGTAGATTCAAATGCGGGGAATAGGAGTTTACGAATTTGCTGAGAAAGACTCCTCTAGCGCGCCCGGTTACTCCCTTCAATTCCTGTCGGTATCTGGGAGCGTCCCCCTGATGCCTTTCTGGCATCAATCTTGCCTAAAAAGGTCTCGGACGGAGGTGGAATTTGGGCGCAATCTTTGGGAAAGCGAGGTCAGCTTGTGTTAGAGAACCGAACAAATTCCCGCCACCCGATCTGATTGATGCGGAGATTTTGCAACTCTAATTGAGACCTGCTTAAAAGCGCTATTCAGGTTCAGCAAAGGAGCTTGTGCATGGATCGATGAGTCGAAAAGCTGCTCTATTCCAGGCGTGACACCGCCGAAGCACTCAGTTTGAGCATTCGTTCCATCGATTACCTCATCACCACTGGACGCCTTCCTGCTCGACGGGTGGGAGCCAAGATTCTTATTCCGGCTAGTGCTGTCCGGCGTTTCGCGCGGGAAGACCATCCTGATTCAGTCCGGTCCAGCAGCCCAAGCAGTTCCGTTCATGCAGGGAATAGTCAGCATTCTGCGGACGAATCGATGCGCCGCTTCCTGCCGCAAAGAGAGGGGTTCGATAGCACTCCGACATTTGGGGCGAAAAAGCTTCATTAACACCCGCAGCTCAAGCTGCCGCCGGATTAGTTTTTCGATCGCGGCTTGGTTGTGTTCCGGCGCCAGATGCGCGTACCTCGTCGTCATCGAGATTGTCTTATGGCCAGCAAGCTCTTGTACGGTTCGAAGGTTTACATCCTTCATGACCAGACGACTAATGAAAGTGTGACGCAGATCATGCCAGCGAAAGTTCTTCACGTTTGCCTCTTCGAGCGCAAGCTCAAACCATGCGCGGGGATCGTTCAAATCGCGCCCATATCTGGAGAGAAAGACACGACCACTGTGAGGCCGAATAGCATGGAGCGCTTCGAGAACGTTGAGGCAGGTCTTGTTTAGGGGAATTTCTCGATCGCTTCCGTTCTTTGTTCTCTCTAATTTGATGCGTTTCCTCGACAGCGATATCTGGGGCCATTCCAGACTGAACTGCTCACTTTTTCGCATGCTTGTGTTCAGTGCTACATCGAATTCCGGCATGTGCTTCGGGAATCTTTTCTTGATCGCCTCGCGCAGCCTCTTTTCCTCACCTGCCGACAGAAACCGAATGCGGGCATTATTCTCGGCTCGTTGCTCGACCATCCTCGCAGGATTGTTCGTGACCTTGCCGTCGGCCAACGCGATCTTGAACGTCTTCCCGAATACATTTTTGTAGCGATTCTCGGTCGCGGCAGACCATTTGTGTGAGCTGATCCAGCCATCAATGTCAGACGGCTTAATCTCGTCAGCAACTCGGTCGGCGAAGGCTTCCAGGATGAATTTCATCCTCCCCTTAAAATTCCGAACATCCCTGCGCTCGTGATTGACGTACCAGTCAATCGCTTCCTGGGCAAGCACCGAAAACTTGATGCCGTTGTCCTTCATGTTCGCCGGCATCTTTACGCCACGGAGTATGTCAGCCTTGCGAATCTTGTATAGCTTGATGGCATCGCCGCGTCGACCCACTTTCTCCCGATGCTCGACTCCAGCGTCTTTGAAACGGATCCACCAAATGTCGGAGCCTGGGTCCTTCTCGAAGACTCCTCGTTCCTTGCGAACCACCTTCCTCGGCATAGGGAACCTGCCTCCTGAATGCGATCCTAGCAAAGTCGGAACAAAGTGGCACCAAGGGTGGTACCAGCACCCATTTTGCACACTTCATTAATCGAGGTTTCTTGCTATAACTTATTGATTCTATGGTGCCCGGAGGGGGACTTGAACCCCCACGACCGGTAAAGGTCTGCGGATTTTAAGTCCGTTTTTGGCCAATTTGCACCGAGTCGCAATCTGTCGCAGATTGCCGCATAAGAGTTTTATAGTCAATATGATATGGAGAATACTTGTCTTGCAGTAAATCGCAGCGAGATGCACAAAAGTTGGAAACGAACAGCCATCAAAACAGCCACTGGAACTGAACTAAATTAGCGACACGACGCGTCGGATTAGATGTCCGATTCTGCTGAAGATCGATCCTCGTCGCCGTCCGGACTAGGGTCATTGCTGTGCCGGCTCTGGTCAAATCCCCTCAGAATCATTGCCACAGTCTTGAGCGAGGCGGTTGATCGCCGTGCAGACAGTCGGACCGCGAATCGGAAGTTGCGGGCCGCTCATCGGCCTGGAGAAATGCCTTCCGTTATGGGAAAATCAACGATGGAGTTCAATACCTTTATGGCAGCGGTGCCATGACACAGCCGCAAGGAGGAAATGAATGAGAAAACGTACCCAGTCGTCAGTTCCCCCCGTGATCCCCGCTTTCTAGCACTCCGCTCGCTTCAGACCTATCAAGGCCGTTCTCGTACTCAACGCTACATCATCGAAGGCATCCGTCACCTTGCACGCGCCGTCGAGCACTCCGCTTCAATTGAATCCGTCTTTCTGGACCCTTCGGTTCTATCAAATCCATTTGGCCAAAAACTCGCTCGCCGACTTCGTCAGCACGGCGTACACGGCACTCGTCTTTCGCGCGAACTCTACCGCGATCTGACGCTCGCAACCGAACCACAAGGAATTGGCGCGGTTCTTAAGCAGAGGTGGTTCCCTCTAGAACTGCTCTGCGCGACAAGAAACTCAGTATGGCTCGCGGTTGAATCGATCGAGTCGCCCGGAAACCTGGGGACAATCATTCGGACTGCTGAGGCGGCTGGGGTAAGCGGGGTCTTCATCCTCAACCCGAACTGCGATCCGTACGATCCAGCAACAATTCGGGCTACGATGGGATCGCTCTTCTCGCAAAAGTTGGTGCGGTGCTCTGTGCCGGAATTCAAGTGTTGGGCAAAATCCAACGGTGTATCTGTTGTTGCTTCTTCGCCGTCTGGGCTGATGGATTACAGATCGCTTGCATACCGGTTTCCCACCGCTCTCATAGTTGGCAGCGAGAAGCAAGGACTTTCTGAGCAGCTGCTTGAGACTGCCAACTTCGTAGTTCGCATTCCAATGCAAGGAGGTTGCGACTCGTTGAATGCGGCAGTTGCGACAGGTGTTCTATTGTTCGAAATAACGGGCCAGCGGAAGGAATAACTTTGAGCGAGAAAAGATGTTATTGGGCTACGACGAGTGCCTGCACCTCACTCGGACCCGACAGCCTCTTGTATTCTTTTTCAAATGAGGTCATGTCGGTGAACGGCTTCGATGAAGGCAGCGCCCCTAAGCGCTCGCCGTCCAACCCGGGAAAAGGCTCTGCCGGTTCAGTCGCCTTCCAAAGGGCTGAGAAGAGTTGGAAAGAGAGGTTCGATCTCGTGGGACTTTTGGCTTGGGCGTTAGCGCAAAAGGGGCACGCCGTGCGAACCGAAAAGCACTGGCTTGTGCACGAGAAGAGCGGTTTCACTCTGATGCCACAAATCGTTGAGTTGCAGCCACTGGATGAGGGTGGGGTTCGAACGACATCCACAATCCAAACCAACCACGATGTCTTGATGCCTGATGGCGTCTTTGAGTATCAGCATTCTACGGGGGATCATGTAGAGGAGTCGTTTCGCACGGGCTTTGAGCAGTGGGTAGAGACCGATTTCGTGGCATTGCTGGACGCGCTCAAGGCGAGGCCTGAAATCTGCACGTCTCTGGAGTACGAATTTCCGCCGAAGACGGGAATGTCGGCAGAGTGCCGCCGCGTCATTCTAGGTCCTATTACGCACATTATCCAAAATCCAAAGGCCCGGGCGGAGCAGCAGATACCCGAAGCACAAGAAAGAACTCAGGGAGATCATTGCGAAGACCATGAATTCTGCCCCTGCTGTCTGCTCACGAATTCGTTCGAGGTGTTCAGGGAACTAATTGAAGACCGCGGTGTCTACGGTATCCGTCTGTTTGCAATGCGCGATGCCAATGGATATCCACAAGCCGACTGTAGGGTGAACGGCAATGACTGGGACAAAGGCACCGAGGCTCTACGAAAGTACGTCGGCACTTGGCCCGCGGCTGGGTTCGAAATGCGGAAACAGTACGTAGTGGTGCAGACGATGCTCAAAGAGTCCTAGTGCAAGCTTTTCCTTCAATCCAGTACTCTACTTCCTGCGCCTCAGTTGGCGAAGGTACCTGCCAGCGATCAAGCATTCGCTCGATGGCTGCCGCTGGAACGGGGTTTGACCGCTCCCTGTTTTGGCGGAAGTGCACATCAGGTGAAGCCTCGACGTAGATGATCCGAACTTGAGCGCCGTAGTCTGCGAGCAGATCGATCAATTGCGTTCGCAGGTCCCGGGAAAGATTCGTAGCATTCCACACAAAATCCTCATGACGTCGAAGAAATTGGCGCGCCCTTTCCCGAGCGGCCTGCACCACGCGCCCCTGGGAGCCTGAGGCGTCCTCGCCGAGTTCGATACGCAGAGCGTCGAGGCTTACGACAGGCACACCGGGCATGTGATCCGAGATCCAGGTGTCCTTTCCTGCTCCCGGCAAGCCAGAGATTACCGTCACTCGGCAGGCGAAGTCCTCATGCGCGAGGTAGTCCGGGCTGCGGCCCTCCGAGCGAAAGTACTCAAACCGGCTATGGGCGGACGGGAAGGCACGCGGCGACTCCAAACAGTCGCATTCTCGGCACAGCTCCTCGAATAGCGAAATGTTCGCGAGCAATTCTTCCTGGTCAGTGCAAATCCTGCCGAGAGCATCGACACGGGCCAGGAGCACCAAAAGCCCGCAATGCGCGGTCTGGCTTATTCGAAATGCCCGCCGTTGCACATCATCGTGATTGATGAGATGGAAGGGCGCCTGGTGGTATTCAATAAGCGCACAAATCTGTTCTCGGATGGCAAAAGGCGCGTGCATCTGCCACAGTATCTGGCGGGCGTCGATAGCTCCTCGTTGAGAATGGCCGCGGCTCGTTATTCGTCCTTGGTCCAGCCGGGTGCACGCGGGCTTCGCGACATCGTGCAGGAGCGCGGCTGCAAACAAGATGAGTCGTTTAGTCTCTGGTAGTCGTTGCCAAGCGTCGAATGACGCAAGAGCCTCAATCACCATGCGGGTGTGAATCCAGACGTCGCCTTCGCCATGGTAAATCTGGTCCTGTTGGCATCCTCGGAGCTGCTGAATCCACGGAAACGACCGGTCAATTGCGTCCCAATCGACCTGCCAGTCCGGAGCATTCGGGCGAAGCGCGCTCAGCATCTTCATATGGAGCTCCCGGATTGTGCAAGGTCCGTAAAGATGTCGACTCCATCGCGCAGCAGATTTGGTTCAAGCGGGCGGTCGAGCCAATGCACACCTTCTTGTTCGACGGTCTGCGTGAAACTGTCGCGCACATATTTATAACGGCCGCGGACGCATCCGTGCTCTTCCCACTTGATGTAAAGGCCTTCCATTATCTCCGTCGATGAGCAGGTCGAGCGACCGATCAGATCCTCAAAACGGCTTCGGAAACCCTGGCCGAGCACCGGGACCGAAACGACCGGGGTGGAGGAAAGAAGTACGCGACGGCGCTCGGTACTCAGAAATTCATCTGTCTCCCGATCGAACAGATCGAACTCCAAGAAGTAATGCGGCAAGCAGTCATAGCGGATGGTGTGCCTTGCGTAAAGCCACTCGCCGTACAGGGTGTAGCGGGTGCCTAGAGCGCGCGAAAGTGTACTCCGATGTGCGTTGGCCCAGCGTTTGAAGAGATCGAACTGCCGCTCTCGCGGTCCCCCTGAGAGCACATGGCCGCGACTCTGAAGAATGAGCGCACCGTCCTCATCGAAGCTGATAGCGCTGTTGGCCCCGTCGAGCTTCTCCTCCACAACCAAAAAGCACCCTTTTAGCTCTGCCGGCGAGACAATCGCGAGATCCTCGTCGCCCTGTTGCTGGCGCGAGCCGAGAAGGTGTGGTGTGCGCGGGTACTTGAGAATCGGCTTCATGGCTTGATGCAAATAAGAATGCGGTGATTGAGCACGTGCTCGATCTTCGGTTGTGGGCACCCGGCGGCGACTGCCATCTCTCTCAACCGATTCACCGTGAACAGGTGTCTGTGCTCGGGATTCTCGTCGGGTGTAGAGGGCACGCTGGCAATGATAAACCGTCGCGCCACGCGCAGAGCCTGGCGGAGTGCTGCCTCGGGGTTGTGCAAATGCTCCAGCACTTCAAGGATCGTGACACCGTCGAAGCTGGTGTCGGAAAATGTAAGCTCGGAGACATCCATCTGGAAGACCTGAAGGCGATGGATTCCTCCCTGGCGCACGGCTTTCAAGTCTGCAATGCGTTGATCGAGCACATCGATTGCCGTAACGGCCACTTCAGGAAATCCAGCTATCAGAGGCCAGAGAAATGTTCCCCGGCCACTACCAATGTCAAGCAGGGTCGCTGGCGCCAAGCTGCGCAACAGACTCAGCACTCGTCTAACGCGTGCTAGATCCTGGTTTTGCTTGAATTTATGCAGGCGCAGTCCCGCGGCAAGCCCATCATCGATGCTTGCTGTGGGATTATGCAGACGGCCACGAACAAACGCGGTAGCCAGTTCGCTGAAATAGCGCTCCATGGTTGATTAAAGAATACAGGCCGAGAATTCCGGTGCGTAAGCTTCTGGCAATCGTTTTTATTGGTTTGCAGCGGAGAGTGGATTTCCAATCAAAGCGCTCCCGCACTTTCCAAGGTGCTCAACCTCACCACGCGAAATCCCGCGCAACATCGCAGGATTCCAGTCCATTTCGTGTTCCGACAGACCCACGTAAAATGCTCCGGTCCGGCGGCGTTCGCGGCGGTGGCTCGTCATCGGTGTCGAAGCAACTGGTAGATAAACCATGATTGAGCCCCGCTTCTGTACCTCTGACTGACCGCTGAACCATATGAATGCAGCCTCCCTATCCACGTCCGCAATTCTCCTGGTAAGCGCCAGCATGCTCGCGCACTCGATATGCAACGGCGGCCTGGCGACGGTCTCGCCGTAGTTCGGTCCGGCAAAAACTCGCTGTGCAAGCACTCGGTGCGGGACAAACGGCGGCACGTGCAGTGTGACCTTATGAATGCCCGCGTAGAAGTGTTTTCCGACGGAGACCTTCCCTGCGAAGTGCATCCATTTCGGCCCAAACCAATTGTCAATGCGAATGACATATAGCCGCGTCGGCATGTAGTCGCGAGCAACACCAACCACAAGCGCCTGCGCCTTCTTCATGAACTCAACCGAGTCCTCTTGCAGCGTTGAAGTGAATTCTGCGACACCATCAAACATGGTTGACTCCTTTACCCTTACCCCAGGTCCCTTGCATGTCGAGACCGGGGTATTCGGGTTAATCGAGGAACGCAATTTGCGGAGCGTGCTTCGCAAATCGTTCCCGGTTCATGTACACGCGATGCCAGCCGTAGAGATCAATGGTCTTGTGATCCCGGTGCCGGACCTCGCCACGCGCGTAGACCTCGGCGTCGCGAACCATGCGCCGCCACATAAAGCTACGCGCTTTCACGTTGGCTTCGATGAGCTTTTTGTACTCAAACAGGCCGACGCCTGCCGGATACTCCCGACTCACCATAACCACTTCACCGCCACGCCTCATCAACTCTTCACACATATGAGGCTTGCTTCGGCCGCCACGGCTGAGCGGTTCGTTGCGCAGAACCACGGCGTTCTTGTCGTACACGCCGGGTTCGGGAACAAAGAACCACTCACCCTGCCGGATCGCTTCGCGTCCCTCAATCTCAGTGGGACGCAGGCTGTCGATTGCTGTCCGCACATCGCGAACGCTATCGCCCGGCACGGCTGAGGCAAACAGGTGGCCATCATCGCGCCCAAGCAGGAACTTGAGTTTGTCGCTTCCTTGACGAACCATCAGCACGAGGTGGCGCGAACGAGGCTGGACGTCGAGAATTTCCAACTGAGCTCGTTCATGACACCAGAGCACAAATAGTTCGCCGGAGCGGTCCCTGCGTACGTCAATTGCAACCATCGCCCCTTGACTACGGCCGGGTCCGCGCACAAAAACGCGCGCACCCATGCGGGCGAAGTGCCGACACAGATACTCCTGGGTCGTCATACGTTCCCTTCTAATTGTTTTGTGGGGTTGCCGTTATGCGCGGCAAAGGAAGACAGAAACAGAGCCGTCCTGCGCCGTGCAATTCACACAGTCATGCAATCGCTGATTAATTCGCATAGACGTCTCCTTTCCTTGAACAAAGTAGCATGGTTTCGATTTCGGAGCAACGAATTACCGAAACGAGGTTGAACGAAAACTCGAATGCGGGCATAATCGTAGAGCGAATCGGTAACTTCACAAGCCGATTTACGACTCGACGAAGACCGGAGGAGACTATGTCGCCGATTGCCAATAGTCCGATGCCGTCGAGCCCGCTCGTTGCCGTCTAATCCAGCCGGCCGGGCTGGCTCCCAGTTTCAACCCATAAGTTGAAGCCGCACCTGTGCAAATGCGCGGGACGGTAAGTCGCGCCTATGCGCGGCAAGGGAGAGGTTTGTGAAGTGGCAAAAGCGTCGTAATCGAGCGGCGGAGTCCGTTGATCCGGAGTTCGCCGAAGCACTTCTGGGCAACAGCCCAGAGAGATCATCAACTGACCGGAAGGTACAGCGGAAGACACAGCAATTCTGTCATCAGGTGCAGCGCGCCCTAAACCTGGCGCTCTCAAGCAGTGATTCGCAATTGCAAGGCTGCGAAATCTTTGTTGAAGAGGTTTCTCCTGCTCCAGATTGCGGGCATCTGCTGGCGCACGTTGTGGTTTCCAAAGATCGTCTCATCTCGGAGGCCATGACGTGGCTCCGACACAATCAACCGCGGCTTCGCGCCGAGGTTGCCACGAGCATCGCACGGAAGCGAACTCCGGAGTTGGCATTCGTACCGGCATTCACTACAGGAGGCGAGAATGACTGATCCATCCTTGCCTCCGATCAGAATGTGGCTGACGGCCCCACTGGGCCATGAGGTCGCGGAAGCTCTGGGGCGTCTCCAGCGCGCACCGGATATCCGGCAGATTGCTGTCATGCCCGACGTTCATCTGGCTAACGACATCTGCGTGGGAGTGGTGCTGGCAACGTCGCGACTGATTTACCCGCAGGCAGTAGGCGGCGACATCGGCTGCGGAATGCTGGCGATAGCAACAGACTTTACTGCAGAGCCGCTGCGCGATCCAAAAGCCGCTGGCCAGATCCTGGCGGGATTCGCCAAGGCAATCCCGAGCCGGCGTCGCAACCGGCAGGCTGTCATTGCCCAGCCTCAAGAGCTGGATTCCGTTGAATTGAGCAATGCAAGACTGGAGTCAATCCGGCAGAGCGAGGGCACGCTGGAGTTTGCAACTCTGGGCAGCGGGAATCACTTTCTCGAACTTCAGGCCGACGAGGAAGACCGGCTCTGGCTGATGATTCACAGTGGCTCCCGAGCCCTCGGCCAGGCGATCCGTGATCATCACCATGCAAGCGCACAGATAGTAGAGGGCCGCTTTCGCGCGCTCGACGCGGAGTCCGAGCAGGGAGTGGCATATCTGCATGACCTCGACTGGGCTCGCCGGTATGCAGCGGCATCACGGCGGGCCATGGCGGCGGAGGCGGAAAAGGTGATTCAGGATGCAATTGGCGCCCGACTGCTTTGGGAGACGTCCATCACAACCGATCACAACCACGTCATTCTGGAGCGTCATGGTGCCAGCAATTTCTGGGTTCACCGGAAAGGCGCGATGGTGCTGCGGGCTGGTGAACTGGGCGTGTTGCCAGGTTCAATGGGGACGCTCAGTTTCCATGTCGAGGGCCGGGGAAGTGAAGAAGCCCTCAATTCCAGCGCACATGGTGCTGGGAGGGCGATGAGCCGGTCGGAGGCGGCGAGGAAGGTTAGCCGTGTAGAACTGCAACGCCAAATGAAGGGTGTCTGGTTCGATTGGCGTCTCGCTGATGCGATCCGCGACGAAGCGCCATCGGCGTACAAGGACATCCGTGCCGTTCTGAAAAAACAACACGACCTCGTCAAAGTTCGCCGCACCCTCAGGCCGCTGTTGAACTACAAAGGCACGTGATCGACTACGGCTGAGGTTGGGCGGGCGCGCCGATCACGTCTGCCCCAACGGGCTACCCGCGAACTCATCGCCGCGATGACCGCCCCGCCTAAAGGTCTTCTTCTCGCAAGACAGATCGCGTCGGGTCGCGCGGATCTACGTGGACCTTGACGGTTTCGCCTTTGTAGGAATTCGCCCAGGCTCGGGCATCGTCCTCTTTGGCAAACCTACGACTGTAATCGCCCATCTGCAGTTCGGGATTGCGATAGACGTAGGTGAGCGTGGCAAGATAGCCGGAGCTGTCTGTAGGGACAGAGGGGGACGGAATACTATCATCCGGCATAAATGCGACACTTACGATGTCAATGACAGCAGAGATTGTCGGCCAGTTGCGGCCACGAGTGCGCTTAATCCACGTATCGAATAACTGCCTGCAGATGCCCACGAGCATGACAGCCCCGGCGAAAAGCGAAAACAGAATGATCTCGTTGCGAGTCAGTGGGCCGCCACCGCGCATCAAGATACAGGCTAATAAAGGGGTCATTGTCAGGCCCGTTTGCTCAGGAATGATCTTGGAATTAGTACTAATGCGTCTTTTACGAGTTGATAACGGGAGCTGGCTGTCACCTTAGCACCAAAGCGAACCGTTGGCCGCACCAAGCCTCGATTGCGAGAGTGTCGAGAATCGAACTCGGTTGGACGATTCAATTGCAGAACCTCGGAGTTCAAAGGAATCTACTGCGGAACAGCAGCGTGCTCTGTCTCGGTTTCCTCCCGCTCAATCTCCGCCAAGTATGCCGTCGCCTTCCGATAGGAAGGGAACGTACAGAACCTATACAGGCTTAGCAACTGCACTAATTTGCTGCCGAACCCAAGACGCGTCGCCTGGGCGAGCATCCGGCGCTGTTGTGCGTTCGGTTCTTCTCTAAAACCGTGCCAAATGCCATTCAGATCCAACTCGGAACATTGTTCGGGGCCGACGAGGATGGATGGGCATTGCTGCGCGACTCGCCGGAGGAACGTTCGGAGAGCAGGGCGACACCATTTCCATTCAATCGTGAGTGGCCCCTCCTCATTGCCCACGAACACCTGCTTATCCGGATCAATCGGCTTTATGCCACACACGTTTGGGCTCACGCCACACTTCAATGGACGGATGTGATCGGAAACCTCCTCTGCGACTGCGCTAGCAGGTTCGATCACTAGCCATTCGACAACTTTGGGCTTCGGCCCATATAGAAAGAGATCGATGGTGTGGGCCGACATCGAAGCGATCTCCGAAGATTCGAGCACCAGGATCTCCGGCTCGACATTAGCCTGCTTCCTTCCACGCTTCGCGAAGAGCCGAACGTAAACCCGCTCAGCGCAGACCGCTATGACCCAGTTCAGGCGGGGCGATCTGCTGCGCCAGAGCATATACCCATTCCATAAAAGAGCAATCAGTACGCCGACCCAGACTGCAGCCCCGAACGAAATCATCAGGCCCACGAGGAGGGCGATCAACAGGCCCGGTAGGCTTGCCACGCAAACAACAGCAAGTACGGACCAACCCCAGCAGGCCAGAGCCCCAGCCGAATCGACACAGTGAACTATCTCCGGCGCGTCTGCTCGAACAACCCTCATTGTCTTCCCCCGGGACGAATTCTAACTCTAGATCAGTCCGGGAGATGTGATGGATCTCATCCCTCGGGCCTCTAAGGCTAGACGGTGGCGGCTTTTCATCGCGTCGCGAGCGGCTGGTGGGCAATGGTGAAGTTAGCCGTCGAAAAGCGACGAATCGATAAAAGTCTCTCAAGCCGATCATTGGCTCCAAAACTCCCAGGCTACGTGAAAGAGCCTAGTTCCGACAGCCACTTGAGAGGATTGGGCAATTGTTCGCAAGCGAAGTCCAAATGAATTACGCGGCGATGTGCTGGCGCTTGTGAGGCAGACGACGCATGGAGCAGGAGCGGACGCATCAACAAAGCGCCACCACGACTAACGGCACACACGTGAACCTGCGATTTCGTAAGAATGGCAGGAATCTCTGTCTCCGCAATACGGCCTGCGCGATGTGACCCAGGAATCACGTGCAAAGCTCCGTTGGACTCGTCGCAGGCATCAAGATGTAGGCGGATCGAAACCATCCTCTCCAAGACCTGCGCGGGCGGCTGCACATGAAGAATGCCAGCTTTTGTCGACCACGGTCCGAATCCTTCGACATCCTCTCTCGCGCGCACCGCGATTGTGACATCCTGATGCCAAGGAACCTTCCAATTCGCCTCAGGAATTTTGTCGAAGAGGATGCCACGGACAGCGAATGCCGTGTCTCCGAGCACCGCTTCAGCCAATTCACGTACCGGTGCTGACTTGGCCAACCTGCTGATTTCCGGAAGATCCAAAAGATTGCGCACGGCAAAGATTCTGCCATTCCGGACCAATTTCTCACCGTCTTGATGCCGCTCAAGAGCGTCGATCAGACCATCGATTTCCGGCCCGGTCAAAACGCCTTCTTGAAGGGCATAGCCATCGCCGTCAGTCTGGCTTGTCACAGTCTTCTGATCAGGCATGTACATGATTTTAAGGTCGGGCACAAACAGCCTGTTCCACCAGCTGCCCTGACCTGACGCAGCATGCGGGCGAACTATATAACAATTTGTGTTATAATCGATTTCTGACGAGGATACCGTGACCGGCGAAGCACTAAAAGCGGGACGCGAGGAAGCCAACCTGACGCAGCAAGAAGCGGCGTCAAGGCTAGGTCTCACGCAAGCCTACCTGTCGATGCTCGAACGAGGGCGTCGGCCGGTGACTACGGAACTCGCTACGCAGGCAATGAAGGTATTCCATCTCCGGCCTACGGCCCTGCCCCTGGAAGCGGACTTTCATTCGACTCTGGATGAGAGTGCGTTCAAATTAGAACTCGGCGCACTGGGATACCCGGGCTTCTCCTACCTGCGCGGGAAGTCCCACTACAATCCTGCTCGATTGCTGTTCCTTGCACTCGACCAGGACGACCTTGACCGAAGGGTGGTTGAGGCACTTCCCTGGCTGGCCTACACGTATCCGGAGATGGATTGGGAGTGGCTCACGCGCAAGGCGAAGTTGAATGACCGTCAGAACCGGCTTGGGTTCGTGGTGGATCTTGCCGAGGAAGTCGCAGAGAACGCCGGCAATGCATCACGAAGAAAAAGCCTATCGCAGAATAAGGCCCAAATAGAGCGTTCGCGACTCGCAAGAGAGGACACGCTCTCCAACGACTCCATGACGCAAGCTGAGCGCAAGTGGCTCCGGCAGAACCGCCCGCCAAAGGCGCGACACTGGAACCTGCTCACGGATCTCGACGTGAAACACTTGACCTATGTGCCCTCGTAAAGCAATGCCGGAGCCGTGGCGGTCATTCCTGAACGAGTTGGACCGAATTGCGACCTCGACGGTCCGCCTCGATTGTATTGGCGGCTTTGTTGTCACAATGCTCTACGGCTTGAGCCGTCCTACAGCTGATGTGGATGTGCTCGAAATCGCTCCACGTGCCGCGGCAGATGCCTTCTCACAGGTCGCGATGCTGGGCGGACCATTATTCCAGAAATATGGCGTCTATTTGGATCGAGTGACTGTTGCGCAGCCACCCTACGAGTACGAAAGTCGCCTTCAGGAGATGTTCCCTGGAGCGTTTCAAAACTTGCGCCTGATGGCACTCGATCCATACGATCTCGCACTTACCAAACTCGAACGCAACATAGAACGTGACCGAAGCGATGTACGATACCTGGCTCGTGCGGTTCCCTTCGATCTCGAGCTCCTTCGCGACCGCTACCAGCAAGAGCTTCGTCCGTACCTCGGGAATCCGAATCGCGAAGATTTGACGCTGCAATTATGGATTGAAGCAATCGAGGAAGACAGGGCCGTCTGATCGAATCGCTTCTCGCGAAGTCGGTGAAAGCTATCTAATGCGTGAAGTCACGTCTCGGAGGTGTTTGGCTGGATGCGAATTGTTTTGATTTCAGATACCCACGGTCTCCATGATCGAGTTCCGCAATTGCCGCAAGGTGACATTCTCGTGCATGCTGGCGATTTCATGAACGCAGGCTACGATGTGCGGGAAGTTGTCTCATTCAATCGCTGGCTCGGAGAACAGCCTTTCGCGCATCGCATTGTTTGTGGTGGAAATCATGACCGGCTGTTCGAGAACTCCCCGGAGCTGGCCCGCTCGCTTCTATCTAACGGAATCTACCTCGAAGACAGCGGAACAACGATCGCGGGATTCTCTTTCTGGGGATCGCCTTATACTCCCGCGTTCCTCTACTGGGCTTTTATGTATCCTCGCGGTGAAGCGGCAAATGCGCACTGGGATCGGATTCCAGATGCCCTCGATGTACTCGTTACGCATGGTCCTCCTTATGGAATCCTAGATCAGACAGCTTCTGACGGGCCTCATCTGGGCTGCGAAGAGCTGCTTAAAGAGGTACGACAGAAGCCACCCAAGGTGCATGTCTTTGGCCACATTCACGGGGGCGCCGGAATCCATTCCGAAGGGAACACGCTATTTGTGAACGCCGCCTATTTGAACGAGAGCTATAAACCCTTCGAACCGGCAGGGCAAATCAGAGTAATTGATCTGTGAAGGTTCCCACTTGGAACAATGTGTGGTCTCTCCGCAGCCACAGTTTTCCGGAATCTAGCTTCGCCGGTATAGAGAGCTTTGACGTCACGCCACAATGCGTTCAGGGTGATCACTGTGCGCATATTTGCGCAGCTCGGCTACAGGAATCAGGATTCGACCTCCAAGCTTCCGAAAGGGCAATCTCCGATTTGCCAAGAGATAATCAATTCCCCGGACGCTGATTGAAAGAAGCTGCGCCGCCTCTTCACGTCCGACCAGTATCTTCGCATCTGGCGCGATGCGAACTCGCGCCGGTGGCTTCTTACGCTCCGCTGTATTGTCTCTCATAGGTCTCGCTCCTCTCCTGATCTCGGTTCTTACCTTTGAATTACATTCCCAGCCCGAGTCCCATGCCGATGTCCAACTCGCGCTTTTGTGGCGAGTCAACACCTTTCCCCATCGTCGGCGCTATCGACTGTTCCGGTGCATAAGCACTCTTGTGCGAAACGTCACGGCCAAGCGCGTTCACGAGCGCACCCCGGTCGTTGGTAAAAATCTGTGCATCCCATTGGCCGCGCGAAACTGCGACGTAAGCCATGCGGTTGTTGAGCAGATCCTTGGCGCCGAGATCGGTATCCACATGGATGAGTACGCGGTCTGCCGTCTGCCCCTGGCTCGAATGGCTCGTGACCGCATAGCCGTGATCAATATGCGGATACCGCTCGGGATTGACGTTCATTTCGCGCCCGCTGTCTAGCTTCACCCGCATGACGCCGTTCGGATCGATGCCCTCTACGGTTCCCAACTCGCGGTTCGCAATCTTCAATTCGTGACTGGGCGCAGTGAACTGGATGCGGTCGCCTTGGGAGAACGCCTTCTCCTGTTCCCGATAAACGGTGACACCCATCTGCCGGCGCGGATCATAGGTTCGTTCGCTGCCGTCTTCGCGCGTGACCGTCAGTAGATTCTTCTCCGCCTCGATGCTCACGACACGCGCGTACTCCCCCTTGCCGATGCCGGTCTCTCGTGAAGCGCGCGAATACCGCAGAATATCGTTGACCTGGTACTGCGCCGCCCAAGTTCGGTCGGCACCCGTCATCTCCTGGCGCGGAACAAGAGTCGTAATGGCGCGCTCATCACGACTGACCATACCCCGCGATTGCAATTCGCCATGGATCCGCTGATTGATCTCCATACGTGAACGATTATCCGGAGAGACAACCAATGTTTTCTCAGGTGAGCGCGCATATTCGCGAGCGATGGCTGCAATTCGCTCCTCGCGGTTGCTGACTTCGTGCACGCGACGCTGTCCATCAAGATTATCGATTGCTGCGCGCACCTCACCACGCGCCAATTGCTCCACGGCCTCTTTCAGATCCGGATCGCGCTGTCGGAGAATCTGATCCAGCTTGACAGTCTTCATCCCTGCTTCCTGAAGCTGCGCGAATGGACGGCCTGCTTCTACCGATTCATGTTGGCGTGTGTCGCCTACGAGTAGAACTCTGTCTTTCGGCTGAAGGCGCTCAATGAATTCGTACATCTGCCGTGTGGAAGCGAGAGAAGATTCGTCGAGCACGTAGAGTCTCTTTTGGCCGGTATCCGGCTGCTCACCTCGGGCGAGATGCCGTTGCAACGTTGACGTCTCAATTCCGGCCTCGGCCAGCTTCTGCGCTGCGCGCGAAGTGGGCGCAAAACCTTCGACTCGGTAGCCCTCAGCCACAGCCCCTTCGCGAATTACAGCAAGCGTCGTCGTTTTGCCTGCGCCGGCCACGCCTTCAAGTCCAACAAGCTTCTCGCGCGAAAGGAAGATCTCATCGACTGCGTGATACTGTGAGGCACTCAATTCTGGGTGCCGATCCTCGATTCTGATCCGCAGCGGCGGAGAAATCATCATCGGATGACCATAATTGCGCTCATTGCCGGCCTGCATGTACCTAATGATTTCCTTTTCCATGCGCACCATCTCTGTCGTGGTGTATTGCGGGGCGGCGTGGCCCTCCCTGTGCCCGAGGGAGCGAAACTCGCCGGATGCCACACGGTGTGCAAATTCCCGGCGCGCATCGCCGTAGGTGAGTTGCCCCATACCCCTGTCAAGCATGGACTGGAGAATGGCTCGTTCATCTTGGACGGCGGAGCGCTCGAAGACGTGATTGCGCGCGTAGGTTGCGGCCTGTTGAGCGGTCTTTTCCGGTAGTTGTTGGTGTTGATGAACTCGCTCCCGCGCTTGCGCAACCACTCGGTCGGCCTGGTGGCCGAATTGCGCCGACAAATCGCGGTGCCGTTGCAATACCACTTCCTGCGACTGGATTTCCTTCTTGTCGCGCGTCCGATGCGCTGCAACCTGCGCGGCGCCTGCACCGTCTCTGCCAATCTCTTGCAGATGTTCCTTGATCTGCTCGCGCCGCGGACTCGACGCGTCCAGATACTCTCGCGTATATCCCTTAATCTCGGGCTGGCCGTGTTTACCTGTCTCGATCTCGTACCCCAGATGCTGCAACCTCACGGCAATCTCGGAGCGATACACGCTGGTCACGTACCGCTGCGATTGGAACAAACTGCGTTCCTGAAGAGCGCGTGTCTGGCCGCTATCTCGCTCGGTCACATTGAAGATCACTGAATGCGTGTGAAGCTGCGGAGCGGCGTAGCCGTCCACGGGTCGGGCGGTGTCGTGTTCGAAGGTGGCGGCAATGAGTTTGCCAGTCGTCTCCGGTGCATGAATGTTGCCGATGCGCGCCTGGGTATATCGCTGCAATTCATCGAGTGCTACGCGTACACTTTCGCGGTGCGCCTCGCGTACTCGAAGGTCGCCGCCGACAAGCGCCGTGAGTGAAACCGACTTCGGCGCTGAGAATGTCGCATCCCATCCGGCGCGATGCTCCACGCTCGTGATTTCTTTTCCGTACTCATTTTCGTAGGTTCTCGCCGGCTGGTGCCTTACGAGTTGCAAGCTTGTCTCTGGGTGCTGGCCCTGGCTGAGTCGAGCGAAGTGTTCTGCGCGAACAGCACCGCGCAAGCTCCACTCCTGTGCGAGCGCACCGCGCCACTCGCTGTGAGCTTGTCGTTCGCGGCTCCAGTAGTTTTGCTGCTCTGAAGCGAACTCACGTGAGTGGTAGGTTTGAGCCTGCCCTGCGGAGAGGGCCTTCGAGATGGTCAACATGCGCTTGAGCTCCAACGACGAGCGCTGCAGTATCTCGCACTGCCTGCGCTTTAGACTAACTCAGATTCGATGCCGATATTCACGACGTCGCGAATTATTTTTCGATGACCTATGCACTCAAGACCGCATGATTACTGATCATTCCCAGACACTTCTTTGCGTTCCCATAAGTTCCTTGGCATTCCTTGCGGTGGCGCTAAGTAACACACAGTTGCACTCCATTCCGCCGTTGATTGCACAGTCGATGACGATATTGAAGGCGTTCACTTCTCAATGCAATGGGCACAATTGGAGCCACCGTCGGTGCACGGCATCCTTGAGATGGTTTTGTAGAGCTTTAAAGGACCGCGATAGATACTCCGAAAGAGCCCTAACGCGCCGATGATCATCTTCTTTTTGGCGGGACAGTGAGATCAGAGTTGGCAAGTTGATAAGTGTGAATTCCATCTTTTGCGTGGCCTATATGAGTGAACATGCTCTGAGCCATTGCAGGGAACAACAGATTGAGGAATTCCTGAACGACCTTTGGCGTCAATCGATCGACTGCACTTCATGCTGCGTCTTCGGCTTCTGCGCAACTCCTAACGCTCTCTCATCAGGGAAGGTAAAGCGCGGCTTCGGTGGTATCTTCGGCTGCTGGATCGGAGCAGTTGTAACGGTTATCAATATCCTGAATCGTGTGGCATCGGAATTGATAGCGAAGGTTGATCGCTACTGATTCGTTCGCGAATCAGATCCGAATCCCGCTCGGCAACAGTTCGACGACGCATCTGAATTACCCTCCGCAAAGTTCTGATTGGGAGACTCTTCAATCCGTGTCCGGAGGGACTCGGAAGCAATCCGATAAGGCGGCCAATCGCCTCTCGATTACCTCGCGAATCACAGTTGTAATCGGAGGTCCAATCGACTCGTTACGACGGTCCAAAGATCGCTCCAGCTGGCTGCCAATCCTTCCGCAAAGACAGGCCCAATGAGTTACCAAAGGCAACAGGCAGACATGTCCGTCGAGGAACAGCTCCAATGTCATGTCCCAGGGCCATAGGCTCGAGAGAAATGCTCCGGAAGAGACTCTTCAATCGCCTTGGAATCATCCGATATTGGCCGGCCTTTTGCCGTCCCCTCTCACCCTAGCCCGGGAGTCGAAAGGCAAGCACGAGGCGGCCCGTCTTCCATGCCTTTGTGAATCACTTCGGCGAGCGAGAACGGAGGGTCTTGCCTGCGCGGAGCATACCCTGAAGAGTGCGTGAGTCTCTACCTTCAAGGGCAGGCATCTGCCGCCTTCAATGCTGTCGAGGCGTTCGGGAAAGAGCAGCTCAAGCGGCGAAAGAGTTTCTGATCCGAGTCCAATAACGTTGTGTTCACCACGGGAAGGAACGCAGAAGCCCAGCGATATCGGGCCCGATCCCCTGGCCTTCCGCGTTCTTTCGACGCCCCTGAACCAGCACTTCTTCCGGTCTCCGATCATTGATCCCCAGCGAGATATCAGAAGATGTAGCGCGGCTCATCCAGGCCCATCGCAGGTTGACGGACCTTTGTGCAGGGATAAAGACGCCGGGAAGCTGCGCCTGTCAGATCGGATTAGTTTGCCTTTAGCGCACCGTATGTCTCGCGGTTGCGCACTCCGCAACGGAGCCATTCGGCTGCCTTTTGGTCCGCGTTTGCAATGGCCGGAAGTAAAATGATCGAGCGGCCATCGAGTTCCGTTCGCGGCTGATTAGTGGCCGTCACATGTTTCGTGGAACATGAGAAGAAGACATTCTTCTCATAGCTGGCTGATACCCGCAGCGAGGACGGCGGTCAAGGGCGCTGCTCTTGCGCGTTCATCGAAGCGAAGCGTAGACCCTTGACGGTCGCCGCAGCGAAGGGTACGCGCGAAGCACGTCCTAAAGTCATTTTCGCTCGGGCCTTTGTTTTCAATATGTTTACGTCGCGGCGCTCCAGAGCGCTTTCTTCGTTTCCAAATGGACACGCGAGTAAACGGCGCATGCGCCAAGCTATTGATTTCTCGCATGTTGACGTTCGAAGACATTTGGAGCGCTCTGGGGCGCTTCACAGTTACCCAACTGGGGATGACGTGTCAACGTTCATCCGCTGCGGAGCAGCGCGGGTTCCTTGCACGGCTACCGAGGACCGACATTTAGCATTCTCTCAGGAGACGATCCATGGCGGCCAAGTCTTCACGCGCGGCGAGGGCTAGAGTATCTGCGCACACCGAATTCCGGCAAACGAAATGGGAGTCCCTCACCTGGGACGATGTGGCGAACTGGGCCGGTTCGCGCTCGGTGACCCGCGGGCGTGCATATCATCGAGGCGGTCGTGTGCGCGATCTTGGGCTTTCGGCGGAAGGCAAGCTGCTGGCGACCGTCGCTGGCGGGCATCGGTACGCAACTGGCGTCTGGTGGGAAGCGAACGCGCTTCGCTCCCGTTGCACTTGCCCTGTCGGCGGGAATGGCTGCAAGCACGCGGTCGCAGTCGTCGCTACATATCTCGAAATGCTGGCGAAAAGTGCCGCGATCCCGATTGCGGATGCGGAGGATGGAAGGTGGGAGGAACTCGCGAGCGGAGTCCCGGAAGAAGCATACGAGGACCTCGAAGACGGCGATGATTCGGAGGACGACGAGGGTCTTCAGCCGGTTTACCAGCGGCGCACCGGGAAGGGTCGTGCCGCCGATGACGAGAAGATTCGCAAACACATTAACGCCAAGAGCCGGGAAGAACTGGCCGAGCTGGTCTGGTCGCTCATGCAACGCTTCCCAGATCTGCGAGAAGAGTTCCGAGAGCGCATTGCACTGGGCGAAGGTGACACAGATCGCATCATTTCCGAGGCGCGAAAAGAGCTGCGGAAGGCGACCTCGGAACCGGGCTGGAGGAATTACTGGAAGGGCGAGGGCTACACCCCGGACTTCAGCCGACTCGCGCGCTACCTGGACCGGATGGTCGAACTTGGCCATGCGGATGCCGTGATGAAACTGAGCCGGGAGATCATGTCGCAGGGTATGGAAATGATCGGCCAGTCAAACGATGAAGGCGAGACTGCCACAGCTTTTGCTGAGTGCCTGTCGCCTCTCTTCCGGGCGGTAAAGGAGTCGAGCCTGACGCCCACCCAGAGACTGCTCTACGCGATTGATGCGGACCTCAAAGACGAATACAACGTGATCGAAAGTGACCACCTGGATGCCGTACTGGAGAGCAATGCCAGCCTGTCCGATTGGTCGGCGGCGGCTGACGAGCTGGCTCGCCGTCTAAAATCCGATACACGGATCGGCGCCAACTTTCACGATAAGTATCACCGTGGGCGAATCGCAGACTGGCTTGTCCGGGCGCTTACGAACGCCGGACGCGACGACGAAATCATTGCCGTCCGCGAGCGAGAGGCGCACATCACGGGCAGCTACGAGCGGCTGATCCCGTTGCTGATCGAGCGAAAACGATATGACGATGCCGAGCGCTGGGCGACGGAGGGCATCCAAAAAACAGTTCGTGAGGCTCCGGGTATTGCCGACCAGCTCGCGAAAGCGATGAGCGAAATCGCCCGGCTGCGGAAGGATTGGAACCTGGTCGCCGCGCACGCTGCCTGGGAGTTTTTCGAGCGTCCTGAACGTGAAAAGTTCGCCGCCCTGATCGCCAGTGCCGAGCGCGCCGGTTGCCGGAAGGCGGTGGAGCGTCTGGCCTTAGAGTTCCTTGAAACGGGGAAGCTGCCTATCTCGGTCGCCGTGACAAAGGACGAAGCGCAGAGCGGCGCGACAGAGCAGGACTGGCCGCTGCCGCTCCCCGACTATTTGTTGCCTTTGCTACGAATTGGGGACCCGCGTCCGCACTACGATGTGCTGATCGACATGGCGATCAACGAGCGCCGCCCCGACCATGTTCTGAGGTGGTTCGACACATGGCGTGCGACGTCAAAGGGCCAACGCGCGGGGTGGAATTTCGGGTCTAGCAGCTATGCCGACAAGGTAGCTGCGGCAGTTGCCGAGTCGCATCCTGAGCGAACCCTTGAGATCTATCGCGGCTGCGTCGATCAGAACCTGGTGCGAGCTGACGTCTCAGCTTATGAAACGGTGGCCGCATATTTGAAGAAGATGCGCCCGATTCTGAAGTCCCTGGACCGTGGCTGGGAGTGGAACGAGTTGGTGACGGAGATCCGCACAAATTACCGCAATCGCCCCCGCTTCATGGAGATTTTGGATCAGATGGAGGCACGACCAATCCTTCAGAAGTCCCGTTCGAGGAAATGATGGCGAGGAAAGAAGTGCCAACCGCCGCAGGCAACAACAGCTGGGATGCCTTGCCATTGCCGGCGGCGTTCTTCTTGGAAGCCCATGCTTCTCCGCCTTTCTGATGGGCGCTATAGCAGTGAACCTGGATTTGAGTAATTCCAGCCTAAGTCTTAACTTTGCTGTGGTTCTCCTCTGAGAAGCTCCGGGTGGACTTCTATCAGCCACGCATTCACTCGCTCTCTCAGAACCGTGAGGTCTTTGATGACCTGAGCGAGATCGGTAGGCGAGACGCCGCCGGCCAGGTCGTAGCTCGTGGTGTTTCTCTTCTGCGAATGAGATTTGATCTTGCGCACCCACTTCTCCCGAGCGGTGGCATCCTGCGTCGTCAAGGTGTGTTCGAGGCTTTCAATCACGCGCTGGTGATGCCCCTGGCCGAGAGAGACGCGAAAGCCACTGGCCCGCAGAGCGATATTGGCGAGCGTGAGAATGCCGTTGTAGGCGGCCTGAAAGCGAAGGTCGTCTGAGATGCCCTCCACCTTGAGGTCCGCCTGCGAACGGTTCACTATGCTGAAGAGATCGGCAATCTCCTTGGGGCTGCTGGGCTCAGCCTTGTACCAACCGAGTTGTACTAAGTTTTCTAAACTCATCTTCGTTGCCGATCAGGAACACCTTCTTGCTCTTCTTCAATGATTGCAGAAAGTGGTTGCCTTCGTGAAATCGCGCCTTCAGGTCCTTGAGGGTGTAGATGGTCGGGTTCACGGGACGCCGCAACTGCTTCTCTAGGGGAGCCACTGCGTCTAGCACCTCATCGAGCGAGGCCGCTCCGATCACCATCAGATCGATGTCACTCGATGCCTTCTCCTCGCCCCGAGCAACCGAGCCGTACACAAAAGCAAGGTTGATGCGGGACGAAAGCGGTGCTAGCGCCGTCTTGAGCATCTGAAATACGCCTGCGGTCTTTGCCAGCAGTGCTCGGAGTTCAGGAAAATCCGGGTGCTCCTGGCTAGCCTGGTAGAACACCTGAGTGCCGAGCGCCGAGCGCTTGATCAATCCTGCGTCAGTGAGCAGGGCGAGTTCCCGCTGCACGGTTCCAACACTGGTCTCGGCCAGGCGGGCGATTTGCCGAACAAAGAGGGGCTCATCGGGTGCGCCGTACAGAAGCGCCAAGACCCTGCCTCTGGTCTGGCCAAATAGCAAATCACCGACGGATGTGAGAGCTGTTCTCATTTAGAGAACAATTGTACTCACATTGAGAACAACCTGCAAGGGGAGTACCACTCCCGCCGGAAATTTGTGCTCATCGATGGCTGTACAGTCGGACTTAGCGATACACTGAATCCGATGGAACAGCCATCGGAGCGGATTTGATGCGGGGTGTATACGAAAATCAGGAAGGCAGTGGCATTTGGTGGATTCACTATTACGCGGGGGGAAAGCGGCACCGTGAAAAGGTTGGACGCAAGTCTGACGCAATCAAGCTCTATCAATCGCGGAAGGCCGATGCGGCGGCGGGGCGGAAGCTGCCGGAATTGCGGAACTCCAAAGTGGTCACGGTCAGCGAACTGATCGACGATGCCCTTGAGTTTGTTGCACACCATAAGGACAACCGCAATTACAAGAGCAAGGCAGTCATTGTTCGCGAAGAACTCGGCTCTCGATACGCAGCGGAGGTGACGCCACAGGAGTTGGAGCGGTGGCTGCGTGAGCACTGCAACACTGCGGCAACGGCCAACCGGTACAAGGCTTTCGTTTCTCTCTGCTACCGGGAAGGGGTGCGCAACGGAAAAGTGAGCGTGAATCCCGCACGGCTCGTGCGCCAGCGCAAGGAAGGCGGCGGCCGGTTGCGTTTTCTCAGTCGCGACGAATACGACAAACTTCACAAGGTGATCGCCAAGAGATTCCCAGAACACCTGGCGGAATTTGTCGTGAGTGTCCACACCGGGATGCGCCTCTCCGAGCAATATACCTGCACATGGTCACAGGTTCACCTTGACCGCCGAACCATCGAACTAAGCAAAACGAAGAATGGCTCTGCGCGAACAGTTCACTTGAATTCAGATACGGTCGCGGCGATTGAATCGCTTCGTCGCGCGAATCTTCGGCCGAGCGATCCGGTTTTTCCGCGTCAAGGCAAAAGCTACGACACTCGGTCGTGGTTCCATCCATGCCTGGAAGAGGCGGGTATCACTGGATTCGTCTGGCACGCGAACCGACACACCTTTTGCTCGTGGCTGGCAATGGCTGGAGCATCGATCAAAGAGATCCAGGAACTCGCTGGCCACAAGACGATCACGATGGCCGCGCGTTACAGTCATCTGTCCCCCGAGCACAGGCTTTCCGTGATCGATCGGATTGCTACGGTGAGTTGACAGTATCTGGCGGAAGGCCTGCAGTCGATTGAACCTGGCCGAAGTCAATTCGGTCTCGGTGCGTGCCTTGACAATATTTCCGCGACAAGCTGCATCGTCATCCGATTATCCGAGCACTCACTTGAAGACTGTCGGAACCCGCAAGGTTAGCTGGTTGGATTTAGCGGTCCCCAGTTGGTATTCAACGTGGTGCATCCCGCCACTCGTGATCAAACCGGACAAATCAATGGCATGTGCCGCAACATCGTTCACTCTCAGGGTTATGATGCCATCCATGATCACTGGGTCTTTTCGTTGGTACCTGGTGCCGTCCACAATCAAGTCACCACCGGGAGGGCCTAGAATGTCCGTGTCTCGATCACCTACATTTTCGATGACAGCGACAACTCGAATTTGATCGGGCGCGGCACCCTTTGAAGGTAGCAGCAGCAGACGAACGCCGTTGGAAGGCCGGCCCCATGGAGCTGTGAGCCGCATAAGGGCTATCTCGGGTGCCGAGCCAAGATATTGACCTTGTTGTTTCTCCAGAGACCAATCCCCGTCGACTATCGGATTCTTGCACAGCTTTTCGATAGTGGGCACCGCTGGCTGGTAGTGCAGACTCGCCAGAGCCCTTGCGTAATAGGCCTGCTGAGGTGCCTCTGGTGCCTCCTTCTGCATACGCGATAAGATTGCGGGCGCGGCCGGTTCGTAGCGAATTCTGCCCAGGGCCTCGACTGTCTGCTCAGCTGCTTCGGGCCACGAAATGAAATTTAGCGCTTTCAACAATGCTGGACCCGACGATGCGTCAGCAATGGAGTTCAATGACATGGCCGCATATTTTTGCACCTGAGGCGGAGTCAACTGATTGGAGATCACTCTACTCAACACTTGGACGCTGTCCTGTCCTCCGAAATATCCCAACGAAGAGACACAGAAGCCTTGTGCATTCGCCGTCGCGTGTTCTGCGCAGTCCAATGTGACAGATCGCGCCGGTACGCCGAGGACGATGAGGGAATAAGCAGCCTCATCCTTGCAGGGCCGGTCACTGCAAAAATGGTTCAAGAGCGACTGCGCACGGCTATCAATTTCGTTCATGCGATCTCCAAATAGAATCTGCGCCTCATGCCAGCCGCTGTTCACCAATGATGGTGTAAACATGTCGAGCTGTTGGATCGCTTGTTGAACCGGTATTTCGTCCGTATTTGTGATGGCCTTGAAGTCTCTTCCCATCAGGACACCTTCCCAGTAAACGAGTCGTAGCCGAGTTGCTCTAATTTGTCGAATGCCGAGCCAGTCTTTTGGTAGAAACCAAATGTGAAACACGTGTTCGTCGTTCTTGCCATCAATCTCAAAGGCGCGGTTGTCGAGGGTGTACCAGTCGTCCGGAGTCTTATTCAACGACGTCGCGGTAATGCTCCAACCCGGCGGAAGAACGGTGCGAAGCTGCCGCACAATCTGTTCTTGTTGATCCCGTGTGATCCATGTAGGGGAGGTTTGAGCCGCTGCGGGTATCCCCGTCACGAAGAAGAGGACGAGCAAAGATCCGATAGTAAGGAGACTCGCTAGTGGGCACCATGGTTCCGGAGTATCGGACACGAACTGTCTTCGCACGCAACTAGAATATCCGTGCTGACGCCAAACAACTTCATAATCTTCATAGGCGAAACAAGCGAAACGCATTCGGTGAGATTCGACCATGCCTTCCTTACCGCAGGCTTGTTTCTCGCGTTACACGATTGTGGGAACCAACAGCCATCAGAACAGCCACCAGACAATAACAGCCGCCTAAAATCAAGGCGGCTTTTTTAAATTAAGTCTTTTAGTTTGTGGTGCCCGGAGGGGGACTTGAACCCCCACGACCGGTAAAGGTCTGCGGATTTTAAGTCCGCTGCGTCTGCCAATTTCGCCATCCGGGCTGGAGGATGGTGTGTCTGCTCAATGGTAAATCGGAAAGGGGAGGGAGTGCTGGATCAGGAATGGGGTGCGCTGGTACCGATTGAAGAAACCCGAAAAACAAAAGCCGGCTCTTCGACTCACTGCGTTTCGTTCGCTAGGATGACAGCCTTACCGTTAGACCAATCGAATTGCGGGTTGTTCGAATGCTATTGAGGGTGGCGGAAGCGGATGTTTTCGCCTTCCAGGCGATACTCCGCGGAGCAAGTGTCGCCGCCGCAGATCATGGTTTCTTTTTCGCAAAGCTGGCGTCGGGTGATCAATCCCATGGTTCCGCAGCGAGGACAGGACATGACAGCGATGTATGGATTCTGCGCATGACCGAGCTTGGACTGGTTTTCGAGAAGGAAAACCGTGCCGGGGTCCATTTTTTCGGGAATCCATTCTTCAAGGAATTGCAGGTCGGTATCCATGCTGCCCTCCGAGATTGTGACGTGGCAAAGCAAGTTCCGATAGTGCGGGCTCGAGCAGTTTCGGAATACATCCAGGCTTTTCAAGAGCAACGAAGGTGGCTTTTCACTAGCGAAAAGCCACTTGGCTCTGTGGCTTCGGTCGGCATCAATTCCGAAACTGCTGTGATCTGTCATTCAACAACAGGCTGCAATTGGTTCGACTACGAGTGCGTAAGCTCCGGTTGCTTCGAGTGTTTATGGACTGCGGTGGTGGCGTCAACGAGAATCGACTGAGGTTATTTGCAAATCGGATTCCTCGCAAATAATTGTTATCTGCCGGTGGAGGGCTTGCTGGAGGCTTCGGCGTCTTTGGACGAGGCGGTAGTGGCGTCGATTTGGCGGTAGATCTCGATGTTGCGCAGGATGGCCTGCACGTATTCACGGGTCTGCGTAAACGGGATGGACTCAACGAATTCGTCGATGCCGCTGTAGGGACCAGAGGCCTGCCAGTCTTCGACGCGGCTATCGCCAGCGTTGTAAGCGGCGAGAGCGTATTCGGGCACTCCGCCGAAATGGTCGAGCATTTGCTTGAGATAGCGGGTGCCGAGGCGAATGTTGGTATCGGGATCGAGCAACTGGTAGGTCTCAAAATGCGTCATGCCTTCCTGGTGGGCAAGCGATCTGCCGACCGAAGGAAGAAGCTGCATAAGGCCCCATGCATTGGCATAGGAGATCGCGGATGGATTGAATTCCGATTCCTGGCGAATGAGGGAGGCGACGAGATAGGGATCGAGGCCGTTTTTGGCGGATTCGACTTTGATGGTGGTCCAGTAGGGTTCAGGAAACAGGATGCGCCAGTATGGCAGAGGGATGGACTGGATGGAGGCGCTGGCGGCGCCGGGCAGAGCGCGCTTGAGGGCGCGCATGGCGCGATAGGCTTCGCCGTAGGATGCGTAGATTTGCGCCTCGGCGAGCGCGCTCCATGAGCCGGAATCGGGATCGGCGGCGATTTCGCGAGGGATGTAGTCGTTGAGACCGGCGTTGGCGAGCAGTTTCGCCTTGGCCAGATGTGGACTGTCTTCAGGGAAGCTGTCGGCGAGCGGCGGCATGTCAGCGGTCTTCATCTCGTCGAGGTCAGAGACGGTTGCAGCCTCAGTGCCGCCCAAGGTGGCGAGGCGCTGACGCGCCATCTGCGCATAGAAGAAGTGCTGATAGACGCGGACGATGGTGCGGTAGTTGGCAGCGGCCCTGGCCAGGTCGTGATCCTGCGACTCGTAGAGACGTCCGCGCCAGTAGAGAGCGGAGGCGGTTTCAGGAGTACCGGGGAAGGCGCGTATCTGCTCGTCGAACAACCTGGCGGCGTCCGAGTAGTTTGCCAGCCGGTAATTAAGCCAGCCTGCGCGCCAGTGTGCGGCTGAGGCATTCTTGTTCAAGGGAAAGTGCTGGGCGAGATAGGCGTAATACTCGGCCGCGCGTGCGTAGTCCTTGCGCAGCAGGTACATGTTGCCGCTGGAGAAGAGCGCCTCAGCCAGCCACTGGCTTTGGGGATAATCCGCTTCCATGCGGGTAACGATGCGGGTTTGCTCATCGAGATCGTTGCGGTTGCGGGCGAGTTCCATGAGGAGATAGAGGCGACGCGCGCCATTTTCGTCGGGGGTATCGGCGAGGGATTCGGCCTGGCTCTGGGTGAGACGCTTCAGTTTCAGATCGCACGCGGCGGCGGCAACTGCGAAGCCGTTGCGCTGCTGGATATCGAGATTCGCCTTTTGAGCGACGGCTCGATATTGTTCGCCGGCCTCTTCGTAGTGCCCTGCCTTGTAATATGCGTCGCCAAGACCGCGGAGCTGGTCGCTGGTCAGGGAGTCTTCAGCGCCGAGCGAGGTCAGCTTGGCGCGCGCGATGGCCGCTTCAGTGCTGAGGGGAAATGCGAGAAGAAGGTCTTTGAAGATGCGGACGGCATCCTGATTTTGATTCAAGGCCTGGGCGACCATGCCCGCAGCTAGTTGATATCCGGCCCGACCCGCGGCAGGATCGCTGGCTGCAGCGTCAATTACGCGCTTGGCGCCGGCCGGATCGTGGAGATCGAGGAGAACATTGGCCTCGAGTTCGGGAACTTCGTCGATGAAGATGCTGTCAGAGTACTTTTCCTTGAAGCCCTTCAGCAGTGCTTCGGCCTGGGCTTCCTGGTCGGAATCGTGATATGCCCTGGCGGCCAGAAAGTCAGAATAGTCATCCAGCGCTTCGCCTGTTTGCCTTGCCTGGTGAAGATTGGCAACCGCGTCGGCGTAGCGTTTATCGAGCAGGTAGGCATGGCCCAGCGCCAGGTACGCAGCCGCCGCGGCTTCGCCCGTATGGTTGCGCGCGTAGGAGGTTACACCGGCGTATGCGGCAGGTGTGCGCAAGGTGGCCAATTGCTGGGCCATCGGCCGAAGTTCAGCGGAGGCCACAAAGGCAAGCTTGATTTTGTGAGCACGCGCCAGGCGCCGACGGCGCTCAGCGGGGCTGACATATTTCTTTCGGCCGCGCGGCGCTGTAGCCGATCTCCGCGATGCCGTCGACATTCTCTTTGATGAAGCAGAGGTTTTTTTTGCTCTCGTAGGGTGAGCAGTGGCGTTTGAGGACTGCTTGCTGGATGGATGCGTAGGCTTTTTCGCTCTATGCGAGGTGGAAGTTGTGGTGCTGGCGGAGCCGGAGGCCTGTGGATCGTACCGTTTCCCCTCAACCGGAGCGATTGCGAGCAAAGCGCAGAGTGCTGCGGCCATTAGCCGGGCCGGCCTGCGCATTGGAAGAGGAGAAAGGATTAGGTTCATAGATTCAATGTAAGCCTGATTAGGCTGTGGAGAACAGCGAAGTACCCGTACCGTAACGTGCCTATTGGAATGGCCTGGGCGTCTTGGGCGTCCGGCGGAAATTCCTCATTGGCCCGGCGGGTGCCCCTTCCTTTACACTTAGACGCAGGGATTCGGCGAGTTTTGCCCCGATCACAGAATTCCCGCAACCAACCCCCATGGCAACCATCCAACCATTAGCAGGCGAAAACGAGCAGCATCCCGATGTGGCCCTTGTTGAAAGGGTGCGCAGCGGCGATATCTCGGCCTACGATGAACTGGTCCGCAAATACGAGCGCCAGCTCTTCAGGATTGCGCAGCACATCACGCAAAACCGCGAAGATGCGGAAGACGTGATGCAGGACGCGTTTTTAAAGGCGTACGAGAAGCTCGATCAATTTCAAGGGAATTCGAAGTTCTACACATGGCTGGTCCGAATCGCAGTAAACGAGAGCCTGATGCGGCTGCGCAAGCGGCGTACAGGCAAGATGGTATCGATCGACGAGGATATCGACACGGAGGAGGGGAGCGTTCCCCGCGACCTGGCCGATTGGGCTCCCGATCCGGAGCAGAACTACACGCAATCGGAGCTGGCCGGAATTCTGCGCCAGACGATCCAGGGCCTGCCTCCGGGATTCCGCGTGGTTTTTGTGCTTCGCGATGTGGACGGCCTTTCCACGGAGGAAACGGCAGAAACGCTCGGGTTGAGCGTGCCTGCCGTGAAGTCGCGCCTGCTGCGCGCCCGGTTACAGCTGCGCGAACGCCTGAGCCGCTACTTCAAGCGGAAAAAGGTTTCCAAGGCAAAGGGAGTGAAAAGTGACGTGCACTGAGTTTCTGGCAATGCTCGACGACCTGATCGACGACACGGTGACTACCGAGATGCGCGCCGATCTGCAGGAACATCTGCGCGGTTGCGAACATTGCGAAGTCACGTTGAGCACCACGCGCAAGACGATCCAGATTTATCGGTCCCACGAGATTTACGAGATGCCAGTGGGGCTGCGTGAGCGCCTGCACAAGGCCATTATGGAGCGGTGCAAGAAGGGCTGCTGAGCAATCCGCGCCTTGCAATTGCTGCAACTGGCCGCCCATTCCGATTAAGATTCCAGCACTTCGAGTTGTTTTAGCTACGCATTTACATGAGGCAGAACGCACTTTTGTGAAACTTGTGCGTGGCATTGGGCGCATAGGTCAGCGTGCGGCAGGTTAGTTTCGAGTATCGCCGCCCACGGCTTTTCACAATACACAGATCGATTGCGGCCCGAGTCCTTCGCCTTATAGAGGCCGACGTCGGCAATGGCCAGCATCTCGGGCGCTGATTGTTCGCCCGATTCCGCCGCGGCAGCGCCGATGCTTAACGAAACAGAAACGTCACCCTGAGGCGTGCGAAAGGGCTCGCTGCAAATGGCGGTGCGGATGGCCTCGGCGCGCTGGCACAGCTGTTCCCTTCCCGAGCCTGGCAGCGCGATGAAGAATTCTTCGCCACCAAAGCGGCCGACGAAGTCGTAGGAGCGGACGTTGCGGCAGAGGCGGAAGGCGGCCTCTTTCAGCACGATGTCGCCAGCGAGGTGGCCATAGGTGTCATTCACCTGCTTGAAGTTGTCGAGATCGAGCAGCAGCAGGCCGGTGCGGCCATTGGCGCGGTGGGCGCGTTCGAGTTCACGCTTGAAGAGGTCGAGGAAAGCGTTGCGATTCCAGAGGCCGGTAAGGCCGTCGCGCATGGCCTGGGCGCGCAGTTCTTCGCGGGCATGGATGAGTTCGTTCTGCAGCGCGAGGATGCGGTTAGCAACGAGGAGGCGGGCACGAAGTTCCGGCTCGCCGAAGGGCTTGATGAGGCAATCGTCGGCGCCCGACTCGAGCGCATGAACGATATCACGTTCATCCGTACGCGTGGTGACCATGAGGATGTAGTGGTAATAAGAACGAGACCTGTGGCGGAGGCGGCGGCAGAGTTCGATACCGTCGATGCCCGGGATGGACCAGTCAGTGATGACGACCTCGGGCGGCTGCTCCTGCTCGAGGATTTTCCAGGCATCGATGCCGTTGTCGACGACAACTATTTCGTAACCCCAGCGTAGAATCCAGTGTTTGAGAATCAGCCGGGTGACCGTGTCGTCTTCTGCAATCAACACGCGCGGGCGACCGCCGCCATACGGCCCAGAGTCCAATGGGTGCATCGGTTCCACCTCGAACGGCCGGGCCTGGGAATTGGAGCGGCGAATGTAAGTATAGTCTCGAAATCTTCGCAATTCTATCGCCTGGGCCATGCAATTCGAATCACTCGATTGTGCTAATCGATAGACATTTAGAATCAGTTGATTCGGGCGAGGAGGCGCGATAGACCGTATTGCGCACGAAGGAGACAAAACAGCGACCTCATTCCATATGGATACAGGCGAAGCGGGGATGAGCCGGAGCGTTCAGACGCGACCGGGCGATGCGATTGCCGTTACGACTGGGGTAATTGCGGGGACTTGCCACAACTTCTGGTGGAAAATGGAGTCATTCTAATCGAATGAGCTAATTGTCCCGAGGTCTAAAAACATTCTGAGGTGAGGAGCAGTAGATGCAGTTTCTTGATGGACCGCTGACCGCAGTTCTGTGCCTCAGTCTGGTGTGTCCGCAGGTACTGGCTGCTGATTCGCCTGCGGGCCCAGGAAACCACGATGGAAAGCGCTCCTCCGGCCGCGCGACAAACGACTCGAGACCATTGGAGGGAGATGCGCGGATTCTGCACGCCCTGAACCGGTTTACGTTCGGGCCGAGACCGGGCGACGTGGATGCGGTGGGCGCGGAAGGCCTGGACAAGTGGTTCGAATGGCAATTGCATCCGGCAAGCATTGAAGAGGCGGATCTGAATGTGCGGCTGTCGCAGTTCCCTGCCATGCAATGGACCCCGGAAGAACTGCTTTATCGCGTGCCGAGCAATGCAATTATCCGGCAAACGCTGGATGGCAAGCTACCGGTTCCGGAACGCGGCGCGCTGCATGCGGTGTATGAAAACCAGATGTATCGCGTGAGCGAGAAGCGGCAGGAAGAACAACAGAAGAAGGCCGATCAGCAGGCGAAGCCGCAGGTAGCAGCGAATGCGGCTGATGGGATGACCGCAGCGAGCGGAGGAACTGAAAACGACGCGCAGACGCGGATGCAGGCCGGAGTTCAGCCGCAAGGGGCGATGGATGCAAACCAGATGAGCGCGGCAAAGATTGCGCAGGCGACGTCCGTTGCAGATAATAGCGAGTTCCGCCGGATGCTGGATTTGGATCCGCAGCAACGGGTAATGCACCTTGCGGCGTTGCAGCCAGATGCGTTCGATGCCTTCTTCAAGTCGCTCAGACCACACCAACGCAATGCATTGGTGCAGGATCTGCCGCCCGATCTGAAGGAAGTGATCGCCGATCTTGAAAATCCGCAGCGACTGGTGAACGAAGAGATCATTGCGCAGCGCCTCACACGGGACATTTACTCGAATGCGCAGCTCCAGGAAGTGATGACGGATTTTTGGCTCAATCACTTCAACGTGTTTCTGCACAAGAGCGCAGCGACGCCGTATTACATGGTCAGCTTTGAGCGCGACGTGATTCGTCCGTGCGCCCTGGGCAAGTTTGAAGATCTGCTGGAGGCGACGGCGCACAGCCCGGCAATGATGATTTATCTCGACAACTCCAGCAGTATCGGCCCGGATTCGCTGGCCGCCGAGCGTGCTGACCGTCGCCCGAACAACAAGAAGAAGCGTGAAGGCCTGAACGAAAACTATGCCCGCGAATTGATGGAGTTGCATACGCTGGGCGTGAATGGCGGCTACACGCAAGCCGATGTGACGCAGGTCGCGCGCATTCTGACGGGTTGGACGGTCGAGAAGCCGGAGCGCGGGGGCGGATTCCAGTTTGAGCCGAACCGGCACGAGCCGGGCACTAAGGTCGTGATGGGGCAGAAGTTCAAGGATCGCGGCGAAGAGGAAGGGCGCCAGCTGCTGCACATGCTTGCCACACGGCCAGCGACGGCACAGTTCATCTCGCGCAAACTTGCCGTGCGCTTTGTCAGCGACGATCCGCCGCCGACGCTGGTGGATCGGATGGCGAAGACATTCCTGAGCAGTTCCGGCGACATCGCAGCAGTGCTGAGCACGCTGTTTCATTCGCCGGAGTTCTGGGAGACGAATGTGTATCGCGCGAAAGTGAAAACGCCGATCGAGTTTGTTGTTTCGGCGGCGCGCGCCAGCAACGCGGACATCGAGAACATGCAGCCACTGGCGAATGCGGTGCGCGAGATGGGCATGCCGCTCTATGGATGCGTGACGCCGAATGGGTACAGCTGGATGTCGGATACGTGGGTGAGCACGAACGCGCTGGTAAATCGGATGAACTTTGCGTTGTCGATGGCGGCGAACCGGCTGCAGGGAATTTCGATCGCGTGGGATCCTACGGAAACCGTGAACAATGACACGGCGACGCTCGAGACCAATCCGTCGGCGCCCGATCCCCAGGTGGAAGAGTCGCGGCTGGAGGCTTTGCTCGTGACCGGCGGCGTGAGCGACTCGACGCGAACAGCGGTGTTGCAGCAGTTTGAGCGGCAGAAGAATGAGAACAGCGCGGTGGCCGTGCCGATTGGAGCGCCGGAGCGCAGGAAATTCCGAGCGCGTGCGGTGACGGAGACGGAAAAACAGGATGAACTGCTGGCGGGGTTGTTGCTTGGATCCCCAGAATTCCAGCGGCGCTGAAGGAGAGATAGGATGCGGATGAATCCGATCAGCAGGCGATTTTTTCTGCACCGCGCCGCGCTTGCGGTGGCCGGAACGGCGGCGCTTCCTAGTTTTCTGGTGCGCTCGGTGCTGGCCGAGACGGCGGGCACTCCCAACCGGCGGATGGTAGTGATCTTTCAGCGCGGCGCGGCCGATGGGCTCAACGTCGTCGTGCCCTATCGCGAGAAGAACTACTATGCGATGCGGCCGAGCATTGCGATTCCGCAAAACCAGGTGATCGATCTCGACGGATTCTTCGGACTGCATCCCTCGCTGGCTTCGTTCAAGCCGCTGTACGACGCGGGGCATCTGGCGATCGTTCATGCGGCCGGATCGCCGGACATGTCGCGCTCGCACTTTGACGCGCAGGATTACATGGAGTCGGGCACCCCCGGCATCAAGAGCACCGCGGACGGATGGCTGAATCGCGCGCTGCAGGCGCAGGACCAGATCCGGAAACAGCAGGAGACGGCATTTCGCGCTCTGGCACTGGGGCCGGAGGTGCCGCTGACACTGGCGGGAAAGATTCCGGCGATCGCGTTGAATAACCTGAACAACTTTTCGGTGGCGGGACGCGGACCCGCGCCTTCAGCTGCGGCAAGCGCTTTTGAAGCGATGTACGGCGATAGCGGCGACCACATCTTCCACGCCGCAGGCGAGTCGACGTTCGAGGCAGTAAAAATGCTGCGTGCTGCGAATCCCGCGCAATACCAGCCGGCGGCGGGCGTTGAATATCCGAACTCGGAGTTTGGCAATCGCATGAAACAGATTGCGCAATTGCTGAAATCGAATCTTGGCGTGGAAGCAGCCTTCACCGACATCGGCGGATGGGACACCCATCACAACCAGGGCAGTGTGGATGGGCAGCTTTCCGGACGTCTGCGTGACTTTGCCGGTGGCGTTTCGGCTTTCTGGCGCGACATGGGAGACGATGCGGAGAGTGTGACGCTGGTGACGATGTCGGAGTTCGGGCGCACCGCACGCGAGAACGGCACGGGCGGCACCGATCACGGACATGCGAACGCAATGTTTGTGCTGGGCGGAAACGTCAAAGGCGGCAAGGTCTATGGCAAGTGGCCGGGACTCGATAACGATCAATTGAACGAAGGGCGCGACCTTGCGCTGACGACGGATTACCGGCAGGTGCTGGGCGAGGTGGTCAGCAAAACGATCGGCGCGACAAATCTGGATCTGGTGTTCCCAGGCGCGCGGGTGAGGCTGGACGGTTTTCTGCGGCTGGTGTAAAGGATTCGGCACTCCAGCGCTTCGGTCAGGGTGGCCCCCCCTATACTGGTATCTCTTTGTGGAAACATCCCCTTTTCAGAGGGTTACGGCCGCGATTGGCGCTAAAGATTTGTTCCGAAATGACTTGGCTGTAGAGATTTCTTATGAAAGAACTTAGGTCCCGTTTGCCGGCTTACAGGGCCAGTGGGTTAAGTGCCTTCATTGCTGGTTCAGTTTGGTTTCGTAGAAACCTTGTCCGCACATCGTTTGCAAGACAATCTCATTGTGCAACATTTGTTGGAAATTACCTGCAAAACGGCGACAGTCGCATTGTCCTCTATTTAAAAGATTTGAAAGATTCTTTAGAAAGATGCTCTTGACAGCGCGGGTTGCTCGGGCGAGACACCGGCTTGAGTGTTGAGGTTTCCGGGGTGCAAACACCGAACCGGCACCGGGCTTGTGATTGGAGAGTGTCTAGAAAGCAGCCGGCCCACCCGCTCATCGCGATAAAACTGCGATGAACGGGGCACAGGCTAGCGTTCTGCGAATAATGGGGAAGTCGATCTGCGGGCAAATAGCGTTGCAGTCCAATCTATTTTTGTCGAGCGATGGTGAAGATGGTATTTCCTGCTGGTATGGTGACTTGCCGAAGAGTGCCGGTTGTGTCCTCGAACCAGAGCGATGAGCTGTCGCCTGCGATGACCTTTCCATAAGAGGTGGGAATACTCACTCTCATTTCCGCGTGAATCGAGGTTGTGTTGTGCGTCCCCACCATATATCCAGCCAAGAGCAAAGCTACACCGATACCAATTCGCAGAATTCTTGCTTGCATTCAGATCTCTCCTTTGGGCCGAGATTCTACGTGAATGACGTGGAGAAGCGAATAAACGTTCTAAATTACTCCTAACCGGCACGCTTATCTCGGCTCCAATATCCTCTGGGCTACCTGCTCAGGGGCCGGGGCTAAACAGAATGCAAAAAGAATCTTGATCTTCTCAAAAAACATTCCTCAGCGGCTAAAGCCGCGGTTCACTCTATTGCTCTTTGCGGCACGGTTGAAACCGTGCCCTTTCAAAACAGGTGTTTTTCTCAATCCTGAAACGCTCGCGGGACTTCGGCGGCAGGGTTGAAACCGTGCTCTTTCAACACAGCAATCCACTTCAAACGGGGCAGGGCGCGAGGCACCCTTGCATTGCGGACTATTCGGCGCGCAGGGCGTCAGTGGGGCTGACGCTGGCGGCGCGGCGGGCGGGAAGGAAGCTTGCGGCGAGGGACGCAGAGCCGAGAAGCAGCGCGACGGTGGCGAGCGTTGGCGCGTCCCATGCTGCTACTCCGAAGAGAAGTTTGCCCATGGTCATGCAGGCGCCAACAGCACACGCAAGGCCGATGCAGATGCCTGCAGCCGTGAGCCATCCCGCCTGGCGCATCACCATCTTGTAGACCGTGCTGCGCTGCGCGCCGAGAGCCATGCGCACACCGATCTCGCGCGTGCGCTGACTGACCGAGTAGGCGATCACTCCATAGAGCCCGACCACGCTGAGCACGAGCGCAATGAAGGCAAAGCCGGCAACGATCGCTGTTGCAAAGCGATGGAGCACAGCAGACTGCGTGCTGCTGATTTGATCGCTCATCGTGAGCTCACCGTACGTTCCCAGGCTCGGATTGATCTGGTGAATCGTCTTGATGACTTCGGGAAGGATGGCCTGCTCGTCGCCCATTGTGCGAATGGAAACGGCCACGAAATTGTTGGGACCGTAGTACATGGATTCGTACTCTGCGGGCCAGAGATCGTCGTCGAGGCCGCCTTCGCGCACATTTGCGACGATTCCGATGATTTCGCGCATCGATTTCGGATCGAGACTGCCATTCGCTATTTTTTGTCCGATGGGATCTTCACCGGGAAAGTACTTTTGCGCGAGGGCCTCGTTGATGATGACTTTTTGCGATTTGGACGTGTCGTCATCTTCGGAGAAGAGCCGGCCGCGCATGAGACGCGATTTCAGCGTGGGCAAATAACCGGGGCTCACATCGCGCTCGTCCACTTCGTTGTGTTCACCGTGGTATGGCTTGCCGACAATGCGAATCCAGTCTGTATCGCAATTGCATTGGACGGGGAGATCGCTAGTGATGCCGACAGACTCGACGCCAGGAAGTACAGAGAGGCGACGTGTGACTTCGCGGAACAGCGCGACTTTCTGTTCGGGTTTCGGATAGGAGGCATCCGGCGCGACCATTTGCACGGTGGCGAGATGCGTTGCGTCGAAGCCGAGATCAACATGAAGAAGGCGATAAAAGCTTTTACCCAGCAGCCCGGCGCCAACCAACAGGACTACGGCTACGGCTAATTCGATGACGACGAGGTTGGCTCCCATGCGACGCCAGAATCGGCCGGCTGCGCCCCGGCCACCGTCGCCAAGACCCGTGCGGATGTCCTGAAACGAGAGGCGAAGAATGGGAGTGAGAGCCATGAGAGCGGCAGCGAGAACGGCAACGGCCGCGGCAAAGAGGATGGAGTGCGCGTGCAGGCCGACGCGGCTGAGAAAAGGCACATAACCGGCCACGGATTTGGGGATCAAGCTTCTCAAAATCGCCATCGCCCACGTGGAAACCGCAAGTCCTGCAAGACTGCCGACTGCAGCCAGCAGAAGCCCCTCGGTAATGAATTGGCGACTGAGGCGCGTGGATGTGGCACCGAGAGCTCCGCGCACTGCGATTTCACGGCGACGCGATTCTGATTTGACGAGAAGCAAACTGGCGACGTTGACCGATGCGATGAGAAGCAAAAGACCAGAGGCCGCGAGCAAGGTGAGCAGGACCGGACGAATCTGGCCAACGACGATTTGCGAGAGCGGCTGCACTTCCGCACCCTGTCCCTCATTCGAGCCGGGATACTGGATGGCCAACTGCGCGGCGATGGCTTTCATGTCCTGGAGAGCTGTTGCAGGCGCTACGCCATCGCGAAGGCGGCCGACGCCGAAGAGGTTGTGGCAACTGCGGCGTTGCTCACAGCCATTCTTGTCGAGCAGAGGGACAAAAAATTCGACGTTGGCGCGCGGGGCGAACTCGAAGGTGCGGGGAAGGACACCAACGATGGTGTAGTTGGTCCCGTCGAGAGTGAGTGACTGGCCAATGACATCGTCGCGGCTGCCGAATCTTCTCTGCCAGGTTCCGTACGTGAGGATTGCGATCTTTGCGCCGCCAGGGTGGTCTTCGCCAGGGCGGAAGGCACGGCCGAGCACGGGGCGCACGCCCAAGGTTTGAAAGAAGCCGTCGCTTACACGTGCCGCGGGCACCGGTTCCGAGCCGGACGAAGTTCGCAAAAGAAAACCCGTCCCGCCGTAAACGTCAAGAGAGCTGAAGGAGCGGTTCAGGCGCTTCCAGTCATCGTAGTCGTCGCGGGAGAGGTTCGAGCGTGGAAACATGGCGCTCTGCTCGGCCACGTCCATCAGGCGATTGGGGGCGTAGTACGGCAGCGGCTGGATCAAAGCGGCGTCGACGAATCCAAAGATGGCAACGCTGACGCCCATGCCGAGGGCGAGGATGAAGATGGCGGTGATAGCGAAGCCAGGTTTTTGGCGGAGTTGACGAAGGGCGAAGTGAAGATCCTGCGCGACAGTCTCCCAACTGAAGGCGACGAGACTCTGAGTCTGTTCACGCAGATGCGTGGCGTTGCCAAACTGGCGAGCGGCGGCGACGTGGGCCTGCTGCGAAGACATTCCGGAGGCGATGAAGTCCTTCTCAGCCTGTTCGCGATGAAAGGCCATCTCTTCATCGAGTTCGCTGTGGAAGCGATCGCGGCGGAAGAGAAGGTTGAGCCTTTTTACGAGGGAAGTGAACGGGTTCATCGGACCTCCGTGTGATGCAGGTGCGCACAGCTTTGCGATTCATTGCAACTTCATACCGGCTCGCTCAGCACGCGACCAATCGCTGCGATCATCTGCTCGAACTCGGATACCTCGAGGCCCAGGTGCTTACGGCCCGCGGCGGTGAGGGTGTAGAAGCGCGCGCGGCGATTCGTGTCGGTCATCCTCCACTCGGCTTTGACCCAGCCTTGCAGCAGGAGGCGCTGCAGGGCCGGATACAGGGAGCCTTCTTCCACGGTCAGCACATCGTCGGACATTCGCTTGATGGACTGCGCAATGCCGTAGCCGTGCAGGGGTGCGCGGGTGAGAGTCTTGAGGATGAGCATGTTGAGGGTGCCGGGGAGCAGGTCCGGTTTCTTCATGCGTCTATGTATAGAGTATCTATGGGTAGGAAGTCAATGGTAAAACGAGATGTGAAGAAGTGAGAAAGTGAAGGAGTGAAGGAAGTGAAGAAGTGAAGAAGTGAAGGAAGTGAAGAAGTGAAACGCACCGTTCACTTCTTCACTCTTTCACTGTCTCCCATTGTTAACTCTGTCTCTCAATGCTTCGCGTACATCTCCATCACATCTTTGCGCAGGGCAATACGGCTGTCGATGCGGGTGTAGAACATGTGGCCGCCGGGGAATTCGTGGACGCTGACGCGGGTGGGATCGCCCATGATTGGCATCTGTTCGACGGTGAGCACTGAGCCCATGAAGGGGCACGAGAGGTCGTTCCAGCCGTGGACAATCATGACGCGCAGCTTGGGATCGGCGGCGACGGCCTCGCGCAGATCGGGTACGGAGCCCTGGCGCAGTTCCGCATCGCGGTTCCATTGGCGGCCCACGTCATAGGAGAGCGCGTTGTAGCGGGCATCGACCTTCCAGCCCACGGTGCGCGTGACGAAGTCGACCATCGCGGTGGTAAGCGGGGCGACGATGCTTGCGAGGAGAGGATCGTTGGCACGCTGCTCGGGCGCGAAGGGAAAAGGATCGAACGAGGTCACGTTGGAGTCGTACACGGAGCCGAGCTTGCCCTCTTCGCGATGGACCTCGCGGAGATAGGCGCCCGTCTCGAGACGTCCGCCGGAGAACTTGACGAACGCCGGATCGAGGCCGGTAAGTTCAGTGACCTTTGCGATCATCTTCTGCGTAGCGGCTTCGTCGGAGTGGCCCTTGATGAGGGTAGTGGCGTATTCGCCCTGGGTGTAGGCGATGACGTCGGCCATGGCTTCCGGCGTCAGCTTCTTTTCGCGTTCGAGATGGGCCGCGGTGATGGAGGGCAGCGTCATCATCCATGGAAGAGGGGAGAGAAGGCCGTCACTCTCGATGGTGGGGTTGAGATAGGGCGAGACGAGGACAACGCCGTTCATCGCGACGCCGAGCTGCGCTTGCAGATAGTGGGTGATGCGAGGTCCGCGGAAGCCGCCGTAGCTTTCGCCGACGAGGTATTTGCGCGAGCTCAGGCGGTCGTTTTTCACGAGCCAGTCGTAGACGATGCGGGAGAGATACTCAATGTCGGGCTCGGTCGAGTAGAAGAGCTTTTTGGCCTCGGCTTCAGGCACCAGGGATCGGCTGAAGCCGGTTCCGATGGGATCGATGAAGACGAGGTCGGTGAAGTCGAGCCACGTTCCGGCATTGTCGACGAGATTGGTGGGGTCGGAAGGGCTGTCGCCTTCGTTGCCGGCGTCAAGATGCTTGGGGCCGATGGCGCCGAAGTTCAAATAGACCGAGGATGCGCCGGGGCCGCCGTTGAAGGCGAAGGTGACGGGGCGATTTGCGCCCTCCATGGTGTAAGCGCTGACGACCACATCGCCCGCGATTTTGCCGTCGCTGTCACGCGTGGGAAGCGCGCCGACGGTGACGGTGTAATGGAGCGGCTTGCCATCGATCTGGATGGTCTGCTGGGTGTGCACCTCGGGAGGCAGAGGGGGGAGGCCGGTCTTATCGTCGGCGGGTTTAGCGGCAGGCTTATCTTTGTCTTTGTCGGTTGCGGCTGGCGCCTTGTCGGCCTGCGCCACAACGCGCACAGGGGCGATCCCAAGGCACAAAAGCGCGAACGCCACAAGAGCGAGGCGCCCGGGTAAGTCTCTAAGGTGTGCAAGGCTCATTCGATAAACATACATGGCCGGTGGCGGGCGCTGGCAACCCATACGCGGGATGATTTACCCTCGAACCTGCATGAGACTCAGAACCAACCTGTTGATTTCGACCTTTGCGATCGCAGTCACGACGATTGCGGCGCTTGCACAAGAGGCTCCAAAACCAGTGGAACCGGCGCTGCCCGATGCGCCGCAGGCAACGGCGGCGGCGATGATTCGTCCTAATGGGCCAACCGTCGTTATGGATACATCGATGGGACGAATTACGTGCCAGTTCTTTCAGAAGGAGGCGCCGACGACGGTGGCCAACTTTATCGCGCTGGCCGAGGGCACCAAGGACTGGGTCGATCCCGCGACACAGAAGAAGATGCACAACAAGCCGTTGTATGACGGGACGATTTTTCATCGTGTGATTCCGGAGTTCATGATCCAGGGCGGCGACCCGGCGGGAACGGGTGCGGGCGATCCGGGATATACGTTTGAAGATGAGTTCAATCCGGATTTGAATTTCGATGTGCCGGGGCGGCTGGCGATGGCGAACTCGGGTCCGAATACAAACGGGAGCCAGTTCTTTATCACTGAAGTGCCGACCGAGCATCTGAATCAGAAGCACACGATCTTCGGGCAGTGTGATGAGCCGAGCGTAAACGTGGTGAAGGCCATCGCGCGCGTGCAGCGAGACGACAGCGACAAGCCGGTAACGCCGGTGGTGTTGAAGAAGGTAACGATTGTTCCGGAAGGTCAAGCGGCGCCGCCGAGTCCGGACGCCGAGAGGGAGCAGAACTCCTCGATCCAGGTCGCAGGCATGAAGGCCCCTCAAGAAGGTGAATCATTGTTTCAACAGAGCGAGTCCCCTTCAAATGCCGTTAGCATATCGGCGGGCGTAGCTCAAGGTCTCCTAGTTTCGCATGCAGCTCCTGTCTATCCACCTGAAGCCAAGCAAGCCGGCATTTCCGGCACCGTAGTACTGGCCGCCTTAATCGGACCGGATGGAGCGGTGACGTCTCTTAAACTCGTTAGCGGGCCTGCGCGCTTGCAGGCGGCCGCCATCAATGCCGTCAAATCTTGGCGCTATCGGCCTTACCTGCTGAATGGTCAGCAGGTCGCGGTGAAGACACAGATCAACGTGGTCTTTTCGCTCGATTCACAACAATAGTAAGCACTCGGCGGCAGGCGCTGGATAAAACCTCGATCGCCCATAACGCCGCCAGCCCGCCAATCAGCTAATTCGGTCAAAAGGAGTTTCTATGGCACAGGCACCAGGAACGTATGCAACTTTTAACACGAGCGAAGGCAAGATTGTTGTTTGCCTCTTTGAGTCGGACGCGCCGATCACGGTGAAGAACTTTATCGAACTGGCGGAAGGCAAGAGGGAGTGGACGCATCCCTCGACGCATGCAAAGTCGACGAGCAAGCTTTTTGATGGAACGATCTTTCACCGTGTGATTCCGGACTTCATGATCCAGGGCGGCGATCCGACGGGGACGGGTATGGGCGGACCGGGATATCGTTTTGAAGACGAGACCCGCGGATCAAAGCACAGGTTCGACACCAAGGGCAAGCTGGCAATGGCGAACTCGGGGCCGAACACAAACGGATGCCAGTTCTTCATCACTGTGGCGCCGACGGACTGGCTCACGGGAAAGCACACCATCTTCGGAGAAGTCGTCGAAGGGCAGGAGATTGCGGACAAGATTTCGAAGGTTGCGCGAGGCGGGCAGGATAAGCCCAAGACGCCGGTGGTGCTGGAGTCGGTGACGATTGAGCGGGTGGCGTAACAACAGGGATCAGGGATTGGGGATCACGGACGAGGGATTAGGGCCCGTGGTCAGTGATCAGGATTTGGCTCCGCAGATCTCCAGGATCGCGGGGCCAAATTTTTCCACTTTCGCCGGGCCGATGCCGTCGATCTCGAGAAGTTGGCGGGGATTGGCCGGTCGGGCTCGAGCGACCGCGGTGAGGGTGCGATCGTGCATGACGCAGTAAGGCGGAACGCGGAGGCGTTTGGCTTCGCCGGTCCGCCATTCTTTGAGGCGTGCAGCGAGCTCTTCTCCGTCGCTGGACAACGCTGGCGGAATGACTTCTCCACTGCGAGAACCCGGAGTTCGAACTATCGAACGATCAGCTTCTGCTGTGGGATGTGTTGCATCGCGTTTTGAAATCTTTCGGAGATGTTTCCGGTTTGCCGGTTCGGCAAATTCTTCGGCGATGCCGTCGCTGAGGAGTAATTCAACTTGCGCGATGGAGCGGGTGGCGAGACCGGTTTCGGTGAGGCTTACCTTGCGATAGCGGCGGACTTCGCCGTCTTTCTCATATTCCGCCTCTTCGATGGCGATTAGGTTGGTGCGGGTCATCGCTCCGAGGACGGCATCGAAGTCATCGCGCGTAAGGCGGCAAGAAGTATCGACGGATTTCTGCAAGGTGCCGGCTGCTTTGTAATCGACGGAGCGGAGTTCGTCGAGGATGGACTGTGCCATCGCGCGTTCGGAATTGGTGGCGCGGCGGAAGAGGCGAAGGATGGCTCCGGCGGGATTGCAGATGTCGCAGACGCCGCAGGATTGCGCGGCATCGGCGTCATCGCCGAAGTGGCGGACGAGCGCGGACATGCGGCATTCGCTGGAGGTGGTGTAGCGCAGGACTTTCTCGAATTGTTCGGCGCGGTGCTGGGCCTGAATCGAGTAAGTTTTCTTCCAGCCGGGTGCGCCGACGGTGACGTTGCCGGCAAAGTCGACGCGCGCGCCGCCGTGGATTTCCAGTTTCTCAAGCGCCTTGTCGAATTCTTCTTCGGTGAGTTTTGAACCAGCGCGAAGTTCGTCGATGGGACGCGCGACCTCGCCCAGCATGCGGAAAACCTGGTGGAGATGATCGGTGGGCGGGTAGTCGCGATTGAGAAAGAAGTCGTGGGTACGCTGGTCAGCGTAGGAGTGCATGAGGAAGGTACGGCTTGGGGCGCCGTCACGTCCGGCGCGGCCAATCTCCTGGTAGTAGCCCTCGAGGGTGCCGGGGAGGCCGGCGTGGATGATGGTGCGGATGTCGGCTTTATCGATGCCCATGCCGAAGGCGATGGTGGCGACGACGACTTCAAGCCGGCCGGATTGAAAGGCGTTCTGGACGCGCTCGCGGGTTTCGCCGTCGAGTCCGGCGTGATACGCGGCAGCGGGCATGAGTTGCGATAACTCCGCGGCGAGGCTTTCAGACTGCTTGCGCGAGGTGGCATAGACAATGGCTGGACGGCGATCGCGCAAGGAGAGCAGCCCGCAGATGACACGGACGCGTTGCGGCACAGAAAGTTCGACCACTTCGATAGCAAGGTTGTCGCGACGAAAGCCGTGGATGAAGCGCGCGGGGTTGATCATGCCGAGTTGTGCGGTAATGTCGGCCTGCACAGTTGGCGTCGCGGTCGCAGTAAGAGCGAGGACCGGCACGGAATCCGATCCATTGCGCAGGGCGGGCAGGTATTGGCCGATCATGCGGTAATCGGGGCGAAAGTCATGGCCCCATTGCGAGATGCAGTGCGCCTCATCTATCGCTATGAGTGTAGGCGGGCGCTTGGCGAGCATCTCAGGAAAGCCAGAAACCCGCAGGCGCTCGGGTGCGATGAAGAGAAAGTCGAGTGTGCCGGCAAGATAGTCGATGCATGCCTGTCGGGAAAGGCTACGGTCAAGGCCGGAGTGGATGCGCGCTACGCGGAGATTGAGTGCGGCGAGCTTGGCGACCTGGTCCTCCATCAGCGCGATGAGGGGCGAGATGACGAGGGCCGTTCCGCCGAGAGCGATGGCGGGAAGCTGGTAGCAGAGTGACTTCCCTGCCCCGGTAGGCATGACGAGGAGCAGGTCGCGGCCTTCGATTGCGGCGCGACAGACGGGTTCCTGGTTGGCGCGAAAGCCCGCGAAGCCGAAGACCGAATGCAGAAGCCGTGCGAGATTTTCCGGGTTTGAGGGAGTGGCCAAGAGCGAACCTGAGGGACGTTGATTCCCTGCTTCAACTTTACAGAAGCGCAGCGAAGTGCGTCCGGACAGCGGTCACAGGTCTGAAGTGACAACTCTGGTACAACGGGCCAGGACACTTTACAATCTCATTTCTCAGCAGTCTCCTCACCCCCAAGGATTTCGCATCGATGAACAGTCCTGAATCTGCCCCTCCGAAGGCAAGCCTGAGCGATTATCTTGCAGCCGAACGCACATTGCTTGCGTGGATCCGCACGGGTCTGGCGATGATGGGGTTCGGATTTGTGGTGGCGCGTTTTGGCTTGTTTCTGCAGGAACTGCGTGTCGCGCAGAATTCAGCGGCTACGCAACACTACGGACTTTCTCTGTGGTTCGGAACGGCGCTGATTGCGGTTGGCGTTGGCGTTAACGCGATTGCGGGTTGGCGGCATCTGCGCCTTCTCCACGAGCTTGACCGGGGCGAAACATCCCATTCGCATTCCACGGCGCAGGCGGTTATGGTTGCGTTTATCGTGGCGCTGGTGGGTCTGGCGATGGCCATCTATCTCATCTCGGTGCACAGCACAACCCAATCAGGCACCGGAAGCAACAAGGAGGTTTCCTTTGTCGAGCAACAACGGCGTTGTTCAGGTTGCCAGCAGTCATTCAGTGGATGAGACCGTACAAAAGCTCAAAAGCAGTCTCGAGGCCAAGGGCGTGACGTTGTTCGCCGTGGTGGACCATAGCGGCGAGGCAGCAAAGGCCGGCATGCAGATGCCGAATACGAAGCTGCTGATCTTTGGCAGTCCCAAGGCGGGGACGCCGGTGATGCTGGCAGCGCCCAGTATCGCGATCGATCTGCCGCTGAAGATATTGGTGGCGGAGAATGGAGCGGGCAAGGTTTGGGTTTCGTATAACAGCGCGCAGTATCTTGCGGGGCGGCATGGCGTGCCTGCGGAGTTGATGAAGAATCTGGCGGTGATTGAGGGACTGGCGAACGCTGCGGCGGAGTGATGGGAAGCAAGGAATGTTTGTCCGCTGTTGAAGGCTCCTGGCGCGGGAGGGCGGGATTCAGCGTCTACTGGCGCGCGGGAGGTAGGGTATTTGCTTTGGCGCCGGGACGTCTCTTAAACACGGGCCCTCAAGAAACCAGGCAAAACCACTGTCATCGCCGTGCCTTCGGCCCGAAATCGGAACTTGGCTCACTGCGACCCAAATGGTTCGGCTCGCTGCCTGGCCGTTGGCCAAAAAAGACACGCGGATCGGGAGTTGCTTCGTCTCTCCGTCCCAATATGGACTGGCGTTATACCACCGCTGGACGACCACGGGGTCCAAGGACGCGACAAAAACACCGGGAGCTGCCTCCACGCATTGGGAGGTTTCCGCCCCTTTGTCCAACTGGTTGGCAATTTCTATGCAAAGCAATGTGACGTTTTGATCAGAGACCGTGAAGCGCAAATTCAGAGGATCGCTCGTTCTCTGCTGCGCAGACACGGTCATCGAAAGCGGACCGACTGGAACCGGAAATATTTCCAGATCTGTCTCGGGAGTTCTGCGCCTGGCTTGCGGAGGACCTTCCAGCACTAGAATTGCACCAAGCACGACCGCAATTGAACCGATCATGCCTAGAAGTAGCTCCTCCGCTACGGCTGGGTCGATGTTGACATGAAACAGTGACATCAACTTACCCGTTCGCCGTCACTGCGCGATGGATTTATCATAGTGCCGATTTTGCGCCAAGCAAGGCTTTTGGCGAGTGAATTCCACTGTCGCACCCCGGATTGCGACAGGATGAAAGGCTATTCGGACATGGTCGACAACGATTGTCGAGATCGCACAGGTTGTGATGCGAAAATCCACGAAACGACAACCTGGCTATCTTCCCCGTAGTATTTGTTCGATTCGCAGAATCCTGGGAAAAGGTGAGGTTCATGATGCGTCGTTTTGTTTATCGGTGGTGGTTGATGGCTTCTACAGTTGCGCTGGTGGCGGCGGGCACGGTTGCCGCGCGGAAGGCGGATTTTCTGAAGAGCTATCAGGGAACTCCGTTTCATGACAGCAAGCACAACGGCGGGGCGCAGAGGATTCCGGGGACGGTGATGTGCGCGTACTACGACCTGGGCGGCGAGGGCGTGGCGTATCACGATGCCGACGCGAAGAATAATGGAAGCGGCGCGCTGAATCCGGCGAATGGCACGTACTTGAACGAGTTTCGGATGAATGAGGGCGTGGATACTTCGTATACAAAGTTCGGGCTCGATCCGAAGATCGACGACAATCCTTATGACAAGGTGACGCCTCCTGCGGGACTGCTTTATGTGGGGTGGACCGAGCCGGGCGAGTGGTTCAACGTGACGGTGGATGTGGCGGAGACGGGCGATTACACCGCGGATTTGCTGTACACGTCAAATCGCGGTGGGACGATTTCGCTGGATGTGAATGGCGTTGCGGCAACGGGGCCGTTGACGATTGCGGCGACGTACGATGCGGCGGACGCGGTGGCGTGGCGGCAGTGGCATCACTGGAATGTGGCGAAGGGTCTGGTGAAGGTGCAATTGAAAAAAGGCAGAAACGTGCTGACGGTTCATACGGTGGCGCAGGGGCAGATGAACTACGCGACGCTGGAGTTTAAGAAGAGTTCGTAGTTTGGAGTTCTGAGTTCGCAGTGGTCGGGTGAGACAGTTCCGGTCTGGACCGGCAAGCGATCCAGACCGGATGTGCAGGCGGGGAAGCCCGGATCTATTGAGTCAACGAAGAAGCTGTCTCTTTGAGGACTTCGGATGGAGTTCGTGCTATCCCACTCATGACGCGATGAAACTGCGTCATGAATGGGGCACCCAACATTGTGCGACAGCATCCACTGCGGAGGATGTGTTAGTCGCCGGCTACGGTTTCGGCTACGGGGTGGGTGGTGGGAGGGTTGGCTTCAATCTTCCCTTCCCGAAGCAGGTCGAAGCGATCCGCGTTCATTACTTTGCTCCAGACAGCTACGAAGTCATGCACAAATGCTTCCTTCGAATCGCTGCTGGCGTATACCTCGGCGATAGCGCGGAGTTGGGCGTTTGATCCGAAGACGAGATCGACAATTGTGGCGGTCCACTTGAGCTCGCCGGAGTGGCGATCGCGGCCTTCCAATACGTCTGGAGACTTTTCCGATTTTGCCCACTTTGTGCGCATGTCGAGCAGGTTGACGAAGAAGTCATTGGTGAGGGTTTCAGGGCGCCTGGTGAAGACACCATGCGGCGAGTGCGCGACGTTGGCGCCGAGAGCGCGCATGCCGCCGATGAGGACAGTCATTTCGGGAGCGGTGAGGCCGAGCAGCTGCGCCTTGTCGAGCAGCATGGCAGCGGCGTGTTCTTCGGTTCCCTTTCGGGCGTAGTTACGGAAGCCGTCCGCAACGGGTTCGAGGACGGCGAAGGAAGCGGCATCGGTCTGTTGGTGCGAAGCGTCGTTGCGGCCCGGTTCGAATGGAACTTTGATGGTGTGACCGGCCTTCTTTGCGGCAGACTCGACGGCTGCGCAACCGGCGAGAACGATGAGGTCGGCGAGCGAGATTTCCTTGCTGCCTTTTTGCGATGCGTTGAAGTCTTTCTGGATCGACTCGAGCTTTGAGAGAACCTTGGCCAGTTCGGCGGGTTGGTTGACTTCCCAGTTTTTCTGGGGCTCGAGGCGGATGCGTGCGCCGTTGGCGCCGCCGCGCTTGTCGCTGCCGCGGAAGGTCGAGGCGGAAGCCCACGCGGTGGTGACGAGTTGGGAGATCGACATGCCGGAAGCCAGGACTTTAGCTTTCAGCGCGGCGATGTCCTTGTCGTTGACCAGTTCGTGATCGACGGCGGGCACGGGGTCCTGCCAGATCAGCTCTTCTTTCGGAACCAACGGGCCAAGGTAGCGCGAGATCGGACCCATGTCGCGATGTGTGAGCTTGAACCAGGCGCGGGCGAACGAGTCGGCGAGCTTGTCGGGATTGTTGAGGAAGTCGCGCGATATTTTTTCGTAAATGGGATCAACTCGCAAGGCGATATCGGAAGTGAGCATCATAGGCTGATGACGCTTTTTGGGATCGTGCGCGTCGGGGACAGTGTCTTTGCCGGCATCGCCTTTGGGCTTCCACTGATGGGCGCCTGCCGGACTCTTGGTTAGCTCCCATTCAAAGCCGTAGAGATTTTTGAGGAAGTTGTTGCTCCACTTGGTCGGCGTCTGGCTCCAGATGACTTCGATGCCGCTGGTAATCGCATCGGCGCCGATGCCGGTACCGAAGCTGTTCTTCCAGCCGAGTCCCATCTCCTCAAAGCTCGTTCCTTCGGGCTCCGCGCCAACGTGACTTGCTGGCGCAGCGCCATGGGTCTTGCCGAAGGTGTGGCCGCCAACGATGAGGGCCACCGTTTCTTCGTCGTTCATTGCCATGCGGGCGAAGGTCTCGCGGATGTCGCGCGCCGAGCCTGCGGGGTCGGGGTTGCCGTTGGGGCCTTCGGGATTCACGTAGATCAGGCCCATCTGGACAGCGGCTAGCGGATTTGCGAGTTCGCGATCACCGCTATAGCGCTGATCGCCCAGCCAGGTGCTCTCCGGGCCCCAATCGGTGTCGGTCTCCGGCTCCCAGATATCCGCGCGACCGCCGCCGAATCCAAAGGTCTTCAAGCCCATCGACTCGAGAGCGACGTTGCCGGCAAGGATCATGAGGTCAGCCCAGGAGATTTTGCGGCCGTACTTCTGTTTGACCGGCCAGAGCAGGCGACGGGCCTTGTCTAGGTTGACGTTGTCAGGCCAGCTGTTGAGAGGGGCGAAACGCTGCGCGCCTCTTCCTGCGCCGCCGCGACCATCGTGAATGCGATAGGTACCAGCGGAGTGCCAGGCCATGCGGATGAAGAGCGGTCCGTAGTGGCCGAAATCGGCCGGCCACCAATCCTGAGAATCGGTCATGAGGGCGTGAAGGTCTTTAGCCACGGCATCGAGGTCAAGTTTTTTGAACTCCTGTGCGTAGTCGAATTCCTTTTCCATGGGATTGGACAGGGAGGAATTCTGGTGCAGAATGCCGAGGTTCAATTGATTGGGCCACCAGTCGCGGTTGCCCTTTGCGCCTGCCGATGTGTGCTTGATTGCGCCGTTCGAGAACGGGCATTGTGCTTCGCTAGACATAAAGTCTCCTGATTTTGCTTGCTAGAAGATTGCTGGTTCGGTCGGAGGTTTCCGGGAGAGTCCCGGCGGAAATACATCGCATTTACGGGTAAGGTATCGCCGTGGGGTTCGATATAGCAAATCAATTGTTTCTTTGATGATGATTGGTGGGGCCTATGATTAAAAGCAGTTTGGAGTTCTGAGTTCACAGCTGGCGCCCGGCACCGCGAAGTTGGACTGTGAACCAAGAACTTTGATCTGTGAACCCCGGAGTTTGGAATGAATTTGCAGGAATTGAGGTACCTGGTTGCGATTGCGGAACATCGGCATTTTGGGCGGGCGGCTGAGGCTTGCAACGTAAGCCAACCGACGCTGAGCAGCCAAATCAAAAAGCTTGAAGACGAGTTGGGCGTGACGCTGCTGGAACGGACCAACAAGCGGGTGGACATCACGCCGGTGGGGAGCCAGATTCTGGGGCATGCGCGGAGGGCGCTGGCGGAGGCTGGACAGATGGAAGCGGTGGCGCGGGCGGCGCGCGATCCGCTGGTGGGACCGCTGAAGCTGGGAGTGATTCCGACGGTGGCGCCGTACCTGATGCCGCTGATTTTGAAGCCGCTGAGGCAGGGCTATCCGGGGCTGACGATTGAATTGTGGGAGGATCAGACGCGGGCACTGGTGGAGGCGCTGAGAAATCACAAACTGGATGCGGCGCTGCTGGCGACAGACACGGATGCGCCGGAGATTACGGAGATCAAGTTGTATGAGGAGCCGCTGCTCGCGGCATTACCTCGAAATCACAGGCTTGCCGGAGCGAAGCGTGTGGATGAAGCAGCGCTGACCGATGAGTTGCTGGTGTTGGCGGAGGGACACTGCCTTGCTAACCAGGCGCTGGCGGCTTGCGGAGCGAAACATGGCGGGCATGGGCTTGGTCATGCGCGCGGTGGGCTGCACGGGTCGATGCAGGCGGCCACGCTGGAGACGCTGGTGAACCTGGTGGCGGCGGGGTATGGAGCGACGCTGATTCCGGCGCTGGCCGCCGGGTCGCTTGGGCAGAGGGGGATAGTACTGGTGCCGTTGACGGGACGGACGCGGCGGACGATCCGGTTGGCAAGCCGGCCGGGGTTCCCGAGGGCGCAGGCGCTCAGGGCGATCGAGAAGGTAATCCGAAAGGCGGTAAATTTTCCGACAACTTTGCGCTGAGTTTTGGTGCAAACCTGTCTGTGGAAAACTCGGCAGAAACTCAACAAAAATAGGACAATTTCCGAAAAAAGCCTAAAATAATCGGAGAAGATGGATTCGGGACCCCCTTATCCACAAAAGAACCTCTCCCCATGATTGACCCTGACTTTTCGGCTCCTTAGAGTCTGTAATCGAAGAGGGGCAACCACGCCAACGACGAAGACCTGTCGTTGGGGACCCCGGAGAACCATCCAAACGGCACGTGTGCGGCAACTGCCGCGATCGCCGATGCTGAGTTATATCCGTTCGTATCCTGCTGACCCGGAGTGAGCATGCTGAAACTGAAGAGAATCCACATTCTCGGCTTTAAGAGCTTTTGCGACCGCACGGAGTTGACCGTGCCGGGAACGGGTGTCGCGGTGGTAGTGGGGCCGAACGGGTGCGGAAAGTCGAACATCCTGGATGGGGTGAGCTGGGTGCTGGGCGAGCAGAGCGCCAAGAGCCTGCGCGGCGGCAGCATGGCAGACGTAATTTTTGCCGGGACGCGGGAACGGAAGCCGCTGGGGATGGCGGAAGTGACCATCACGATGGTAGATCCGGAAGCGTACGAGGGACCGATCCCGGTAGAGCCGGACGTGGTGGTGGATCACGACGGGCCGGCGGACTGGGATGAGAACGAACTGCGCAAACGGAAAGCCGCGGAAGCGGAAGAGATTATCGCGTCAGAACAGCCGGGGCAGGTTCTGGAGGATGAAGAGAACCCTGGGGAGAGCAGCATGCAGACGCAGGGGCCCGAAGCCGAGGGGGGGATTCAGGCGAGCACGGGTGGACCCCAACCGGTGATGTTGAAGATTCGTCGCAGAAAGTTCAATCGGACTCCGCAAAAGGGCGAAGTGGTGATCACGCGTCGGCTGTTCCGGACGGGCGAAAGCGAATATCTGCTGAACGGAAAGCTGTGCCGGCTGCGCGATATCCAGGACATCTTTATGGGGACGGGCCTGGGGCCGGAGAGCTACGCGATTATCGGGCAGGAGCGCATTGGGCAGTTGCTGAGTTCGAAACCGCACGACCGGCGCGCGATTATCGAAGAGGCTGCGGGAATTACGCGCTTCAAGACGAAGAAGCGGCTGGCGGAATTGCGCCTTGAAAGTGCGAAGCAGAACCTGGCGCGTGTAGACGACATTTTCGAAGAAGTGACGCGGCAGATGAACAGCCTGAAGCGGCAGGCATCGAAGGCGGAGCGGTTTGCGCAGGTGCGCGATGAGCTGCGCGGACGGTTGCGGGTGGTGCTGGCAAGCCGCATGGCGCTGATGGATGCCGAGCAGGCGCGGTTGGAGCAGGAGATTGCCGCATTCGCCGAGAAGATTGCGATCGGCGCTGCCGAGATTGGAACCATGGAAACCAGCCAGCACTCGCTGACGGAGCGCGGGTATGAGTTGGATCGCGAGGGACAGGAAGCGCAGAACCGCGCCAACTCTTCTGCTGTCGAACTGGAGCGGGCGGCGGCGCGCGAACGCAGCAATGCGGAGCGCGTGACGGAACTGGAAGCACGGCTGGCAGCGGCGGCGGGCGAACTGGAGCAGACGCGCGCGCAACTGGGCGGAATTGCCGAAGAGCGCGAGCAGCATCGGATGTTTCTGGAGACGGCGGCGGGAGAAGCGCGGGCGTTCCACGAGAAGGTGGAGGAACGGCAGCACGCAGCGCGGACCGCGGCCGACGAGGTGTTCAACGCGGAGCGGAAGTTGGAGGGAGATCGACGTCACGCGATGCACCTCCTTTCGCTGGCAGGCAACGCGCGGAATAGTACGGCGCAGGCGGAGGAAAGCCTGGCAGCACTGGAGCGCGAGGCCGAGCGGCTGAATGCCGAGATGAGCCAGGCACGCAATGAGCAGGAGACCCTGGGCGTGCAGAGCGGGCAGGCGCGGCTGCGATTTGAGTCGGCTGCGGAAACGCTAAAGAGGCTGGAGATCGAGATTGCGGAGTTGCGCGAACAACTGCAGGCGGGGCGTGCGGATGAAACCGCGGTGCGTGCGCGGGCGAACCAGCTGCGCAGCGAACAGGCGACGGGGGTTGGGCGCAAGGATTCACTGGAATCGCTGATACGGGATCACAGTTATTCGACCGAAACCGTGAGGCGTCTGCTGAAGCCGGGAGCCCTGCAGAATGGGTCAACGCCGGTGGGCACGCTGGCGGACTTTATCGAAGTAAGCGGCGAGCATGAAGGTGTGGTCGACGAGTTTCTGCGTGAAGAGCTGAATTATGTCGTTGTGAAAAGCTGGCATGCGGCGGAGGAAGGCGTGCGCGTGCTCAAGTCCGGCGTGGATGGGCGGGCGACGTTTTTGATTCATGACTCAGCGCAGGCTGCGCTTTTTCAAGAGACGGCGGAGACGATTGCCCGACCGGGAGTGACGGCGCTGAAGGATGCGGTGCGCGTGCTGAACGGGTTCGGACGGTCGCTTGAAACCATTCTGCCGAAACTGCGCGATGGATACCTGGTGGAGACGGCGGAGCTGGCGCAGGCGATGGCAAATGAGCACACGCACGCGTACTTCCTGACGCCGGGGGGCGAGTGCTTCCACAATGCGACGGTGACCGGCGGCAAGCCGGCGAGTGCCGGTCCGCTGGCGCTGAAGCGCGATCTGCGCGAGACGGAGATGCGGCTGGCGACGCTGGAGCGCGACCTTAGTCAAGCCGAGTTGGAAGCGTCGATGCTGACGCGGCAGATCGAGGAGATGACGGCACTGCTTGAGACGCGCAGCGAAGAGCGGAGACTGGCGGAACGTGACGCGGCAGACCAGGGCGCGGCGCTTAAGCAAATGGAGAACGAATCGCAGCGCATCGAGCGGCGGTTGCAGGAGTGGATGCTGCAGGCCGGGCGGAACAAGGAAGCGCGCGAGGCAAAGCATGCTGTCATTGAGCAGAAGCGCGAAGAGGCGGTTCGGCTGGAGGGCGAGCACACGACAGCCGAGGCCACGCTGGAGGAACAGCAGAACCGGCTGGCAACCATGCGGCAGACGCGCGAGACGCTGCAGCATGAAGCGGCGAAGTTGACGGCGGAGCTTGCGGGACTGGAAGAGCGGCGGCGCGGCGCGGAGGCGGCGTTCCAGCGGATCGACCGCTTGCACAGCGATCTGGAGCGGCGGGTTCTGGCGATTGAGCAGCAGCGTGCGGCCGCGGAAGCAGAGAAGGACCAGCGCATCCGGGAGAGTGCGGAACTGGCGCAGCGCCAGCAGGAGTTGGCCGCGCTGAAAACGGAGGCGCTGGCACTGGCAGAGACGGTTGTGGCGCAGGCGCATGAGGTTCGGCAGCAGCTTGCGGCGATGGAGACGGAACTGAAGACGGCGCGCGCGTCACTGGACCAGTTGCGCGACGATCGCAGCGGCAGATCGAACCAGGCGGCGAAGCTGCGTTCGGACCTGGAGCACCTGGAAGCGAGTTGCCTGGCCGAAGTGAATGCGGAGGCCGCTGAATTGCGCGCGGATGCGGAGATTGTGCGCATCGCCGATGAGACGCTGGGCGTTGAGGAAGAGACGTGCAGGACGCTGCGGCAGAAGATCGAGCAGATGGGTCCGGTGAACATGATGGCGCTGGAAGAGTACAAGGAGACGGCGGAGCGGCATAGTTTCCTCGAGACGCAGCGCAGGGACTTGATTGAGTCGATCGAGAATACGCAGGAGACTATCAAGGAAATCGACCAGATTTCGCGGACGAAGTTTGTCGAGGCGTTTGCGCGCATCAATGAGAACTTCGGCCAGGTGTTCACACGGCTGTTCCACGGCGGGCAGGCCTTTCTGCGGCTTACAGATGCGGAGAACCAGGCAGAAAGCGGGCTGGAGATTGTGGCGTCGCCTCCGGGGAAGAAACTGCAGAATGTGCTTCTGCTCTCTGGTGGCGAGAAATCGTTGACCGCCTTGGCGCTGTTGGTGGGAATCTTCCAGTTCCGGCCAAGCCCATTTTGCGCGCTGGACGAAGTGGATGCGGCATTGGACGAGACCAACGTGGGCCGGATTGCGGAACTGCTGCGCTCCTTGAGCGGCGAGACGCAGTTCCTGATTGTGACGCACTCGAAGCGCATGATGCATGTCGCCGACATGATTTATGGCGTGACGATGCAGGAGCCGGGCGTGTCGAAGGTGGTGAGCGTGAAGCTGGGCGGGCAGGAACAGCAGAGGGCTACGGCATAGGGCTTCGCGCTCCTGATGTCAGCATCTGTGCTTTCCCATGTCTCAGAAGCGAGACCCCTCGGGTTCGCTCAGGGCAGGCTCTGGGGCACCCAACATTTCCTCCGGACAGACGTCTCCTAAAACTCTGCAAATCCCGTTACACTATTCTGCAAACCTTGAGGAGTGAACTGTGAGTCCAACTTCCTCTTTTGATCCTCGTGTCGATGCGTATATTGCGAAGGCGAGACCCTTCGCACAGCCTATTCTTTTTGAAATTCGCGAACTGGTACATAAGGCTTGCCCTGGCGTCGTCGAAACCATGAAGTGGAGCCGGCCTTTTTTCGAATACAAAAGCGCGATTGTCGGCAACATGTCGGCGTTCAACGAGCATTGCAGCTTTGGTTTCTGGGGTGAAGAGATCTCCGCAGTGCTCCGGGACATGAAGGCGTTGAAGCCGGGCGCCATGGGCTCGCTTGGCCGCTTGACCAGCGTGAGTGATCTTCCGTCGAGGAAAGAAATGCTCGGCTTGTTGAAGCAGGCTGTTGCGTTCATCGACAAAGGCGAATACACGAGTCCGATTGCGGCTCGGCAAAAGGTGGTGAAGGCCCCGGCGAAGCCGATCGAGCCACCACCGGAGTTCGCGAAGGCGCTGAAGGCCAACAAGAAGGCTGCGGCGGTGTTTGCGGCATTCAGTCCGAGTTGCAAAAAGGAATACGTGGAGTGGATTGCGGACGCCAAGCGGCCAGAGACGCGCGATAGGCGAATTGAGACGGCGATCGAATGGATCAGCGAGGGCAAGCAGCGGAACTGGAAGTATCAGAACTGCTGAGGTCGAGAGCATTCACGCTTTAAATCCCGACTTTCAGAATTGAGCGGTATGGCGTACGACGTCATTGTTCTTGGACTTGGCGCGACGGGGAGCGCGACTGCGCAGCATCTTGCGGAGCGGGGCAAGCGCGTGCTCGGGATCGAGCAGTTCACTTCGCCGCATGACAAGGGATCGTCGCATGGCGGGTCGCGGATGATTCGCCAGGCGTATTTTGAAAGTCCGGATTACATTCCACTGGTGTTGCGCGCTTACGAATTGTGGCGCAGGCTGGAAAAAGATATGGACGCACGCCTGCTCAACATCACGGGTGGCATGAACATTGGCTCGGGAGAAGGCGAACTGGTGAGGCGCACGATTGCGGCGTCAACAGAGCACTCGATTCCCTTCGAGGTGCTGGAGGGCCGCGAGATCAACGCGCGGTTTCCGCAAGTGTTTCCGCTGGCGGGCGATGTTGCCGTTTACGAGACGAATGCCGGATATTTGTTTCCCGAGGAATGCATCCGCGCACAACTGGCGCGGGCTTCGCGGGCTGGAGCTGAACTCCAATTCGAAGAGAGCGCTCTGGCGTGGTCGGCGGAGGGCGGTTGCGTTGAGGTGCGGACCGGCAGGGGCACCTACAGCGCGGGACACCTGGTGATTACGGCGGGGCCTTGGGCGAACCAGGCGCTGAATGGGATTGTTCCGCTGCGGGTGACGCGGCAGGTGATGGCGTGGATTGCGCCGAGGACCGGCGTGACGCCGTTTTTGCCGGATCGCTTTCCGGTGTTTCTCTGTGAGGATGCGCGCGGCGGGGCGCATGGATACGGCTTTCCGGCGATTGACGGGTTGGAGGGCGGGATGAAGGCAGCAATCCATGGGAGCGCCGATGTGCGCACGCCGGAGAGCGTCGACTGCGAGATTCATGAGCGCGATCTGCGGAGGATTGTGGAGCAGTTGCGGATGCGGATTCCGGCTTTGGATGGCAAAGTATTGCGCGCGCAGACATGCATGTACACGATGTCGCCGGATGAGCATTTTGTGATTGGGGCACATCCGCAGTTTGCGTCGTGCTCGATTGCGTGCGGGTTTTCAGGGCATGGATTCAAATTTGCCAGCGTAGTCGGGGAGATTCTGGCGGACCTGGCGATAGGCGGATCGACATCGCATCCGATCGGGTTATTTTCGCCGATGCGTTTTCAATCGTGATCGCGAGAACATTGAGTTTCGCGTTTTCCATCGTGGTGCGGACTGATGCGATTGAAAAGCAGGTCCTTCGGCTTCGCTCAGGATGACGGGGTAGGTTTGTGCTCTCCCATCCATGACGCAAAATCGCGTCATGGATGGGGCACCCAGCTTGGTAATGGCCGACTCTGAAGTTCGACGATTGAGTGTTCGCCCTATTGGTAGGCGCCTACCTTTTTGAAGTCACCGCCTTTGACGATGGTGAAGGCGGCTGGGTTGACATAGTGTTTGAAGGCGTCGTTCACCTCCTGCGGTGTGAGCGCAGCGACGGCGGCTTCGAGCTTGGCGTCCCATTGCATGGTGCGGCCCCAATATTCGTGGCTGATGAGAAGCGAGGCGATGGAGCCTTCTTCAGAGCGCTGGACGGTGCGTGCGTCGAGCCAGGTCTTCTTTGCCTTTTCCACCTCGTCGGCGGTGAAGCCGTCTTTGAGCGCGAGGGCGAGTTCCTCGTTGAAATCGGCTTCGACCTTGGGCATGTTTTGCGGGGCGGCGATTGCGAAGCCGATCATGGCGGCGGCATCGTCCTCCGTTGGAATCTGGAACTGTGTGCCGGCGCCGTAGCTGAGGCCGTCTTTGACGCGGATGCGGCGGAAGACGCGCGAGTTGGGTGAGCCGCCGAAGACCATGCCAGCGATGGTGAGAGCGGGGTAGTCGGGATCAGTGTCTTTCATTTTGAGCGGCATGGCGGCGAGGAAGAGCCCGTTCTGCTTGTCGGGTGTTTCGATCTTGTGATTGACGGCCTCGACCTTGGTGTAGGGATCGGGGACACGCTGATAGTGGGCTGAGCTCTTCCAGTCGCCGAAGAGTTCGGTGACGAGCTTGCGCATCTGCTCGGGATCGAACTGGCCGCTGAGGACGATTTCGCCCTCGCCGGGGCCATAAAGCTTCTGGTAAAACGAGCGCACATCGTCGAGAGTGACTTTCTTGTCGTCTTCAATCTCTTCGTCGAGCGTTGAGACGTAGTGGACCTGGCCGCGTTTGTACTGCGCGTTGAGATGGCGATAGAGGTCGATCTGGACGAGGTTGTTGGGCTCGGTCTTCCCTTCTTCCGCGCTGGCGATGCGCTGCTGGCGAATCTGCTCAAATTCGCTTTCGGGGAAGGAGGGTTCGCGGAGCAGTTCACGCACGAGGCGCAGGGAGTCAGCGAGATTTGCATCGAGGGTGCGGACGGTAGCGCTTGCCTGATCGACGCCGCCGTTGACGCTGATCTGCGCTTTGAGGTGATCCGTCTCATCCTGGATCTGCTGACGGTTTTTGTTTTTGGTGCCGCGCATGAGGAGCGAGCCGGCGATATCGGCGGCAGTGCCTTTGCCTTCGAGAGATTTTCCATCTCCGAAATGGAGGTTGATGCGGGCCACGACGGTGCCGCCACGCGTCTTTTTGGGGAACATGACGAGTTTCATGCCGTTGGGCAGTTTGGCGCGGATGACGCGGGCCTCGATGTTCTGCGGAGTGGGATCGAAGGATTCGCCCTGCGCTATGGCCGCGCCGCCCTTGTAATTCTTGAAGATGTCGGCGGGATCGGGAGTGGCCGGAATTTCGGCACGATCGGGCGCGGTGGTGGGAATGAATTCGCCGAGGGTGCGGTTGGAGGATTTGAGATAGGCCTTGGCAACGCGGGTTACATCGTCAGGCGTGACCTTGGCGACCTCGTCGCGGGTGAGGAAGAGCAGGCGCCAGTCGCCGTCGCCGATGTAGCCGCCGAGCATGAGGGAGACAGTCTGGGAGTTGGTGAGCGCCAGTTCAATGTTTTTGAGGATGCGTCCCTTGGCGCGATCTACCTCTTCCTGCGTGGGTGGAGTGGCGGCGAGGCCTTCAATCACTTTGAGCAGAGCCTGCTGGGCGTCGTCAATGGATTGATCGGGCTTGAGCTGTGCCGACGCCAATGTGAAGCCGGGGTCGTGCATGTGGTTGGCGTACATGAAGACTGAGACAGCCTTCTTCGAGTCAACGAGCTCCTTATAAAGGCGGCCTGTTTGAGGGGCGCCAAGAATCTGCGCGGCAACTTGCAGGGGAGCTGCGTCAGGATGCAGGGCGGCGGGAATGTGGTAGGCGACCATCACATCCTGGATGTTCCCGACGCGGCGGAGGATAACGGAGCGCTCGCCTTCCTGGGTAGGCTCGGAGGTGTAAGGCTGGGTGAGAACGCGCGAGGGCCTGGGGATGGCGCCGATGGTTTCGGAAACCATGCCGAGGGCCTTGGCCGGATCGAACTGGCCGGCAATGATGAGATCGGCGTTGTCGGGCTCGTAGTACTTGCGATAGAAGACAGCAAGATTCTCAATGGGAACGCGCTCGACGTCCGTGCGATTGCCGATGACGGTTTTGCCGTAGTTGTGGAAGTTGTAGGCAGAGGCGAGGACGCGCTCTTCCAGGACTTGGGTCGGGTTGTTTTCGCCGGCTTCCATTTCGTTGCGCACGACCGTCATTTCGGAATCGAGGTCTTTCTTGAGCATGGTCATGCGGACCATGCGATCGGATTCAAGACCCAAAGCCCAGCGGAGGTTATCGTCGCTAGCGTTGAAGGTTTCGAAGTACATGGTCTGGTCGTAGTTGGTGGTTCCGTTGAAGAAGCCGCCGGCCCTGTCGGTGAGTTCCTTGAAGAGTTCGCGACCGGAGGTGGATGTCTTGAAGACCATGTGCTCGAGGAGATGAGCCATCCCGGTTTCGCCATAGCCCTCGTTGCGGGAGCCCACGCGGTAGACGACGTTCACGGTGATTTTGGGCTTGGAGTCATCGGGAAACAGCAGGACGTGAAGGCCATTTGGGAAGGCGTATTCGGTGACGCCCTCGATGGAAGTCACTTTCTGAACGCCCGCCGGCAGGTTCTGCGCAAAGGATGATGCTGTAAGAACAACGACGGATGCGACGAGGAGGAGGAATCGCTTCAAGCCCATGGTCTATGCCTCTCAGTGGATTTTCGAATTATATCGAGAGTCGGGGGGGGCGCCGTCGAGAGCGGGAGCAATGCGATCCGACGGAGATGCAGATTCAGTGAGTGCCCGGACAATATGAAGAGGGTGTAGCGACAAAAAAATCGCCCCCGAAGGAAACCTACGCTTCGGAGGCGCTTGCTTGTGAATTCACAAGATGAAGACGGGGACCAGTAGCTGGCACTGGAGGTCGGTAGTACACAGCTACTGGCGATCCCAATAAAACGAAGCTAGCCGCGGCTTCCCCTTTCCACTGCTGCCTCGTGCCGCCCGGCTCAAAGGAGTTTTCTTACTCACTCCCGAACCTTGGTGACAAATGAAGTTTCGCCTAAGTCCTTCCGGGACTCCGTGACGGCTGTCACAGGGCATTGTGCAATTCCCGGTGCGGGGGGGTGCAGGTTTCGTGCAGGGAAAGACAATGGATCGGGCGCGTTTGACAAAGCTGGGCGCGGGCAAGAAAATCGGAGATTCACGACGCCGAGGCAAGATCCTAATATGACAGCACTTTTGAAGACAGATTTAGGCACGACTCCGCTCATCGGCCGGGGCAAGGTGCGCGATTTGTATGCCGTAGGTGACGCGCTGCTGATGGTGGCGACGGACCGCATCTCGGCATTCGATCACGTACTAGGCACGGGGATTCCAGGCAAGGGCAAGATCCTGACGCAGATTTCGCTGTTCTGGTTTGAGCTGGTGCGCGAGATTGTGCCGAACCACCTGATTGCCACGAAGGTCGCAGATTATCCGCCCGAGCTGCACAAGTATGCGGATCAGCTTGCAGGCAGGTCGATGCTGGTGAAGCACGCGCAGATGTTTCCTGTGGAATGTGTAGCGCGGGGATATCTTGCGGGGTCGGGGTGGAAGGAGTACAAGGCGACGGGGGCAGTATGCGGGATCAAACTGCCGGCGGGATTGCAGGATGGATCGCGATTGCCGGAGCCGCTGTTTACCCCGTCGACCAAGAGCCAGGACGGAACGCACGACGAGAATATTTCGTTCGCGCACGTGGAGCAAGTGGTGGGAGCGGACGTGGCGCATGAGCTGCGGCGACTGACGCTGGCAATTTATGAGAAGGCAGGCAGGCACGCGGAGTCGCGTGGGCTGATCCTGGCCGACACCAAGTTTGAATTCGGAATGACGCAGAATGGCATTGTGCTGGCGGACGAGGCGCTGACGCCGGATTCATCGCGCTTCTGGGAGGCTTCATTGTGGAAACCGGGCGGAGCGCAGCCGAGTTTCGACAAACAGTTTGTGCGCGATTACCTGGAAAGCATTCACTGGAACAAACAAGCTCCCGCTCCGAGTCTTCCCCAGGACGTGGTGGAGCGTACACTGCATAAATACCTTGAAGCTTTTCGCCGGTTGACGGGACAGGAGCTGGACGCACAGGCATGAACATAAACGGATTTACGCTGGTCGATTGGATCATCGTGGTGGTGATGGCAGCCGCGGTACTGGCGGGTCTTGCGCGGGGATTCTTTCGTTCGGCCTGTTCGCTGGCTGGGCTGATCGCGGGGCTGGCGCTGGCGTCGTGGAACTACTGGCGGCTGGCGGCCGTGCTGAAGCCGCTGATTCATTCAGTCGCAGTGGCGAACGCCGTCGCTTTCCTGGTGATTGCGCTGCTGGTGATGGCGATTGCGGCAATACTTGGTTCGATCCTGGCCAAGCTTTTTGAAAAGGTCGGCCTGGGTTGCCTGGATCGTTTAGGCGGTGCGGTTTTCGGTTTCGTGGAAGGGATCGTATTCGTGACTGTGTGCCTTCTTGTTACGGTCGCGTTCTTTCCAGAAACAGTGTGGTTGACGGAAGCAAGGTTGCCGCGTTATTTCTTCGGTGCACTCCAAATAAGCGTTCACGTTACGCCGTCGCGACTGGGCGACCGTGTGCGCAAGGAATTGCAGACGCTGGAATCGGAATCGCAGCAGTTGATCCACGAGGAAAAGGTCAAATAATTTTTCCGCGGGCTGAAGCCTGCCGGTTGTGGCAATCTAGTAGAGCAAGAGGTTGACGTGAGACGAGACCTGGACAGCCTGGTAACACAGATGCATTCCACCGGAATCCGCTACGAGGATGCGGTGAAGGAGTTCAAAAGACAATATCTGCGCGAAGTGCTGGCGGCCAACAAGGGGAACCAGTGTAAGGCAGCAGAAGAACTGGGAATCCACCGCAACACGCTCAGCCGCACGATGGCTGAACTGGGCATCAGCCTGGCAGAGATTCGCGCCGGGCTCAAGCGTCCGCCACGCAGTGAACGTCCTATATTCGGAGCCGCACGCCACGGTATACGCCAGGGCTAAGCCAGCTTCGCATCGGCATGCAGACAACCCAACAGAACAACGAAGCGCGAACTGCAATTAAGAGCGGGTTTGCCTGGGATGGGCAGGACGCGTACTTGTTCGATATCGACGGCACGCTTTTGCGGAGCCGCGACCGCGTACACATGGACAGCCTGCCCACGACGGTGCGGGAGGTGATGGGACTCGAGGTCTCGCTCGAGGGTGTTTCGCTGGCCGGAAATACCGATACGTCGATCCTGCGCGAGGCGTGCGCACTTGCTGGGGTTCCAGCGGATGTGCTGGAGCCGCAGATGGCGGCGATTCTTAAGGGAATGTGCAAAAACGTGGCGGACCGACGCGATGAGTTGCGACCTATCCTGATGCCGGGCGTGGAAGAGACACTGCGTCACCTTGCCGACCATGGCGCGACGCTGGGCGTGGCGACAGGTAACCTGGAGATGATTGGCTGGATCAAGGTGGAGCGCGCGGGACTGCGCGAGTGGTTTCGATTCGGCGGATTCAGCGATCACTTCCCTGTTCGCGCAGAGCTGGTGGGGCATGCAGCGAAGAAGGCGCGCGAACTGGCGGGGGCGCAGGCGAGCGTATGCGTTGTAGGCGACACACCGCGAGACATTGAAGCGGCACATGCGAACGGCCTGCCGGTAATCGCGGTCGCTACCGGACATTTTTCGTTTGACGAATTGCTCGAGCATGAGCCGGAAGCATGCGCGACGACGCTGGCCGATCTGCTGGCGGCGACGCGGGGCAACTTATGAAGACGGTGCGCGCAGGTTTCGCTGCGATTGTTGCCATACTGTCGATGGCGGCGACGGCGTGGGCGCAGCAGGCGCAGACGCCTGCACCGTCGAATGCATCGGGGAGAGCCGCTCAGACCGAGCAGGCGAAGGATAAAACGTCCGCAAGGAAGATTACGGGCAGCGATCGCAGGCGAGCAACCAAGCTGTATCTGCGGGCGACGAAGCTCTTCGAGAAGCAGCAGTATGACGAGGCCGTGCGCGATTACGAAGAGGCGGCGGAACTGGATCCGGGAAATGTAAATTATGGCGCGGCGACGGTGGTGGCGCGCAGTCATGAAGTGACTGCGCTGATCCAGACGGCGGCCAAGGCGCGCATTCGCGGGGACAAGACGGCGGAGCAGGCGGCATTGCAAAAGGCGGCAGCACTGGATCCTCACAACATCGAGGTTGCGGAGCACCTGGATGAGATGGCGGCCGATGTGGCGGCGGCGGAAACAAAGCCGCTGTACGAGCAGGGTGTGGATTCGCTGGCGCCTGCCCCGGTGCTGGAGCCGATCGCAGGAACGCATAGCTTTCATTTGAAGACGGATCGACGTTCGGTGATCCAGACAGTGTATCGGTCGTTCGGAATTGAGGCTTCGGTGGACCAGAGCGTGACAGGGCCACCGATGCGCTTCGATATGGACGATGCGACGTTTTTGCAGGCGACGCAGGCGGTGAATATGGCGACCGATTCGTTCACGGTGCCGCTGGATGCGCACCGGGCGCTGGTGGCGAAGGATACACGCGAGAACCGGCAGCAATACATGCGCCAGGAGTTTGAGACGGTCTACCTGGGCGGGCTATCGACTGCGGAGATGACCGAGATCGGAACCCTGGCCAAGAATGTGTTCCAGCTGCAACAGGTGGTTGTGCAGCAGAGCTCAGGAACGCTGACCGTTCGCGCGGCGACGGACAAACTGAACGCGTTCAATGCAACTCTGCGCGAGCTGCTCGACGGACGAAGCCAGGTGCTCTTGAATGTCCGGCTGATCCAATTGGCGCACACCAACCTGCGCAATACGGGTGCGCAGCTGCCGCAGCAGATCACGGCATTCAATGTGCTTGCGGAAGAGCAGTCGATTCTGAATCAGAACCAGGCGCTGGTGCAGCAGATTATTTCGTCGGGCTTGGCGTCGCCGGGCGACACGCTGACGATTCTTGGAATCTTGCTGGCGTCAGGACAGGTTTCAAGTTCACTGTTTCAGAACGGCATTGCTTTGTTTGGCGGCGGACTGACGTTGTCGGGACTGTCGCCGGGGCCCGCGACATTCAATCTCAACCTGAACTCTTCGGAGTCGCGGGAACTGGACGACCTTCAGATGCATTTGGGCGACGGAGAACAAGGCACGATCAAGAGCGGATCGCGGTATCCGATTGAGACGTCGCAGTATTCGAATCTGGGCACATCGGGCATCAGCATTCCCGGCCTGACGACGGCGGGGACCTCGGGAAGTCTGAGTTCCCTACTCTCGCAGCTGAATGCGGGGTCCCAAACGATTCCGCAGGTGGAGTACCAGGACCTGGGGCTAACGTTCAAGGCGACTCCGCGCGTGGTGCGCAATGGCGATGTGGCGCTGACGATGGATTTGACGATTACAGCGCTGGGCGGTGCGTCGCTGAACGGGTTGCCGATCCTGAACAATCGCAGCTACTCCGGCGTGGCCACGCTGAAGGATGGCTCCGGCGTGGTGATCGTGAGCCAGGTGGACAAAGAAGAGAGCCGCGCTCTGAGCGGGCTGCCGGGACTGACGGAGATTCCGGGGCTGAACACAGTGACGGACACGGATGTTCAGCGGAATTATGCGAGCCTGCTGATCATCATTACGCCGCACGTGATTCGCGGGACGCAGGCGGCGGGACATTCGCCGATGTTGCGGATCGAGCGGGGACAGACAACACCGTGATGGCTTCCCTCCCACTCATGCGCAAAAAGCGCGCATGAATGGGGCACACGAGCAATGGTCTGTGTCACTTCAAAAACACAATTACTGGGCGATACCGTCCAGTCTGGCTTGATACTCGATGATCTTCTTCAGCGTTTCGTAGGGAGCGTTGGCGGGAACTTCGCGACCGTTGATCACGAGTGTGGGCACCGCGGAGATGTCGAGATCCTTGCTGAGTTGAGAAGAGGCGTCGACGGTTGCCTTGGTCTCAGGCAATGCCGCGCAGGTCGAGACTTTGGCTGGATCGAGCCCTGCCTTGGTGGCGGCGCTGTTCAGGGTAAGGGTGGCGCCGTCGGCCGTTGCCAGACCTTCCTGCCCGTCGAAAACCGCGGATGCAAACTGGAAGAAAGCCGTGCTGCCGGCGAGCTTGGCCACGCAGGTTGCATATTCGGCGGCAGTCAGGGACTCTGGATGAATCGAGACCAGGGGGTCGTTCTGGAAGACGATACGCGCCTTGGGAAAATCGGCGACGAGCTTATCCATGTTGGCTTGCGCGGCTTTGCAATGGGGGCACTGGAAGTCAGCGAACTCGACGAGTAAGAGATCCTTGCCCGCTGAGCCGCGATACGGCCCGTTGGCACGCTCCTGGAGGATGGAGCGGTTCTCGGCAAAGGGATGATCGCCAAAGGGGACGATTCGTTCGCCCACGATGATGTGCTTTTGATCGGGGGTGGTGAAGAAGGCGAAGCGATAGGGTTGCTGCTTGCCGGTCTTGTCGCCGATGAAGACGATGACCTTGCTGATGCCGGGGAGTTGGGTCTTCTGAATCGCCTGGACCTGCCACATGGAGTTGGCGTCGAAGCCGAGATTGGCCTGCATGAAGGCGTTGACGACGTCCTTGGTGGGAGCGGTGGCGGTGAAGTCAGCCGGATCAGGCGCAGGAAACACCGGGGCTTTCGCTTCTGGCGCCGTGGGCTGGGGAGTGGGCGAGGTGGGTGTCTGTTCCTGTGCTATGACGTGATTGATGGGAGAGAAGAGCATGGCCAGAGCAATTGCAGAGGCCAATCGAGCGGAGTTACGAATCAAGCGAATTTCTCCTTCAGCGGCGGGAAGACTCCCGACCTTTAGCTTATACCTGCACTTACCTGCACTTTGACGGCAATGGGAAAGCGGCGTCCCATGCCGAAGGACTTTGACGTGACCTTGAGAACCGGGGCGGCCTGCTGGCGTTTGTACTCCGAGCGTTCCACCAGGCGCACTATCTGTTGGACGAGATCGAGGGGAAAACCATTCTTCTGCGCGATGCATTCCGGGGTCTCGTAACGCTCGACGTAGGCCTCGATGATGGGATCGAGGACCTCGTAGGGCGGCAGTGAGTCCGTGTCCTTCTGTCCGGGGCGCAATTCCGCGGAAGGAGGTTTCTCAAGAATGGGGAGCGGGATGACTTCGCGCTCGCGATTGAGCCAGCGGCAGATCGCGTAGACACGCGTCTTGATGAGGTCGCCGATAACGGCAAGGGCGCCGACCATGTCGCCGTAGAGCGTGCAATAGCCAACGGCCATTTCCGATTTGTTGCCGGTGGTGAGAACCAGCGAGCCAAACTTGTTGGAGAGCGCCATGAGCAGGTTGCCGCGAATGCGGGCCTGCAGGTTTTCTTCGGCGAGTCCGGACTGCGTGCCTTTGAAGAGCGGCTCAAGAGCCTGCGTGTACTGGTGGAACAGGTCGCTGATACCGATGAGTTCGAAGCGAATGCCGAGATTGGCGGCAAGAGCGCGGCTATCGTCGATGGAGCCCTGCGAGGAGAAGGGGCTGGGCATGCCGATGCAGAGCACGTTCTCCCTGCCAAGAGCTTCGGCGGCAATGGCGGCAACCAGTGCGGAGTCGATGCCGCCGCTGAGGGCGATGAGGGCTTTGCTGAAGCCGCATTTGCGGACGTAGTCGCGCGTGCCGAGGACGAGGGCGCGCCAGGCGGCTTCGGTGTCGTCTTCCAGCGGATCGGGGATCGGCAGCGCGTCGAAGGGATCGACGATGACGAGATCTTCTTCGAAGGATCTTGCCTGGGCAATGAGTTGGCCGCGGGCGTCGATGGCGAGGGAGGAGCCGTCGAAGATGAGGCTGTCGTTGCCGCCGACCTGGTTGCACATGATGACCGGGACGTGGTCGCGTTGGGCGATCGCAGCAAGCATCTCGCGGCGTATCTTGCGCTTGGAATGCCAGAAGGGCGAGGAGGAAAGGTTGATGTGGATGGCTGGATTCTGGAGCATCAACTCCTCGAGCGGATCGAAGGAGTAGAGACGGCGCGGCCAGAAGTTCTTGTCGTTCCAGGCATCTTCGCAGATCGAGATCGCGAGGCGCACGTTGTCGAGTTCGACGACCCGCTGCCGGCTGGAAGGCAGGAAGTATCGCTGTTCGTCGAAGACGTCGTAGAAGGGCAGCAGGCGTTTGTGCTGCTCGAGAAGGACCTCACCGCGGTCGATGAGAACCGCGGCGTTGACCGCAGGCTTGCCGGCGTCGGGCGGGGCGGGCAATGCGACGCCAGCGACCAGCGCGGTGGGCAGGTCCCGTGTGGCCTCTGCAAGTTCATCGACGGCCCGGCGGCAACGGGCGAGAAAGCTCGGCTTCTCAAGGAAGTCGGCGGGCGGATATCCGCAAATGGCCAGTTCGGAGAAGACGGCTAGACGGGCTCCCTGGTCGGCAGCGCGACGGGTGACTGAACGAATCTTTTCGAGATTGCCGGTGAAATCCCCGACCGTGGGGTTGATCTGGGCCAGTGCGATCTTCACAGTTCCAGTTTAAAGCAGAGATCAGGTGTCAGGGACCAGGTGTGCGGAGATCAGTAAATGCTAGGTGCCGGTGCCGGAAAAGACGACGCCGACGGTGCGAATGATGATCTTGATGTCGAGCCAGAGGCTCCAGTTTTCGATGTAGGTGACGTCGAGGGAGACGTAGCTGTCGAAGGAGGGATCCTGGCGACCCTGTACCTGCCATAGACCCGTGATGCCGGGTGTGACATCGAGGCGGCGAAGGTGGCTGAGCTTGTACTCCATGACTTCGCTGGCCAGCGGCGGGCGCGGCCCGACGACGCTCATGTCGCCGCGGAGAACATTGATGAACTGCGGCAACTCATCTAGGGAGTATTTGCGGAGAAAACGGCCGAAGCGGGTAATGCGGGGGTCATTGGAGATTTTAAACAGAACGCCGTCGCGCTCGTTCATGTGCAAAAATTCGGCACGGCGCTTATCGGCGTCGTGCACCATGGTGCGGAACTTGTAGCAGTGGAACACGCGGCCTTTCTTGCCGATGCGTTCGCAAGCATAAAAGATCGGCCCCCTGGATTCAAACTTGATGGCAATGGCGACGAGCAGGAGGAAAGGGGAAAGAGCCAGAAGCAGAAGGCTGGAGAAGAGGATGTCAAGTACGCGTTTAAGTACGAATCCGAGCTCGGGAACATGGCCGCGATGCAGAGGGATGGTCGGGAACTGGCCGATGTATTCGACTGGGCTGTTCCAGGCGAGGCCCTGGTAAAGATCGGGCACGATGCGCAGATCGACGCCGTGCATTCGGGATTTCTCGAGTACATCGAGAACGACGCCGCGCTCGCAGGGCGTGGTGAAAAAGATTTCGTCGACGAATTGTTTGCGTGCGTGCTGAAAGAGCGTGTCGAGGGTGCCGACGACATCGCCGCTTGAAGACATCATGTGCGAGGAGGCGCCCGGGAAATCGATAAAGCCTTTGAACGTGTAGCCGAGGTGACGAATGCTTTCAAGGTGATGACGGAGCGCATGCGCTTCGGCGCCGGTGCCGATGATGAGGACGTTACGGGTGTCCTGACCACGTTCGAATCGGCGATACATCAGGGTGCGGTAGATGAGGCGGCGAAGGCACAGACAAACCGTGACCAGAACCAGTGTCAGGAGAACGATGCCCCTGGGAATATCTTCGGCACGAACAAGATAGAGGGTTCCGGTGAGCAGCAGGCCGGAGGTGAAGCAGACCTGGACCGTGAGGCGTTGTTCGTGCAGGAAAGAGGTGAGACTCTTGGGTGAATAAAGGTTGAGCCGTCGGCTGGAGATGACGAGGGTGATGGCAAAACCGCAAACCAGGCCCAGCAGAATCCACATGGAACGGCCGTTGAAGAGCGTTCCCTTGTAAAAGGCACGCGCTCCCACGACAGCGGTGGTGTGGCGTTCGTAGACTGTGGCAATGATCGTGGCGACCAGGACGGTGAGGAAGTCAAGAAAGATCCAGAACTTGACCTTGCCTTGCGAGCTGCGTGAAGCGTCCCGCGCGGTGTCCGCCGACCGATCGGATGGGGTCGCAACAGAAGCTGAGACTCTTTGCCAGAAATCGGATGTTGCCATATCCGTCCGCTAACCTCAGAAGCCCAAAGCTACAGTTGGAAAGTGGGGGTGGATTCTCGCTTGCAGGAAATATTGGGGAACAGAATGCCTGCTGGCACAATGGATACTGAATGTTGGAAGATTCAAGTTTGCGAAAGGTTGCTCTAGCGGCGGCACAAACGCTGTTACCGTCATTACTTTCGTGACGTGAGGGGTGCGGCTTCCGCACGGAGGGAATGGCGTTGATTTTTCTTCTTCCTGGAATGCCGTTCCTCGGATGATTATTTCGAAGCTCAGGGACCTTTGGAGCACTCAAACCTCATATTGAGCGAACTGCTTCGGTTAGGGATTTGTGTCTTTCGCGGGTCATTCAATTGCAACTTCTGCGGGGCGTGACACAAAGGCAACGAGTGAGGTGCAAAGGACCGTCAATAAGGAATCGTCTTGCGCATTCCTGAGATCTTCCAGCCGGTCTGGCGTTCATTGCTCTGCTTAGCCGGGGGAAGAGAGTCTTCAACCGAATTTATGAAGGACTCTTTATAAAGTCATCAACTCTTAAACTGAAGGTAACACATAGGCATCGAGGGTGAGAAACTGCTGAATGTTGGGATCGGGGGACGCAACGAAGTCGCGGAGAGGCCCGAAAAAAGCCGCACGCCCCTCATGCAAGAAAAGCACGGAATCGGCGAGCCGCTCGGCGAATCGCATGTCGTGAGTGACGATAATGCTTGTAAATCCAAGCTGTTGCTTGAGTCGCTGGATGAGCCCACCGAGTCTGCGGGCGATGATGGGATCAACCATTGTTGTGGGCTCATCGTAAAGAACAATCTCAGGCTGGGAGGCAAGAGCGCGCGCAATGGCGACGGCGCGACGGCGGCCAGTGGACAAACTGGCAGGTAACGCATCAGGTACGTCCTCGGCGCCGACAAGGCCGAGAAGACGGTCAACGACCTGCTGGATCTGGTCCTCTTCCTGCCCGCCGCGTTCGCGCAGGGGGAAGGCCACGTTTTCGCGGACGGTGAGCGAATCGAAGAGAGCTCCATTCTGAAAGACCATGGTGACGCGCTTGCGAATGGCCTGCATTTCCTCTTCGGTGTAGGCATTGATTTCCTGGCCGTCGACGCGGATGGAACCAACTTGCGGCTTAAGAAAGCCCATAAGGATGCGGAGCGCGACGGACTTGCCGACTCCGCTGCGGCCGAGGATGCATAGGGTTTCGCCGCGATTCACGGAGAAGCTGACGTTGTCGAGGACCTTGCGTTCGCCGAACCACATGGAGACATGGCTGAAAGAGATGAGAGGCCAGGTTGTGGGCTCTTCGTCGGTTGGTGCGGGTTTACCCCCAGCGATGTCAGACAGGACATCCCCGGCGATTTCGGGGACCTCGGGGATCGGCACATCGGAAGTTGGAACCCCGGTGGATTCGGAGGTGGGGTCGGGAGTGGCCACGAGATCAGATTACTTGAAGTTAGCGCCCGGCGAGGAGGGCTTCGGCATGGCGGAGGTCCTGGGGTGCGTTGATGTTGAGGAACCAGAACCCCGGGGGAATGGCCTGGGGACTGGAGACCTGGCCAGCCTGAAGCAGCAACTCAACGGGCAGAACAGCGAGGGGCCTGGAAAGACGGCTCGACGCGGTACGGAAGGCGCGGAGGGAGTTGCGGTCGTTGGAATTGAGGCTCGATTGGAGCGAGGCGAGCGCGGCAGTGTCGATGATGGCCGGAAAGGTCTGAATGAAACCGGCAACAGAGACAACGGTGACGACGGACTGGGAGACGGTCGCGTGATGAAGAAGATAGACAATGAGGCTCGCAGGCAGGAGCGGCAGATCGACGGGCAGGAACACGGCAAGAGGGGCAGAAGCGTTTGCCAGAGCAGAACAAATGCCGGAGAGGGGGCCAAGGCCTGAGCGCGTGGGGTCGTCCGGCAGGGTTGGAGCAAAAGAGGAGAGATTGCTTTGGGCGCCGGCGATGCAGGGATTGAGCCCGGCGGAACGGATTAGATTGCAAGCATGTTGGACGAGAGGAACACCTGCGAGGAGGGTGAGTGCCTTGTCATAGCCCATACGGGTGGACTGTCCGCCGGCAAGGATGAATGCGTCGGGGGTCATCGGGAGGAGGGGGTGGGGCAGGCTCAACGGCCCGCCTCCTCCAGCAATCGGATCAGGGAGCGGATGCCAAGTTCAAAGTTCTTCAGATTGAATTTTTCGTTGGGGGCGTGGAGGTTGTCGTCGGGGAGACCAAAACCCATCATGACGCTGGGCAGGCCGAGGTGGCGGTCGAAGTCGCCGACGATGGGGATCGAGCCGCCGGAGCGGATGAAGACCGTGTCTTTACCCCAGACTTCGTGGAGCGCGCGGGTGGCGGCCTGAATGTATTGGTTGTTAACCGGGACGATGCAGGGGTCGCCGGAGTGGATGAGCCGCACGTCGACGTCGACGCCGGCGGGAGCGATCTTTTCAACGTAACTTTTGTATTGGGCGAAGGCTTTGGCAGGAGTCATGCCGGGGACAAGGCGCATGGAAACCTTGGCAAGAGCCTTGGCCGGGATGACGGTTTTTGCGCCGGCGCCGGTGAAGCCGCCGGGGATGCCGTGGACGTCGAGCGTGGGACGGGCCCAGGTGCGCTCAAGGACGCTGTAGCCTTTTTCGCCGACGAGCTGGCGTGACCCGACTTCAGCGATGCGGTAGTGCTCTTCGTCGAAGGGAAGGCTCTTCCACGCGGCGAGTTCTTCGGGGCTGGGAGAAATGATGTCGTCGTAGAAGCCGGGGATGAGGATATGGCCGTTCTCATCCGTGAGGCGGGCGATGATTTGCGCAATGGCAGTGAACGGATTGGGAGCGGCACCGCCGTACATGCCGGAGTGGAGATCGGTCTTGGCGCCCCGCACTTCGAGCTCGGTGTAGATCATGCCGCGCAGGCCAACGCAAAGCGTGGGCAGGCCGGGGGCGAAGAGCTCGGTGTCGCAGACGAGTGCGAAGTCAGCTTTGAGATTGGCAGGTTTGGAGGCGACGTAATCGGCAATTCCCTCCCCTCCAACTTCTTCTTCGCCTTCGAATAAAACGCGGACGTTGAGGGGTAGAGATTTGTTCGAAGCCAGCAAAGCTTCGAGGGCCTTGACCTGCATCCAGACCTGGCCTTTGTCGTCGACGGCGCCGCGGGCGTAGATATTGCCGTTGCGTTCGGTAGGTTCGAAAGGGGGCGAGAGCCATTCGTCGATCGGATCGGTGGGCTGGACGTCGTAGTGGCCGTAGATGAGGACCGTCGGTTTTCCAGAGGCATGAAGCCAATCGGCGTAGACGAGCGGATGGCCCGAGGTGTCGATGAGGTGGACGTTCTCCATGCCGATGCGTTTGAGTTCGGAGGCGAGGAATTCGGCGGCGCGGCGGCAGTCGGCTTTATGTTCGGGGAGCGTGGAGATGGAAGGGATGCGGAGAAGGTCTTTGAGTTCATTCAAAAAGCGAGGGTGATTATCGGTTGCAAAACCTACAGCAGACGAAGACATGAGTTTCGCTCCTCAAATGCGGATGTAACAGTCAAAACAAAAGTAGCTGATAGTATAGGCGCTGCGGCCAGTCCGATCATGTGAAAGGGTCCCTCTCTTGCCGAGAAACGAAGGTGGCTGCCTGCGGCGAAAGGTGCTTGAAACCGGTCTAATTCTCACGATGATTCTTTTTGTCGGACTCGCCGCATCAGCGCAGGAGAAGAAGGACTACGGATATTTTGCGCGGGTGAACACATTTGGGGTGTTCAGTGCATATTCCAATGATTCAAGCCATATCCTTCTTGGCGAAGCGGAGAGCCGCAGGCTGTTCTTTCTCGGGGCGAGCTACAGCCGGCGTCTAATTCTCAATCAATTTGTGAATTGGCAATACAACGGCGAAGTGATGCCGCTGGCGCTCGAAAGCGATCCGACAGACCGCATCACGGTTACGTGGAACACGCCGACGCCTCCGTTGCCGCCCATCAACCAGAGCGTAGTCACCTACACGACCTGCCATAGCTCTTCAGGAATGGAAACCGTTACGGTGGACGGTGTTGCTTACACAGTCAATTATTCAAATCAATGTGGCCGCCGATGGACCGCCGGGGAAGCGATGTCGCCGATGGGGCTGCAATTGAACTTTCTGCCGCGCAATAAAACGCAGGTTTTCCTGATCGGGCACGGAGGCTACATCTACTCCACGCGAGCGATTCCTGTCGAAAATGCGGGTTCGTTCAATTTCACATTTGACGGCGGCGTTGGCGTCGAATTCTATCGAACCAACACTCAGTCGATCCGCGCGGAGTATCGCTACCATCACTTCTCAAACAAGAACACGGCGGACGCGAATCCGGGCGCGGATAACGGGACCTTCCAGGTCACATACTCGTTCGGACGCTAGTAGCGCGGGACCTTCGGATCGATTTCGGAGGACCAGGCATCGATGCCGCCGCGGAGGGATTGCACGTTTTCAAATCCCTGATTGCGCAGCCATGCGGTCACGTTGAGGGAGCGCTGTCCGTGATGGCAGAGGACGGTCAGATGCTGATCGGGATCGACCTCCTGGTGGGCGCGGGCCGGGACGTCGCCCATGGGCATGAGGGTGCTGGGTTCGATGTGTGCGGTGGAGTATTCCCATGGCTCGCGGACATCGAGGAGGCGGGTCTTGTTTTCGCGGAGAAGCGCGGCGGTGTCAGATGGGGAGATTTCGTAGTCGAGCATGGAATTCAGTGTAGGACACGGGGCATTCCCAAGAACAACCGCAGGTGTTTCGCTGCGATCGCTGCGCGACCCGCGCTCAACATGAAGCGTGCTGCTTTTGATTGCCTGTTTTCGCACTCGGTAAATGGAGCAGAGCTGGACGGTAATCTAGAGAGATGCCGCCGATTTTGAATGCGCAATCTATTACCAAGCAATTTGGGGCGAACCCTCTTTTCAGGGACATTTCGTTCACGGTAGAGGATGGGGCGCGGATCGGGCTGATTGGGCCGAACGGCGCGGGAAAATCGACGCTGCTTGCGATCCTGGCGGGGACGGTTGAACCGGACGTGGGCGAGCTGGCAGTGCGGAAGCGGGCGCGGGCAGCCTATGTTCCGCAGGATTCACGATTCGCCGCGGGGCTGCCGGTGAGGCAGGTGCTCGAGACAGCTCTGGCTGCCGCGTACGTGAATGAGGGGGAACGCGAGGGGCGGCTGCGCGAGATCTCAGGGCGAGCGGGGTTCGAGGATCTGGCGGCGGAGGCGGCCTCGCTTTCAGGCGGGTGGCGGAAGCGGCTGGCGATTGTGGAGGCGCTGGTCGGACATCCCGATGTGCTGCTGCTGGATGAGCCGACAAATCACCTGGACCTGGCTGGGATTGAGTGGCTGGAGGAGTTGCTGGCCGAGGCGAATTTTGCCGTGGTGACCGTGAGCCACGACCGCTATTTTCTTGAGGCGACTTCGAGCGAGATTATCGAACTGAACCGGGTGTATGCCGAAGGCCTTTTCCGCGTAAGGGGGAATTTCAGCCGGTTTCTCGAAGAGCGGGAGGCGTATCTGGAATCGCAGAGCAAGCAGCAGGAGAGTTTGCGCAACCGAGTGCGGACGGAGATTGAATGGCTGCGGCGCGGGCCCAAGGCGCGAACGACAAAATCGAAGGCGAGGATCGATACGGCCAACGAGATGATCGGGAAGTTGGCGGCGATGGATGCGCGGACTACAGTAAACTCCGCGGGGATCGATTTTGAGGCGACGCAGAGGAAGACGAAGAGGCTGGTGGAGTTCAACGATGTGGCTTGCGACATTGGAGAGCGCAGGCTGTTCAGTGGATTGAAATTCGTTCTTACAGCGGGCTCGAAGGTGGGGTTGGTGGGGCCGAACGGGAGCGGGAAGACGACGTTTCTGAGGCTGCTGCGCGGTGAACTGGAGCCGGCGGAGGGGGGCATTCGGCGGGCAGACGCGCTGCGCCTTGTCTACTTCAGCCAAATGCGCGAGCTGGACGAAGATCTGACGCTGCGCAAGGCGCTTGCGCCGGAGGGGGATGGACTCGTATACCAGGGGCGCAATGTGCATGTGGCGAGTTGGGCGGCGCGGTTCCTGTTCACGGGCGAGCAGCTAAACCAGCCGGTGCGGAACTTGAGCGGCGGGGAGCGGGCACGGGTGTTGATTGCGAAGCTGATGCTGGAGCCGGCGGACGTGCTGCTGCTGGATGAGCCGACGAACGATCTGGATATTCCGACGCTGGAGATCCTGGAGGAAAATCTGCTGGAGTTTCCGGGGGCGCTGGTGCTGGTGACGCACGACCGCTACCTGCTGAACCGCGTGGCTTCGACAGTACTGGGGCTGGACGGCAATGGGCATATCGGGCGGTTTGCGGATTATGGGCAGTGGGAAGAGTGGATGGCAGAACAGGGTTCAGGGATCAGGGATCGGCAAGGCCGACCAGAGGTGGAGCCGGACACACAAAAGCCCGTGAAGAAGAAGCTTTCGTATCTGGAGGCGCGGGAGTTTGCTGCAATTGAGCAGCGGGTGGAGGAGAGCGATGCGCGACTGGCTGCGGCCCGGGGCCGGGTGGAGGACCCGGCAATCGCCTCGGACGCGGCGGCACTGCAAGAGGCCCTTGGGGAATTGGAAGCGGCCCAAGAGGAAAACGACGCACTCTATGCCCGCTGGGCTGAATTAACCGACAAGGCGGTCTAAACTGGTTAGAGACTCGACAGCGAGCTGAAGTGAAAGCTGAACTTCGATGCCGCATGCTGAAATATTTGCATCGAAAGAGGATATGCATAACCCGGTAAAGGTATTGATTGTCGAAGACGAACCCCATGCCCTGATGGGACTGGCGGAGCTGATTTCCGGCTGGGGATACCAGACGGAGACGGCGCGCGACGGCATCGAAGGCTGGGAGAAGGCGCTCGCGTGGAATCCGGCGATTGTTGTGACGGATTTGAAAATGCCGCGGATGGACGGCATCGGGCTGCTGACGAAGCTCGCCGAAGACGCGAACTCGAATATTGCGGTAGTGGTGCTAACCGCGCAGGGGTCGATTCAGCTTGCAGTGGATGCGATGAAACTGGGAGCTTACGACTTCTTGCAGAAGCCTGTGGATGCGACGCGGCTGCGGACGATCCTGGCGAATGCGACGCGGCAACGGGCGACGGAGATTGAGCTCGAGGTTACGCGGCGGCAGTTGCGAAATACAGGCATCCTGGGGTCGATGGTGGGCAGTTCGAAGGCGATGCGGGAGATTTTCGCGCTGATTGAACAGATTGCCCCCTCGAATGTGTCTGTGCTGATTACGGGCGAAAGCGGAACCGGCAAAGAGATGGTGGCGCGGACGCTGCACGATCTAAGTCCTCGCAAAGGGCGGCCGTTCCTGGCGGTGAATTGCGCGGCGATTCCCGAGACGCTGATTGAGAGCGAACTTTTCGGCCACGAGAAGGGCTCGTTTACCGGCGCGGTGGAGCGGCGAGCGGGATGCTTTGAACTGGCATCGGGCGGGACTCTTCTGCTGGATGAGTTGGGCGATATGCCGATCGGGACGCAGGCAAAGCTGCTGCGCGTTCTGGAGGAGCGAAAACTGCGCCGGCTGGGAGCGCGGACCGAACAGGATGTGGACGTGCGGGTGCTTGCGGCAACGAATCGTGACCCGCAGGATGCGGTGGCTGGCGGACATTTGCGCGCGGATCTTTTTTATCGGTTGAATGTGTTTCATATTCACATGCCGCCGCTGCGCGAGCACATCGAAGATCTGCAGGTGATGGCCGAAGCGATGGTGCGCGAGATGAATCAGAAGCACACGCGGCACGTTTCGGGACTCTCGGACCAGATTCTCGACCGGATGCTGGGGTATGACTGGCCGGGCAATGCGCGTGAACTTCGGAATACGATTGAGCGCGCGGTGATTCTATGCCCAGACGGAGCTCCGCTGGATTGCTCGCACCTGCCGCGGACGTTTGGTACGCCGCAATTGCCGGTGGCGGCGCGGGCAACGGATGCCAATGTTGTGCCAGTGCGCGTGGGGACCACGGTAGCCGAGGCGGAGCGCCTGTTGATTTTGCGAACCCTCGAATCGACGGGACAGAATAAAACGCGCGCAGCCGAGGTTCTTGGCGTGAGCCTGAAGACATTGCACAATAAGCTGAAGGAATACAACCACTCGCGGGAAGATCCGACTGCGTAAAGCGGCTTGCAGACGGATGTGAGATGCCTGCGGACAAAGTAAAGGTCCAACTCGAAGATGGAAAGAACTTCCCCAGGGGCTGAAGCCCACAGGCCATTTACTTCGATCACGTCACGGCTAAACTCGTGCCTTTCGAAAGCCGGGGATGTTGAAGCAGGCCGTAATCCATACACATTCTCATCGGGTGTTCGGCGCGATTCGATTTTGGTGTTGCGATTGGGCTACTGTGCTTGCAAGACATGCGACTAAAGACAAAACTCGTTCTGGCGATTACGGGGTTGGTTTTTCTGATCGCGGGTGTGCTGTCGATCGTGTATGTCAGTCACCTGGTGGACGCGGCCATTCAACAGTCGGATGATTCGAATCGCATGGTGGCCAACCAGGTGCGTTTTGCTTTGCATAACGCTCTGCTGGCGGGGCTGGAAGGCCAGACGGTCGACCGTAACGATAAGGACCAGCTGCGGGAACTGGTTCAAAAGGCGATCAAGGACAGCGAATTCTTGAGTGCGACACTCGACTCGGCCAACATGTACTCCACGACGGAATATGACGTGAACATCGTGGACACGAAGTCGCGCATTCTGCTGAGCACGTTTCCAGACAATGATGGCAAGGTGCTTCAGTGGCGGCCGAAGTATAGCGACTTGCTTGCTGCTGGTCCGATTACCAAGATGCGTGAGATCTACGGGCCGGCCAAGGTGTTTGACATCATAGCGCCGCTGGATCGCAATGAGCAGCCCTTTCTGAGCGTTCACGTGGGCGTGCGTACGACACTGTTGCAGGCGGTGTATGAGCCATCGTTGAAAGAGGCATTTACGCTGATGGGGTTTACGCTCGGAACGGCGCTGGTTGTGGCGTTCCTGCTGAGCAACCTGGCGCTGCGGCCCTTGGAAGAGATCAGCATGCAACTGGATTACTGGAATCCGACTTCGGCGGAGGGCCCGAGCAAAAAAGGCGAAGCGCCCCGCCTCGATACTGCGGAAAGAGTATCGACGAAGATTGAGCAGATCGGGCAGCGCATGCGCAATGTGGAGGAGGTCTTCTCTGCCTTGAAGGAGAATCTGGACCAGGTTCTCGGAAACCTTCAAGACGGCATCTTATTGTTCACGGGCGATGGGCGGGCGGTGCTGGTGTCGGAAGCCGCGCAGCGCTTCCTCCACGTGGAGAGCGACAACATCCTCGGTTTGCAGGCGCGCGAAATCTTCGACAGTTCCACGGTGCTGGGAAGAACGCTTCGCGAGGCTTTCGACGCCGGAGTCACGCTGGTGCAGGAAGATGTAGAGACAGAGACAGGCGGTCGAATCCAGGCGTCGGTGGATTTCATCTACGACGACCATACTCGGATGGGTTTGGGCGCGCTGGTCACATTGCACGACCGTGAATCGGTGGAGCAAATCGAATCGGAACTGGAGCTTTCGCGACGCATGGCGGCGATTGGTCGGCTGACGGCGGGCGTAGGGCATGAAGTCAAGAACCCGATCAACGCGATTGTGGTGCATCTCGAACTGCTGAAAAACAAGCTGAGCGGAGATAACGCGCCGGCCACGCGGCACCTGGAAGTGATTGACGCGGAGATCCACCGGTTGGATCGCGTAGTGCAGACGCTGGTGGATTTTTCGCGTCCGGTGGAATTGCGGCTGCAGGAACAAGATCTGCGCAAGGTAATCGGCGATGTGCTGGCGCTGGCGGACGAAGAGCTCTCGATGCGCAACGTGAAACTGGAGGGGCGACTTCCGGCGCACCCTCTGATTGTGAATGTGGATGCGGACCTATTGAAGCAGGCCGCGATCAATGTGATCCAGAACGGCGCGCAGGCCATGCCGAACGGGGGCACGCTGCGCGTTACGCTGGAAGAGGAACGCAAGATAGCGGTGCTGCGGATTGCGGACGAAGGGACTGGAATTCCGCCGGAGATTCGGGAAAAGATTTTCGATCTATACTTCACGACGAAGAGCGGCGGCAGCGGCATTGGACTGGCCATGACGTACCGTATTTTGCAGTTGCACCATGGGAGCGTAGACGTACAATCGACAGTAGGCCGTGGCACGGAATTCTCACTGCGCATTCCACTCGCCGCCGCGGAATGGGGACGCCGGCATCTGCAACCGGCCAATGTGGAAGAGACAAAGGGGTTGGAGACATGAAGCTGAGCGCCTGGAGCGCTGCATGGCTGTTGCCGCTGCTGCTGACGGGGTGCATTCACAAGACCCAGGTCGCGCAGAATCAGCCGCTCGCGCCGCCGATCGAGGACACGTCTCCCCCCAAGCCTGAGCCTGCGCCCACAAATCTGCCTCCGCCGGAGGTGACGATTCCCGTTCAGCCGCAGCCGCAGATCGCTCCTCCACCGGAGCCGGTAAAGAAGCCTTCGAAACACAGAAGGCCTGCGAATACGAATCCGCAGGTGGCTTCGAACGAACCACCTGTCGTTTCCGCGGCGGGAACGCTCTCCGCAGTCGATCCGCCGAACATTCGACAACAGGCTGGTGTTTCAATTGAGTCGACAGAGAAGACCCTCAACGGGATCACGCGCAAGCTGAACGATCAGGAGCAAAAGACGGCAGCGCAGATTCGCGAGTACCTGAAGGAGGCGCGCGAGGCGCTTGCGACGGGGGATGCGGATGGCGCCCGCAACCTCGCGAACAAGGCGAAAGCGTTGCTGGACGAACTGCATCCGTAGGGCGGGGTTCCCTTCCCTTTTTCTTGAAATGAGATTTTGATTTGCGATCGGGAGATTGCGGACTAACGCTCACCCCAGCTTAGTTTGCTGCGCAGCGCGTCGAAGAAGCCGCTCTCACTAAGACGAATCAGGTTGACGGTGTAAGCGGAGCGGTGGCAGCGGATTTCGTCGCCGAGGTGAAGTTCGAACCCCGTCTGCCCATCGACGGTGAGAAGGCCTTGGGTGGGAACGCCTTCGACGCGAACCGTTAGGCGCGCATCGCCGCGCACCACGATGGGACGCAGCGTGAGCAGGTGAGGACAGATCGGCGTGACGACGAGTGCATCGACATCGGGAGTAAGGATGGGACCGTTCGCGGCCAGGGTGTAGGCTGTGGATCCCGTGGGCGTGGAGACGATGACCCCATCCGCGCGGAAGCGGGCCACGCTCTTGCCATCGAGTTCCACGGCAAAGTCGCCCATGCGTGCGATGTCGCCTTTGGAGACGACAACTTCATTCAGTGCTTCGAAGGCCTTGAAGGGCGCGCCGTCGCGGAAGACTTCAGCGTGGAGCATGGTGCGCGCATCGAGAGTGTGGCAGTTTTCGCACCAGCTTTCGAGCGTGGTGTAGAGATCGGCGAGGCGCACTTCGGTGAGAAATCCAAGAAAGCCCAGGTTGACGCTGAGGATGGGTGTGCCGGTTGCAGCGAAGATGCGTGCCACGGAGAGTAAGGTGCCGTCGCCGCCAAGAACGATGACCAGTTGCGGCTTGTGCGCGGGCATGTCTGAGCGATCGACTGCGGGTGCGGCGTCGGTGTAGCTGGCGCCTTCGCAATCGAGCAGCGGCTCGTAGTCGTGCTTGCGGAGCCAGCCGATCAGTTCGGGAAGCAACTGGGTAAGTTCCGGCCTTCGTGGCTTGGAGACGATCGCTACGCATGTCATGCGGTCTCAGTGTAACGGATCAGAACAGAGATCAGGGTCCAGGGGTCAGGGATCGGACTCGGCGGACGTATAGGAGGAATTCTTTGTTGCCTTCTGTGCCGGTGATGGGCGAGGGGATAGTTTCAATAACGTGCCACTGGAGACCGGTAATGCAGTGGGCGACTTTTTCAACGGCGAGTTTGTGAACTTCAGGGTCGCGCACGATTCCGCCTTTGCCCACGTTGCCGCGGCCTGCCTCAAACTGCGGCTTCACAAGGATGACGGCTTCGGTGAGTGTGGACGCGGCGGCAAAGACCGGAGCGAAGAGAATCGTTGCGGATATGAACGAGACGTCCATGACAAGCAGGGTGAGGTTGGGCTGACCTGGTTCGGCGAGTGCGCCGGGGGCGAGGAAGCGGGCATTGGTGCGCTCTACTAGACGAACGCGCGGATCGTTGCGAAGCTTCATGGCGATCTGGCCGAAGCCCGTGTCGATGGCGGTGACGTGGGATGCGCCGCGCTGCAGCAGGCAGTCCGTGAAGCCGCCGGTGGAGGCGCCGATGTCGAGGCAAGCGCGACCGGCGACGTCGATCTTCCAGTGGTCCAGAGCGCCCTGGAGTTTGAGACCGCCGCGGCTGACATAGGGCATGTCGTCGCCGAGAAGGCGGATGACGGAGTCTGACGCGATGGTAGCGCCAGGTTTGTCGATTTTCTGTTCGTTGACGAGAACGCGACCGGCGAGGATGAGGGCGCGGGCGCGCTCGCGGCTGGGAACGAGGGCGCGTTCAACGAGAAGAACATCGATGCGGGTTTTGGCGGGAGTGGACAAGCGCTCAACAAGCTCCACGATTTCAGAGTTGGCGTTAAAAGCAGAAGCAGGTCCTTCGCCCCGCTTACACCACGAACAATAGTTCGTGGGGCCGAAAGCTTGCGGGGCTCAGGATGACACCTTCAAAGTGAGCAGCGAACGGTGCGCGACCCAGAGGATATCCCGAGCCGTGCCCTGATACGAACCTGGTTTTTTCCCAAATGCACAGATCTAGATTAGCGGGTTTGGATTGGCGCGGATCTTTTCTCTTCAGAAGTCGTCGGTATAGGCGCGAGGGTAAGTGCGGCCCTTTGCGTCGCTGCCTTCATCTTTGGAATGCCGTGCTGGTGGCAGTCGGTGCAGCGAACCCAGTGGATGTTGTGCGCGCTTTTCGCGCTGGCAAAGGTCGTGTCCATTTTCTCGACGTCGATGCCGCAATGGGACATTTGCGGGTGACAGGTTTTGCAGGAAGCAGTTGCGCTTTCGTTGTGTCCGGCGTGGCAGGCGAGACAGCTGATGCCCTCGTGAACACCGACTGGCGTGCGGTCGTCGCCGGAGCCGATCTGCGGACCCCAGTGATTTGTGGCGGCGAGCGTGGCGGTTTCAGGCTGGCGTGGCGCGTGGCATTGGTAACAGAGAGCCTGGCGCTGATCGGGACTGATCTTCACGGGGCGCGGTCCGTCGGACAATTGGGGAAGGGAAAGCAGGCGGATGGAGAAATGCATCTGCTCGCGACGATCGTAGATGGCCAGAGAATCTGTTGCGGGAGCTGGACTGGCGGAGATGCGCGTGGCGGGCCTGGATTGCACGTCGCCTTCGCGGTGCATCTGGTGGCAGGCCATGCAGGGCATCGTGGGCTGGTCGGCGAAACCGGCACGCGCGATGTGCCATGGGCCAGCGGTGTTCTGCGGCTGAACGATGTCGCGGATCGCTCCGTTGAAGTGCATACCGTGGCAGCGGAGGCAATCGTCCATCAGGCGGCGTTCGGTGTTGTGGGTCGCATTGGCGAAGATCTCGCTATATGTTGCGCTGTGCGGGCCGGCATGCCACGAGGCGTACTCATGCTGATGGCATTTCTGACAGCTTGTGGTCATCGCGAACACGTCAACGTCGCGGAGCCGGATTGCTTCAGGCGGATTGCTGCTGAGATGTACACGAATGTGACGCAGCTTGGTGGCGAGGCCGGCTTCGTGGCAGTCGAGGCAGGTTGCGGTGCGGTGCGCGGAGCCGTGCACTGCGCTTACGTACTGAGCCATTTCGTGACAGCTTGCGCATCCCTGCCCACGCTGTGAGGTGTAGTACCACGAGGCGTTGTAGACCACGGCGATGCCGAGGACGCCGAGCACCGCGACAAAGAGGCCAAGCGTCTTGAAGAATCGCATCATGAGCGGAACGCCGTGCCTTTCCAGTTGTGAACGAGCGCGGCTGATGCATGATAGGCGACGGCCATGATGGTGAGAACCGGGTTGAATCCGCCATTGGTGACGTGTACGCTGCCGTCAATGACGAAGACATTGTCAACGTCGTGAAGCTGGCAGTTGCGGTTGACGACGGAATTCTGCGGATCGTTGCCCATGCGGCAGGTTCCGGCCTGGTGCTGGCCAGCGGAGACGCTTTCGGGATGCCATGCCATAAGAGACGTGTTGATGGCGCCGGATTCCTTGAGCCAGGCTTCGGCGCGCTTGGCCTGCACGTCGCCAATTTCAAAGGTGTGAGGATGCACGTTGCCTTCGAAGCGGGCAACGGACAGTCCCCACTTGTCGCGGACTGCGGGATCGATGGTAACGCGGCCGGTTGCTGTGGGAATCTGCTGCGTGGGCCCCATGACGACGATGGAGCGCTTATGCCAGTGGCGCATGGCCTGCTTGTGTGCGAGCCCCCAACGCGGAGTGTTGTTCGGAAGGCGGTCGACCATGTGGATGGGCAGGCGAATGAATTCGTTGGCGAGCATTCCGCCGCCGCAGAGACCGGGCGTGCCGTGGTTGTAATCCATGACCGCGATGCTGGCGCCGGGACCGACGTCGTCGTAGGTTTCGAAATCGAAGTAGCCGATGGCGCCGGTGTAGTGATGGCCTTGCAGGTTGCGGCCCACCTGGTCATTGCGATTGCCGAGGCCATTGGGATACATGCGGCTGCGGGAGTTAAGCAGCAGACGCGCCGATTCAATGGCGGCGGATGAAACGATGACAACGTCGGCGGGTTGCTCCTGAAGATGACCGCGCTCGTCGAAGTAGACCACGCCGCGCGCACGGCCGCGATCGTCGGTGAGGATTTCTTTCGCCATGCACTCGGTGCGCAGTTCGCAGTTGCCGGTGTTGAGGGCGATGGGGATTACGGTGTTCTGCGAGCCGTTTTTGGCGTCGACTTCGCAGGCGAATCCGCAACACCAACGGCATCGCATGCATGGGCCGCGGCCATTGTAGGGCACGCTGTTGCGCAGCATAGGCAGATGAAAGGGATGGAGGCCAAGACGTTTGGCCGCTGGCTCGAGGATGCCGAATTCGCGGTTGGGTGGAAGAGGCGGCATGGGGAGATCGCGGCGTCGCGGACCGTGGAAGGGCGTGCCGGAGTAGTCGCCGGAGACGCCGATTTCGTATTCGGCTTTCTCGTAGAACGGCTCGAGATCGTCGTAGGTGATGGGCCAGTCTTCCAGGGAGCTTCCGGGGGGTGCGCCGTAGGTGGAACGCATCCGGAAATCCTGGGGCATGTAGCGCCAGGCTTGCGCACCGTAGCTTAACGTGCCTCCGCCGACACAGGCTGCATTATTCTGGTAGGCGCCCTCGCTGGGGAGGACAGTGTGGGCCGTTCCCTTCCCGTCGACCCAGACACGCGGATTGCCCTCATCTTCGGGACCGAAGGCATTCCCGAGGACAGTGGTGCGCTGGTTGCGGAGATCGTCTTTGCGGCAGTCGGCAGGGGTATACCACTTACCACGCTCGAGCAAAACTACGCTGAGTCCGGCGGTGGCTAATTCCTTGGCAACGATTCCGCCCGCTGCACCGGCGCCGATGACGACGGCGTTGACGCGCTTCACGCGTGGCCGCCTTTGCGCAGATCGTATTGCGCGCGGCCGCGCAGGGGAGGTTCGGCCAGGCCCAACATGCGCGAACTGGCCGCATCGCGATTGCCACCGTGGCGCGGAGAGCCGTAGTAGCCCTCCATCGTGTGCTGGCGGACGAGTTCGAAAAACGCGCGATTTTCCTTTTCAAGAGCGAGAGCGATTTGGAGTTGCTGCGCAGGGGGCGCTTCAGCGAAAGTCAGGCCGCAGCGTTTGCGGCTCATCGCATCGGCTTGTTCGAGGCCGTCGCGGTAGGCGTTTTGATGGCGACGGTAGTGGCGCGCAAGTTGCCGGTCGATGTAGGTGACCGTCCCAGCCTGCGAAGCGCTGGGAAAATCGTCGGAGGGAATGATTTGATCGCAGAGAGCAGCGAGTACCCGTGCGTGGCTGTCACTTAGGAAATCCCACACGGAGCCGGCGCTCCGGTGGCAGCCGATGACCGCTGCGGCGCCGCTGAGGGCGCTTGCCAGAGCAAACTGCCGCCGGGTTAGGAGATCTTTTGATGCAGGCCCGCGCATTTGCCTACCTCGATCACGAGGATGGGTGCCCGCCGCCCCGAACCCCAAAGCGCAAGGCAGATCCCCGGATCATGGTCGGCGGTGGGCGCTACGACGGTCTGTGTTTCGAGTCACAAAGGGGGCAACGCGTTGAAAGCTGGATGCGTGGAATGCAAGAAGGCCATCCCGGAATAGGGATGGCCCTGGGGGCGGCACATTCTCCGCACATCAAGGGTGGATATTCTGACAGGCGGCCAGCGAGGCTGCTGGTCCCGGCTGGTAACAGGGTTGTCCGCCGCCGGGAATTCGGCTGGAGATGTTGTTGTTCCCCTTGGAGGTGGTTTGGGAGGAGACGCGCACATCGACGATGTTGCCCTCGATCAGCACTGTGGTATCGACGATGTCCTGGTCGGTCCGGATGATGGTGAGGAAGGTGGTGTCGGGCGAAGCGACGTAGACCTTGCCAAAGAGGGAGTTTGACGTCGAAACAACGGTGCGCGGATGACCGGTAACGGTGAGCGTCTTCTCCACCGTATGGCTGGTGAGATTGACGACATGGATGGTGCCATCGGCTTGATCGGCAGTGTACGCGCGACTTCCGTCGGCCAGCGCGGTAACGCTGGCGGGATCGTGTCCGACAGGAATGGTAAACGTTGTCCCGAAGGTCTGACTGTCGTTTCCAAATTCATCGAGGCTGACGTCGATGAGGCTGATGGTGCCGCCATCGTAGTCGGCTACGACGAGTTCCTGCGTGGCGGGAATGTATTCAGCGTACACAGGTCCGGCGACTGCGGGCACATTCGCACCCGATAGTCCGACCGCGGTGGAAAGCGGAAGACTGGGATGGCAAGTGACGAGTTGGCCGTTCTGGTTAGTGAACGGTGTGCACTGGTCGAGCGTATTGTTCTGGCTGTTGATTACGGTGACGGTATCGCTTCCGCGATTGAGCACGAAGACCCGGCGGCCGTCGGAACTGGATACGCCATAGACCGGACACTTGCCGACCGGGATGCGCGCCGACACGGTGAAGCTCGTAACTTCAAGCGCGTCGGCCTCGCCGTTCTGGGCGACCGAAGTGGGCGCATTGTTACACGTCACGTCGAAGGGCACACTCTGGCTGATGGAATAAATGTGCTGCCCGAGCGAACCGAGTCCCACAACTGCCACGGGCGTGGTCGCGACCGGAACAGCGAGTTTAAAGGCTTCGGCCGAACCGTTGATTGCCAGGACATCGATCACGTTTCCGTTCAGGTCGGGGGACCAAAGACCGGCGGAAGGAGAAAACAGCCCCACGGTCTGCGCGGTCGCCGGCAACGTGGAATAGAAGATGTTCTTTTCCTGAGGCTGGGTGTTCGATACCTGAAAATTGGTGAGGGTGTGATCGCTGTTCACGGTATACCCGTTGGCACCATTGGCGTCGAGCGTGAAGGCAAAGGGATTTGGTCCGATGGGGGCCTGGGTGAGAATGCTATCGCCGGAATAATCGAGGACCGTCGCAACGCCCGGAATGTTAACGCCCGGCGAAGAAACGACGACCGCAAAAGACGTCGGCTGCGCCGCGGGTCCTGTGGGGTTGATCGGCGTAATGACGGGCCGGTAAGAGTTTCCGCATCCGGCAAAGAAGGCAGCGGCGGCAAGAGCGGCGCCCGCCTGAACCAACCGCACGCGCGCCTGGCTTAAAACGTTGGAAAAAAGACTCATTCAGTTCTTTCCTGCTTACTTACCGATTGTAAATCAGAGGACGGCTGCATCCAGGGTTGGGGGTGCAGCAACTGCAGCAGAGAACTGGACATAGCTCTCCGATTCATGCGACCGATGCCGATCCGGAGTTCAGGCGTTACAGGTTTTTAGACGCGGCACGTCGACGATTCGGTATCGATTGCGTGCATTACCGGTCCGGTATGCGAGCCGCGCCCGCCGATCACTTGCCGACGATGTCGATAATGGCGCTGTCGGGGGCGCTCCATGCGGCGGGGCCCTCGTGCGTCAATTGATGGGTGGCGTCACTCCAATGCAAGTGGGTGACGGAGCCAGCACCTTTTTCGTAGGCGTACGTAGTGCCGTCGTCGGAAAACAAGGTGAAGCTCGCGTCCGCGCCCGGATATATGCGGAGTTTGACGATGGTCTGCTTGTCGTGGGTGCTTTCGACCTGAGAGCCGAGTGGGAGGATGGTGCCGGCGCGGACGAACAGTGGAATGGTGTCGATTGGTGCAGAGACATTGATGGTCTGGCCGCCCGGAACACGCTCATTGGTCCAGTAGTTGTACCAGTTGGCGCCTGCGGGCAGGTAGACTTTTCGGCTGGTTGCGCCCTGTTCGGTAATGGGGGCGACAAGGAAGGCCGGTCCAAACATGTATTCGTCGCGGAGGTCGGCGACGTTGGGGTCGTTGGGGAAATCGAGTGGCAACGCGCGCATGAAGGGAGCGCCGGTAAGCCAGGTCTGGTAGCCGAGCGAGTAGATGTAGGGCATGAGCTCGTAACGCAGGCGCAGGTATTTCTCGAGGATAGGCTCGGCTTGCTTGCCGTAGGACCAGACCTCGTTGTATCTGCGGCTGCCGTGGGCACGCATGATGGGCAGGAACGTGGCGTACTGGAACCAGCGGGTGTAGAGCTCGGGGTAGTCATCATAGCCGCCGATATTGTCGCGGGCATCGCTGGGATCGAGCAGTGGCGGATGCGCGGGGTGATGTTCGGGGGGCAGATATTGCCAGCCGCCCGTGTCGTTGGACCAATATGTTAATCCCGAAGCCGTGAAGTCGAGGCCGGTGGGAATCTGGCGGCGAAGGGTGTCCCAGGTCGGGTAGATGTCGGAGGACCAGACGATGGCGCCATTGCGTTGCACACCCAGATAGGCATCGCGGGAGAGGATCAGTGCGCGCTTTTGCGGCAGGTCGCGGCGGAAGCCGTCGGAGAGTGCGCCGGTGTGGAGGAGGGCATAGATGTTGTAGAACTCGGTGCCGGGACCGATCTTGTAGTACGAACCGTTGGGCGGCAGGTCGGGCTCGGTTTCATCGGCCCAGAGTGAGTCGAACCCCTTGCTCATGATGTTGTCGCGGATCGTGTTCCAGTACCATTTCGCGGCGTCGGGATTGGTGGTGTCGATGTCGGAACCGGCGCGGTCATAGGGCAGGCCGTTGATGGGCTTGCCATCGGCGGTGTGGATGAGCCAGCCATTCTTTTCGAGCATGGCGTAAAAGCGATCGTCGGGAACGAAGCGCGGCCAGACGCTGATCATGGTTTCGAAGCCCATGTCGTGGAGTTGCTTGTTCATGGCAGCGGGGTCGGGCCAGTACTCCGGATCCATGTCCATCTGGCCCATCTTGGTGTAGTAGAACCAGTCGACCACCATGACATCTGCGGGCAGATGGCGATCTCGGTAGCCCTTCGCAACCGACAGAACTTCCTCCTGACTCGCGTAGCGCTGCTTGCACTGGATGTAGCCGTAGGCAGCTTTGGGCAGCAGCGGCGTGGGACCGGTGAGAAGGCGATAGCCGGCGTAGATTTCGTCGGCGGAGTTGCCGGCGATGACGAAGAATGAAACGCGGTCGCCGACCTGCGAAGACCATTTGGTTTGCTCGTTGAAGCCGGGCTCGATGATCGTCTTCGAAGGGTTGTCCCAGATGAGCCCGTAGCCCTTGTTGGTGATGAGGAATGGGACGCAGGTGGTGGGTGCGGCAGGCGAGGTGTAGTCGTTCCAGCACCGGACAGGATGGCCGCGGTGATCGAGGAAGCCTTCCTGATTGTCGCCAAGGCCGTAGTAGTGCTCGTCGTCAGGGGAAACGAAAGTGGCGCCGACGGTGAAGAAGGGCGGATCCGTGGGGCGGCGATCGTTGTTGATGCTGGCGGTTCCGTCTTTGTGGTTGGGAACGGCCTGATCCCAGCCGGTCATTTCGAGGAGCTTTTTACCGTCCGGCGTTGTGAAGGTGATGTGTGCGCCCGGCGTGGAGCCGTTGAAGTACTTCCTGATGTCGAGTTCGGTTGAGAGCTTGGGATGCAGCGGCGGATGATCGCGCTCGACGGTGGCGACGATGCGGGAGGACTGGTAGACATCGTTGAGGTCCGTCTGGCTCTTCGACCAGCCTTCGCTGTTGGAAGTGCCGACGAAGCCGTAGCCGGGTTTGGCGACGGCGTTCTCGTGCTGCAAACTGAGTGTGACGCGCAGGATGTTTGGCGCGTAGGGCTCGAGGACGATGGTTTCGCCTTTGCGGTCGATTTCCAACTTTTGGGCGGATGTCTGTGCCGGAGCGAGGGTGGAAGCGAAGAGCAACGCAGACCCAACTGCGACGCGCGATGAATACCTTTTCATTTGCAGCTCCAAAAATTCGAAAAAGGTTTGCGCAGATGAGTGTAAACCGGGAGCAAGGTTTCGCGCCGTTGTTGTGCGATGCAGTGGAGGGCGGCCGCCGTGCGGAACGATACGATAAAGCGTGGCCCGACCCAAACTGCTGTGGCAATCGAAGACGGTGCTGTTGCTGGTGTTCCCGTTTGTGGGCGCCGATATTGTGCTGGAGACACGCTGGTGGGCGACGCAGATGCCCGTTGTCGCGGTCTGGACGCTGAGTCTGAGCATTCTGCTGGGGCTGGTTGCGTTCAAGGTGCGTTCGGCAACGGCGGGCGCTGCGCTTGCAGGCGCCGCAATCACAGCGAGCCTGATGTTTGGGACCGTTTCGTTCCCATATATGCCGTGGAGGACCGGGCTTGTGCCGATGCTGGTTTTGCTGGTGATGACGTCGCTAGCGACGCGGGCCGGACGCAAGCGTAAGGAAGGCCTGGGCACTGCAGAGAGCAAGCGTGGCCGCGCAGCATCGCAGGTGGCGGCGAATCTGGGAGTCGCCGCACTGGTTTCAAATCAATTCGTTCAGTCGTGGATGATCGAGCAAGGCTTGGTGCACGGGCGCTTTGCGCCAACGCCCGTTTTCATTCTGGGAATGGCGGCGCTGGCCGAAGCGGCCGCGGATACAGTTTCGTCGGAGCTGGGACAGGTGCTGAGCGGGCATCCGCGCATGATTACGACTTTTCGCAAGGCGGAGCCGGGGACGGATGGGGCGATCAGCGTGGGAGGAACGATCGCCGGGATCGCGGCGGCGGGGATAGTGGCCGCGGCGGGCGCGTGGGCGCTGAATGGCGGATGGCCGATGCTGGCGATGAGTTGGGGCGCCGGCGTGTTCGGATTGTTCTTCGACAGCTTGCTGGGGGCCACACTGGAGCGGCACGGATGGATCAACAACGACGCGGTGAATTTTCTGTCGACGGCGAGTGCGGCGGGGTTTGCGTTGGGATTCCTGGCGGTGATGGCGAATCGGTGAAACTGTGCCCAACGCAAGAAGCCAGTCCCAAGAGGTTGGGATGGCACGCCTCATCGCTCGATGGTCCACTAAGAACTGCTGCAGCGGAGCCTTGAAGGCACTGCCTTGCTAGAAACCGAGAGATGCGTATTTCTTGCCGTTTGAACCCCACTGCAATAACACTCTGACACGAGCATCCTTGGCTGCTGCTTCCGTTTCGTACTGGCCAGCTTCACGTTCATTGCCGTCGGGGGACACATAAAATGTCCACTTCCCATTGTCCTTCTTCATGGTTGGACCGGGTGCAGGGTGCTTGTCAGTGTTCATTGATTGTCCTTGAGATGACGATTCTTCGGGGAGATTCGTCGATAGTAGCCCTTATTCTCGAGGAAGGAGCCGTGAAAATCGTAACCTGAGGCGAAAAACAAGTCATCTAGGCCAATGGTTACTTCGCCTTGCGGCACGGAGCGCGCTCTACCTATGTTCCGCGAATGTCTCCCTGTTGCTAGTCGAGGTGCAGCCGCCAGAGGGTATAGCTGAGGATCTCGTGCTCCACGCGTTCAGCCTCGCCGCTTTTGCCTTCGATGGGGACGCGGGGACGGGGTGAGGTAAGGACATTGAGGCCGTTGGCGGCACATATCTGCTGAATGCGGAAGAGGTGCGTGCCGTCGCTAACCACCACGATGCGCCGCAGGCGATTGGTGCGGGCGATGACCGCGAGGCGATGGACAGACTGGTCGGTGCTGGAGCTTTCGGTTTCGGCGATGATATCCGACTCGGAAACGCCGGCGCCCTCGAGGTATTGCGCGCCCACAGCGCCCTCTGAGAACTGATCGCCTCCATCGCCGCCGAGCGTAATGATGAGCGGGGCAATGCCGCGGCTGTAGAGGGATTCCGCGTGGTCGAGGCGGGCGCGAAAGACGGGCGAGGGACGGCCGTCGTATTCGGCGGCGCCGAATACAGCGATGGCATCGGAGGGGGCAGCCTGATCCTGCGCGGCGTAATGCTCTATCTGGACGTAGACCCAGCGGCACCAGGCGAGAGTCGCGAGGACGAGAAGCCCAAACACTACGAGAATCCAGCGAAGAATCGGCCTTCTCGGTTTTGCTCCGTCCGACGCTGGCTTCGGCTGTGGTTTCATTTCAGCCCTCAGCGTTGCAGCACCATTACGATTTCGTGCGTAGGAATGGCGCCTTCACGGAGGATTTCCCAGCGTCCGTTACCGAGCGAAAGGTCGACAATGGTGGTGGGCAGAGAGCGGCTGGTGGGGCCGCCATCGACAATGAGCGGGATACGGTCGCCGATCTGGTCGCGCACACAGGCGGCATGGGTACACTCTGACGCGCCCTGGAGATTCGCGGCGGTGGCCGTAATGGGCAGGCCAAAACGTTCGACCACGGCACGAGGAATGGCGGCGTCGGGTATGCGAAGAGCGACGTTCCCGGTGTTGGCGGTCGAGCGCAGCGGAAGCTTGGTACCGGCGCGGACAATGATCGTGAGTGGCCCGGGCCAGAATCGGTCGGCGAGCTTGTCGAGCAGCGGGTCGCTGTCGCGAGCTAGTTCGTAGGCCTGCGCGAGAGACGCGATCAGCAGCGAGAGCGGCTTTTGCTTCTGGCGGCTCTTGATGCGGTAAATGTTCTCGACCGCGTGTAGATTTACCGGATCAACGGCGAGGCCGTAAAAGGTATCGGTGGGCATGGCGACCACATCGCCCTTGCGCAGGCAGGAGACGATGTAGTCAATCCGGTCTGATTGGGGCTCGTCGGGATGGACGCGCAAAATTTCCGCGGACAAGAAGGTCTACCTCGGTTCCCTCGACATTCCGCCATGCCACGCCCCCGAGCCCAACGTGACGCCACAGCGACGAACTGCTTGTGTACCAGAACAGATCATCGCCCAAAGAGGCCGGGCATGTGCGGATGCCACAAAGACGGAAGCTATCACAGAGCGCCTCGCCGGGCAACCTGAACGCAGCCGTCGATTCAACAACATCCCGGAAGACGGCATAGAATCGCCTAAGCGACTGACGGTTCGCAGGGATGTCTATCCGCATTGTACAGAGTAAGCAGAACGCGCGGTTGAAGGAATTGCGACGGGCGTTGGCGAGTCCGGGCCGAAGCGACGGATTGGCCGGGATTGAAGGGCCAAACCTTTTGGCGGAAGCCTTGCGTGCGAAGCTGCGGATCAGGTGCGTGTTCGTTGCGCAGGGTTCCGAGAGACTGCTGGATGGATTGGGTTTGACGTCGGACGTTGAGGTGCTGGCGACACCGCGCGATCTGCTCGATTCGGCACTCGCGACCGAGACGCCTCAACCGGTTGCGGCCCTGGTGGCGCCGCCGGATTGGACTTGGGCTCACCTACTCGGCGCCGTCAAAAGCGCAACGCCGCTGATTCTGGTGCTGGCTGGGATTCAGGATCCGGGAAATCTGGGAACAATCTTGCGCTCGGCTGAGGCATTCGGCGCCGATGGGGTTTTGTGCCTGTCTGGGACCGTGAGTGAATGGAATCCGAAGGCCGTGCGAGCTTCGGCGGGAAGTGTTTTTAGGATTCCTGTGTTGCACGCAAATGAGGTGGAGACGCTAGCAGGCTTGCGCGAGGCCGGCGTGCGGATTCTGGCGACGACGGTGCAGGGGGCGGAGCCGGCGGACCAGGTGAACCTTTCGGATGCAGTTGCGCTGATGATCGGGAATGAGGGAAATGGGGTGCCGGTAGATTTGGCGGCAAAGGCGGATGGAGCGATCACGATTCCCTGCCCCGGGCCGGTAGAGAGCCTCAACGCGGCAGTGGCTGCGAGCGTGCTGCTGTATGAAGCGACGCGGCAGCGAGCGGCAAAAACTGGCGAACCTCGCGGTCGGCGAGGAGCAACACGATGAGTTTGTTTGACGGCGTTCCAGAGGGTGAGGAGGCCCCGACCAAGCGGCTGTTGCGTGCAGTGGTGGGCGCGCCGCTGGCGGAGCGGATGCGTCCGCGAACGCTGGAGGAGTACAGCGGCCAGGAGCATCTGCTGGGACCGGGCAAGCCGCTCAGGGTGCAGATCGAGCAAGATGCGCAGGACTCGCAAAGTTTGGGATCGATGATCTTCTGGGGACCGCCGGGAGTGGGCAAAACCACGCTCGCAAAGATTATCGCGGAAACAACAAAGGCAAATTTCGTCGAGTTTTCCGCAGTGATGAGCGGTATCAAGGAGATCAAGCAGGTGATGGTTGCGGCAGCGCAGGCTGCGGAGATGCATTCGCGGACGATCCTGTTTGTGGACGAGATTCACCGTTTCAACAAAGCGCAGCAGGATGCGTTTTTGCCATACGTGGAGCGCGGGACGATCCGGCTGATCGGGGCGACGACCGAGAATCCTTCGTTCGAGATTATTTCGGCGCTGCTGTCGCGGTGCCGCGTGTACGTGCTGCAGCCGCTCAGCGAAGAACGGATTGTCGAGCTGCTGCGCAAGGCCGTCGAAGACAAGGAACGCGGGCTTGGCGCATTGGGACTGACCGCGGATGACGATGCGCTGGAGTTGATCGCGAGCTACTCGAGTGGCGATTGCCGCAGCGCTTACAACACGCTGGAGGTCGCGGCACAGCTTGCGTTGGAACCGAATGCCGCGGGTACGAAACACATCGACAAGGCACTGGCGACCGAAGCTGTGCAGCAGCGCGTGCTGACGTACGACAAGTCAGGCGAAGAACACTACAACCTGATTTCGGCGCTACATAAAAGCGTGAGAAACTCCGACCCCGACGCGGCGCTGTACTGGCTGGCGCGGATGTTTGCGGCGGGTGAGGACCCGCTATACCTGGCGCGCCGCGTGGTGCGCATGGCGGTGGAAGATATCGGACTGGCCGCACCGGAGGCGCTGAATCTTTGTTTGTCTGCGAAGGAGGCGATTGATTTCCTGGGATCGCCGGAGGGAGACCTGGCGCTGGCGGAGGCCGTGGTATACCTCTGCCTGGCGCCGAAATCGAATTCTGTGTACACCGCCTACGGCGCGGTGCAGCATGAGATTGAGCACACGCGGCAGGAGCCGGTGCCTCTCCATCTGCGCAACGCGCCAACCCGGCTGATGAAGGAACTTGAATACGGCGAGGGATATCGCTACGCGCACGATGAAGAAGGGAAAGTGGCGGATATGGATTGTCTGCCCGATTCTCTGAAGGGCCGTAGCTACTACAAGCCCACGCAAGAAGGGCGAGAGAAGGCACTCGCGCAGCGGATGGAGGAGATTCGGCGTATCCGCGCAAGCAAGCACATTGGATAATCAGTGACGCGCGTGACTATATACAGTCGTCGCGACGGGATTTCGTCACCGCAGTTTCGTCACTTCGCGCGTCGCCGTTACCTTAAGAAATACTGAACTTCCTCTAGGTCATTTACGTTCCATCAGTCATGGTGCTCTGAACTGCGGCCGCAACTTTGGCATGCGGTTTGCTGTTTACATCATTAAGCGCGATTGGTTCAGAAGAAAATCGCGCGGCACGGTGGAGGGTCATCATGGCACACGATTGGAACGAGAATACATACGCACAGCAGTTCGACGGCAATTTGCGGCGGAGTCCAAAGTCGCACCCGGTGGCCGTGACGACCAATCTGCGCCTGATGAATGAAGGGACTGCGCGCGAAGTGCGTATATACGCGCAACAGGTTCCTGGAGCGCCTCTCTATGTTTTAGATCCTGGAGAGAATCTTCCCCCGCATCCGAGCCTGCGCGCACTCGGACGTCACTACTTCACCTGGTAGCCGCGGCTTGCGCGGAGTTGTGCGGCAACTGCGCAAGCGCGCCGGTCACGATTCCGGGAGTGAGCACTTCGGGCAGAACGCGTGGTGATGTTTCCCCGGGAACGTAGAGCACATAGGTTGGCACACCGCTTCGTCCCAGAGAAGTCAGCGTCTGGGTAATGGAGTCGTCGTAGCGAGTCCAATCCGCGCGCATGAGCACAACGTTGGCGTCGGCGAAAGCCTTCTGGACTTCAGGAGTGCCGAGTGCGACACGCTCATTCACTTGACATGAAAGACACCAACTTGCGGTGAAATCGACGAAGACGGGGCGGCCCTGGGATTGATAGTGGGCGACGGCGTCGGGAGACCAGGGTTGCCACCCCGTCGAAGAGGTTGACGATACGGGTCCTGGGGTGGAGGCGAGTTTTCCGGGTGCCAGAGTGGCGACGACAACAACCGCAACGAGAATAAGCGACGCCACGATGTTCGACCAGCGCTTAGCGGGCCAGCGACCAAGGAACCAGCCAGCAATCGCAATGAGCAAAAAGCTGGCGAGTAAAGCAGCAAGCAGCGTTGCGCCGTAGGCATTCGCTATGATCCACGCCAGCCCGATGACGGTGGCGAAGATGGGAATAGAAACCGCCTGCTTGAGTACTTCCATCCACACGCCCGGGCGCGGCAGAACGTGTGTCCACGCAGGCTGCAGCGTCAGCGCGACGTAGGGCGCAGCGAGGCCGAGAGCGAGCGCGGTGAAGACAGCGAAGGTGACGATCGCCGACTGCGCGAGTGCGTAGCCGAGAGCTACTCCCATGAAGGGCGCGGTGCACGGCGTGGCAACGATGACGGCGAGGACTCCGGTGAAGAAGCTGCCGGTGTATCCCTGCTTCGCAGCCAGCGATCCGCCAGCACTGGTCAGCGTGAGTCCGATTTCGAATTGCCCGGCGAGCGAAAGACCAAGGAAGAAAAGCAGCGCTGCCATCAGCGAAAGAAAGACCGGCGATTGAAACTGAAATCCCCAGCCCAGATGCGCACCCGCGGATCGGAGAACGAGCAACACTGCAACCAACACCCAGAAGGAAACCAGAATGCCTGCGGCGTAGACGAAACCATGGACGCGGAGTTTGTGGCGCTCTTCACTTCCGGATTGCACGAGAGACAAGCCCTTGATGAATAGCACCGGGAAGACGCAGGGCATGAGGTTGAGCAAGAGGCCCCCGAGAAAGGCGAGGCCGGCGGCTTGGAAGAGGCCGGGACCGGATGCTGGTTGCGCGGGACTTGACGATTCGGCTGCAGGGTTAGCGGAGTTAGCGGGGCTTGCCGAATTCCGCTCGACAGGAACCGGCTTAGGTGCCTTCGGGGGACCGGCGAGCGCTATGAGTTCGTAAGCGCGCCCCCCGGAAAGTTGCAGCAGTCCCGCGAGTTCCTTCGGATTCGAAGTGAGAGATTCGTCCTTCTTGAGGTCGAGCGTGAGGCCGTTGGCAGTGGGTGTAATCGTCTGCGGAGCGGGGTTGGAAAGAATATCTGGATTCGCCGGAAAGAAGCTGGCTTCGGTCTCACGGTGGCCGGTGATCACGGTCAGGCGGAAGCCGGCCTGTGTGGGAACAAAACCGATCTTCAGATTTGCCGGCAGCGGCGCGGGAAGCTTGTTGGCGAGGCGAGCCCAGATGTCCTGATCGGGCTGATCGAGCGCATTTCCCGCTCCGTTCGGTGCAATCGGGCGATCAAGTTCAAGTTCGGTCTTCTCGGGAATGCAGCTTCCGCGGCAGACGAGCCAGTCGACTTTCGCGTGCAGGACTGCCGGCCCCGAGGCGTTCACAGCGACGTTCACTTGAAATGGAAACAGAACTTCGTCTTCATAGCCGAAATCCATCAGCGGGCCGAGCGGAAGGCGTTTGGGGATTGGGTACTCAAGCGGCCCGGCGGTGACTCCCTGCGGCATCGTCCACTTGATGTGGGGTGGTTCGCCGGCATCCCCAGGATTTTTCCAGTAGACGTGCCAGCCAGATTCCATCTTGAAGTAGAGGCCGGCGTTGTTGCTTCCCGGATGAAGTTGCGCATCGGGTGCGATGAGCTGAACGTGGACGTGCGGCAGATCGGCAGAACTGGTAGCTGCGAATGCGGGGAGCACCGCTACGAGCAAGATGGCGAGCGCGACGATGAAACGAAAGAATCGCATCAGGATTAAATGAAGACCCTGCTATTGGACGCGGCGGAATCGTCGTAAGTTACAACGATCCCGCACCGGACTTGGGACCAGAATTGGAACTGCGTCATCTGCCTCACCCCACTCTCTGTGCATGTTCGCGGAAAATGCAGACATTCTGGACGCATTTCACGCCTGCTGCGCGCGCGCGGGCGATGGCCTTGTCGTTGATCACATCTTCCTGAAGCCAAAGGTACGGGATGCCGAGGCGGATCACGTCTTCAACAATGGGCGGCACATTCTCTGAGGCGCGGAATACGTCGACAAGGTCGATGCCTTTGGGGTAATCCTTCTTCGCGGCGGCGTCTGCCGACTCGAGATCGGGATAGCACTTGAGCCCAAGCACTTCAGTAAGCGAGGGATTGACGGGAAAGACGTGATACCCCTGCATCACGAGGTAGCGTCCGATATTGTGACTGGCGCGCCAGGACTTGTCGCTCATTCCAACAACGGCGATGGCCTGCGAACTTCGCAACATCTCGTTGATGAGGACGGGATCGTTCATGTGTCGGTTCTCAGTTTTCAGTCTTCAGATCTCAGTTCGGGTGGTCCGAATCTGGTTTGATGCTACACGTCCAAGTCATCGGATTCACTGGCGGAAACGGCTGTCCCGCGGCGTTTGGCCAGCAGATAGCCGCGCAGAAAGGGTTCGAGGTAGCCATCGAGGACCTTGTCGACGTCGCCAACTTCCACTTTGGTGCGATGATCCTTGGCGATGCGATAAGGCTGCAGAACATACGAGCGGATCTGCGAGCCGAAGTTGATTTCGAGCTTTGAGTCTTCGACCTTCCTGCTGACGGCGCGCTTCTTTTCGAGCTCATATTCGTAGAGCCGCGAGCGCAGCATCTTCATCGCCTTCTCGCGGTTCTTGTGCTGCGACCGCTCGTTCTGGCATTGCACCACGATTCCGGTCGGCAAGTGCGTCATGCGCACGGCGGAGTCGGTCGTGTTCACATGCTGGCCGCCCTTGCCGCCCGAGCGATACGTATCGATGCGCAGGTCCTCGACCTTGAGATCGACATTGATGGTCTCATCGATTTCAGGCGAGACATAGACCGACGCAAATGAAGTGTGGCGGCGCTTGGCGGAGTCGAACGGCGAGATGCGCACGAGGCGATGGACTCCACTCTCTCCGGCAAGTTGGCCGAAGGCGTAATCACCGGTGATGGTAAATGTGGCGGACTTGATTCCCGCTTCTTCGCCGTCCTGGTAGTCGTTCATCTCCGTTTTAAAGCCTTGCTGCTCTGCCCAGCGCAGGTACATGCGCAGCAGCATCTCGGCCCAGTCCTGGCTTTCGGTTCCGCCGGCGCCGGGATGCACGGTCACGATGGCGTTGAGCGGATCGGCCTCGCCGGAGAGCATGGTGCGGGCTTCCAACTCTTCGGTAAACGTGGCAAGCGCTTTGATATCGCGTTCGAGGTCGACGAGAACGTCTTCGCCTTCGCGTGCGAGTTCGAAGTAGGCGTCGATGTCGCCGGTGCGGCGAACAAGTTCTTCGTCGTCGGCGATCAGCGATTCCAGGCGCTTGCGATCGCGCATGAGAGGTTTGCCCGCGGCTGAATTCGACCACATCGCGGGGTCGGCAAGCTTGTTTTCGATTGCGGCTAGTTCCCTGCGGAGGCGGGCAGGGTCAAAGATACTCCCGCAGGTCGCGGACTTGATCGCGCACCGGAGCGTAGGCGTATTCGAGATCGGTAATTGCCATGCTTTGCTCTAGGACCTGACTTGTTAGCGAGTTGGCTGGTCGAGCGGCCGCTAGCGGCCTTCGACTGCACTGAGGTAAGTATAGCGGAGCCTGCGGGATTAGCGCCGCTGGCGTTAGCTGACGTCCCTCGCCGCGATCCGCCTGATTTCACTCTTCCCCGACCAGGCCAGGACGACAATCGAAAGCAAGACACACAGCCACGCAAACACGTCGCCATGCGCAGTGTAAAAGGTGATTTCGTCGCGGAATCCGTATTGCGCGGGAAGCGCATCAACCTGGTGCCGCGGGATACTCTGGCGCACGCGTCCATATGGGTCGATCACAGCAGTGATGCCGTTGTTGGTATCGCGCAAAAGCCACCGGCGATTCTCGATGGCGCGCATGCGAGCCATGTTCAGATGCTGCCAGGGGGCACTGGTATCGCCGTACCAGCCGTCGTCGCTGATGTTGACGAGGACTTCAGCGCCGAGCTGTGCGAAATGGCGAACCTCGTCGGCGAAGACAGCTTCGTAGCAGATGAATACGCCGTAGCTATGGCCGTTGAGACGACGGAAGGTCGTGCGCTCGGTACCCGGAGTAAACCTCGAAACCGCGCCCGTGAGCTTATGAGCGAAGAAAAGCAGCTTCGGGAACGGCACGAATTCGCCGAACGGCACCAGGTGAATTTTGTCGTAGCGCCCGATCTCCTGTCCGTCCGCCGCAAACACCATCGCCGAAACATGATCGAGCATCTCGTTCCCGGCCGGATCAGGATTCGATCCGATCCCACTCACGATCAGAGGAGCCTTCTCGGATTCAACGATAGTGGCCATGGCTCTCTGAAAGCGCGGGTCGTTCTCAAAGAACGGCGCCGGCGCCTCAGGCCAGACGATGAGATCGGGGTGCGTCGGATACGGCGGGCAGATGATCTCGCCATTGCCCGCGCCAGTTTGCGGAATTCCCGCAATGTAGGTTTTGCATTGTTCTGAAGCGAGATGTTCAAACTGAGCGATGTGCGTGTCCCACTCGCCCGGGCTGGCCCAGTCGTTATCGCCGCCGACATCGAGGTTGGGTTGGATCAGAACGGCGGTCGCGGAAACGGCGGGCTGTTCGGCAGGCAACACATAGTGGCCATTGACGACGAAAAGGATCGCCAGGTACGCCGCAAACCCCCAACTTTGAATACGGAGGCGCGCGACACGATCCTTCATTTGCTCGGCCGCCAAACTCACCCCGACCGAAAGCGCGTTCGCCGCAACAAGCAGAAACGTGATGCCATAAACGCCAGTCCACGGCGCAAGCTGGTTCACAATCCCGTTATCCACCTGCGAATACCCAAGCTGATCCCACGGCACGCTCGTAATTCGCGCCGCGGCAAGATCAAGCGCCACCCATAAAAAAGGTGCGGCAACAAGCGCCAGGTTTGCTTTGCCTGTCGCCCGCCGAACCAGCATCACCCCCAGCCCAAACAGACCAAAATACAGCCCGAGCACAAGGCTGAATCCGATCAGCAGCAGGATCGGTGCCCCCGTGGGCATATCGCCGTAATGCATCATCGTGTCGCGAACCCAGTAGCAATTCCCCATGTACCAGAGCACTCCGCAGAGGTACGAGATCAGGAATGCGCGGCGCAGAGGCCGAGGATGCTCAACCGTAACCGGGCTGAGGATGGCCCAAAGAAGCGGGACTAGGCCGAACCACGCAAAGATGCTGCGCCAGGGCGGCATCGGGCCGGCGAGCGGGAACGGCAATTCCAGCAGCGCGGCAGAGAGAACGGCCGCGGCCCAGATCTTCATTGAATGCCAGCGCATACAGGGTGGAGTTTAAAGCATCAGGCTTTGGCAAAGAATCGACAGAAAGCTCACCGACGATTCAATGGCCGGCGAGCGGACTTATGAGGCCGCTGCGGTGCGAAGCGGATTGATGCGAGAGGAAGGGGCTTACCGATGAATTCAGTATGATTCCGCCGAACGACACGTCTGAAACCGGTTACAATCTTTCCCATGACTCTCGCCATTTTTGGAATTCGGCTCCTTGAAGTCATGTTTTTTGTCGGTCTGGTGGGATCGGCGGTAGTGGTGCTCATCAGCTTCGTCGAAGATTTCAAGGAATTGTTCGGCGAAGAGTGAACGATCGCCTGCGTGGGGCGTTAACCATCCTGTTTACAAGCATTTCCGTTTAGTTGTTGACTGCCGCATCTTCCAGAACTAAACTCAGCCAAGGGCGACGGGATAGTAGCCCATTTCGATATTGAGCGGCAGAAACAACTTTGCCGGGCGCATAAGTAATGGCATCTACTCGAACGACCGTAGCCCCTCCGTCAGACCGCGTCCGGCTCATCGTGGCATCCTCCGTGATGCTCACTTTCATCTCCTTTTGGCGGGCCGCCGCCATCGTCCTCAATGACTTAGGTTCATCGGCGTTCTACGCAGGCAGTATTGCGGAACAAGCGATTGGCGCCTCCGCTCCCTGGTTCATTCTCGGCATCATGCTCTTCAGCTTTGCGGTGCGAGCCGTATATGTGGAGAGTTGCTCAATGTTTACGCGCGGCGGCGTGTACCGCGTCGTCAAGGAAGCCTTGGGCGGAGGCTTTGCCAAGCTCAGCGTCTCGGCACTCATGTTCGATTACGTCCTGACGGGTCCAATCTCAGGCGTGTCCGCGGGACAGTACATTACCGGCCTGATGAACGAACTGATGAATGTGGCTAATAACAGCCACTGGTTGCCGCCTGCGCTGATGGATGCGCACGGTCATGCCTTTCAGTTCGACATGAACTACACCTCCGCCGTGTTTGCCGTAGCGGTAACCACCTATTACTGGTGGCAGAACGTAAAAGGGATTGAAGAATCGAGCGACAAGGCCCTGCGCGTCATGCAAATCACCACTGTCATGGTGGTGATTCTGATGGCTTGGGGAGTCTATTCGGTTTTTGTTCTCGGCTCGCATCTCCCTCCGGCGCCGATTCCGGCGAACCTGAAATTCAGCTCCGATGCACTTGGATTCCTCAGGGGAAGCGGGCTTCCGATCTTTGGCCTGTTCGGAATCATCATGGCCTTCGGGCACTCGATCCTGGCGATGAGCGGCGAGGAGAGCCTCGCGCAGGTAAACCGCGAGATCCAGCACCCGAAACTGAAGAATCTGAAGCGAGCAGCGATCGTGATCGCGATCTACAGCCTGATCTTCACGGGCGGCGCAACGCTGCTGGGCTCCATGCTGATTCCGGCGGCGGAGCGGACCACCATCTACCAGAACAACCTGATTGCCGGGATCGCCATGTACATGGTGGGTCCATCATTTTTGCGCATCGCGTTCCGGATCTTCGTGGTATTCGTCGGCTTTCTGATGCTCTCAGGGGCCATCAACACCTCGATCATCGGCTCAACCGGTGTGCTGATGCGGGTTGCGGAAGACGGCGTGCTGACGGACTGGTTCCGCAAGCCGCATCCGAAGTTCGGCACCAGCCATCGCATCGTCAATCTTGTCTTTATCCTGCAAATGGTCACCATTATCGCGAGCAGGGGCAACGTGATCATGTTGGGTGAAGCGTACGCATTCGGCGTGATCTGGTCGTTCACGTTCAACAGTCTCGCCATGCTGGTTCTGCGCTGGAAGTATCACGGAGAGCGCGGCTGGAAAGTTCCGCCAAATATCAAGATAGGAAAGACCGAGATTCCCATCGGGCTTTTCTGCGTTTTTCTCGTTCTGCTTTCGACAGCTATCACCAACCTGTTCACGAAGTCGATCGCGACAGTGAGCGGCATCATTTTCGCCGCGGCATTCTTTGTGATCTTCACGGTCTCTGAGCGCCAGAATCTGCGCAAACACGCGCTCACGGCGCGGCAGATGCGAGATCACTTCCAACTGGAGCATCAAGACACGATCAGTCGGGAGTCGGTTGCGGTTCGCCCCGGCGGCATCATGGTCACGATGCGCGATTCCAATAATCCTGTCGCGCTGAAATGGGTGCTGGCTCGAACCAGGACGGAAGATCGCGACGTGGTAGTGATGAGCGTGCGCATGATGGGCGCAGGCGGCCCCGAATATCTGAGCGCCGAGCAACAGAGCTTCAGCGAGCACGAACAGATGCTGTTTACGAAGGCAGTTTCAGTCGCAGAGAGCTTTGGGAAGAAGGTTTCTCTTCTCGTGGTTCCGGCAGGCGACGTGTTTGCGGCGCTCGTGCAGGGCGCGAACTCGCTCGAAGTGGACTCGGTTGTATCGGGGCAGTCGACGTCGATGACAGCAGAAGACCAGGCGTTTCACATGGGGCAAGCGTGGGAAGCTCTATCCGAACCGAAGCGCCAATTCAATTTCTATGTTGTCGGCGCGGATGGGGAAACCAAGGTGTTCTATATCGGGCCGCACGCGCCGACACTTGGTCCGGACGATGTCCAGCTAGTTCACCGCTTGTGGCTGAATATGCGGCGCGACCCTTCTGTGCAGGACCTGCATCACAGTGACATCATCACCTATGCACTGACGCGATTGGCCGGCCAATATGCGCGCGAAAAAGTGGAGATACTCCGCGACCTGAGGAACTATCGTGCATCGGAGTCACCAACTCTTCGAATCGGTGGGCAGGATCTTACAGGGGTTGCTTCACCGTCTTCGGTTCACGATGCTGCGCAACAAACAAACAAAGCCCCTCGCGGCGTCTAACCCGGAAGGTCCAGGTCTGCATTCCCGCGCCGCGAGTTATACACGAAGAGCGGCATTTTCCAGCTCCAACAGCAGGTTTTGTCCGTACCCCACTTTCCAGGGGAATTGCACCCCAATCCGTACCCCAGTTTTTGGAGGGCGTTGACGCACTCTCGCAACCCACCTTGAACACAGAGTCGCCATAAGCTATTGATTTTATTTGATATTTAGTTGTCCGAAGGATTTCGGGAAGGTTCGGGAAAGTGCGTGATTGGCTGCCCGTCAGGCAGTCATGTGCTCTCAATCCGCAGAGTTTACGAGTAGTCCTCACGAAGATACCCCTTTCCGTACCCAGAAATCTCCTGGTGAATCAGCGTCGATCAATGCCAACTTGGAACAGTCCTCATTGATGGTTTCTTCAGATTCCAACGTCGAGCCAAGCAACCCAGCCGACGACAGAAGGCCGGAGTACTAGAGCATTTCACTAGTTACTGTGCACGGGGTCATTTGTGTTGCAAGCTAGGAGTGGCGATTGTCCGCACACCCAGATGCCGGAACCATACTCGAACGATCTGCGAGGGAAGTTCTTTGCGGCGT
>NZ_JBAUUO010000046.1:0-4047 GCF_049582745.1 Occallatibacter sp.
AGCAATTCGATGGCTGGAGTCGTCCGCCTTTCCTGAGATAAGGCGCCAAATGCGGCGGCTACAAACCAGATAACGACCGCACATACTCGGAATGCGTCTTGCACTTTGCCAGCTCCCCAGATTCGACGGAAATGGATGCCCGCATTCTACCCGAGAAGGGTCAATGCCCGATAAGTCGGATAACCGGTAACTTGGGTACCAGAACCCACTTTTCCGGTAAGAGCGTTAATCAGGAGTTACGCTGGCGTTCATGTACGAACTCAAGCTCGTCAGCACATGAAATGTGATTATTTGCTCCGTATTGCAACCATGAACGGTTCTAGAATCAGCGGCAACTCGAATGCAACTGCTTCTGGCGGCTCACAGGCAGTGTCGCTGCATTGCTGAAAACTCACCCGACCGGACAGTATGATCTTCCCGGCATCAAGAGGAAACTTCATCAGAAGCGAACCTAACCCTTGGAATGAGCAGCTGTACACGGGAACCGTGTCCCGAAGGAAGTTCACCCGCATTGGCCCGGCTGCCGGAAGCTCGAAGGACTGACGGACAATGTTTGGACCGTCGAAAATTACCGACGTCATCGTGTAACCCGCTGGCAGCGGAGCACCGTACACGTGCCATCCGGGCTCGAGCGCGAACTTGGCGAAGAAGCTGATCTCCTGGCCCGCGAAGGCTCTTGCAGTAGAAAGTCCTAGGACAATGGTAAGCGCGCCGCTTCGTAGAGTGACAGTCGGGGCCTCCTCACTTACGACGCCGAATTCGCGAAACGCCACAGACGACGCTGTTACCCGATGCTGGTAATTCGGCACGAAATACTTGCGGATGACCAGCCCGTCCGGGGCGATAAGATACTCGACGGGATGCGGAACGCCATGTGCCCGCAGTCCGGGAGCAATGTTGGTGTTCAAGATTCCAAAGCCCCGTATCACCGCGCTATCCCGATCGGACAGCAGCGGGATCTGGATCCGATATTTCTCTGCAAAATGCTGGAGGGTTTCGCGGGAGTCGTAGCTAACCGCGGCGATGCGGAGACCTTTCCCTTCGAGCATCGGGCGCGATTGCTCCAACTCGACCAGTTGGGATCGGCAATACTGTCACCAATCGGCGCTTCGATAGAAAACAAGAAGCAAGCCGTTGGGACCGGAGAGATTCGCGACAGAGCGCAGCACGCCCTCTTGGTCAGGAAGGGAGAAATCTGGTATGCGCTCTCCAGCCTCCGGGCCTGTGGCGTAGCGATCGTTGGTGGCGTTCACGTGCTTCGCCTGCAACTCGGCGGGAACTGGTTGTCCGGCGGCACGAAGCCGACCGAACTCTTGCATGATCGCGGCCTTTTCCTGGAGGTCTTCCGGAATGTTGTTCGCCATCGGTAATCCTCGACGGTCACTATACCACCGCTTGGAAAGTCGTGGTCGGGACCCACGTTGACTCGTCGGAAGGTTTCGTCTAGCTGCGCTTTGGCGGTTAAGAAGGCGTATGGCCCGACGTGTTCAGGAACAGCCTTGGGGTACTTGTCCGGTTACTGCGTTAATCAGGACTTAGCGTGAGGGATTAGAATCTCGGTCACCTGCAAGCTCCTTCGCCTTTTCCACGTCTCGGATGATCTGATCGGCGAGCGCAAGCTTGTCGGGAGTGTCGCGGATGATGATAACGTTTCGCGTGTTCAACTGTTGTATGTTCTGCAACTCGAGAATCTGGCGCAGCGCAGTAGTCAGCTCGGTCAACCCCTCGTGCGTGGTGGTGGCCGGCAGATAAAACGTTCGCACTTCCTCTTTTTCGGAGTCGCGATGCTTTTGAGCGCCGGCCGGATCCAGAGAGGCTTTCCGCGAATCGGGGGGCCCGCCTCGAGGCGGTTTTGGTTGCTGCGGGAGAGGCGGCGATACCACTTGCGGCTCGACCGCCACCGAATTTTGTTGAGGCACCTTCGGCTGCGATGCGGCCAGAGACACAGCGCCGATTGCGACAAGAATCGCTCCGGCGAGGAACGGCGCCCAGGCGCCATTTCCCTGCTCGGGGTGGAGCAAGCGGCGAACGCGTTTCATAAGACTACTTCCCGTCGCAGCAATGGCTGTTTCGTAGGCCCTGAGACGGTTCTGCTCCAGCGCGGCAAGAGCGAGCGCGTATTCCTGAGTGTCGCGGCTGATGGACACAGCGATATCATCACAGCAGTTTTCGCGTTCCGCGCGCATGACTCGGGAGATCCACCAGATCGCCGGATGATAAAAGAGCAGTCCTTCGACCAGCCGCTGCAGCAGATTAACTAAGTAATCGCAGCGGCGGATGTGAGCCAACTCGTGAAGCAGGATAGCCTCAATCTGCGTTGGAGGCAGCCCCGCGAGCAGTCCAATCGGCATCAGGATCATCGGCCGCAAGTGGCCGAGAACCAGCGGCACCTCCGCCAGACACGATTCCATAAGTAGGATCGGTCGCGAAACACGCAACTTCGCACTTAAGTGAGCGAGTTCCTTCTGCCAGTGCATGGGCGCGGAACACACGCCGCGACGGCGGAGTCGACGCACCGAAATGGCACCGGCCAATCGCCGAAGGTAGATGACACAAACTCCCGTAATCCAGAAAACCGCCAACCAGGGAACAAATGCAGCAAAGTTCGGCCTCCCTGCGTGGGAAACACCGCTCTCAGCCAAGTCATGCCAGGCGGGCAGTGTACGGGGTCCCGAAATCCCGAAGCCGCCCATTACTTTCGGCAGGATGTGAAACAACGCAAAGCTGAATCCTCCAACCATCATAAGCATCGCCGCACATGCCGCGAAATAACGGACGCGGGGTGACCGCACCGCCACCATCGCTGCCGCGAGGACACCAGCAACGATCGCACCCTGCCACAGCGAATGAAGCAGTGCCCAACCAATCGCGCCCGCTAGCGGAGTTCCTGTGAAAGATTCAAGTTGCCTCATTTTTCCTCCCTGCGGTGTTCCTCCAGCAGTTTACGCATTTCCGCAAGTTCCTCTTTCGTAGCCTTTCGAGCCGAAAGCGCACCTACCAGGAGCGCCTTGGCCGATCCGCTGAACGCGCGCTCCAACAAATCTCCGGCAAGCTGGCGCTGCGTCCACTCGCGAGTCTTTGCCGGTTCGTAGACGTGCGCGCGCTCCTTCTCATCCCTGTGCACCAGCCCCTTTTCGGCCATAATCTGCATGAATTTGAGAACGGTGCTGTATTGCGCCGGACGCCGCCGACGGATGACTTCGTAAACCTCGCGCACGGTTGCTGGTCCGATGCTCCACAATACGGTCAAAATCTCAAGTTCGGCGTCGGTTGGCCTGCGCGGTTTGTCTGTCATAGTACGAAGAATTTACTAGTAAGAGGTTCGTATGTCAAGAATTTTCTGATTCGAAAAATAGCACCGCACGTGGTGTATCTTCAGCTCATTGGACGCATAACAGCAAATGCGGAAGTGGTTTAAAGACAAGGCACCGTGGCTAACTCCTGATTAGTCGGATAACCGGTAACTTGGGTACCGGGACCCACTTGTCCGGTTACCGCGTTAATCAGGACCTTGCAGAGACGACTGAGCTTCTGTTGTATTATCCCAGCCACTTTATGCTTGCGCCGTAAATCAAAGTTGAGAGGTCGTCAATGAGCAGCGTACAAGTCGAACAGAAGAGCTATGAGATGCCCCCGCGAGAGGGGATCAGCATCGCGCATTTTCTCACCGTCGCCGACATTGAGCGATCGGCTCGCTACTACGAAAAGGTCTTCGGCGCTCGCATTCTTAGCCTGGGTGACGGCAATGCGCCTGCGTACCTTCAGCTTGCGAATATCTGGATGATTCTGAACGTTGGAGGCGGGCCGACCCCGGATAAGCCGACGGTAACGCTCAGCGTCCCCGACCCTGATCACATCAACAGCTTTATGAATTTCCGCGTTGCGGATATTCAGGCGTGCTATGAACTGTGGAAGAGTCGAGGGGCCGAGTTCATCACGGAGCCGATTCCCAAGTACGGCGAGATACGCTGCTACATCCGCGATCCTGACGGTTACATCATCGAAGTCGGACAGAGCACCGACCTCAAGTACGGTTAACGCTCGGCC
>NZ_JBAUUO010000047.1:0-8084 GCF_049582745.1 Occallatibacter sp.
TTTTCGACCTGTCGGGAAGCTGATTGGGCTGCAGATACGATGGAGATGAATTGTGATTCGGCAGCAGGCAAGACGAGGGCCGCAGCAGTCGTACCAGATGGAGTGCCCATCGACGGATTACCTGAAATACTCGAGTGACTGCCACTGCTAATGATGGCGAGGAAGACGACAACAGTCACAACGACGGAAAAACCTCCGACAATTCTCTTGCCGATGCTCCAACGTTGTGGCGGTTCCGGAGGGGGAACAGCACTCGAGAAGAGTGAATTCGTAACAGTGTGCTGAACCACAGGTGATGATCCATTAGGCGCGCCACACTTGCCACAGAACGCGTTGTCCCGCTCAATGGACATACCACATTTGGTACAAAACCCTGCGGGAGCCATATCAGTCGGTCTCCAGTTCCTTCATCCAATTCATCGGGAAAGTCGACTGCATTATACCCCTATGTCAGGCCGTTGCCACAAGCGCCGTCATTGATCCTGTTCGGTACTTTTGGGTGATCTGTGGCGTGAATCGCGGTCTCTCTCGCCCTTGCCCTAGAGGATGTAGATCACCATGCGCTGGCTGCCGATGTCCTCCACCTTGATCCGCGCCACTTCGGCCACGCTGACGCCCGGCGGCAACGTCTCCCGTACGATCTTCAGCTTCTCTGAAATCGACCGCTAGCGACGAACGCGACGCGGACTCACTTCCAAACCATCGGCCATGTTCCGATCTTCACGCTCGACGCGCTCCGCAGCTAGAAGGGAAAGTTCGTACGCTTACAGTGAAATCACCACACGAAAAAGAGCACGACGAAACAAGCCGGCGCAAACGCGCCGATTAGAACCCAACCGATCTCTGGATCAATTGCAAGCTCAAATCATTCGCGAGTACAACAGGCTCAGGGCTCGGATTCAGCCGTTGGCTCCGCTGGCGCCGAGGTCGAAGCGCCAGCGGGAGGTAATGTCCCTCACTTCGAAAGCGCTGTGGCTTTGCTACCCAAATGACGTTCCGATTTTCGATGACTATGCGCTCCGGGCGATTCAGGTCATTAGCAAGATCTGCCGGATTTGTCCAATGCCAGATCAAGGACTCTACGAATCTTTTGTTGATGTCTGGCTGCAGTTCTATGACAGGATCCGATCTGTGATTGAGAACTCTGACCTTCATGGTTACCAGTACAAAATGAGGGTGTTAGATGGATTTCTTTGGTATCTGGGAAAACCGGACTTCGAGGTCACGGTCGCGTCCCGAGGGATCGATTCAACGGAGTGAAGGCTGTCAGGCAGAGTCGGACTCTGTTGCTTCTGCGGATGTATTCGGATGAATGCGTTCGAAGACCTCTCGAGCGAGATGATCTTGTGCAAGCATACGAAACTGCTTGTCGCTCATTACTCGTCGGAAGATCTCATCGTTGCCTTCCATGCGCTGGATAAACAAGTCGTCGAGAACCCGGCCAAAGAAGTCTGAAAAGTTGCCGAGGCTGTTCGCCTTGGCTGCCTCGACAATCTTCTCATCGCGCTCAGCTGTGGCGCGCACCTGATCGAAAAACAGCTGATCGGCCTCGGTGAAGTCAGTGCCAAACCGCTCGTTGAGCTGGTCGACAAGCGTGGAAAGCGGAACGTCTTTATCAGTTTGCGCTCCGGTGCCTACGTCGGTTGGTCCCTTGAGCGGGTCCGCCTCACCTCGCGACAGGTCGATCGTGCCATCGCTCACCTGTTGCAAACGAAAGAACTTGAGGGCCACGTCATCGTCGAGCGTGAATTTGGCGCCGTCACCGGGTAAGGGCAGTTTTGAAATCAGATTGCGTACAAAAGCATACAGTCGCTCCAGCTCCTCGTCGAAATACGGAAGTATTTGTGACAGAAAACCGTACAGGTTGCGAAATGTTACAAGCAGTCCCCGAAATTCCTCCTGTTCCACCTCCCCACGCTCTTTGAAACGCGCGACACAGCGATCCAGGACGGCATTCATCAGCCGATGATCTTGGCCGCTCGGATCACGACGTGCTTTGAACCAAACAGCAGCGAACTCCATTACGTCCTGCGGCGTAAAAATGGCGGGCTGTAACAGCTTGTGGTGCAGCTCATTGAGCTTCTGCGGATCCACATCTTCGCCGACGGGAGTCGCCTCGTAATAAGGCTTGAACGATTTGAAGATGTCATCTTCCTCGTTACGGAAGTCGAGGACAAAAGTGCGTGTCTTGCCGGGGGCCGTGCGGTTGAGGCGAGAGAGAGTCTGCACTGCCTGTACCCCTGCCAACCTCTTCACAACATACATGGATTGCAACAAAGGCTGATCAAATCCAGTCTGATATTTCTCGGCGACAATGAGCACGCGGTAATCTTCACCGGAGAAACGCTCGGGGAGCTCGCGTTCCGACAAACCGTTGTTCATACCTACTTCGGTAAATGTAGACCCCGGCTGGTCTGGATCCAAGACCGTGCCGGAGAACGCGACCAACGCGCGGATACCGGTGTAGCCTTTGCCTTTGATGTAATTGTCAAATGCCTGTTTGTACTTGACGGCAGAGAGACGTGAGGCAGTAACGACCATGGCCTTGGCTCGCCCACCCAACTCGTGCATCACCTTGAGCCGGAAATGCTCGATTATCACCTGCACCACTTGTTCAATGTTGACGGGGTGCAGCTCCAGGAATTGACCGAGTGCCTTCGCAGCCGCCTTCTTTGGCACTTCGGGATCATTCTCGATCTTCTTGATCAGGCCGAAAAAGCGCTTATAGGTCGTGTAGTTCTGAAGGACGTCAAGGATAAACCCTTCATTGATCGCCTGCCGCATCGAATAAAGATGGAATGGTGAGGCGCCCGATGGCCCCGGCTCATCAAACACTGCCTTGGTCTTGAACTTCGGCGTGGCAGTGAAGGCGAAGAAGCTGAGATTTGGCTGGCGCGCCCGGCTCATCATCTCCTTGAGGATGGCTGCCTTTGTCTCCTCAGATAGTTCATCGTCTTCTTCATCGCTAAGCTGTGCGGCGATAGCGTCGGCAATTCCGTCCTTGTTCAGAATGCCTTTGAGCGCCGCGACCGTCTCTCCGGACTGCGAACTATGGGCCTCGTCCACGATCACGGCAAACCGCTTGCCCGCGGTGTTTAGTTCCACCTCTTCGCCCTTCTTCTCTAGGGTGCGGATCGCCTGGCTGATGAAGGGAAATTTCTGAATTGTCGAGATGATGATCGGCGTCCCACCGGCCAGCGCCTTGGCAAGCTGCTGCGTATTCTCCTCGATCTTCTCGACAACTCCAGTTTTGTGCTCAAACTGGTAAACCGTGTTCTGCAACTGCTGGTCAAGCACACGCCGGTCGGTGATGACGATGACAGAATCGAATACCTTAGCGTCGGCAGCGTTATGCAGGCCCGCCAGCCGATGCGCGAGCCATGCGATGCTATTCGATTTGCCCGAGCCCGCAGAGTGCTGAATAAGGTAGTTGCGCCCTGGCCCATGCACCCGAGCGTGGGCAACGAGCTTCCGCACAGAATCGAGCTGGTGGTAACGTGGAAAGATCGCCGAGGACGATCTGGTCTGTTTCCTCATCTTTGATGAGCATGTCTGAGCAGCAGATCGCCCAGCTTTCGTCGTTGTACTCCTGCCCGTAGAGGCCCAGATTGGCCTTCCTGTTTCCAGCGCGGATCGTTGCCTCTGAGACTGATAACATGCCGCCCGTGCCGCAGGCAGGGTCGTAAATCTCACGGTACACGCCCGGCTTGTAGACGTCTTCCTCGCCCGTATAGACGAGGTGAGTCATGAGCCGGATCACCTCGCGGGGCGTGAAGTGGTCACCAGCCTCTTCGTTCGCCTGCTCGTTGAACTTCATGACGAGGTATTCGAATATATAGCCCATCTCGATGTTGCTGATCCGATCCGGGTGCAAGTCGACACTGGCCATCGCCTTAACGATTATGAACAAGCGGTTGCTCGAATCGAGCTTCTCGATCTGGTCACCGAACTTGAACTTTTCGAAGATGCGTCGTGCCGTTTCGGAGAAACCATTGATGTAGGCAACGAGATTGGGTGCAATGTTTTCGCTGTCGCCCAGTAATTTTTGGAACGTGAAGGGGCTGATGTTATAGAGGGGCTGCTTGCGGTCGAAATTGACCACTTTAGTGAGAAGACGCGGTAACGCCTTCTCAGGCGTGTGCGCAGCCTTTAGCCGCTTGTGCTCCTTGAGCACCGCTTCCTTAGTTGGCTCGAGCACGCAATCGAGCCGGCGCAGCACAACCATCGGGAGCATGACAAGCCGATATTGCGGCGGACGGTATGGTCCGCGCAGCCGGTTGGCGATCTCCCAGATCTTATCCGTGATTTCCTTGTGACGTTCGGTTAGCAAAGTGCCTCCATTGTAATAGCGGTGGCGGTCTTCTCGATCCGCCTGGTGTACAAACGGATACTTAGCTCAGCAAGGGAATCAGGTTACTGCTACTGCTACCCGGCTTCAGAATCCCTGATTTGGATAGAATGGCAGCTCGGAGAATGAGAATGTCTGATCAGATGACTTGGTGGGTACCCATCTAAAGGACAATGAAACTCCGAGCCGATCGATGGCAGTTCCATGGCGACGAGCAGAGCCGCCTACTGTGGATGAATAGAGAAAAGCTCTTGTTGATCGTATCGCTGAACTGATCAAGACCAATCGCAAGGAAGATCGATGGGCGTTGGATGTTGAGTTCGAATCAATCTGCACCATGGGAAACTGCGAGTTGGAAGAGGCGATTGGCCTGCCCTCCATTCGCTGCGGTTATTATCTATTTCCCGAACTGTCTTTCGAGAGCAGATTCGAATGCTCGGTACCGAACCAAAGAATCGGGCATTAGGTAGAAGGCCCAGAGTGCGAGCCAGTGTCCAAACCATGCGATCGGGGTGATAGCGTCGGTCTTGAGTTCAGCTGGCCGACAGCGCTGAATGATTTCTGTGACGGGCAAAGCAGCAGGTGCAGCGCCTTTCGGTAGCTTGCCATTCTGCTCCGCATAGGCCAGTTCCCGTTGAGCTTCGATAATGATCTGTTCGCCGTAGGAGCCCGGGAAACTCTCCCTTGTTAGCCAATCGCAGATTTCCTTGCATCCTCGAATCGAAGCTTGAGCTTGCTTCAATGCCAGCGCCTCGCCTTCTCTGGCCTTTTGGGCGGCCTTCGCAGCTTTCGCACAGCGAACAAGCTGATTGGTGGTCAGTTTGCCGTCGCGGGCAAGCAATTGATCTGCCCTTGGAGCCTCGAGCGCTTCAAGCAGATGGCGAAGCAAGGAAGGACTGCACTGCACCGCCTTTGCGAGTTTGTTCAGACTGGTGCCGGACCGGCGGAGGGCGCGCACCCTCTGAGCGCGATCAAGATCGTGGAGTGATCCCCACTTTGATTGGAGAGTTGAAATGGGCCCGGAATTGTCTTTCATAGATAAGAATTCCCTCTGCACAGCATATTTCGCCACACATAAGTATGAACCTGTCGATCGCAACCTGCGATTGCTCAGCGCCTGAGCACGGTTCTCGCAACGACTGGAGCTGAAAAACGCGCGTTGCGCAGGCCATTTCCAGCTAGTGCGCAACGAGGATTGCGCCGATGACGCCGTTGCGCTAGTCAGATCCACGACGAGCGCAATGAGAATGGATGATCTGGGGCGTTGCGTCAGTTGCAATTGTCTGAACGAGGCGATATTGCTGGCAGGAAGTGCGAATTAGATGGAGTTTGGTCACTCAAAAAGCGAAAACATCGCTTTTGGGTGTGAGTTACTAGCAGAGAATTGTCCCTTGTGTACCCCGAAAAGCAGCGAAAAGTGTCAATGCCAGGAGGGAAAAAGGGCATTCTCCCGGTCTGGCGCTGTCAAAACACCAAGAAGAAATGCTCGGTCGATTGGGGTGTGGAAACCAACTATTTTCGGTTACCAGAAAGGCACTCCCTTTCGAAAGCCGGCGGGCGAGGATATCCGAGCCGCCGGCGGCACAGAAAAGGCACCTGATCGATAGAGAGAACGAAGCCATCAAGAACCCCTGAACCAGATAATGGATCCGTTCTCGTAATCGAGGAACGGGAATAAAGCGACGACAAAAATCTTCCATCTATATGGAGAGAGGCTGAGGAAGTCAGAAAGAGAGCCTGCGGTCCCAGATCATGGATAGCTTCAGTCTGACGCACAGGCAGGATGAAGAGACCATACGATCCCCACCCACGCTGATCAGAGCGGAGACTGGTGCGGAAATGACACGGAATCGAGAGGGCGACTTCGATCGCGCACGCGCGAGGGCTTTTGTGTCCGCAAGGATGAAGAGACCACCTGAGCATCACGCGAGAGTATGAGAACGCCGGAAAGAGTGGCGGCATGGAATCACAGGATGGTTCTCGGCCTGGCGCGGGCGCGTGAGGTTTTTGTGGTGCGGCAGGACGGAGACACCTGGTGTTCACCCAGGATCCGCGCCGACATATCGGCGGCGCTGGTCGAGACGGATGAGAACTGAAAGATCCGGCCTGGATATTCTTTGAGCGAGATGCCGTGGGGAGTGGCCTCTTCGATGGTGCCGGAGATCTCATCGATGGGGGCAGTGAAGTGTCGATCGGTCATTTTGATGACCGATTCTCTAGTTTGTTTCACCCGGTTGAGGATCTTCTCGTATTCGATTTCGAGTTCGGTATTTCCCTCAGCTTCTTTACCGACGATCTGGCGATAGGTGTTGTACTCACGTGAGTAGGGAGCTACATCTGCCAGGATGGCCATCTTGTGGATGGATGGATAATCTTCGGATTTACCCTTCGATCAGTCATAGCTTTGGTGCATGCTTATATGCGTTCATACTCATTATGTGGTTCAAATCGGGCGCAACCCTTGACAAGGGGCGCATATGAGGAGTACGGAGTATATGAGTATGACAATTAACAATCAAGAAGACTTCCACCGGGTCCAGCGCCTGGTCTGGGGCCGGTTCTTCGGCCTTTTTATCCAGAAGGGCCGCGAGAGGAGAGGATACTCGGTGGAGGAAGTAGCCCATCTGGCCGGCATGGAAGCGTCTGAATGGCTGGCTGTTGAGGCCGGCGGCGTTCCGGAGACTGCGGCGCAGTTGCGGCTGATGGGTGCAGCCCTCCAGTTCAGCAAGGTGCAGCTAGCTACGGTCGTCCATCTCTGCCAGGGCGCCTGGAAGGCATAACCTTCTCAGCCGCCGCCCCCGGATCAGCGGGGGTACTGGCGGCGGGTACTCACAATCCCATATGCTCACCTCCAGAGGAAGGAGGTGAGAACAATCAAGACAAAGGAAGGAAAAGGGTTAAAGCGCTTGAATGTAAATATCAGCGAAGAGCTTCATCGCCGCTTCAAGTCCGCAACCGCAGCGCAGGGCCTCGAGATGACCGATGTGATTCTGGAATGGATCCAGAAGTATGTCGACAAGAATGGACCTGTAGCTCCCAAGAAGGGCAGGCGCGCATGAAGCGCGCCGTGCTCTATATGAGGGTCTCCACGGTCGATCAGCATCCGGAGACACAATTACACGACCTGCGTCAGATGGCCACCCAGCGCGGCTATCAGATCGTCCAGGAGTACACAGACCGAATCAGCGGCACCAAGGCCAAGCGGCCAGGGCTGGACCAGATGATGACGGACGCACGCCGCGGTCGGTTCGACGTTGTCCTGGTCTGGGCGTGCGATCGCATCGCACGCTCCACACGCCACTTCCTGGCGGTGCTCGATGATCTAAACCGGACAGGCGTCGAGTTCGTCTCGTTCCGAGAGAACATCGACACCGGCGGCCCGCTGGGCCGGGCCATCGTCATCATCATCGCTGCCATCGCTGAGTTGGAGCGCTCGCTGATCGTCGAAAGAGTGCGTGCCGGCATGCGGCGCGCACGGCTTGAAGGTCAACGAATCGGTCGAACTCCGCTGATCCTGGACAGCGCCGCTATCCAACAAGACCGTCAGCGAGGCCTGAGCATCAGACAGATCGCAAAAGGACACAGCGTTTCGACGGCAACAATCCAACGTGTCCTTCGAAAAACAGCCTGATCAGCCCCTTTTCGATGTGTAACAAAAGGGGTCTCAAAACCAGCCCGCCAAACCACACAAAATAAACAGCCGGATCTCCTCGATCCGGCTGTGACAAAAACTGTA
>NZ_JBAUUO010000048.1:0-21593 GCF_049582745.1 Occallatibacter sp.
TACGCCGCAAAGAACTTCCCTCGCAGATCGTTCGAGTATGGTTCCGGCATCTGGGTGTGCGGACAATCGCCACTCCTAGCTTGCAACACAAATGACCCCGTGCACAGTAACTAGTGAAATGCTCTAGCGGTGCAGCTAAAGGGTAAGCGTACTTCCAGTCCCTGTTGACATCAGTAGAGTGTGCCATGAAGTGTCCACTTGTTTTTTAAGTGGGCACTTGATGAGTGTGTCTTATGCGGCCTGAGAAGAGTGGGCCTGGAGTGAGGGAGCCAAATTCCAGGGTAGTAGATCCTGTATCTGTCATCAGACCGCTACTTCCGGAGTCCATGTGCGCTCGACTCGTCGCCAATCGATGCCTTCCAGAAGCATCGACAGCTGTGCGCGACTGAGATGAACAACTCCGCTCTCGGCCTTCGGCCAGATAAAGCGTCCACGCTCCAGGCGCTGGGCGAACAGACACAGACCGTCGCCATCCCACCACAGCAACTTGACGGTGTCGCCTCGTCGTCCGCGGAACACGAACACGTGTCCGGAGAACGGTTGTTCGTGCAGTACGTTCTGCACCTGCGCACTCAGTCCATCGAATCCGCGGCGCAGATCCGTCACTCCTGCTGCAATCCAGACCTTGGTCCCGACAGGAAGCTGGATCACTGGCGAAGGCTCTCCAGAATCGAACGCAATAGCGATGGATCAGCGCCGCTCTCTACGCTGATCAGGGCCCGGCCAGGAAGCTCGATATGGATCGCGCCGCCAGATGAACGGCTCAATGGCTATGGCGTGGACTACCGGTCTTTCACAGAGCAGTATCTCGACAGCACCGGGATACTTAAAGAAGCCGTGATCGGCATACTTGCCGCTGTAGCAAAACAGGAGCGGGTACGCCTGTCTGAGCGGACAATTGCCGGTCTGGAGCGGGCGAAGGCACAAGGCCGCATTGGTGGCCGTCCGAAGGTCGAGGACGCTGAGCCGAAGTTGCTGGCCAAGATCGGACGGCTCCGATCACAGGGCCAGAGCATTCGGGCGATAGCTGCCGAAGTGCGCAAGTCCCCCAATACCGTGGTGAGGCTTCTCAAGTCGGAGCACGTCGCCTAGATTGCCGGGCACTGCCGCACCTTGGAAAAGGATGCGGCTGCTTGGATTGGTAGTCTAAGGCGTTGTGGTTGCCATGCCATTCGGGATCAGCCGCACTGTCGTCAATTGGTACGCGATCGCCTTGAAGATACCATCCAACGAATAATCGATGAGTCCTGTGGCCTGGCATGCGGGGTCACCGCCAGACATGTAGTAGTCGGAATAGAAATTCTGCGGGCTTGAGGCCATCGTTTTCATCGCTGTGCACGGGCTGATATTTGGGTGGGCACCTCGACCAACATCGCTTCCGCAATTACTGGAATTGGAGGTCGTTGGCGATCCATACGCGATCGTGTACACTTTGGTCGGGTTACCCGGATAGGTCGCCGCATACTTTGCGGCCTCAACGCCCTGCCCACATTCTCCAACCCATGACGGATAAGTCCCGGAACTCGTGGCCCAGGTCGTATTGCTATTTGAGTTCGATGAGTTCGCCATATCGCTCTGTCGGGCAGTTGCATTTCCATCACTGAGCAGGATGATTACATTTTGCGTGCCAGTATTCAGGTTTTGTTCCGCCAACAAAGCGGACTGTGCGGCATAAATCGCTCCTGCATAATAAGTGTTTTCCTCGCTGGTTTGTATTCCGCTGCAACCGCTGCTCTTGTGGTGTTTCCCCGAGCCGCCGGTCCCTGTTCCTACACCGATCGCATTCGATAACGATGAACTCCCGCTCAAAGAATTTGAGCTGTTCGAGCTGCGATAATCCGTCGAAAAGCCCACAATCTGATAGGTGACATTCGTCGAAGTCTGGTTTTTCCCCGATCCCGTCGAAAAAACCGTATTTGACAGGCTCTTCGCTGTCTTTGAGGGAAAGGTATATGGTTCTGCCGTCGGATTTGAGCTGCCGCTGCAATCGGTGTCCATTGAGGCATCGCTCGCGTCGATATTCGGAAATGTAAACAGACTTACATGGTCCACGGAAGGCGACAAGTTCAGAAGCAGTTGCTGAATGCCCTTGGTTGCGCAGGATAGCTGCGTCTGGTTGCTCCCGCAACTGGTGTCCGTGTAATCCATCGATGGTGTTGTATCCAGGATGATGGCCACGTTGTAAGGAGTGTTGGAGCCACCCATCGCTGCCGTCGAAGCAGTGCTGATATTCACTGTCTTCACTCCCAACAGTCCCATAAACGACGTTGAAACGGCTGCGGACTGCTGAACTTGAAGAGCATTCGCGCTCGCACTGTTAACGCATGGAAGGCCCTGGGCTTTCAGTGCGCTTACGCAAATCGGGGTAACGACAGGGGCCGACGCTGAGTAGGTCGTGGAAGCATTCAGCTTACCCGAACTCGCACTATATGTGAGCGCTGATCCCCTATAGTCGCCATCCGGCATCACGCGAGCTCCAGCCAAAGCCGCAGCATCTGTCGCGGACTGCAGTTGGCGGTGAATCAGCATGATTCGACTGCCGTCCAGAACCAGTCCGCCCAGGCCGAGAATGACAATCATCATAAAGGCCACCCACGGAATGATCTGACCGGTCTCGTTCTCAAGAATCTCAAATTGGAATGACTTGCCAATCGATTTCATCGCTTGCTCCTCGCTCTTCGTCCCAGAAGAACGGTCACAGTCACTGCGTCAGTTCGGCTGACTGCGCCCGGAGGGTGAGCGCCACCGGTCTGTAGCCGAAAAAATTCATCGTGTAGGGATAGGAGGCCGTCACTTGGGCAGTTGAACCAGCCACCAAGTTCGCCTCTCCACTCGTACACGTCCAACTACCCTGTTTGAGATTCGAATACGGAGTCGAATTCAAAGAAAGACTGAGCGTAATCTTCGATGGATCCAGAGCAGGCGCTGCCGCCACGATCGCGGCGGAAGCAGTGACGCACGGATCGGGGGTTGAACCATCCGAATTCATCGCCCTGCTCACAGCCAGGCTGCGGGCACCGATATCCACTGCATTGCTAAGTTGGAAGTAGGTAAAAAAAGCGAATCCAAATGTGAAGAATCCACCGATTAACCCCAGCATCAAGGGAGCGATCAAGGCAAACTCGACCAGCGCTCCGCCGTCCTGAATGGAACCCAGAACAGTCCGAGACCGATTGATGAAAGTTCGCTTCTGTTTGGATGGAATTGGTAGATTCAGAAAACTACTTCTTGCGGACAGCGATGAGGATTTGATCCTTCGAATCATTTTCAGGGCCCCTTACATTGAACGCATAGGCGGAGAAACAACGCCGTTCGATGATCGTTCACATCTGAATGAGTTCGCGATTCATCGGTCGATGAGAGGTTATGACTCACACTGAGGTAACAAAATGACCCTTTTGTGCTATTGACCATCGATTAAATACTTATAACGAATAGACTTGGAAATAAATTGCCAAATTCATGAAACCCGAATGTTATAAACCGAATTTGTAACTCGATGCGCATGCAATATTTTGATCACAGCCGGATCTAGTCAGCCTTCGATATCCATACCGCACCCGGCTGCCGGCCAGTTCCCGCAGCCGCACACGCAAGGCGTCCCGGGGGATCACGATGATGTTCGTAACGAAGACTCGCCCGGCTGGCCGGAATCAGCCCCGCCGCGTACCGCTGGCTCAAATCGTGGGCTTGCTGCGCCCACTTCGCCAGTTCGCGCCGCATGCGAGGCTTCAGAGCTTTTTTGCGACGATCTCCTGAAGGATATGGCGATCGAGACTGAGGTCCGCAACCAGCCGCTTCAGCTTGCTGTTCTCCTCCCAAAGCTGACGCAACTCGCGCAGTTCGCTCAAACCCAGGCCTGCATACTTCTTCTTCCCAAGATAGAAGCTCTGCTGGCTGATCCCATGCTTGCGGCAGACCTCGACCACCGTCTCGTCCGATTCCGCTTCCCTCAATACGCGCAGAATCTCCTCTTCGCTGTGTCGCTTCCTCGCTATCTCTCGGCTCTCCTCTCGCCTTCAGAGAACCACAGAGGCCGCGATCTCTCAACTTCTAAACGGCTTAGCTTTTGGGTTTTGGGGTCATTTGGGTTTTGGGTCAGAAGGGCCTCTCATCGATCCTAGGCGAGGCAAAGTCGTTCGGCGCCCTTGCTTTTCAAACGCATCGGGAATCTAATTCCGGTCGGGTGAAAGCAGCCGCAAATTCCGGCATCCTCTGCCGTCTGCAACCATCGCCAGCCGCAGCAAGAGCAGCACTGGCGCTTTTGGGGTTCAGCGCAATCGTCGGGCAGATCGTACTGATGCGGGAACTGATCGTCGTCTTCAATGGTAACGAGATGTCGCTGGGCATCATTCTAGCCACGTGGCTTTTCTGGTCCGCCATTGGAAGCTGGCCGAGCAGCACCTGTTGTCTCGGCAGAAACCATACTCGCCGGACGGTTGCGACTCTTGAGTGCCTGCTAGCCGCGAGCCTTCCGATGACGATATGGGCATTGCGCGCTGCAAAACCTCTTTTTCAAACCGTACCGGGCGAGTTGGTTGGGCCGCTGCCGATGCTGTTTGGATCCGTGGCGTGCCTGAGCCTGTTTTGTGCTACTGCAGGGGGACTCTTCGTGGTTGCGGCGCGGTTATACCTGGCCGAGAGCTGCACAGCTGCGCGCGTAACCGTCAGCACGGCTTATCTCCTTGAGGCCGCAGGTTCGGCGGTTGGTGGTCTTGTAGCCAGTGTTGTGCTCCTGCGATTCCTGGTGTCTTTCCAGATTGCGGCCGTCGTAGTTCTGCTCAATCTGTGCATGGCTGCTGTACTGTCGTGGCGGATGAACTTCCGGCAAGTGGTTGTGCTCGTTGGATCGGTGGCTCTGATCGCAATTCCCGTTCTTCTGTTGGGGGCGCCGTGGCTGGAGAGATTGTCACGAATAAGTCTTTGGCGAGGCTTCCACTTAGTGGAATCGCGTGACACAATCTACGGCAATTTGACGGTGACCGAGACTGGTGCGGTTCGGACCATATACGACAATGGCGTAGTCCTTGCCAATGCACCGGACGACTATGCCGCGGAAGAGGCGGTTCACTATGCGTTACTGGAGCACACTGCACCGCACACTGTTCTGTTGATCGGCGGTGGTGTGAATGGCAGTATCGCTCAAGCGCTCAAGCATCCCACAATCGAGAGGATCGATTACATCGAGTTAGACCCCGCGCTCATTCAGATTGCGCGGCAGTCCCTCACTCCTGAGTCTTCGGGGCTGGAAGCGAATCCGCGCGTGCATCTCCACTGCGCGGATGGGGTGCGCTTTTTGAAGACGGCCGCCGGAGTTTTCGACGTAATCATTGTCGATGTGCCCGACCCCACGACTGCACAGTTGAACCGGTTCTACACCGCCGAATTCTTTCGAACCGCTCGCGAGCGCCTCGCGCCCGGCGGACTCGTCGCCATCCAGTTGCACTCATCAGAGGAGGCCGTAAGTCCCGATTTGGCGGAGTTTCTGCGCTGCATCAAGCACACGCTCGACACCGTTTTTCCCTATGTTGTCATCATTCCCGGCGAAACAATTCACTTCTTTGGAGCTATGCAGCCCAACGTATTAACAGTTGATCCCGCGACTTTGATCCAACGTTTGCGAAGCCGACACCTGAACACGCAGTACGTTCGCGAGTATTTCATTCCCTACCGGATGGCTCCTGATCGGATAGAACAGATTGGCAAGCAATTGCAGCCGCTTGCTTCGACGCCGGTGAATCGCGACTTTGCACCGATCGCCTATTACTTCAACGTTGTGCTTTGGTGTACACAGTTCAGTCCCAGAAACTCGGGCTGGTTTCGCACCGCTGCACACGTACCGTTCCGCTGCATCCTTAGTTCGACCGTGGTGCTGCTATTGCTTATCGCAGCGCTGGCTGCGCTTGCATTTGATCGCGAAAGGCGCGCCAGATCCGCCGCAGCGTTTTGCATCGCGACAGCCGGATTTACCTCCATGGTTTTGCAGATTCTGCTTCTGCTGGCGTTCCAATCCATCTACGGCTATGTCTACCATCAATTGGCGATTCTCATTGGCCTTTGCATGGCCGGAATAGCATGCGGAAGCTGGCTGGGAATCGGGAGCATTCGTCGGCTCAATCGACGACCGCATCCCAATCTGGCGTCAACGCAATTCCTACTTGCGCTTTCCACTCCGGCTTTGATGTATGCCGTAAGCTTTCTGGCGAAGATCTCTGGAAGCGCGACTACATGGATAGCGGCGCAATTGATCTTTCCCGTGCTGGCCGCTCTTGCGGGATTGCTGGGAGGCTATCAATTTCCTGTGGCTGCGGAGATCTACCTTCACGACCGAGGGAGCTGGTCAAGGCTGGGAACGCTCTACAGCATCGATCTGCTGGGAGGATGCACAGGCGCCCTTGTGCTGAGTACCTTTCTGATCCCGGTGTTCGGATTCTGGGAAACCGCATGGCTCAGTGCGGCGATAAACCTGGCGCCGGCTCTGCTTGCCATGCAGGTAAACCTTGAGGCCAGGAAAGTTCGGGCATGAGAGCTTGAGGCTTATCATCGCCGAATACAACCGCGGTAAACGCGAAAATATCGGTGTCTTCATCCTTCCAGCAATCTGGTTGCATCCCGGCTTTAGTGCAAGTTTGCTCGAGGAACTTCGACCGATCCCACTTCTGTTCCACCGGCACCTGCGGGAGCAAGATGCCCTCGTGCGCACCATTCTTCATCAGGAGGCCGTGCTCGCCCACCTTGATTTGGCGTATATCTATGACGCGCCGAAGGGGCGAGAGAACTGATATTTCATACTCGAGTTGCGGCAACTCCGACAAGGATACCGGCCGGAATCTTGGATCGCGCAGAGCGGCCATTGTCGCGGTGTCACGCACAGTCATGTAGAGGGGCTTGATTGCGGATGTGTATCCAACGCAGCCGCGTAGCTCTCCCGACTTGGTTAATGTTACAAATGCGCCGCGCTCCTGATTTAATGCCTCGTTCTTCACCGCACTTGGGCTATAAAGTTCCTTCTGCTTTACCCCAAACTCAACAGATTTACGGGCGAGAGCGAGCAACTCGGCCTTCTCATCACTGCTTACTGAAAATGCGGATTGGACTCCGCTTTCATGCAAAGACTTTACAAAGACATCCGCGCTGTATCCAACTACGCGCGAGCGATCGCCGAAAGTATCACCGGAGTTGGCATATTTAAGCACGACCGCCTGGTTCGCGCCCATGCGTTCGGCGGCAATCATCGCGGCCACGATCGGTGCGCCGCCACAGGCTTCCCATATCCGCTCCTCGAAGTTGAGCGACATGCTGAAGTAGTCCCAGGCCTGCAGTGCATTCAGCGTTTTGTGATCAATCTTCCCCGCCTCATCGTAGGGGTGATAGTGGGAGAGATCGGAACTGGCTAGAATGAGAGTATCGTCAGGAGACTTGCTGTCTTGGATCAGCTTTGCCAAGGCTATGCCCAGCGCACGGCTGCTCTCGTAACTCTGATCTCCCATGATGATCGGAACGAGTTCGAAATCGCCCAGCACCCGCTGCAGCCACGGCAACTCGACTTCGATGGCGTGTTCTGCCCCGGCGGACGTCGGGTCGTGTCCCTTGCTTGATAGATGAATGGTCGAGCTCATCTTTACCAACTGCCGGGCAAATTCTTTGTCGACTTGGATTGTCCCGAGCGGCGTGGCGTAACCATCGCCATCATAGACTGAAGTGAAATTGAACGCTTCATAGTGCGATGGCGCAATCACGACGACGCGAGAATAGTTGTGGCCCTTCAAGGCCGCGTAAGTGTGCGCAGCGACCGGTCCGGAGTAGGGATAACCGGCGTGCGGCGCAACGGCGGCGAGAATAGGCCCGTCGATAATCGACGGTGAAGCGTGCGCCAGCATATCGTCGATCGTCGCCAAGAGCGCCTGCGGGTCAGCGGGATAGAAGGCGCCGGCTACCCCGGGCTGCCGAATCTTCTGCTGAGCTGCAACGCACCCTGACTGGAACGGAGCAATCGCCAGGAGCGTGATGACTTGAGCCGTGAGCCAGACCATAGTCGAACCCCTCTTGATCCTCATTGCGGCGACCTCCAACCGATGGTTATCCATGCCAGATGCCAGGTATTGAGCGACGACAAAACGGACAACTGCCATCTTTGTGAATCAGCATCTTGCTTGCGGTGAACCCGACACGCTCCACCAACATTCGGCGGCATTGCGGACAGTAGGTGTTCTGCGCCGGATGTCCGGGCACATTGCCGATGTAGACAAAATGAAGCCCTTCGGTGTCGGCGATTGCCTTGGCCCGCTCGAGGGTAGGTACTGGTGTGATCGGCAGGTTCTTCAACAGATACTCGGGATGAAATTGGGTGAAATGAAGCGGCACATCGGCGCCCAGATTGGTTTTCACCCACTGCGCCAGACTGCGGAATTCAGCGTCGCTGTCGTTGAGCGTGGGCACCACCAGGTAGACGATCTCGATCCATTTGCCCATCTTGCGCAGCGTTACAAGTGTGTCAAGCACTGGCTTCAACTGCCCGGTGACCACTTTGCCGTAGTAGGACTCGGAGAAGGCCTTGAGATCGATCTTGACCGCGTCCATCTTTCCGTAGGCAGCCTCAAGCGCCTCCTGCTGAATGTAGCCGTTAGATACAACGATGCTGCGAATGCCGGCTGCGTGTCCGGCATCGGCTGCATCCATCAGGAATTCGCTGAAGACCACGGGTTCGCTGTAGGTGTAGGCGATGGTTGGACATCTGTTTTGGCGGGCCAGTTCGGCAACGCGCTGCGGGGGAATGTACTCGGATGGAACTTGCTCAGGCCGCGACTGGGAAATGTCCCAGTTCTGGCAGAACTTGCAGTTGACATTGCAGCCCGCTGTGGCCAGCGAGAAGGCTACCGTTCCCGGCAGGTAGTGAAACAACGGCTTCTTCTCGATGGGGTCGACATGCGCCGCACATACGCGAGAATGCACCAGCGAATAATAGGTTCCCCCGCGATTCTCACGCACGCCGCAGTAGCCGCGTTCGCGGTCGCCCACCGTACACTCGCGTGGACAGAGTTTGCATTTGATCTTTCTGTCCTTGAGCTTCTGATAGAACTTCGCCTCGACGGTGAATAGCGAATCATCCTGATTCTGCAAGGCAGCCGAAACCGTGGACGGGGTGACAGACGCCGTAAGTCCACCGACGCTCATAGCCGCCCCCGACGCCAAAGCGCACATGAGGAACGAACGGCGATTCAAGGGACCCTGAGCGCCGTTGATCGTCGGAGCATAGCCTCGCTGCAGGTTTTGTAAGTCTGGTGCGGGCAACATATCAGGCCCCCTTCTGCACTCCGCTACACCGCGATGGCCAACATTCTTTCAGGATCGTTTGTGCCTATGCCATGCGATGCATCTGCGGCTGTTGCGATGTAGTGCGGTGCTCTGCTTTCGGCCTCCAATGTCTTCAATCCAAGTGCTGCCCGTTTGCGCTCGATCATCTGCCAACCCGTGTAGTCCAGCGCGACGGGATCCTGCGAAACCAAAAGGGAGTTGCAGTTCCAGCTGTGTTCCGGCTTATATGCGGGGCCGCCATCGTACATTGCCGTGGTCGCGTCGCAAATCGTCAGACGCATTCTTGTCCTGATCTCCGGCAACATATTCAAGTCCGCTATGTACGGATCGCAGCCGTTGGGGTGGTATTTGTTCGGATTGTGAATTACGCCATACATGTTCTTTAGCGCGAGCGTCACACCGGCGCCGTCATGGTCCTTCAGCACTGGAACGTTTATTAGAACGTCCGACCGTCGAGTGAGAACCTTTGACAGGCGGCTGCCAACGCTGCCGTAACTGACCAGGTCCTCTTCGTAATCCACGCGGTCAGTACCGTAGCATTGGATTCCATTGCCCCCTATCGACAGATGAAATCCCGCGCGCTCCAATTCCTCGCTGTTGCGGTCCCACACCACGATGTCTGCGCTCCTGATGCCGGCCTCCTGCAATCGCTCACAAATCGCTTCGACGAGTTGCGGGTTGCTGGATATTCCGCGGCCCCCAAGAGTGTTCACCTTCAATCCCACTACTTCGCCTGGGTGCACCAGCTTTCTCCATGCCTCGAAAGCATGATCCCGGTCAGTCAGCGTCTGCATCGCACGATCCAGCAGGCTCAGCATATGGCTCGAATCCACAGCGGAACCTGTGCCACGCAGAAGGGCATCGTGCGCAATCACGACTCTGGATTTCGCGTGTTCCGCTGTGCGCTCAGCGCCAAAGAGGGCCCCTGCTTGACCTGTCGCGCTTAGAACTGCAGCGCCGGCAGGGACTTCTTTCAGAAAATCCCGACGGCTGAAAATGTGGAACTTGCTCATAAGGGATTTCCCGTGTCCAAAGTCCTCCAAGGGACGGGCGCGGATTCGCACGGCTACGGCGGTTCGACTCATGCCATCAGGGGCTGGCCGCTAAACATTGAACCCAAACCGCCCACCTTGGAGGACAGTCCCCCACACTCAATGCCTAGCGCAGTTTTGAGAATCTTGCAGTGATGACCAGCACCGTCGGTAAGGATCATTGCCCGGTCAAGGTGCTATTCTCGCCCGCTAACCCTTCACGCCTTCGCGTCCGCGGAGCAATTGAGTTCCCGAGAGTCACTGCGACGGCAGTACGAGCCTGTCATACAAGCCGCCGACGAGAGCCCCCACGGTTAAGCTGGCAAGAGCAATGTAACCCGCTTCAATCAAAAATAAGTCATGAGGCAGCCTTGCAATGCCAAACCAAGTCGTTGCGATCAAGGCTCCGCAAAGCAGGACGGACATCAGGACTCCCTGAAGTACACCCTTGCGGTGAGACACGGCAAGGAGCCACGCGACTCCGTATGCGAAGAGGAGACAGACACCTGCAGTAAGTAGATGCGGCGATAACCACCACACGATCTGCTTTACTTGCGCATGAGTGAGTCCGACGGCCTGCAGCCACTGCTCGCGGAACATGTAGTGCGAATGCCAGATTGCTCCTACGTACCAGGCGGCAAATGCCGCGAGAAGAACCGGGAGGTGATAGATCTGTTTCCTTCCCGCCTTCACTTCGCCTGGTTTGTAGGGTTCTGCTTGAATCGCCTGGGACAAGCACTCCTGGTTGCACTTTGAGCGCTCAGGCCAACGCGTACAGTCAGATAATCGCAAATTGGGACGTCCATCCATGACTGCCACCGCGGCATGCCGAACATCAATGCTGACGACGGCTGGTTGCTGGTTTTCGGGGCATGCAACTGGTCGGCCGCCCGAATACCGCTCGTAAATCGCACGGTGCCAGGACGCAGGCAGAAGCAGAAGAAAGGAAACAACGACGAGAAAGAGCACGAGCCAGATGAGGAAAAACATGGCCCACCACCTTTCTGCCCGAAGTCTGCCCCCCTCATCGAAGTCCTTCAGTGATCCCCGTCACGATTACCGGATGATGAACTGTCACCCACGAAGTCCCTGCACTGCAGCATGGGACCCAAGAAGCGCCACACCGAGGCCAAGCCACGGCGAGGATTACAATCTTAGGCTGACTCCAATGGAACTCTATCAGCGTCTCCCTCCCGAGGCTGTAAAGATTGTTCTGGTTCTGTTCTTGTCCTTCCTGATAGGGCTGGAGCGCGAAGAGCACAAGGCGTCGGGCAGCGCGTACTCCTTTGGGGGAGTGCGGACCTTCCCGCTCATTGGTCTCATCGGTTATTCCATCGCTCTTGTTTCAGGCACTCAATTGATACCGCTTACGATCGGCTTTGCGGTAATCGCCAGCTTTCTGCTGCTCTCTTACTGGCACAAACTCTCCTCTGCCGTTGCCGCCGGCGTCACCACGGAGATGTCAGGGCTGGCTACCTTTCTTGTTGGGGCACTGGTTTGCTACGGACATTTCTGGATAGCTACGACGCTCTCCGTTGCCAGTTTGCTCTTACTAGACCTAAAGACGGCTCTTGAAAAGCTCGCCGTGCGCATCGCCCCGCACGAGATTCTTACGTTCGCCAAGTTTCTGCTCTTGACGGGCGTAATTCTACCCGTACTACCGAATCAGGAATTCAGCCAGTTCCATATCAATCCCTTCAAGACCTGGCTTGTGGTTGTCGCCATCAGCACGATTTCGTATGCGAGCTACGTGTTGCAGAAGGTGACGAAAGAGCAAGGTGGAATCGTATTGTCCGCTTTGTTGGGCGGCGCGTACTCGTCCACGGTTACCACGGTCGTCATCGCCAAACGCGCTGCGCGCGACAATCGTCCCCACCTCTTTGCCGGCGGCATTCTTATGGCCTCCGGCATGATGTACCTGCGCATTGCTGCGCTGGTAACACTCTTCAACCGACAACTAATGGCAATTCTCATCGGGCCATTTCTTGTGCTGGCAGGTCTGGCAGTCGGCATTGGTTGGCTTTGGACCCGCATTCCGGATGAGAACCCACACGATGTGGAGCGGGAGTATGACCCCAAAAACCCGCTCGAACTGCTTACGGCGTTTCTGTTCGCTGCGCTGTTTCTGGCCATGCTGGTTGCCACGCAACTGGCAGTCACTTATCTTGGACGGGCCGGAGTGAACACGCTTGGGGCGATAATGGGTGTGGCCGATGTTGACCCTTTCATTATGGGGATGACCCAGGCGACCGCCACGCTTACGCCTCTGAAGGTCGCTGCAGTCGCGATTCTGATTGCTGCGGCCAGCAACAATGTCGCGAAGGGGATCTACGCATTCAGTCTCGCCGATCGGAAGACGGGTATCCAGAGTCTTGTATTGCTTGTGGCTCTGGCGGCCCTCGGTATAGTTCCTATCATCTGGCTTGGCTCTTAATGCCAGACTGACTTTGCTATGGACCCTGTTGTGCGTGCTTCAACAAGTCCTTAGAACCGAAAACGGGTATGATGATCGGCGACAAAGAAGAGTCGACCACTCGAGAGGCTGAGCGAGGAGGTTTTATGAACGAAGTGCTTGGCGGCAGCTCGATTCCTACGAGAATTCTGGTTCCTATTGATTTCAGCGAATCGTCTCATGCAGCGCTCATGACGGCTGCGGATCTAGCTCAGCATTTTCATGCCGAGCTATATCTTGTCCATATCTTGCCAATTTTCCCCAGAACGACGTTTCCTGACTTTCTCCCTGAGGCCAACTTCCTTGACAAAGTCAGGAAGGATGCTGAGGAGCGCTTTGCTGTGTGCCAAACCGATCTTGACGCCAAGGGAATCAAAGTAAACTCCTCCATAGAAGAAGGGAATGACGTAGCGGAAGACATTATCGAGGTCATCGAGAGAGAAAAAATAGACTTTGTTGTGATCTCGACGCACGGAATGACTGGGTGGCACCCGATCGCGTTCGGCTCAATCGCAGAGAAGATTGTGAAGATGGTGCAATGTCCGCTTCTTCTCCTGCGCACAGCGAAGCCTGCCTCCAGTGTGAAGCACACATCCGAACGCTTAATGGAATGGTGGTAACCTGCATAGGCGCAAGTGTCACCTTGTGTCCTGAACGCTTCTCCGCTATGGCTTCGTCGAGCTCAGCTTAATCATTTCGCCGTCCACAATGAACCTGCCGTATCCATGGTGATGGATCGTTTTGGGGTTTTTTGCGCTGGATCGGTCCAGGCTTTGAGCACTTCCAATACAAACAGATTGAATTTATTTACGAGGCGGGCATCGACAACCTTGCATTTAAGGTTGGCGAAACATTCGGCCAATAAAGGAGGTGCTACGCGCTCCGCTGGCAACTGCGTCAAACCGAACGTCTTGAACTTGTCCACGTCCCGGCCCGAACAGTTCCCAATTGAAACGACTTTAGACGCGAGGTCGAAGGCGGGTACAGCGATTACACGTTCCTTCGTCTTTCGAAGGGAGGCAAAGGTGTAGTTAGCGTTGCTGACAATACAGGCTACAAGTGGCGGCTCGAATTCAACCATCATGTGCCACGACATCGTCATGATGTTCGCGCGTCCATCGAGAGTGGTCGTCACCAAGACAACTGGACCGGGTTCAAGTAACCGATAGACCTTAGATAGCGGCAGATCTTTCATTGCCAGAACTCCTCTGCCCATCCCGGCGGACCGAGATGGGAAGGATCGAACACCAGTACTCTCAACACTAGCCTCGCAATAAGAAAATCGGCAGACCAAGCTTGAGATCGTAAGTTGGTCGGTAACGCTGAGTGTTGTACATGGTGGCAACATCCACTTTGCGTGGTCCGAATTTCGGATCGGGAATCGGCACCATCGCGTAGCAGCCGCTGCTGATCGCCGTCATCAGGCCAGATTTTCCCTCCCGCACTGCGTCCATCGCCATTCCGGCGAAGGTGATGGCTACCATCCGGTCGATGAAGTCCGGACTGCCGGATCGCAAATCGTATGTCAGATCGCTGACAACCGTCTCCTCACCTGTGGCGGCATTGATCTCGTTGCTCAAGTCTTCAGCAACGCTCATCTTCTTTCGGTGGCCGAATGCGTCGGCGACACCATATTCCTTGACCGTGTAGCCTTCCCACTCCGCGCCCTCGGAAAGAACCACCAGCGAATAGTTGCTTGGGTTGTTATGTTTGTCGGTGATTAGGATTTCGATCAGGTGCTCCAGGCTCACTTTGTACTCAGGGATGCAGCAGCGCAGGGACGTTACGTACGCGGTGTAGAGAGCGGTGTAGCCTGCGTCGCGGCCGAACACCCTGAAGATGCCGATGCGCTCGTGAGAGCCGACCGTCGTCCGCTGCCGCTCGATCGCATCCATGGCGCGCGTGATGGCCGTAGAAAACCCGATGCAATATTCAGTGTTGCGCACGTCGTTATCCATGGTCTTCGGGACCGCGATCACCTTCATTCCGCGCCGGTCAAGTTCGGCTGCGTAGCTCAGGGTGTCGTCGCCGCCGATGGCCACAATGTAGTCCAGCCGCAGCGCTTCAATGTTCTTGAGCACCGCCGGCGTCACATCGAACACGGGGCTCGTTACACCGGCTTTTGTGGACTCCTTCGTTAGGAATTGCTGCCCCTCAAGCACCGGGGGCAACTTCTTCATCTTGGTGGGATTGGTTCGCGAGCTGTGCAGAAATGTTCCACCCGTGCGATCGATAGTGCGGGTGTTTTCACGATTGAGCGGTTGAATGTAACGCGAACGACTGGGCGGATCTTGCAGATCGATGTGGGTCAATCCTTCCCAGCCTCGACGTATGCCAATGACCTCACATCCAATTTCTGTTGCCCCGTAGACAACCGACTTGATGACGGAATTCAGGCCCGGTACATCGCCACCTCCGGTGAGAATACCAATACGCTTTGCTGACACGGGAAGCACTCCTTTCCTTGCAGGAATCTCTCTTCCGCTCTGAGGCCCCCAAGTGTAGCCCAGTCCCTGCCACCGAGCAATTCTCAGCATTGTTGCGCTGTCTGTCTCATCAAAGCCCTTCCCTTTCGACCGCTCGGGGGTTGCTTCAATTCCTTCTGTTCATCGTCTTCGATTTGCATGCGCTGCTTTTTGTCGACACTCCGCTGGAATCAGCAGGCCTTTCAGCTCGGACCGGTCGGCGCGCGATCAGAGATAACTTGATCTCGAAGACGGAGAGGAGTTGACGACGAAAGAGCGAGAGCGCCTCGCAATGAGGCGCACTCTCGTTTCCTGGGATGCCCAGACGGATGTTGACGTGGCGTGAATCTGGGAGTAGATTGACCTCGTACTGGGAGGGAGGGCAGTCCAAAAGATGCAGCGATACTCTTCCGGCAGAACATCACGTGAGGTGGCTGTGGCCTAGGGCGTCGCACCCAGACCCCAAGGTTGCCCCAGCGGAGAGGATTGAGCCGCATGGGACGTAACCGCACCTTTTCACGTTGCAGTGCATCCCTCGAGCCGACACGTAGGATGGCGATTCTTTCAACGGAGCGACTACACTGTCGCCCAAAGAACCCGGTTTACCGGGAACTGCCATCGAGCGATAAGGGCCAGGGACATTGGTGAAAGTGCTTGGGCAATCGCGACAGGGCGACAGCCCTATTCAATACCCACAGATCACCACGACGGCCCAGGCCAAGCGCTTGGGCCGTCGTCGTATGGGGGAAAAGGCGCGACAACAGGGCAAGCCTTCGACCGTCACATCATCTGACCTACCAACAACGCTCTAGTTCACTCGTAGAAAGGATCTCCCCGCCGAGTTGCACTTGAATCATCGAATCTTTTCTGAATTGCTTCAAACTGTTCCAAGGCCTGAACACCAAGATCCCGCGACCCCTGAATTTGTTAAGAGACGAATCGATTCGTCATCGTTCCGAAGGAATTGCGAATACTCTGACGGCAAAGACACGTAGTCGAGCTGCTGCACACGTAAGAGCTCCTCTCTTCAAATTGCGGGGACCTTTCTCTCTTGCCTCAGCAACAGGATTGAGCTATGGGCCTTGGGTGCAATGCGCGTATATTTAAGTAGATCTTCTCGCTCTTTCGAGACGCCGCCGTTACCAGAGCGTCCGCTTCCCAAGTGAGACGGCGGGTGCTCGCACGATGCTTCGCTTTGTCTCGTTTTTCTTGATCCCGCTTGTGGCCGTTTGCGGTCTGGTGCTACCTCCCTCACTAAGTGCACAAGTCGTAAATCATGATGCACTGCAGCGTCTGATCCCCGAACCGCTCCCTGATGGTTCGATTGCGCAAAGTTTAGCCAGCTTCTACAACCCCGACAATCTCTACGAGTACTTGGATGGCGGTGCGGACATCTTTGTCCTGTACGGCGTGAAGACCATGCTGCATCTTGATGCAAAGGTGCAGACGGTTGACCTGACCGTGGACATCTTCGACATGGGCTCACCGAACGCGGCGTTCGGAATGTACGCAGCCGAGCGCTCGCCTGACTATGACTTCATTGCGATGGGCGCGGAAGGCTACCGGAACAAAGGCATACTCAACTTTGTCCAGGGCCGCTACTACATCAAGCTGGCCGGGTTTGGCGATGGAGCGGACGCAGTTCTTGAGGCCTGGGCAAAGGCACTTTCCGCGCGGGTGGGAAGCGACACCGCCCTGCCCGCAATGCTGATCCGCCTACCTTCCGATCACCGCAAGCCTCATTCCGAGCAATACATCCCCAAGGATCCACTGGGGCACTCATTTCTCGGCCCTGCGTACGTCGCTTCGTATGAGTTCAACGGCCATGAGAGCAAGCTTTTTGTGACTCTCGCTGAGAGCGAAAACGATGCTCACGAGCGGCTGAAACAACTGGAGGCTCATTTTGCCAAAACCGGGGAGTGTGCGGCCGCACCTGACATCGAAGCGGGAGCAATCAGAGGGAAAAACAGCTTTGAGGGAAGCTTCGTTGCGAAGGTCCAGGGTCATCTTCTTCTGTTGATTTTGAACCCCAACGCAGACAGCGAACAGATTCTTCGAGAAGCTGCCGAGAGTCTTCACTGATGGGGCGGTTGGACGAATCAGCGATTTGGAGGACGCATGAACGATAGTTCGCGCAGAGATTTTCTCAAGACATGTGCCTTAATAGGCGCCGCGATGAAGCTAGGCCCATTTGTCGGGCAAGAAGCTCTGGCTGCAACCACAGGTCCGGCTCTGAGCATCGCGCATTTCCGCAGCAGTCCTGCAACCGCCGATGCCATCGCCGCGGAAGCTCGCAGGCTCACGCAGGAAGCGGTAAACGGCCTCGGCGGAATGGGCCGCTTTATCAGCAAGGGCGACGTTGTGTGGATTAAGCCGAACATCGGCTGGAACCGCGTTCCTGAACAGGCTGCCACGACCAATCCGGACGTTGTGGCGACACTGGTATCGCTTAGCTACCAGGCTGGTGCGCGGCGCGTGATTGTGAGCGACAACTCCTGCAACCCTTCGGTGGCCTGTTTTGCGCGCAGCGGTATCCAACAGGCTGCCCAAAAAGCCGGTGCGGACTGTTTCACCATGGAGGATCGCAAGTTCCGCAAAACCAACCTCAATGGCAAGGCACTTCCGGCATGGGAACTGTATGGCGATGTTCTGTGTGTGAACAAGTTCATCAATGTTCCGATTGTGAAGCACCATGGGCTATGCAAAGCGACCCTGGGCATGAAGAACCTGATGGGAGTTGCGGGCGGTCAGCGCAACCGATTCCACCAAGATCTGACGAACACGCTGGTGGATCTGGCGACCTTCATCCGGCCGACGCTGGTTGTGATGGATGCAATCAGAGTGCTGACCGCCAACGGGCCGGTCGGTGGCAACCTGGCCGATGTGAAACGCAAGGACACCGTAGCTGCCGGGACGGATCAGGTGGCAATCGATGCGTTTGGTGCAACCTTGTTGGGCTATAAGCCGCAAGAGATCGGGTACGTCATGGAAGGCCATGCGCGCCGGCTTGGAACGATCGACTTTGAATCCCTGAAACCGCGCCGTATCGAAGCTGGGTAAAAGGCATCTTAATGGCTCGTCGAAAAGTATCGTGGCAGGTTTGGTTGAGGCGCATCGCGCAGACGGGATTCGCTGTCCTGTTTTTTTACGTCTTTTTGCAGGCGGAGTACCGTCCCATTAATAGAACTGGCGACCACGTCAAGCTCTTCTTCGAAATCGACCCCCTGGTCATGATCTCGTCATGGCTGGCCTCGCATCAGGTCGCTTCAGGATTGCTTCTGTCGCTGGTCATACTCGGGTTGACTGCTCTCTTCGGCCGTTGGTTCTGCGGGTGGGTGTGCCCGTTTGGAGCGCTTCATCATCTGATTACGAGCCTGCGGAATCGCACTGCGAAACAGAAGATTGCCACGGACGGCTATTCACGATGGCAAAAGACGAAGTACTATCTTCTCGGCGCGATTCTAGTTGCCGCTTTGATGGGGGTCAACCTGGCCGGATGGTTCGACCCGTTCGCGTTTCTCTATCGTTCCACGACATTGGTGATCTATCCGGGATTGAATGATGGCACAGCCTGGATTTTCGGATGGATCTATCAACACGACCCAAGCATCGGATCCTTCAAGGTCGCCTCAATCTCAGAGCCGGTGTACGAGTTCCTGCGGCACACTGTTCTAACCAATGCGCAGCCGTATTTCTATGGAACGGTATTGATCGCGGTTGTTTTCTTTGCGGTGGTTCTGCTCAATCTGTATCGGGCGCGATTCTGGTGCCGTTATATATGCCCGCTGGGTGCACTGCTTGGTGTCGCCGGTAAGAATCCCCTGGTCCAGATCAAGCGCAATGAAGATGCTTGCAACCAGTGCCGGGTTTGTGTTGTGGATTGCCAGGGCGGTGCGGATCCTGAAGCCACCGCGAGCTGGAAGCCGGCGGAATGCTTCTACTGCTGGAATTGCCAGTCGGCATGCCCGCATGAAGCTCTTACCTTCAGCATCCGGGTACCGGGAGGCAAGCCATGAATCTACCGGCTCCGGTTCGATGGTTGAAGCACTTCTTCCGCCCTCCTCACGCGCAGGGGCTGGACTTGAAACGCAGGTCGATTCTTGTGGCTGGCGCCGCGGGTGTCGGCAGTGTGCTGCTTGTACACACCAGTGCACAGGGAGAAGATCACATCTTCAATCCCGCATTGATTCGCCCACCGGGTTCCGCGCCGGAAGAGGAGTTCCTGAGTAAGTGCATTCGTTGTGGTGAATGCATGAAGGTATGCCCCACCAATGCCATTCAACCCGCCATTACGGAGGGCGGGATCGCAGGGTTATGGACGCCTGTGCTGAAGATGAAGCTTGGCTATTGCGAATACGAATGCAACCTGTGTTCACAGGTGTGTCCGACGCACGCAATCGAACTGTTGACCCTGGAAGCAAAACAAAAAATCAGGATCGGCACGGCATTCTTCGATCGGAACCGATGCCTGCCGTACGCCTCTGCACGTACCTGCATTGTGTGCGAAGAACATTGCCCAACACCCAAAAAGGCCATCTGGTTCGAGGAAGTCCAGGTAATGAAGCCGGATGGCATGCTGACCACCGTCAAGCAGCCTCGGGTCGATCCTGAGCTTTGCCTGGGCTGCGGGATCTGCGAAAACAAATGCCCCATTACCGACCAGCGCGGCGTCTACGTCTCCAGCGTTGGTGAAACCCGCAATCCGAAGAATCAGGCACTGCTCGATAGTGCCATGGGATACGGCGGCGAATAACACAAGCCCCGGGAAGGAAGACTTCGATGAAAAATGGATCTAGCTGGAATCGCAGGGATTTTATTGTCAAGCCTGCAGCCGCATTTGCAGCGTCGCAATTGCTGGGTGGCAGTGCGAGTCTGTTGGGCCAGATGAAAGGAACTGAGGAGGGGGCGCCCAAGATCGGAGTCCCGGGGAAACCAATCTATCGAACCCTCGGCAGGACTGGAATACGGCTGCCGATCGTCAGCATGGGAGTGATGAACGCGGATGTGCCGGGCTTGATTCCCCGCAGTTATCAACTCGGGATTCGCCACTTTGATACAGCCGCGCATTACCAGCAGGGCAGGAACGAATCGATGGTAGGCAGCATGATCAAGGAGATGGGGGTCCGCGACAAGGTCGTCATCTCCACCAAGGTGCTGCGCCCCGCATGGGGCCGTGGACCGGGCAACGGGGCGCAGGCTCATACCTACACTCCGGCCGAGGTGGAAGCTCATTTCCATGAGGAGTTTGATGGAAGCCTCCAGCGCCTGCAGATGGATCACGTCGATATCCTCTACAATCACGCAGCCGACTCCGAAGCAGATATCAATTCGGAAGGCACCTTGCGCGCGATGACATCGCTCAAGAAGGACGGGAAGGCGCGCTTTCTTGGAGTTTCTTCGCATCAACCTGAATTGGCGCTCAACCTTGCCTTGAAACTCGGCGTTTACGATGTGGTGCTGGTCCCATTCAACTTTACGTTGGCTGACAATCGAGGGTTGCTCGATGCGATCGAGAAGGCCGCGGCGGCGGGCATTGGCATTGTTGCGATGAAAACTCAGGCGGGAGGAGCCACGCGGCCCGATCACAGGCTTGGGCGACAACTCACGCCGGCGAGCCAGACAGCCCTGCTCAAATGGGTTCTCCATCACGATGCAATCACGACAGCGATTCCGGGGTTCACGACGTATGAACAGCTGGAGCAGAATATCTCGGTCGCTCCGAACTTGGCGTACACAGCAGAAGAGAAGGCTTTTCTTTCAGACAAGAGCACCGTGGCTGAAGCACAGTTCTGCCGCCAATGTGGCCAATGTCGCGGAGATTGCCCGCACGGAGTGGATATCCCGACTCTGATGCGTTCCCACATGTACGCCGTTCAATACGGCAATCACGCTTTGGCGGCTGCCACGATGGCCTCTTTGCCCGCAGGCAAGGGGCTGAGCACTTGCGGCGAATGCTCCACGTGCCTTGTCAGTTGTCGCAACTCGGTAAACATCGCGATGAAGATCAAGAGCCTGCAGGATATTGCATCCATCGGTCGCATGACCGCTTAGATTGCGGCGATTCCCAGGCATGCCGGCGAATAAAGGCCCGCTTCCTATACCTGCAGAGGAGGGGAGGAAGGTCACATGAGGCGGACCTTGCCTTCTCGCGTGACTTTGCACTCATTGAAAGATTCACATCGACCGTATCTTCGGCAAGTGGACGAAAAACGTCAGGACTCTATCGGAGCTGCTCCGCGATCAGGCGTGAGGGGTGGCAGGAGACAGCGCGGAGCAGGTCGGATAGAGCGGTTTGAAGGAAGTCGCTGGCGCGATGGGAGCAGGAAGTTG
>NZ_JBAUUO010000049.1:0-60057 GCF_049582745.1 Occallatibacter sp.
CCAAAAATCGTAACTTTTCCTTCATGACCGGCTCCCTTCCGCTTGTGGCTCTGAACTGTGCGTCCTTCTGAACTCACAGCCTAACCCACGATCAGCGCATCGGTGCCGGTCACTCCATACTGACTGTCGTCGGCGGTTTAAGAACAAAGCCCTCATGGTCTTCGTGTGAACTTTTTGCGGAACCAACCAGGGGCACCTATCGTATTCCGATAAGAGACTGCCATGAGCCCACAACGAACCGATCTTCTCCGCGGCACCTTGGATCTGCTGATCCTGAAGACCCTGAACCTGGAACCTCTGCATGGGGTAGGCATCTCGCGGCGCATAACGCAAATCACCCGCGAAGCATTTCAGGTGAGCTTTGGGTCACTCTTTCCTTCGCTGCACCGCATGGAAGAAAAGGGCTGGGTCGAGGCAGAATGGCGCGCCTCTGAGAACAATCGCCGGGCCAAGTACTACCGCCTCACAGCTTCGGGCCGCGCACAGCTCAAGGCAGAAGAGCGGGAATGGAACCAGGTGGTCAAGATCATGACGGCGGCGGTGGAATCCGCATGAACCGAATGGAGACATCATGCCGAGCCGAATCGTTAGTTTATTCCGGAATCTCCTGCGCAAGAACACAGTCGAGCAGGCACTGGACGATGAGCTTCAGTCTTCGGTGGAGTTGCTGACCGAGGAGAAGGTGAAAGAGGGGCTTTCGCATTCGGAGGCAAGGAGGCGAGCGCTCATCGAACTTGGTGGCATCGAGCCAGTGAAAGCCAAGGTTCGAGAGATACGGGTGGGGCGCCTGCTCGAGAACTTCGCCGCGGACTTGCGATTCGCCTTGCGCCGGCTGCACAAGTCGCCTGGGTTTACGCTCGCGGCCGTGCTCACGCTGGCCTTTGGCATCGGCGCAACGCTCACCATCTTCTCCATCGTCGAAGGTGTATTCATGCGGCCTTTGCCTTTTCTTGAACCGGACCGGCTGGTGATCCTGGGGAATATTCCCGAGGGAGTGCCCCCGGCCGGAGGCGCCCCGCATGTTACGGCTCCGGCGGTTGGCATCTATGCACGGACGACCGGGGCATTCACTGCGATGGGCGCCTATCAGCAAAGGGGATTTGAGCTGTCGGGCCAGGTGGAACCGGCTGGGATCATGGCCGCTCGACTGAATGCGACGGTCTTTCAAGTGCTCGGCGTCGCCCCTGTGTTGGGTCGCACGTTCACCCAGAAGGAGGATGACGGGGGGCAACAGGTGGCGGTGATCAGCTACGAGATGTGGCGCGGCCGCTTCTCGGGCGATGCGAACATTCTGGGAAAGAAGATTCTGCTCGATCGCAGAAGTTACGAGATCATCGGCGTCATGCCGCGCACATTTGAGTTCCCGCTGGTTCCCGGGCAGGTGAATCGGAGCGAGCTGTGGGTTCCAATGAGCTTTACGCAAGGCGAACTCGTAAACCAGGCCGGAAGCTGGAACCATTACTTGATAGGGCGGCTGAAGCCCGGTGTGACGGCGGAGCAAGCCCGCCAGAGCCTGGAGCCAGTGGGCCCGGAGATCGTAGGGCGCTTGCCGTCGGCTGGCCATTCGATGCGCATCCACGCGCGGGTAGTGAGCCTGAAAGACGCGACCGTGTCTGAGGCGAGGCCGCTGGTGCGGATGCTCTTCCTTGCTGTGGTCGCGGTACTCCTGATTTCCTGCGCCAACCTTGCGGGTCTTCTACTGGTCAGGGTCATCCGCCGCCGTCATGAGACTGCGGTTCGCAGGACGCTAGGCGCGAGCATGACCAGGATCCTCTGCGAAAACCTCATCGAGTCGCTCTCACTCAGCCTGGCCGGCGGTCTGGGCGGCCTGGTTCTGGCATGGGCTGCTCTCCGTGTGGGGACTCGCTTTCTTCCCGAGACGCTTCCTCGTATCAGCGCCATCGGCCTCGACTCCGAAGTTGTCGGATTCGCACTTCTGCTGGTCGTGCTTACGGGCCTGGTCTGCGGCGCCTTACCGGCAGCCGCGGCGGCGCGGACCAACCTGAACGACCACCTGAAGGAAGGCGGCCGAACGGAAACGCCGGCCGGCAGCCAATCTCGGCTGCGTTCGGTTCTCGTGGTATGCGAGCTCGCAGCAGCGGTGGTGCTTCTTACGGGAGCCGGATTGCTGCTGCGCAGCTTCGAGAAGCTGCGCGAAGTCGATCTCGGTTTCAGCACAGACCGCTCGATGACGGCGTTTTTCGGGCTGCCCGGTCAGCAATACTCCAACCAGGCTGCCGTTGACGTGTTCGACCGGGAACTGTTGCAACAGCTTCAGGCATTGCCGGGTGTGGAGGCAGTGGGGGTGACCACAGCAATGCCCGGCGGAGGCGCGGACAACACGACTTTCGTTCCGGAGGGTTACGTTCCGCCGGCAGGAGCTGGCCTCAATCTGGCCTGGAACGGCACGGTTCTGGGCGACTATTTTCAGGCCGCGGGCATTCCTTTGCTGCGAGGGCGCTCCTTTCGCGACTCCGACACCGCCAGTGCTCCTCTGGTCGTGATTGTGAACCGCACTCTGGCCGAGAAGTACTGGCCGCACCAGGATCCAATCGGGAAGCGCCTCTACATTGGCGTGGCGGGATCGCCCATGCCCTGGCAAACGGTTGTCGGAGAGGTGGGCGACATCAAGCAGAGCGGCGCCGATCAGGCCACGTTGCCCCAGTTTTACCAACCGGCGTCTCAGCTCAAACCATCCATAGGCAGGTATGCGCCTCCAAACATGTTGTACGGGAACTACGGCACCGTTGTGATGCGCGGTGCGTTGCCACCGGACCAGATGGCCGAGGGTCTTCGCTCCATCGTCCACTCCATTGACCCGCGGTTGCCGCTCATTCATGTTGCATCCATGGAGCAACTGGTGCGGGAGGGCCAGGGATCGCGGCGCTTCAACACAGTGCTCATCTCCAGCTTTGCCGCTGCCGCCGTGCTGCTGGCCATGCTGGGGATTTACAGCGTGATCGCCTTTTCCGCAATGCAGCGTACACATGAGTTCGCCATTCGCCTGGCGCTCGGCGCCACGCGGGCCAACTTACTGCACGTCGTTTTGAGCTCCGGGATAAGGCTGGGCCTGGCGGGCTGCGCCATCGGAGCCATCGGAGCTGTATTTGCGATGCGCTTGTTGCGCGCGTTGCTGTTCCAGGTCAATCCGCTCGACCCCGTGGTTCTGGGGTTGGCAACAACTGCGATCCTGGTCCTCGTGCTCGCAGCGTCTCTCATCCCCGCGCGCCGCGCGGCTTCGCTCGAACCGATGCAAGCATTGCGCAGCGAATGAAATGCGATGACCAGCATCGCCAGAACCCGTGCCGATCTAGCCGGGACCTGTCCGTGCTTGAATTCCGCGTGAGCCGAAGAGCAGTATCATGCTGGGTTGAATCATCAGCTTGTTCGGCAACTCCAGCGCAGAAATGTGGTGGAGCAGGCCCGGACGATGAAATGCGGCCTTCGCTGGATCTCTTCAGATCGCGCGGGGGACTTGTGGCGAAAATATTCCAGCGATCTTACGGCGGACCCCGAAAGGCAACTGCAGGTTCCTCCACTGCGCTTCTCCACCCAGCGACAAAGACCCGTCGCCGGGGACCCCGGTTTCGCTCCGGTCGGAATGACATATTGTCGATTGCGATGTTGTGGAGTTGGTTGGGATTGAAGCGAGCGGGCGACCCGGTCCCACTCATCGCGATGAAGCCGCGATGAATGGGGCACAAAGCTAGTTTTCAGTTATCAGTCATCAGTTGTCAGTCTCCATACCAGGACGCCGAGGTTTGAATCATCGAGGAACTCATTCGGACCTACCGGTTTCAACCAAGCCTGGATGCGAAAACAGAGAACTGACAACTGACGACGGAGAACTGCCTTTTACTTTTTTGCTTTTTCGAAGCGCTTGGCTACTTCGGTCCAGTTGACTACGTTCCACCAGGCGGCCAGGTAGTCGGGGCGCTTGTTCTGGTATTTCAGGTAGTAGGCGTGCTCCCAGACGTCGTTGCCGAGAATGGGATAGATGCCCTGGCTGAGGGGTGAGTCCTGGTTGGCGCTGGTGATGACCTTGAGCTTGCCGCCCTGAAAAACGAGCCAGCCCCAGCCAGAGCCGAACTGCTTGGCGGTGGTCTCATTGAAAGTTCTCTTGAAGGCTTCAAAATCACCAAAATCCGTGTTGATCTGGTCAGCGAGGGCGCCAGTGGGCATGCCGCCGCCGGATTTGGGCGGGGCCATGATGGTCCAGAACATCGAGTGGTTGGAGTGGCCTCCGCCGTTGTTGCGGACGACGCCGCGGATGTCTTCGGGAATGGCATTGAGGTCGCTGATGAGGTCGTCAACCGATTTGGCGGCCAGATTGGGGTGGGTGGCGAGCGCGCCATTCACGTTGTTGATGTAGGCCTGGTGGTGCTTGTCGTGGTGCAGCTTCATGGTCTCCGCGTCGATGAAAGGCTCGAGGGCGGCGTAGTCGTAAGGAAGCGGTGCAAGTTCGTATGCCATCGGGGAAATCTCCTCAGTTGGGATTGTACTGTTTCAATGGAAGGTCATCGCAGGGTGTGTGGATGCGCCGGGTGCGATGTATCCGAGCAAGAGCGCAACAAATGAAACCGGCCATTCATATTGGCGGGCGGTGCCCCATGTTTGGATGGATGCGGTAAGAGAGTGAGAGGGTTCGGAGGAATCGGTGTGAAAATGGAAACCTTGGGGGATGTGGGAACATCCCTAAGGATGTTGAAGAGCGAGAATTGAACTTCCCTGAACGTTCTACCAGTGTGAATCCATGAATAATGATCGACCGTCGTACCGCTGGCTTGACCAGCAGGGTGAGGCTTTTGGCGCGCCCGGACTGCTGCCGCGCTGGACTTCGAGCGTGAAAGACGCGGTGGGAACCGCCTATTCGGCTTCGAGCCGGGTGTGGTTTACCTGCTCGCATGGCATCTTGAACGAGATCTACCACCCCACGATCGACAGCGCCCAGGTGCGCGATATGGGGTTCCTGGTGACGGATGGGGAGACGTTCAAGCACGAGGAAAAGCGCGACCTGGTGTCGACGTTCGAGTACATTCACCCGGAGGCGCTGGGGGTGCGCTACATCAATCGCGACCCCGGCGGCCGATACACGCTGACCAAGGAGGTTATTTGCGATCCGCACCACAGCGTGATTCTGCAGCATGTGCGGCTGGAGGGGCACGAGGACCTGATTCCGCGCCTGAAGATTTATGCGTTGCTGGCTCCGCACCTGGACGGCGGAGGGGCGGGCAACACGGGGAGAGCGCTGGACCTGGCGGGCCGGAAAATGCTGCTGGCCTGGAAGAACCAGTGGTCGCTTGCCATGGGAGCGAGTTGTGGGTTTTCGCGCGTGAGCTGCGGATTTGTGGGGACGAGCGACGGGTGGCACGATCTTCGCGATAACTACGTGATGGATTGGGAATTTGGTTCGGCCTCGAACGGAAATATTGCATTGTTCGGCGAGTTGAACCTGGGTGCCGCGGGGACCGACGGTGTGCGGGAGTTTGTCCTGGCTTTTGGTCTTGGCGAAGGGAACCATACCGCGCTTCAAAAGACAGTGAGTGCGTTGGCCACGCCGTTCGATCAACATCGCGACCGGTTCATTGCGCAATGGCACCGGCTGGCCAATCCCGAGTGGCTGGCGGTGAAGGCGTGCGACGGCGGCAAACTGATGCGGGCCAGCCACAACGTGCTGCTGGCGCACGAAGACAAGACATTTTCGGGGGCGTTCGTGGCTTCGGCGTCGATTCCGTGGGGACAGGCGCATGGGGACGACGACCTGGGCGGCTATCACCTGGTGTGGACGAGGGACATGGTGCAGACGGCGACGGCGTTGTTGGCCTGCGGACGCGCGGAGACGGCGCGGAGGGCGCTGGTTTACCTGGCCTGCACGCAAAAGCCCGACGGTGGATTTGCGCAGAATTTCTGGGTCGACGGGCGGCCGTACTGGTCAGGCGAGCAACTGGACGAAGTTGCGTTCCCCATTATCCTGGCGTGGCGTTTGTGGAAGGCGAATGCGCTGGGCGAGTTCGAGATTTTTCCGTTTATCGAGCGCGCGGCGGGATACCTGGTGCAGCATGCGCCCATTACCCACCAGGAGCGGTGGGAAGAGAACGCGGGCTATTCGCCTTCGACGCTTGCAGCGGTGATGGGCGGCCTGATCTGCGCGGCGGACATGGCGCGCGCCCACGATGCGATGGAGATGGCGGTGTTTCTGGAGGAGTTTGCCGACTGGATCGAGCGGCATCTCGAAGAGTGGACTGTGACCAACAACGGCGTGCTGCTGCCGGAAATTAAGCGGCATTACATGCGCATCCGGCCTCCGGAAAAGGGCGAAGCGTACGCCTGCGAAAGCTGCGGGACGGAGATGATCCACATCAATAACCGGCCTCCGGGTGCGCAAACGGAGTTTGAAGCGCGGGAGATTATTGACGCGGGATTTTTGGAACTGGTGCGTTATGGAGTTCGCCGTGCCGACGATCCGCTGATGATTGATTCGCTGAAAGTGGTGGATGCGGTTTTGAAGACCGATCTCCCTCAGGGGCCCGGGTGGCACCGGTACAACTTTGACGGCTACGGACAGTGCCCCGATGGCGGACCGTTTCAGGGGTGGGGACAGGGACGCGTGTGGCCGCTGTTTACTGGGGAGCGCGCGCATTATGAACTGGCAGCGGGAAATGATCCTTCGCCGCTGATTGCGACATACGAGCGATTTGCGACGCTGGGCCAGATGATGCCGGAGCAGGTGTGGGACGAGGCGGATCGGCGGGGATTCGAGACCGGCAAGCCGGCGGGTTCTGCGGTGCCGCTGGTGTGGGCGCATGCGGAGTATCTAAAGCTGCTGCGATCGGCAGTGGACGGCAAGGTGTTTGACCGCATTGACAGCGTGTACGAGCGCTACTGCGAACCGGATGGGAGAAAGAAGCGGCGCGCCAACCTGGAGTTTTACAGCAGGCGGCGGCCGATCCAGAAAATCAAGGCGGGGGACACGCTGCGCATTCTCGACGACGCGCCATTTGAGGTGGTTTGGACGACGGACCAATGGAAGACAACGCAAAGGACAATGGGCCGCAGTCTTGGCAGCGCGGGCCACAGCGTGGACCTTTGCACCACTCCGAACCTTGCGAGCGGTGTTCTATCATGGACTCTCCACTGGCGCGAGCAGGATAGCTGGCTTGGGTACAACGTGGACATCAGCATTGAGCCTCGCGACGAGGCTTAAATTTCCGCAGCATTTTTTCGAAAGGAATGGGAATCGAGTTTTATGGCAACTCTTGCGGATCTTTCACTCGACGAATTATCGATTGATACCTTGCGTCTGCTCGCTGTCGATGAGGTGCAGAAGGCCAATAGCGGCCATCCCGGCGCGCCGCTCGGGTGCGCCCCCATTGCCTACCTGTTATTTCATAAAATCATGAAGCACAATCCGGGGAATTCGAAGTGGCCGGACCGCGACCGCTTTGTGCTGTCGAATGGGCACGCCTCCGCGCTGCTGTATGGCACGCTTTTTCTCTCCGGGTACAAGGTGACAATCGAGGATCTGCAGGCGTTTCGGCAGTGGCACTCGCGCACGCCGGGACATCCCGAATACGGCGACACGGACGGCGTGGAAGTGACGACGGGGCCGCTGGGGCAGGGATTGGCGATGGCGGTGGGAATGGCGATTGCGGAGAAGCATCTTGGCGCCGTCTACAACAAGCCCGGCTTTGAGATTGTGAATCACCACACGTACGTGCTGTGCGGTGACGGCGATTTGATGGAAGGCGTTTCGCACGAGGCGTGCGCGCTGGCCGGAACGCTGGCTCTGGGCAAGCTGATCGTGCTCTACGACGACAACCTGATCTCGCTCGACGGTCCAACAGAGCTGAGTTACAACGACGATGTGCTGGAGCGCTTCGAGGCGTACCACTGGCACACGCAACGGGTTGGCGACGGCAACGATTTGAAAGCCATTGAAGCGGCGATTGAAGCGGCCAAGGCGGAGACGGGCAGACCTTCATTGATCGCTGTGCGCACGGTAATCGGCTACGGCAGTCCGAAGGCCGGCACCAACAAGGTGCACGGCGAGGCCCTGGGGCCGGCGGATACCGCGGCGACGAAGAAATTTTACGGTTTCCCGGAAGACCAGAGCTTTTATGTTCCCGACGATGCGTTGAAGAATTGGCGCAAGGCTGTCGATCGCGGCGCCACGGCGGAAGCAGAATGGCAACACCTCTTCACGCATTACGCGGCGGAGTTTCGCGACCTGGCGGTTGAATTCGATCGCACACAGAAGGGGCGGCGCAAGAAAGATTGGGAGAAGGCCATTCCCTCGTTCCCGGCGGACAAGAAGCAGGCTACGCGCAATGCGGGCGGCACGGTGATGAATGCCGTGGCCGATGTTGTGCCGGAACTGTTTGGCGGCGCGGCTGATTTGACTTCGTCGACGAAGACGATCTTCAAGCCGGGGGCAAGTTTCCATGTCGATCCCGCCGGACGCAACGTGTTTTTCGGCGTGCGCGAGTTTGGCATGTGCGCAGCGGTGAATGGCATGGCGGTACACGGCGGCCTGGTGCCGTTCGGCTCGACGTTCTTTACCTTCTCTGACTATTGCAAGCCTGCGCTGCGACTGGCCGCGTTGATGAAGTGCCACTCGATCTTTGTGTTCACGCACGATTCGGTTGGTTTGGGTGAAGATGGACCAACCCACCAGCCGATCGAGCACCTGATGATGCTGCGCGCCACGCCGGGGCTTACCGACTTTCGCCCCGCCGATGCCAACGAGACGGCGGCGTGCTGGCGGCTGGCGCTGGACCGCACGACGCCGAGCTTTTTCGCACTTTCGCGGCAAGACCTGCCGGTGATCGACACGACGAAGCATGACGTGTATGCGAGCGTGAGCAAGGGTGGGTACGTGCTGGAGGATGCAGGGGACGCGAAGGTGATTCTGATTGCGACGGGCTCGGAGGTTTCGACGGCGCTGGATGCGGCGAGGCTGCTGGCGGGCGAAGGGATTGCAGCGCGCGTGGTGAGCCTGCCGAGCTGGCGGATTTTCGACGAGCAGACAGCAGCGTACCGCGCGAGCGTGCTGCCGGCGGGGATTCCAAAGCTTGCGGTAGAAGCAGGCGCGACGCTGGGCTGGTGGAAGTATGTTGGCTTGGATGGCGATGTTGTGGGTATTGATCACTTCGGCGCGTCGGCACCAGGGCCAAAGGTGATGGAAGAGTTTGGATTTACCGGGCAGAATGTGGCGGCGCGGGCGAAGGCGCTGGTGAAGAGATAGGGACCAGGAAGTAAGGGACCGAGGGACATAGGGACTAGGGACAAAGGGACATAGAGACAAGGGAATGGGGGGCCAGGATTTCTTGACTGACTCCGCTCCCACCAGGCGAAAGGATTGAAAGTGAAGTTAGTGATTGCGTCGGATCATGCGGGGTTTGAGTTGAAGGAAGAAGTGCGAGCTTACCTTACGCGTGAAGGGCACGAGATTCTCGATCTGGGTGCGTACAAGGTTGAGCCGCAGGACGACTATCCCGATTTTGCGGAGCGCGTGGGCGAAGCAATTCGCGCGGGAGAAGCGCCGCGCGGGATTCTGATTTGCGGTTCGGGAGTGGGCGTCTGCGTGGCGTCCAACAAGATTCCCGGCATTCGCGCGGGCATGTGCCACGATACCTATTCCGCGCACCAGGGCGTGGAGCACGACGATATGAATGTGATCGTGCTGGGCGCGCGGATTGTGGGAGCGTCGCTTGCCTACGAGCTTCTGGATGCATTCATCAGGGCCAAGTTCATCACCAATGAGCCACGGTTTACCCGTCGTTTCAAAAAGGTTCTGGCTATCGAGGCAAAGTATCAACGCAGTTCCAACTAAGGACGTTATTTGTCTTCAAAGAAACACTCCGGCAGCGACTAACCACTGTTCACTGATTTTTGAGAGACGCCGATGTTCCCCTTCGACGTAATTCTTTTCGATGTTGGCGGAGTCCTGCTGACCAATGGCTGGGACCATCGCGAACGCGCGGCAGTGGTGGATCAATTTCAACTGGATCGAGCGGAGTTTGAGCGGCGGCACGTGGTGCAGAACGATGCGTGGGAGCGCGATGCGATCGGCGCGGCGCAGTATCTTGACGCAACAGTATTTTATGAGCCGCGCAGTTTCAGCAAAGACGAATTTATGGCTGCGATTTTTGCGCAATCGAAAGCGTTGCCCAACGGGGCGCTGGGAATCCTGAGCGAGTTGGCCGCATCCCATAAGTACATGCTTGGTGTTTTGAACAATGAAGCGCGGGAGCCGAATGAACACCGGTTTCAGGTTTTCGGATTACGCGATCGCGTGGATATGGCCTTCAGTTCGTGCTATCTGGGACTGCGCAAGCCTGATCCGGCGATCTATCGCCGCGCCCTGGATATCCTGGGGAAGCCGGCAAAGCGCACGTTGTTCATCGACGATCGCGCTGAAAACGCAGCCGCGGCCGCGAGCGCGGGAATGCAGGTAATTTGCTTCACCGGAGCGGATGCTCTGCGCAGCAGCCTGCAGACATTGGAAGTTCTTTAACCGGATTGGAAGGGAGATCGTTATGCAACTGGGATTGATTGGTCTGGGCAAGATGGGCGGCAACATGGCGGAGCGGCTTCGCCTCGGCGGGCACCAGGTGATCGGCTTCGACTTCAATGCGGAGGCAGTGCAAAAGCTCACCGCCTCTGGCAATGTGGGCGTGAGTTCGCTCGAAGACATGGCCAAGAAGTTCACCGGCCGCAAGGCGATCTGGATCATGGTGCCGCAGGGCAAGCCGGTCGACGACACCATTGCCAAGCTCGAGCCGCTGCTGAACAAGGGCGACATCCTGATCGATGGCGGCAACTCGAATTACAAGGATTCGCAGCGCCATTACAAGGAAGTGACGGCGAAGGGATTCCAGTTTGTCGATGTCGGCACGTCGGGCGGCGTGTGGGGATTGAAGGAGGGCTACAGCATGATGGTGGGCGGCGACAAGGAAGCCGTCGAGTATCTGCGGCCCATCCTGGAAACGCTGGCCCCTGGAAAAGAGCAGGGCTGGGGCCATGTGGGTCCGGCCGGTGCGGGGCACTTTGTGAAGATGGTGCACAACGGCATCGAGTACGGCCTGATGCAGGCGTATGCGGAGGGCTTCACCATCATGGAGAAGAAGGAAGAGATGAAACTCGACCTGGCGCAGATCTCGCAAATCTGGCGCTTCGGCAGCGTGGTGCGAAGCTGGCTGCTGGATCTGACGGCGGATGCGCTGAGCAAGAATCCGAAGCTCGATGGGCTTGAGGCTTACGTCGCGGATTCGGGCGAAGGACGCTGGACGGTATTCGAAGCCATTGATCTGAATGTATCGGCGCCAGTGATTACCGAGTCGTTGATTCGGCGCATTCGTTCGCGCGAAGAGAATAACTTTACCGACAGAATGCTGGCGATCATGCGGAACGCGTTCGGGGGACATGCGGTGAAGAAGGACTGAAGGACAGTTCTTAGTTCTTAGTTCTTAGTTCTTAGTTCTTAGTTCTTAGTTCAAAGTTAGTTTGAACCGGTAACAGTTCTGTAACTGTGAACTACGAACTTTCTACTCTGAACTCAAGCGACACGGAGGTGGAGCGTATGGCATCAGCAACTGTGCAAATGAAGATTCGTCCGGAGGATTTGTCGCAGGTTCCGAAGAGCGGCGAGCGGATTCCGAATCCGGGGATCCTGGTGATTTTTGGCGCTTCGGGCGATCTGACCAAGCGGAAGCTGCTGCCTGCGCTGTTTCATCTGGAGCAGGATGGGTTGCTGCCGAAGAACTTTGCCATCGTCGGGGTGGCGCGGCGGGCGCTGGGGGATGAGTTTGCGGCCGACATGCGCGAGGGCATCATCGAATTTGGAAAGGCGGATAAGGCTGATCCGCGGCTTGAGGAGTTCGCGAAAAAGATCAGCTACTATGCGCTCAGTTTCGACGACGCTTCGCACTACGCGGGATTGAAGCAGGAGCTGGACAAGATTGCGGCGGAAAAGAACATCGGGCCGGACCGGTTGTTTTATCTGGCGACGGCTCCGGAGTATTTCACGCCGATTATTGAGAACTTGGGCGCGCAGGGGATGGCTCAGCCGGAACAGGGGCGCGTGGGCGTGGTGATCGAGAAGCCGTTCGGGCACGATCTGGATTCGGCGCGCGATCTGAACCACCAGGTGAACGCGGTCTTCCACGAGCACCAAGTGTTCCGCATCGATCACTACCTGGGCAAAGAGACGGTGCAGAATATTTTGGTGTTTCGGTTCGGGAACGGGATTTTCGAGCCGATCTGGAATCGCAATTACATTGACCACGTGCAGATCACGGCGGCGGAGACGCTGGGCGTGGAGGGACGCGGGCCGTTCTATGAGAAGGCCGGCGCGCTGCGCGACGTGGTGCAGAACCACGTGATGGAGCTGCTGAGTTTTGTGACGATGGAGCCGCCATCGAGTTTCGATGCGGAGGCGGTGCGCCGCGAGAAGGTGAAGGTGTGGCGCGCGATTCCGAGCATTCCCATCAAGGACGCGGTGAGGGGGCAGTACGGCCCGGGCGTGATCGAAGGGAAAAAGGTGGTTGGCTATCGCGATGAGGAGCGCGTCAATCCCGAGTCGGGGACTGAGACATACGCGGCTGTGAAACTTGGAATCGAGAACTGGCGCTGGGCGGGCGTGCCGTTTTATCTGCGTGCGGGCAAGCGGATGAAGAAGCGCGCGACAGAGATCAGCATCCAGTTCAGGCAGCCGCCGCTGCTGATTTTCAATCGCATGCAGGCTAGCGGACCGTGCACGGATATCCAGCCAAACCTGCTGACCATTCGCATTCAGCCGAATGAGGGAATCGCGCTGCGCTTTGGCGCGAAGGTTCCCAACACGCCGAATATGTCGGTGTGCCCGGTGAATATGGACTTCGATTACGCGGCGGCGTTTGGCACTTCGACTGCGAACGGATACGAGCGCCTGCTGCTGGATGCGATGCTTGGCGATCAGACGCTGTTTGCGCATCGCGATGGCGTGGAGGTGACGTGGTCGCTGTATACGCCGATTCTGGAGGCGTGGGCGGCGAAGAATCCCGAGGTGTTTCCGAATTATTTTGCGGGGACCTGGGGGCCGGATTGCGGGGATCGGCTGCTGGAGCGCGAGGGGCACGTTTGGCGGAATAATATCGGGTGAGTGCGCGAGCCAGAGGTGCGGTGCCGTGTTTTGGCGTCTGTGCCTGTTCATCATGCTGGACTCCCATCCAATTCGCACCTACGCGAAATGGATGGGAAGATGCGAGACCAAGTGAGTCGACAATCCGGTAAGGACCCGCATGTTATCTGCAAGTGCTCTCACTTCGCACTCCCTTTCCTCAATCGAGTAGTCGGCTTCACTGGTCGTTCTTGCAATTTTTTGGCAACTGGTATGTCGATCTAGTTCGCATGGATCAGTCTCTGAGAATCGTAAAGGACCGCAATGCATACATGGTCGACGGACCGTCCGATGCCGAGCTAGAAGCTGCTGGTCTGCGAAGGGGCTTTGGGGCCTTCGTGGAATTTTCGCGCGTTGTTGCACTCTGGGCGACAGGCGATTGCGATCACCGCGACGTGCCTAAGTGACGGCCGAAACAGTTCCGTATCACGCTCGCTTGAAACGGTTGGGCGTTTCGCTGCACTAACTTAGGTGAGATATGGGCCGCCGACGAGCATCGACCGCCCGGCGGCGTCTGCCACCTTCGTGGTACTGGTCGCAACTCCTGCGTGGGGGACGGTTTTGCTTCCTATAGGCGTCCAATGGATTGGACACACATTTATGAATACTCTCAGGAACAAATCGACCATTCCGCTTGATCATGCTGTGCTTTGCCTGGACTGCAATTGTGTGAGCGATGCCAATCGCGAGTGCCCTGCGTGTTCGTCGCGGGCGCTGATGAATTTGAGTGTTGTGCTGAATCGCCCAACGGAGTTTGTGGAGTACGCTCGGCTGGCGAACGCGGCGTAGCGACGATTCTCTTCCGGACCTTCAAAACATAGTTGCGCGTGGGTTCGTGGTTTCCCACTCATGCGCAAAAGGCGCGCATGAATGGGGCACCCGCCGGTTTTGAAGGGGATAGGTTTTGCAGGTCTCAAAAGGCGAGGCCTCCCCGGTTCCCAATAGCGAGGGACCGGGGGCACCCTCATTCCGGTTTGGAGAGCGCGCGGGGATCAGGACTTGACGCCTACTTTTTCGTGATCTTTACGAAGGTGCCATCGGGGAGGTCACCTTCGAGCAGGTGGACGACACCGCCTTTTACATATCCCTCAAGGACTTGGGTGGCTGCGGGCGTTGAGGCGGGATTTTTGGCGGGGCCGTGTGAGGTAGGATTTGGACTGGGTCTGCCGGCTGCGGGCCGGCCGGTTCCCTGGTCCATGGCTTCGTTGGCGAGTTGATCGGCTTCTTTGTTGCCGCCGCGCAGGGTGTGACGCATCTCGAAGCGCTCGAGCTGGCGGGCGAGGAGTCTGGCCTCCTCCCATAGGGGCCGCAGTCCGGGGCTGGCTACTTTGTACTGGCCCTTCATCTGCTTGACCATCAGCTCGGAGTCGGAAACGACGCGAAGCTGGCGCGCGCCATGCTCTTTTGCCCAGGCAAGGACAGCCAGAAGTCCTTTGTATTCAGCATAATTGTTTGTCTGGCGGCCGAGGAATGCGCTCAGGCGGGCGACCACCTTGCCGGCCGGGTCTTCAATGACGGCGCCGAAGCCGGAGGGGCCGGGGTTGCCGCGCGATCCGCCATCGCAATGTGCGGTATACCAGCCGGCGGATTCACCGGGCGCGGCTTCCATTCCCGCAAAGAGACTCTCGTTCATGCTCCCCAGTGTAAAGCCATCTATCCATGCACCCAGCCCGGAGGGCGCCCTCTACGCATTGTCGATTGGGGACGGGTTACGGGCATCCGCCACTCAGGCGGGAATTGGCCGCACATGAGGCTCACAAAACGCGCTTTGGGACCGTCTACATAAGTGCGATAAAGTCTGCACCACCGGAGCGAAAATCTCGATGGCATCGGATGCTGTGAGCTACCCAACTTCGACGACGGCTCTACCGGGCGCTTTAGCGTGGCCTGCCAAAAGGAGGATACAATCTTCCGCAGGCATGGCTTCAAGGGCAATGGACGGACCGGACCGCGCTGCGGAGCGTTTGCAGGCCCGCGCGCCGGAGATGGAACTGATCCGTGAGGCGCAGTCGGGGTCGCGGGTGGCATTCGACGCGCTGGTGCGCCAGTATGAGCAGCAGGTACTGCGGCTGGCGCTGCATTTGACGGGTTCAGAGCAGGATGCGGAAGACATTTATCAGGAAGCCTTTCTCAAGGCATTCCGGTACATCGGGAACTTCCGGTTCGAGTGCTCGTTCTACACGTGGATTTACCGGATTGTGACCAATTTGTGCCTGGATCAGCTTCGCCGCCGCAAGACGCGCCGCGAGGACCAGGCCGTGGTGTTGGATCACTCCGGCGACGAGATCGACGTGCTGGCTTCGGTCTCGGACAATCGATCATTCTCGAACCCGAGCAAGGAGCTGGATCGCAAGGTGCTGGGGGAGCGTATTCAGGCCGCGCTCAGCAAGCTTACTCCGCGCGAGCGGATGGTTTTTGAATTGAAGCATTACCAGGGTCTCCGCCTGCGCACGATTGGAGAGATGTTGAACACGACGGAAGAAACCGCCAAAAATACGCTCTTCAGAGCGACCAAAAAGTTGAGGACTCAACTGGCGGGATTGCGTTAGCCCTTCGCGGGCGGCGGATCTCTTGGATCAGATTCGCGGTAGTACTTACGAGGCTGGAAGGACGTAAAGAGATGAATTGCGAACTTGCCCATGAGCGCATTGTTCTGGCAGCGTACAGCGAGCTGCCCGACGAACAGGTACACGAGCTGGACCGGCACCTTGCCGCCTGCACGGAGTGCAGCCAGGAGCGGGAGCAGTTGCGGGCGCTGAAGACGCTGGCGACGGCCTATCCTGTTGTTGAACCCGATCCCAATTTTGTGACGCGCTCGCGCATCCGCCTGGAAGATTCACTGGATGCAATTCCACCCAAGCGGTGGTTTGAGCGCTTCGGTCAGCGGGTGCTGAATAACTTTGCGAACCTGCAGGCTGCCCCGGTTGCGGCGGTTCTGCTGCTGATTGTTGGCGGCGGCGCCGGGACTCTGGGCGGCTATGAGTACGCGCAGGCGCGCGCAGCACATGCAGCGGGGCGCGTGCCGGCTGCGACGGCCGAGAAGGCTGATTCCGGGCAGGCGACGCCTATTCCAGCGGAGGTGTCCAACATTTCCAGCGTTGTGCGCCAGCCCAACAGCCAGTTGGTGGATGTCACGTATAACCAGGTGGTGCCGCAGCACATCCAGGGTTCGCTCGACGATCCGGCGATCCGCCAGTTGCTGATGCTGGCCTCGGAGAATGCGTCTTCGCAGGGTGTTCGAGACGACTCAGTGGGATTGCTGGCGGCCGAATGCCGGGCGGGCCATGCCTGCCAGGGTGAGGGTATACGCGATGCCCTGATGGTGGCATTGCGCTACGACAAGAGCGAGGCCGTGCGGGAAAAGGCGCTCGAAGGCTTGCAGCCGTTTGTGGCGGTGGACATGCGCGTTCGTGACGCCGTGCTGGAAGCACTGCTGAACGACAGCGATCCGCGGATTCGCGCGGCGTCGATCGGTGTGCTGGAACCGGTGGAAGCCGATACGGGCGTAAGACGCGTATTGTCTACAGTTGCCAATTCGGACAATAATCCCCATATCCGCACGGTGTCCCGCGAAGTTCTGAGCAGGGCCCCGGAGTTTCAATAACGAACCCCTTACCTTCAGGCAACCGCGCCGTCCATACAAGAGTGCGGACCTGGATGAAGGAACACGAGGAAAGTAACATGAACCGCTTTATGAGGCCTTACATCCAAGCTGGAGTCGCCCTGGTGGGAGCCGCAATCCTGCTGGCGCCGTCGATGGCGCCGGCGCAGGCGACACGTATAACACAAATCGTAGAAGAACCCAGCCGTCTGCTGCTGCACTCGAGTGCGCAGGGATATCTTGGCGTGCTGGTCGGCGACGTTGACGCGGACTCGGCAAGCAAGCTCAAGCTGAAAGACGTGAAGGGCGCGGTGATTACGCTCATCGATCACGACGCACCGGCGGCGCAGGTCGGGCTTCGCGTGAACGACGTGCTTCTCGAACTCAACGGTCAGGCTGTTGAGAGCGCGGAGGCCTTTGGCCGCATGATGCGCGAAATTCCGGCGGGCCGCAAAGTGACGATGCTGATCAGCCGTGATGGCGCGACGCAGACGTTAACCGTGGAGCTTGCCGACCGCAAGAAGCTTGACACGGCCATCTGGAACAAGCTGAACGATGGCAGCGATATCAGCACGCCCGTGGAAGGGTTGGGCATTCTGGGCACTGGCGGCGGAGATGTGCCGCTTCCCGGCGGATTTCACATGCCGTTTGTGGGCAACAGTACGCTGAAGGTTGGCGCGCTGGTTGAACCGCTCACGGCGCAGATGGCCGACTATCTTGGCATTCAGAATGGCCTGATGGTGAAGCAGGTGGCGCGCAAGAGCGAAGCCGCTGCCGCGGGCATGAAAGCCTTCGACGTGATTCTCAAAGTGGGGGCGGACAACATCGCGACCGTTTCTGATTGGGAGCGCTCGATGCGCACCAACCAGGGGAAGGCCGTGCAGGTCACCGTGCTTCGCGACAAGAAACAGACGACGCTGACGCTGCAGGTGGATTCGAAGAAGAAAAGCGAACTGGAATTTCACGAGCTTCTTCCGGATGGCCCCTGCCCGCTGATGGCCTTTGCGGATCCGGATGTTGCGCTTGATTTACAACGACAACTCGAACTGGACGAGTCGGCCGTGCAGTCGATGCGCGACCAGGGCGAGGCGCTCAAGGATCAGCTCAACGAATGGCAGGACCAGGCTGGCGGCATGCATTTTGAAATCACACCGCAGCAGGCGGAGGAATTTCGCAAGCAGGCCGAGGAGTTTCGCGACGCCTTCAAGGGCCAGAACTTTGGCATTGACCAGAAGCAGATGGAAGAGATGCACCGGCAGATGGAACAATTCAACAAGCAGTTCTTTGGCGCGGACGGCTTCAAGTTTGACCCGACGCAGCAGGATGAACTGAAGAAGCAGATGGAAGAGTTCCACCAGGATCTGAAGCCGCAGAGTTTCAAACTGGATATGGATTCGCTTCCTAACGCGCTCCATAAGCCTGAGCCCCGGTTGCGCACCTTCGAAGGCAGGATGCGCGATCAGCAGAAACAAGAGAGGGATCAGTTGAAGCGCCAGATGGAAGAAGTGCAGGCGCTGCGCTTCGACCACCTCGTTTGATTATTGGAGAAAGTTAGAGGGCGCCGCTTATCAAGTTGGCGCCCTTTCTGTTTGTGAAATGCGATGGCATCGCTAAGTCTGCTTTGGCGGCTCCAGGATGCAGCCGGGTGTCGAGCGCGCGATCTCCCACTCCTCTTCGGTCATGTCTACTGATACATCCGCAAACAATGGCGTGCTGAGATAGCGTTCGCCGGTGTCGGGCAACATGCACAAGATGGTCGATCCCTTTGGCGCTTCGCGAGCTACCTGCAGCGCACCGGCGAAGGTTCCACCGGAGGTGATGCCGACGAAGATGCCTTCCTTTTTAGCAAGGTCCTTGCTGCACTTGAGCGCATCGGCATTGGCGATGCGAACGACCTGGCTGATCCACTTCGCAGCCACGGCGTCGCCGGCGAGCTTGGCGATGAAGTCGGGGCTCCAACCCTGCATGGGATGCGGTTTCCAGCTGGGATGGCCGGACTTCGGCGAGCCGTCGGGGTTGCGCTCCTGCTCAATGCCGCTCGAGAGCAGTGGCGCATCGTCGGGCTCGCTGACGACGATTTTCGTATCCGGCCGCTCCTTGGCGAGCACGCGAGCAACGCCTTTGAGCGTGCCGCCGGTGCCGAATCCTGTGACCCAATAGTCGAGTCGTTCACCCTTGAAATCGTTGAGAATCTCCTGCGCCGTGGTGCGTGAGTGCATGTCGGCGTTGGCTTCGTTTTCGAACTGGCGTGTGTAAAACCATCCGTGCTTTTCTGCCAGCTCCACCGTTTTGTTGACCATGCCGACAGCGCGCGCCGAGGCCGGCGTTACGATCACCTTGGCGCCGAGGAAGCGCATCAGCTTGCGGCGCTCGATGCTGAACGACTCCGCCATGGTGACCACCAGCGGATAGCCCTTGGCCGCACACACCATGGCAAGGCCGATGCCGGTATTGCCGCTTGTCGCTTCGACCACGGTCTGGCCCGGCTTGAGTTTGCCGGTGCGCTCGGCTTCTTCAATGACGCCAAGCGCGAGGCGATCTTTCACGGACCCGAGGGGATTGAAGGCTTCGACCTTGACGTAGAGATTTACATCGGGCGGCGCAAGGCGGTTGATCTTGACCACCGGAGTGTTGCCGACCGTTTCCGTAATATTGGCGTATTTGCTCATGTGTCGACCTCCGAATGCAGGCAATTGTACAGTCCGAGAGCGACGGGATTGCAAAGGGTTTCCGTGGGAAATGCACGGGATTCTCATACTCTGTCGGGAAATCGTGACCGTGCGCAGTCCGGTAAAATTTCTGCGAGGTCTTCCCGTGCAGCAAACTGAGACGATCGCAAATCGTACATCGCCGCTCAATCTTTCTTCCGACGACTTTCGCGCCGCCGGGCACCAGCTGGTTGACCGCATCGCCGATTTCTTTGACTCGCTTCCCCAGCGGCCCGTGACGACAGGTGAATCCCCTTCCGCCATTCGCCAGTCGCTGGATGCTGGTCGCAGGCTGCCGAGCCAAGGCGCCGACGCAGCGGAGTTGCTGAACCGCGCGACTAGTCTGCTCTTCGATCATTCTTTATTCAACGCGCATCCGCGGTTCTGGGGATATGTCACCTCGTCCGCGGCGCCGATCGGCGTATTGGGCGAGTTGCTTGCGGCGGCGGCGAATCCCAATTGCGGAGCGTGGCTGCTGTCGCCGATGGCGAGCGAGATCGAAGCGCAGAGTATTCGCTGGATCGCGGAGATGATCAACTATCCGACCGATTGCGGAGGACTCTTCGTGAGCGGCGGCAACATGGCGAATATCGTCTGCTTTCTTGCGGCGCGCCAGGCAAAGGGCGGAAGCGACATCCGGTCGAAGGGCGTCGATGGCACACGGCTGCGCGCCTACGGCTCGAAGGAGACGCACACCTGGATTCAGAAGGCCGCCGACATCGCCGGCCTCGGCACAGACTCGGTGCGGTGGATCGCGGCCGACCATAGAATGCGCATCGACCTCGATGCTTTGCGCGCACAAATTCGCGCGGACCTTGACGCAGGCGACAAGCCGTTCGTGGTGATCGGCAATGCCGGCACGGTCAGCACCGGCGCCATGGACCCGCTGCCCGAACTCGCCGAGATCTGTCGCGAATTCAATTTGTGGTTTCACATCGACGGAGCCTATGGCGGATTCGCCGCGGTATGCCCCGATGCGCCGCCGGAATTTTCGGGGCTGGGCGCGGCGGACTCCGTTGCCGTGGACCCGCACAAGTGGCTCTACGCGCCGATCGAGGCGGGCTGCGTGCTGGTGCGCGATATATCGAAACTGCGCGATGCCTTCGCGTACCACCCTGCCTACTATCACTTCGGCGTCGAAGCTATCAATTATTTCGACCTCGGCCCGCAGAACTCGCGCGGCTTTCGCGCGCTCAAGGTGTGGCTCGCGCTACAGCAGGCAGGCCGCGACGGCTACGTGCAGATGATCTCCGACGATATTCGCCTGTCGCGCGCCATGTTCGATCGCATCTCGTGGTATGCGGAACTTGAAGCACTGACGCAGGGACTCAGCATTACGACGTTCCGTTACGTGCCGCGTGATCTGATGCGCAGCGGCGAAGACGTGGACAACTATCTCAACGATCTGAACCGCGAACTGCTCACGCGCCTGCAGCAAGGCGGAGAAGTCTATCTCTCCAATGCCATCGTTGACGGAAAATACGCGCTGCGTGCCTGCATCGTGAACTTTCGCACCACGCTTGAAGATGTGGAAGCGCTTCTGCCGATCGTCGTGCGGATTGGCAACGAGGCAGACAAATCGCTGCGTCCGGCGAGCCTTTCCTGAAGGGTCGCAAAAAAAACGCCATCTCTTGAGCCGCTTGTGTGCACGCACGAAAGACGAGCGCAGAACCTGGGGAGTAGAACCGCATTCCTGCTTCGCGTGTTGCCGCGATCTCAGGCGCTCACTTCACGCCTTTGTCGGGATTCCAGACGCCGTGCAATTTGCGGACGTAGAGAATCTGGCCGACGTGATAGGCATTGTGCGCGCCCACATGCGCGATGAGCGAGGCATTGGCAGCAAGCTTGGCGTCGTCGGCATCGTTGACGGCCTTTTCCCAATCCGCCAGCACCTGGTTCAATTTTTTCACGAGATCTGTCCATTGGTCGGCGGTGAAGTTGTCGAAGGTCTCGTTGTTGTTGCCGTCGAATTTTTCATTCTTTACGCCGTTGAAGTTGTTGAGCGAGCGCTGGTCCCAATACCAGATGTGATAGGCAAGCTGGCCCACGGAGTGGTTGCCTTTACCGGGACTCCACATGGCCTGCTCCGCGGTAAGGCCATCGACCGCAATGCTGACCGGGACAAACCAGTCTTCCTGGTCGTGCGTGGTGCGCAGTTGCTCCAGCAGCACGCCGCGCAAGGTGGTGGGCGGCTTCTTGTCATTGGTCTGGGCAAAGAGCGGAGCGGAGAGAAGGAGAAGGAGCGCAATCTTTTTCATCGAGCGACCTCATGGGAGATGCAATTCTGGGAGTATAACGCCGCGGCAATGCTTGGGCATCCGGCAAGCCGCGTCCACAGACCGGTTAGGAACTTCACCGCGCAGAATATTTCACCGAAGCCTCCGGCTGTCGCAGAAAAATGAGCGCCGGAAATTCTCCGGCGCCCCACATACAGCAGACCTTCCAACCAACGTTACGCAACCGGGCGCATGGCGTCAGGCTGCATTTCGCATCTCGTATGGTGTTCCGCTGCCATTGCGAGAGCCTCATGTCTCGCACCCAGACGCCGCGAAACCGCGCGCCCCAGGAGGCGCTTGCCGCGAAAGACCCGCGACTTCATGGTGGCCACGCTCAGGCTGAGCGAATTGGCGGCCGCGAGCTGGGGCCGTTCATCCAGCACACAAAGCTCGATCGCGTGACGACACACGAGTCCCAGCTTTTTCACTTCTTCGCGCAGAATGTTCTCCATCTCCCTGCTCTGCCACGTCTCTTCAGGATTCTTGCGTGGGTCAGGCAGGTCGATTTCCACGACCTCGTTATCCTGCCGGCTGAGGTATTCAATCGAGACGAAGACGCGGTTGCGGCGGCTGCGCAAATGTTCATGCGCCGTGTTCTGCACAATCGCGCCGAGCCAACTCGACATCTGTGACTCGCCGCGGAACTTCGCGAGCGCCTTGTAGGCTTTCATGAACGCTTCCTGAAGGATGTCTTCGGCGTCTTCGTTGCTATTGGCCATGCGGCGTGCCATCCGCAATAACTGCGGGCGGCGCCGTTCGGCGGTTTCGAGAAACTCGCTGATTCTGCCTTCGCGCATCGGCGCGTCGGTTTCCACTTCCATTGCACTCAAGGCAATTGGCATATGCACCCGCTCCTTCGGGTGGGCATTTCGAGTTCATTCAGTTGGAATGAAGATCCGGAAGGCAATACATCTGGCCTATTTGGTTAGCTGCAACCGAGACCGGTATTGCCTAGCTATGCCTGGGAAGATTTGATTGCGGGAGGAGCCCGAAAGGGGATGTGCGAAGAAATAACAAACGCTACGCGCGCGGGGGCAGGCGTGGTGAGGGCGTGGTCACGCGTCAGGCGTGGAACCCGAGGGGCGAAAACGAGGGAAAGCTCAAACGCGGAAATCCGTTGCGGCCGAGTTTGCTGATGCAAAACCTTCACGGAAGAATCGTCGCGATGGTCCACCCACATGCGGGTGGCGGAGGCCTTTGAAACCTCGGAGTGATGGAAGTATTGAGCGAGCTTGTGGCCGTATCCATTGCCGCCAACCACGATGGCCAGCGCAAGAAACGCCAGCACGTAAGGCCGGAAGAACTGGCGAACCGCGACATCGGCTTGGAGACCGGAGGCAACCAGCAGCCGCGTGCGCTTAACTTGCGCCGTGGTTTGAGTCGCCATGGATAGGTCGCCTTGCAATGTGTCCTCAGCCTCGCGTGCCGTAAAGCGAAGGTTCTGCAAGTATAGACGCGCGCCCACTCGCATTCGCCGCAAAATACTTGCGAGGACGTAACTGGAAAAGTTCGGATCTGGCCGATCTGCGGAGAATTCAGGCATGGCCGCCCAGTCCTGGGCCTGGGCGGCTGTTCCAAGAGGTCAGGCGGAAGGCGGCGCTTCAGGCAGGAAACAGGTTTTCGAGGCGGACGTAGCTCATTTCCATCCCCTGCTCCATATTGGTAGCCAGCATCTGGGCGCGGGTGGCCGCATCGGGCAGCGTCATGCGCATGGTCATCAGCGTGCCGTCGCCGTCTGATTCGAAGCGCGTTTCGATGTGGTTGTCAGGGGTCGGGCCGGGCAGGAACATCCGCTCCACATGCACGATGCGGCTAAAGGGTTCAAGTTCAATGTATTCGCCGGTCAGATGGAAATGGCCGAACTTGTCTTTCGACGGGTTCTCCCATTCGTAGCGCATCTTGCCGCCGGGGCGCGGCTCGCTGATGCAGACCGGCATAGTCCAGCCTTCTGGACCCAGCAGCCATTTCTGGATGAGGGCGGGCTCTGTGTGGGCACGGTAAACCGATTCGGGGTTTGCGTGGAAATGACGGGTGACGACGATGTGCGTGTCGCCTTCGGTCCTGAGGGTCAGCTTGGTCATGGTGTTCATTCGATTTTTCCTCCAGTGTCTGGATTTGAGTTGGGGGCCATTTCGGCCAAAACCTGGTCGAGCCGGTCGTAGTTCTTCGCCAAGGCGGAGCGCAGCATTTCGAGCCACTGATCGATGGCCTCGAGGCCGGGCTTCGCGAGGCGGCTGGGGCGGCGAGTTCCTTCGGCGCGCCTGACAATAAGCCCTGCGGCTTCAAGGACTTTCAAGTGGCGGGAAACGGCGGGCTGGGTCATTTCAAAGGGCTTGGCGAGCTCCATCACAGTGGCTTCGCCGAGCGCAAGCCTTGCAAGGATGGCGCGGCGTGTGGGATCACCGAGCGCGAGAAAGGTCGAATCGAGATTTTGCATAGCAACCATGTTATATAACACATATGTTATATAAGGATCGATTCGGTGTCAACGCAAAAAGAGCTTTCAGCTCTCAGCCGCCGGCCGTGAAGCGAGCTGAAAGCTGACGGGGGCTTTCTGCTGAATGGCGTGCGCAGGTCAACCGGCGATGGCGTGTTCGGCGCCGCGGAAGAGGGCTCGCAGAGCCCGCCACACCCAGCGGATGAGGAGGATGACGGTTACGACAAATGCGAGGGCAATGCCGCCGCCGATGTACGGATGCACGGTTGAAAGCCATGTCAGCGAGACAGCCAGCACATCTTCGCCGAGGCTCAGGCCGATGTTGGAGAAGGGCTCGGGCGAGGACGTGACAGCGGCGCGGGCCGCGGTTTTGCCTCCGTGAGCGGCAAGGGCGATCAGACCGCCGAGCAGCGTGGCGGCAAGCTGCTCGGCGGGACTGAGCGAGGCCGTTGCTCGCCATGCCAGCAGAGCCGCAACCGGCACGCGAATGAAGGTGTGCAGCGCATTCCAGATGAGGTCGAACGCGGGGACCTTGTCGGCAAAAAACTCCACGCCAAAAAGAGCCACGCTGGCGCCGATGACCCACCAGCTTTCGAGCAGATGCAGTGAATCCGGCAGTGCGAGCGCGCCTGAATGCGCCAGCAGACCGAGGGTTGCCACCGTGGCATAGACGTTGAGCCCGGCGGCAAACGAGACCGCGACAATCAGCGCGACAAGTTCCTGACCGGGAAGTAGACCGGTAAGTGGGAGTTTCACGAGCTAAGTATAGGACCAGCCAACGGAGTTCAAATGCAGGAGGTTCAGATCTTCGAGAGTGCAGGCCGTTCGCGAGCTTTGACGGCGGCTGAAGCGCACACGGAGCGGTGCAGCTCCAGTTCGCTTCTGGCACGCTGCATTTCCACGTTGCTATAGGCGACGAATCTCGAACTGATGCGCCCATAGGTTTCGTTCGTACACGCCCGGTGGTACTCGCTGGCTCTGTCCTGAAGGGCTCGTTCGAAATCATTGCACCGTGAGCAACCCATAACTCCTCCTTCCAACCTTTTTCGGCCAGACATTCGGTCAATGGTATGGGTGAACCCTAGCGCTGGGCGATCTGTCGCTCGGCCTTGAGCCAGTCTTGAATGTCGTGGCCGTGCTTGCTGCCGCGCTTCTGATACATGTGAAAGGCGCGCACGCGTATGTCGTCGGTGGAGACGCGGATTCCGGAATTGGATGTTTCAGCAGATGCAGAAGGCTTGGAGACGCTAACTTTATCTTGTTTTACTTTTACTTTAGTGACGATCATGGGGTAACCCTTCCGATATTTCAAGGGCTAAGAGGAAAAATACTCCAGAAGAACTGCCTTAGTTCAGAGAATCTGAAAGAGGAGAAAAACGTCTCGCTCATCTTTCATGATACGCCCTTTGAAGGTAGCGTACACGGTATCTTTGCTTATGATCCCCGGCGTTGAAGTTATCACCTTAAAGAGAGGCGGGTGTTCGCGATTCTGCTAACTCGTCCGGCGGACTAAGACCTTTCCGCAGGGTAAGTTAGCGGGACATCGAACACCCGCCAAAGCTAGCTGAATAATTTAGTGTTTATTTTCAGGTTTGCGGTCGCCGTCTTTATGACCGCGGCCATCGCGCATTTCATTGCCCTTGAAGTTGTCGTTCTTGTCGAGACGATTGTTGGGCTCGGCCCTTTCGCCGCGTTCGGGCATCTTGCCGACATAGCCGTTTTCCGGATGGAAACGATTGTCGACATGACCGCGGAAATCGTCAGAGCCATGGAACCACGGACCCGCACCAACGAACACTCCACCGCTGAACCATTCCGTGCCGTAGTAGCCGTACGGGGCGCAGGCATAGGGTGCGGAGTCAAAGTAGCCATAGGGACACTCGGGAGCCGTGCCGATCTCAACCGCGATTTGCCCATGAGCCATTGCTTTGGGGGCGGCTGCCAACATGCAGCATCCAGCAATAGCCGATAACACAACAAACTTGAAACCTTTCATAGTTCTCCTTAACGTTGCAGCGATGCCAGACGACATCTCCACATCGTGACCGTAACGGGTTCGAGGTTCAATGTCTGAGCTATAAGGACCACAAGTGCGCTTGAAGGATGGGAGACACGCTTCTCAGGCAGGGATCGTTGTGAAGAAGGGCTACGGACGGATTGCTGATTTTTTTCTTAAGTCTTGTGACTTTTTTGCGGATTGTCTGAAACGTCTGGGGGGCAAACGTCACCATCCAGTGCGAAACCGGAAACAGATAAGCTCTGGCGGCCCCGCTCGACTCGAACTCATCGCCTGGGCGCGTTTACGCGTAAACGCGGATGAGGAGCGGGTGCCGCGCGGCGACAACTGACCGGGTATTCGCGTCCTGGCCGCTGAGTGGGCGGCTGGGCTGGGCGTCGCCGGCGAGGCGGGGACTTCAATCGACAGAGTCTCTGCCACGCCCGGCGGCGAGGGTCTTGCGCGGGTTAGGCGAATAGCCCGGATGGGGCTTGACGAAACCGGACTGCCCCCCAAAAGTGACCAGTTTGGATTCTGACAGGATGGCGTTTGCGGAACATCGGCTTTCACGTGTGCTCAGCTGACTTGAGATTCACCCGTGAAACGCAGCGGCGAATGCTACATTTGTCTTCTTACTCGTTCATCCCGGAGGTTTCGCATGAAGCGATTGCTGCTTCTCGCCGTGGTGCTTTTGCCGATTCAGTTGCTCGCTCAGACCGGCGTTTCGGCCGATGCCTCACACAATCCCAAGGTCCGCGCCATCACCGCATTTGTGCGCCTGGACCGAAGCAAGTGGGAGCAGCAAATCGCGGAAACGCTGACCGTCCTGCGCAAGGCGCAGCATGAATTCGAAGCCGAAGGCTATCAGGTGGAGTCGTTGCGCATCACCACGCAGCCGGTCGGCGAACTGGTCGCCGGACTCTCGGAAGACGATGCCGTTTCGTTTCTGGCGCGATTTGATCAATTGTCGGCGAAAGAGAATTTCATTCCCAACGTGGGGCCGGCCATGATGCATGACAGCGATGACCCCGCGACGATGCGCGTCTTGGAACGCGCCCTTTCGACGCTGCCCAATATCGAAGCCAGCACCATCATCGCCGACGATGCGGGAATCCACTGGAAGACGATTCACCGCACCGCGGAACTGGTGAAGTATGTGGCCGAGCACAGCCCGCATGCGCAGGGCACTTTCAACTTTACGGCGACAGCGATGCTGAAGCCGCTCGGTCCCTTCTATCCCGGCTCGTATCACGACGGACCGGGGAGGCAATTCTCCATCGGCTTCGAAGGTGCGGGCCTGGTGGCTGAAGTGTTCACGCGCGATAAGGGAAACGCCGCAGCCGCAACGGCGGATCTGACCGCAGCGCTCAGCAAACATGCAAAGGTGGCGGAGGCAGTCGGCAACAAAGTCGCGGCAGAAACCGGCTGGGGATTCGCAGGGGTTGATCCCACACCTGCTCCGCTGGGCGATGTATCGATTGCAACCGCGATTGAAGACTTTACCGGGGCGAAATTCGGCTCCAGCGGCACACTCACCGCGGCCCGCATCATTACCGCAGCGGTGAAGGCCGTGCCCGTGAAGCAGATCGGCTACTCCGGCCTCATGGTTCCCATCATGGAAGACAAGGTGATGGCGCAGCGCTGGGCCGAGGGAATGTTCAACGTGGATTCCCTGCTGGCCTATTCGGCGGTGTGCGGCACGGGGTTGGATACGATCCCACTGCCCGGCAACATCAGCACGGAACAAATGGAGCGAATGTTCTCTGACGTTGCTTCACTCGCGAGCAAATGGAACAAGCCGCTCTCCGCCCGCTTGCAGCCGGTGCCGGGCAAGAAAGCCGGCGAGATGACGGAGTTTCAGGATCCTTATCTGTTTAACACGACGATTCACGCGGCGCCGTAGTTGCCAGCCGCGCCATCAGCGCCGGACGTACCGGCGGCCCTGCATCTCATAATCGCCACTGGCGACGCGAGCGATGGCCTCGCTGTAGGCGATGTGCTCTTCGGCGAGGATGCGTTCGACGAGCGCGTGCGCGTCGTCGGAATCTAGAACCGGGATAGTGCGCTGGAGGATGATGGCACCGTGGTCGAGATGCTCGTCGACAAAGTGCACCGTGCAGCCCGCAACCTTCACGCCATAACTGAAGGCCTGTTGCTGCGCATCGAGTCCCGGAAATGCCGGCAGCAGCGAGGGGTGAATGTTGAGGATGCGATTGGGAAATGTCGCGATGAATCCTGGCGACAGCAAGCGCATGTAGCCGGCGAGGCAGACAAGGTCTACTCTGTGTTCCCGGAGGCAGGCGATGAGGTCCGCATCATGCTCGGCGCGCGGTCGCCCCTTCGAAACAAGCACAGCATGCGGCAGACCTATTTGCTCTGCTGCGGCGATCCCGGCAGCTTCAGCAACATTGGAGAGGACGATCGCGATCTCGACGCCGGGTAAGCGGCCTCCGCGGATGGATTCGGCGATCGCCAGGAAATTGGAGCCCCGGCCCGAGAGCAGAATGCCCAGCCGAAGCGGCCTGGCCTCCGTGCTCATGTGTAGTGAACCCGGTGGTCGCCTTTGAGGATGCGGCCTATCACGTAGAACTTTTCTTCCGCGCGGTCGAGAAGCGTTTTGGCGCGCGTGTACTTGGCCGCTGGAATAACAGCGATCAGCCCGATGCCCATATTGAACGTGCGCATCATCTCCTCTTGCGACACCTGACCGAGGTCCCGCAGATGATCGAAGATCGGAAGTACAGGCCACGAGCCCAATTCAATCTGCGCGGCGAGGCCCTTGGGCAGAATGCGGGGCAGATTCTCGGTGATGCCGCCACCGGTGATGTGCGCCATTCCGGCGGTCATGCCGGAGGCGACGAGCTTCTGGATCACGTGCAGATAGCTGCGGTGCGTCTTCATCAACGCCGCTCCAGCCTTCTCTTTAATGGCTGTGACGTATTGGCTCGGCTTGTAGCCCGCGACGTCAAACATCAGCTTGCGGGCAAGCGAGTAGCCGTTCGTATGCAGGCCCGTCGACGGGAAGCCTACGAGCACATCGCCCGCCTTGATCTCGTCGCCGGTCACCAGCTTGTCGCGATCGACGGCGCCGACAATGAAGCCGGCCAGATCGTATTCGCCTTCGGCATAGAAGCCGGGCATCTGCGCGGTCTCTCCGCCAATAAGGGCGCAACCGTTGGCCTTGCAGGCTTCAGCCAGCCCGGAGACAACGGTTTCCGTAACCTCCGGGTCGAGCTTGCCGCTGGCGAAATAGTCGAGGAAAAACAGCGGCGTGGCACCCTGCACCGCGATGTCGTTGACGCAGTGGTTCACCAGGTCGGCGCCGACGCTCGAGTGCAGACCCATTTCGAAGGCAATCTTCAGCTTCGTTCCGACGCCGTCTGCCGAGCTCACGAGAATGGGGCTCTTGAAGCGCTGGAGGTCGAGCCGGAATAGGGCTCCGAATCCGCCGATTCCACCTAAAACGTTGCGGTTAAACGTCTTCTGCGCCAGGTACTTGATGCGGTCCTTGGCGCGGTCGCCGCGGGAGATGTCAACCCCTGCGTCAGCATAGGTCACGGGCTTGGATTTGGTTTCTTCGGGCACTCTGCGGCCTCTGCGGTCAGATTATTGAAGCGGGCGCTGCGGACCGGAAAGGTCGATTCTAGCAGGCTGGGCGCACAAGGTCTGTGAACAGCGAAATCGATTTGGTGTTCAAAATGTGGAGAAACAGATTGTGGAGTGACCAGCCTCACGCCGAGGCGGTTGCGACTTCTATACTGAAGCCACCATGAGCACCAAGGCCGCCCCACTCGTACATACTCGTTCCCACGCGCTGCAACAGCGCGCCGAGCGCTACTTTCCTGGCGGCGTCAATTCCCCGGTCCGGGCCTTTCGCGCGGTCGGCGGAGCTCCGCCGTTTGTGGAGCGGGCCGAGGGCGCATACGTGGTAGACGCGGACGGCAATCGCTACATCGATTATGTCGGCTCCTGGGGACCGATGATCCTGGGCCACGCGTTTCCGCCGGTCGTCGAGGCAATTGAACGCGCAGCGCGCAACTCGGCGAGCTTTGGTGCATCGACGGCAAGCGAAGCCGACCTGGCGGAGCGCATCGTTGCCTGTTATCCGGCCATCGAGAAGATGCGCTTTGTGAGCTCGGGAACCGAGGCGACCATGTCGGCCATCCGTCTGGCGCGCGCGGCCACAGGACGCAAGATCATTATCAAATTCGAAGGCTGTTACCACGGCCACGCCGACGGGTTGCTGGTCAAGGCGGGATCGGGTGTGGCGACGTTCGGGATTCCCGGATCTGCGGGCGTGCCGGAGGAGATTGCGGGGCTGACGATTGCGCTGCCCTACAACGATCTCGGCGCAGTCGAGGCGGCCTTCGCCGCCCATCCCGATGCCATCGCGGCCATCATTGTCGAGCCGATCGTTGGCAATGCCGGCTGCATTCCGCCACATCTCGGACCCGCCGGCTTCGCTCCCGAATTGGTAGACCGCATGCATCGACAACAGCGCAAGGCATGGGAGGCCACGGTAGGTCCCGCAGACTACCTCGCGGGCCTGCGCCTGCTGACCCGCCAGTACGGAGCTTTGTTCATTTGCGATGAAGTGATGACCGGCTTCCGCGTAGCGCTGGGCGGTGCCTGCGAGCTGTACTCGCTCGACCCGGATCTCGTCACACTGGGCAAAATTGTAGGCGGCGGGTTGCCGGTCGGCGTCTTCGGCGGCAAACAGAAATATATGGACATGCTGGCGCCGCTCGGCCCCGTGTACCAGGCGGGGACGCTGAGCGGGAATCCGTTAGCCATGGCTGCGGGCATCGCGACCATCGGCTACTTGCAGGAACACAAGACTGAGGTCTATTCCAGGATTGAGGCGACGGCCAGAGCCGTGTTCGATGGTGTCTCCCAGGAAGCCCAAAAGGCCAACGTAGTCCTGTGCGGCAACAGGGTGGGCGCCATGTGGACGTGGTTCTTCACGGGCGGCCCGGTACGGAATTACGAGGATGCCGCGAAGTCAGATACGGCGGCCTTCGGACGTTTCCACCGCGCCATGCTCGACCGCGGCGTATGGCTGCCGCCTTCGCAGTTTGAAGCGGCCTTTCTGGGGACGGCCCACGGAGAAGCGGAAGTGCAGGCCACAATCGAAGCGGCAAAGGAAGCGTTTCGCGCAGCTTAGTGTGCGATCAGATTACTCTGCCCACGCATCGAGCGTGACGAATGTGTGTGACCTGTCGTAGCGGACAAGAAGTTGTTCGGCTGCGGTGACGGATGGGCCGCGATCGGCGCCGAGGCCGTGGTGGCTGCCGTCGTGAAGCACGATGTTGCTGGCGTAGCCGCCGCTTTGATTGCTGTCGATCTTCCTGATCAAGTTTTGCGCGATCTTGTCGGCTGAAGGTTCCTTCCAGTCGTTCGTCATCGCATTCCAAGTGACGGGGATGAGGCCGAGCTGGCGCGCAAGCTTGAGCACATAAGGCCGTCGCGCTCCGAAGGGCGGACGAAAGTAGCGCGCCGGTTTGCCCGTAATCTGCGCGAGCAAATCGTTGGTGCGGGTGAGTTCGTCGAGAACGTTGGCGGACCGGGCGCGGGAAAGATCGGGATGGCTCCAGGTGTGATTGCCGATCAGGTGCCCGGCTTCGGCGACGCGGCGAGCGAGTTCCGGCTCTGCTTTGGCGAATTTTCCGACCATGAAGAAAGTGGCACGCACATTATGCCCGGCGAGGATGTCGAGCAGACGCGGCGTCCACGCGGGGTTGGGGCCGTCGTCAAAGGTAAGCGCGAGTTCGCCGGGGCGCCGCGGAGCAGTCAAGGTTCGGCCAAAGATCTGCGAGGTGGGCCAGTGCGAAGCATAGGCAAAGCCGGCGACGGCAACGCCGATTGCACCGCCCGCACCGAGCACGCCGTAAACACTCGCGGCTAAAGGAGAAAGCATCGCTGACCCTAGTGTGCGGCGCGGAGCATGAGAAGGGCAAGCAATCTGTGACGGACCCGGCGTATACTGTTTCTGTTCGGGTCGCATCCTGAGTATTTCGGAGCGGCACTGGAGACAATATGAGCCTTACCAACTTCCCCGGCAATGCAGGTTTTTCGCCGCTCGACTCCTCCATCACAAAAGTTACAATTCCCGCACTGGCCGAGATGAAACGCCAGGGCAAACCCATCTCCGCGCTCACGGCATATGACTATGCGACTTCGCGCCTGGTAGACGAAGCCGGCATCGACCTGGTGCTCGTGGGCGACTCGCTCGCGATGGTGGTGATGGGCCACGACAATACCCTGGCCGTTACCGTCGACGAAATGCTGCACCACACCCGCGCTGTGCGGCGTGGGGTTCGGCGAGCGCTGGTGGTGGCCGACATGCCATTCGGCAGCTATCACGGCACGGTAGCCGAAGGCGTGGCCAACGCAGTGCGTTTCATCAAAGAGGCCGGCGCCGAGGCCGTAAAGATCGAAGGTCCGCGGGTGGCGCTCGTACAGGCGCTTACGGATGCGGAGATTCCGATAATTGGCCATCTTGGGCTGACACCACAAAGCGTGCATCGTATGGGCGGCTATCGCGTGCAGGCGAAAACATCGGACACAGCCCGGCAGATCAAAGCCGATGCAAAGGCGCTCGAAGCAGCAGGCGCGGGCCTGCTCGTGCTCGAAGGAATTCCACGCGAGGTTGCCGCCGAGATCACGGCGGAACTTACGATTCCCACCATTGGCATCGGCGCAGGACCGGATTGCGATGGCCAGATCCTGGTTTTCCACGACATGGTGAACCTGAGCTTCGCCCCCAAGGCCAAGTTCGCGCGGCGCTATGCGGATGCGGCGGGGCTGTTCCGCACTTCGATCGAACACTATCGCGAAGACGTGGAGCATCGCGCCTTCCCTTCCGACGAAGAGAGCTACCATCTCCCTGCAGCAGTCCGGAAGGAACTGGAGACGATGCTCGAAGACGCGGCACCAGTAAAGCAACTGCGCAAGGCCTGATGCAGATTCTGACGACAGTGAACGAGTTGCGTGCATGGAGCCGCGCGCAGCGATGCGGCGTAAACGGCGAAGGAATCGCGCTGGTGCCGACCTTGGGTGCACTGCATGCCGGGCATGCGTCGCTGATTCGTGCGGCCGCGGAGGCGCGACCGGGGCGCGTGGCCGTATCTATATTTGTAAACCCCACACAATTCGGTCCCGAGGAGGATTACGCCCGCTATCCGCGAACATTCAAAGCTGACTGCGCACTCGCCGAACGCGAAGGTGCAACCATCATCTTTGCGCCCAGTGTCGAAGAGATGTATCCCGTTGGATCATCCACGTTCGTCGAGGTCGAAGGCCTCAGTGAACGCCTCGATGGCCAGTCCCGGCCGGGGCATTTTCGCGGCGTCGCAACCGTGGTAGCGAAGCTGATGATCGCCGCGGAGGCCGATCTCGCCTTCTTCGGACAGAAGGACGCGGCACAAGTCGCGGTCCTGCGGCGTATGGTTTCCGATCTGCGGCTCGGCACCACAATTGTGGTTTGCCCGATCGTGCGTGAAGCCGATGGACTGGCTCTCAGTTCGCGCAACGCGTACTTGACTCCCGTAGAGCGGAAGCAGGCGCTGGTGCTGAATCGCGCGATTCGTCGAGTCGAAGCGCTTGTCGCCGACGGCGAGCGTTCAAGCTCATCGTTGATCGACGCAGCGCGTGGCGTCTTCACCGAAGCGCCAGATGTGCGCGTGGATTACATCGAGTTGGTCGACTGGCAGACGCTGTGGCCCGTACTCACCGCCGCGCCGGGGACGCTGTTCGCGGTTGCGGCGTGGGTGGGGACCACGCGGCTGATTGATAACACGAGATTGCGGTAGAATTTGGCGTTAAGCGAATGACAACTGAGCATCGCATCTGAATTCTCCATGCCCGAACTGCCTGACATCTCTGCGTACATCACTGCACTCGAATCGCGGATCATGGGTCAGACGCTGGAGAGCGTGCGGCTGGGATCGGTATTCTTGCTGCGCTCCGTCGATCCGCCGTTGAGCGCGGTTGAAGGGTGCGCGGTTCGCAGGCTCCGTCGCATCGGCAAGCGAATCGCGATCGGCGTCGATGGAGAGTTACCACCCCAGCAACCAAGACCCGTCGCCGGGGACCCCGGGCGGTTGTGGCTGGTGTTGCACCTGATGATCGCAGGACGGCTCCATTGGAAAGCTCCGTCAGCCAAGCTGGCCGGCAGGAACGCGCTTGCGGCATTCGATTTTCCAAAAGGATCGCTAGTGCTGACCGAGGCCGGTTCAAAGCGGCGGGCATCGCTCTACGTGGTCCGCGGCGAAGAAGCGTTGTATGCGATGGATCCCGGCGGCGTTGAGATTTTCGAGACAAATCTGGACGGATTTCGTGCGGCGTTGACGGCGGAGAATCGCACCTTGAAGCGCGCGATGACCGACCCGCGCCTGATCAGTGGCGTGGGCAACGCGTATTCCGACGAGATTCTGCACGCGGCACAACTCTCGCCGATAACCCTGACCCATAAGCTGAAGCCGGAGGAATGGGAGCGGCTGTTCGCGGCGACCCGGGATACCATGCGGCTGTGGATGGACCGGCTCGGTGCAGAGGCAATGAAGGCATTCCCCGAGAAGGTAACGGCATTCCGGCCGGAGATGGCGGTACACGGCCGGTTCAATCTGCCCTGTCCGCGATGCGGCGAGAAGGTCCAGCGGATTCGCTACGCCGACAACGAAACCAACTACTGCGCGAAGTGCCAGACCGGGGGAAAAGTCCTGGCGGATCGCAGCCTCTCGCGACTGCTGGGCTCGGACTGGCCGCGGACACTGGATGAGTTGGAAGCCCTGAAACGAAAGTGATTTGCCGATTTGCAACCCAGCCTGGATTTGACGGGATAGGAGATAGGGGCCGGGAAAAGTGCACCCCCCTTGCTCCATTTGGGATTTATGCGCCCGTCCAAGCACTTTCAATAGGCATTACAGTTCTGAAAACAGTCCATTCACGTCGAATAGTCTCGCAGGTAAAGAAGTGCGTACATCTTCCTCGGCTGATTCATTCGTTTCCGACGGCTCGTTTTCATCCGCGCGTTGTTCGATAACCTTTGATGCGCGATCAAATTCTTGAGACTTTTCATGGGTATCGAGGCTTAGGAATGCGGACAAGGTCGACACCCTATCAAGCGCCGCTGAGACCTGAGAGAGCATACTAGCGCTTTCGCGCAACTCCTCGGGGTCCTCGACCGTGTCTGCTCCTACCATTGCCAGGTGAGCAGCCTCAATTACAGCAACGATCTCATTCTCGAAGTCAGCGGGGAACCCATGGTCATTGACGAACTCTGGATTCAGACTATCTACTTCGGTGGCAAAGTCCGTAAGATCATCGAATGGTTTGAAATCGAAGGCCAAACCCGGCGAATGGTCGTTGATGCTATCGCGGAAGGCGTCTCGCAAAAGCTCCCAGGTCCATTCCAATTCGGGAAGTAGACAGTCGCATTGCCCAACTTGTCTAGCTCGGCTAAAGGCAGCCAGCTCACTTGCACTTAAGAACTTGCTCTCGGAATCCCATTTGAGTCTGATTGCTTCGCAAACCACTGCTAAAAGCCCATTCCATCGCGGAGTGAGGTGTGGTACAGAGGTTCGTTTGGCTGCGCTTGAGAGAACCTCCAAAAGAGCCTTGTCCATCTGTTGTTGCGCAACGATGGCTAGACACCTCTCCTTCAAAATGTCCCAACTCTCAGATGAGAGGATAAAGGGGAGCTGGCGTTCGCCCTTCTGTCCTCCAGTGTCCGACACCGCGATCTTTACACCTTCCAGCGATGCCCTACGAAAGAACTGAGTTCGGAGTTCGTAGTTTGCAGCTAATTCGTCGATCACAAGGTCTCGGTAGCTGGGGTGTATCCAATCGGCTCGCTGGCCCCCGTAGTAGTCAGGACGCACTTTAATGAATGCTTCCTGTAATTCCAGCGTAGCCTGATCGAAAGGTAGTCGGTCACATTCCGGACAATACTGCTCATAGACTTCCCGCAACCGCTGAATTTGGTACATAAGGAATGGATCTGTGAGCTCGAGCAACGCGACCAAGACCCACTTCAATCCCGGAGCAAGCCCTCGGAATGCGAGCCTCATCTGCTTAGTCGGATTCCGGATGGCTTCTCCGATCTCTGCCTTTAGCTGACCATCATTTATTTTGCCAGCTCGATATTCCGCCACCAGAGAAGGAAAGCTTTCGCTAACGAACCTCCGCATGCGTTCGGGAGTAAAGTTTGGATCGTCCAGTATTAGCCGTGCGTGCTTCCGGACGATAGCTCGAGCATCGAGCTCAAGGTTTGCTGAGCGCGCATGGCGAAATAAAACGAGCGCACGCTCCTCGAGAGAAAGAGCCTGAACGTCAACCAAGACGGCACCAGGATCTGGAAATGACCTAGCCTTGCCTTGAACATCCATGCACGCCACTGCTCGTTCGAGAATGTGCTTGCGGCTTGTCCATATCAGCCAATGCTTCGGATTGAGCCGGTGTAGAACCAGATCTAACTGCGCTTCCCAGTTTGACGTTCGCGATGGGTCATATTCCGTTCGACCAAACGCATCGTCTGCAATAAATATTTGATCTCGCGAAGGCTGATACATCTTGAAGAACTCTTCAGGCGTTCTGCTATAAATCGCCTCCCACCCGGTGCTCGATTGGGAAAGCGCAATCATCCATGCGATAGCGGATTTGCCGACCTCGGGAGGTCCTTCCAATACTGCAAAGTTGTATTTCCTCAAAACAGACCAAGCTTGCTCGTAGCCGCTAGTCGGGGCAAATACTGGAACGAGTTCCTTCGCGATGTCTAATGCGGCGGAACTACGCTGGATAGACTCATGGCTTAATACGCTAGCGATAAGCTCGTCAAGGTCGCGGATGCTTAGGAGTTGTGGAAACGAACGATAAATAGGAGGAGGCATGTCCAATAGATCACAAACGTCATCTCCGCCCCAGACGATCACGTCCACACAATTGAGGGCAGTTCTAAACCTGTTCCTAATCGCGGCGCGGGTATCGGGTCCGATCAAAGAGTTGGTTATGAATGTAAAACACCTAGGATCCTGCCATTCAACTGATTTTCGTCGCCTCTCAATCTCTGCCAGTTCCTTCGATACACTCCCATAGAGAGCCTTAAGGGGCTGAGCTCCGGCAGCATTAGCACCTTCCACAAACTTGACCTGGAATAGAAACGGACCAGGAGAGATAACATCCTTATCGGGGAAGCGCAGGGAGGCTTCCGCGTAAGCGTCACGGCCAAAATCTCCGCGATTTCCCCATGACTCGATCGAAAGGCTAAACCTGGCCTTTAGAAGCGATTGGGCAAGCTTCTCGAACTGGTACGCACGAAGGTCGTCCAAGTTATAGCGCAGCATAGAAGTCGGTGGCCCAATTTTATACCTATCGACTGTCTCCGTTGAACGGTCCCAAAGTTTGGAGTCTGCGCGTTAGAATTTGTGCATGCCCGAAGAGCTTGTCATTGTGTTGGCAATCATAGTGGCAGCATTGTGGGTAGTAATTAAGATATTCGGCGCTGTCTCCAAAGGTCTCCAGGAATTAAGTAAAGAACTACATGAAGGGCGTGCCAAATATCGAGACAATGCGTTCCAGAAGAAAAGAGCCAAACTCGCCTGCTACGTCAAGGCGGTCCGACCCGATGATCTCGCTCGAGCTGAGCGAACAACAAGTAAGCTTCAGTCAGAATTCGAGCGCCTTCGATCTGAGACTGTATGGATCGCAAAACCCCCGACTTGGGAGAAGAAGCGATTCCAGCGACAATTGTCTTCACCCCAAACTGAATTCTGTTCCGAGATGAATATTGAAGAAATAGACGCCGTGCTCTGTCCTAATGAGGTCTCCTGGTTTGATAAAGAGTCTTCAATTCTTGCACGGGATTGTATCTATCCGTTAGCCGCCCCAGTAATGGAATGTTCAGAATTTCGCGAGCAATTTGTCCCATCTCTTGAACTCGATGAAGCAACCTTAGAAGTCGATCGGACAGCTATTCGAGAGAAGTACATCAATCGATTCTTCAATCAAGAACTCTTAGAAGTTGAACAGTACAACCAGCGGCGCGTCGCGATCCTTGCGAGGTACAGCGATCTAAATAATCAGATCCACGCGTGGAATGCTGACCAACGAATGCTCTGGAATCGTTATGTCCAAGACAGCAAAAGAATGGCCCAAGAGGAACTGGACAATTATCGGTTGCACGCGCGTGAATACTCCGATGAGTGCAACAAAGAAAAAGGGACAGTCAGTGCTGCTTTGCAAGGTTTTATAGAGGGAAAGAAAGAATTAACTATTGCAAGAATTCAATGTATTTTGGGTACCCTGACAATGCCGTGGTCGATTCCTCGTTTGTGGGAAATTGATTTCGACGAAGAGCAACATATCTTAATTGTCGAAATTGCGTTGCCAGATGTCGTGCATCGGCCGCCAATTAAGACCGTTTTATTGAAAAGTGGTCCGGCGGCAAAGCCTCTCAATCAAACTGAGCGGAAAGAATTCATTCCCAAAGTACATCCGGCGATTCTTTTAAGAATTGCATACGAGCTATTTCGAAACGACACATCGAAATTAGTCAAGCTACTGGTCGTGAACGGCTGGGTCTCTTTCGATGATCCAACCAGCGGTGTGAAGACAAAGGCTTACACAGCATCTTTAATGGTGGAGCACCATCAATTTGCATCGTTAAATCTCAAAAAGCTGGATCCATTGGCAGCCTTCCAGAGCCTTAATGGGAAATCAGCTGGCAGAATCATCGACATTATCCCGATCGAACCAGTTCTCAATCTGAAGAGAAGCGACTCGAGATTCGTTGAGGCCAAGGAAGTTCTAAACACCCTTGACGGATCCACAAACCTCGCAGCAATGGATTGGCAAGATTTCGAACACTTAATTCGAGAACTTTTCGAAAAGGAATTTTCTGGTCGGGGCGCGGAAGTTAAGATCACACAGGCCAGCAGGGATCGAGGCGTGGACGCCATGGTCTTCGACCCGGATCCCATTCATGGAGGCAAGTATGTCATCCAGGCTAAGCGTTACACAAATACGGTGGACGTTAGCGCCGTTAGGGACTTGTGCGCAGTGGTTCGCAAGGAAGGAGCTTCAAGGGGCATCCTCGTTTCGACGAGTACTTATGGAGCTGACGCTTACGCATTTGCGAACAATGAGCCCGTCACGCTTCTGACGGGTGCAGAACTTTTAGGTTTATTGAAGAAGCACGGCTACCAGTTCAGGATCAATTTGTCAGAGGCGCGCAGGTTGCTTTCTGGTCTCTGAGAACAACTCGACCAGATTCGCGAGCACGGCCCAGTGTCGTGGATGAGGTATTACACCTCCCTTGCGAATATCGCGCGCATAGCTGTTCGATACCTTGAGTGCTCTCGCAATCAATGAACCACGTATCGAGAGAAGCGCAGGCTGGATCCGCTCAGAATAGAACTCTGCCGTGAGCCAAGTCGGCTGATCCGATGCCTTCCAGGCATGCTGCGCAAGCGCGTTGATCTGTTGGGTTGCCGCCCGCTTGAGTTGAGCGTCGGAAGCGAGAGCCGCAACTCGGGCGAGCCGCCCAGCAGCATCTCTTTGAGGAGTCATGATCTCGGTCGAACATAATTTGCAGTGAATTGAATCACCGATAATCTCTTTCCCGCAATCCAGGCAGACTCTTGTTGGCCTCACGTCGGACTTCGCCTTTGGAAGTGGATTGCCGCCCTTTGCCACTCTTTTATTGCGTTGGGTCAGCCTTGCAGGGACATGAACTGAACGCGCTTGCTTTGGAGCGCTTACTTCGCGTGTGAACCACTCAACAACAGGTGCCACCAACTGCGCCCACTTCGAAGACGTTTGTGAAAGCGTAGCAGCAAAGTTTGCCATCAATCGGCAATTTCCGTCTCGCTGCTCAAAGAAGTGATTACGAGGAAGAGGACCGCGCTTAATCCAATCGAGCACGAATGCATCGACCTCTGGTCGAATGGGCTCCATGAGATCACATGCCAAGCTGTCCCGGTAGGGGGTGTCCAGGTGCATAACGCCGATTCCTGGATCGAGGCCCAATGTTGCGGCGGCGAGTCGCGTTTCAGCCTCAAGGAGCGCATACAGATAATTCAGGATTGCATTGGCCGGGTTTGTGGCCGAACGCGGAGATCCGGTCAGCGGCGAAATCCGTGAACTGAATGTCCGCCAATGGTCAGGAACACGCGTCAAATCTTTCCGTGGGAAGTTGATCGGCAGGTTGCGCCATGCTGACCAATAGGCTTTCGCAGCTCTCGATTCCACAAGCCGAATCGAATCGATCGAGAAAGCCTCCGCTAGGTCGAGTCGGATCTCGCGAATTGAAAGTGCAACTGACTCGTTGCCTAGTTGATGCATTGCAACTCGTTCTTGTCCTACGAGTTTTCGATTGACGAGTTCACGGCTGATCCGGAGTGCAACGCCATTATCTAGAGCTAGAGCCTGAGCACGGCGGAGACGAACATCAGAAGAGCGAACGGGTCCAGTGGTAGCTGTAACCGATCCATCTCGCTCCAACATTACGAATGACGCGTTTTGGTCAGCGAGCCAGCGCAAGGCAGCAAGTGAGACCTCGCCATCAGAGCCTATTACCACGAGCCTCTTGAGACCGTGTCCAACTCGTGGCAAGCGGCGCCGATTACGTTCTGTTCCAATCCCATCTTCCAGAACGAGATGGCCTCGATCGACGCGAACTGATAACCCATAACCACACAGTGCAACCACGCCACTCCGGGAAATACTGCTGCTTGTCTGTACGTATGGCTTGTTCATGATCGTTTCCTGGTTGATTTCTTTGGACGGCGAGTTCGTTTGGTGAGTTTTGAGATGTCGCCAATTTCATCCGGTCGCACTGATCCGAGGAGATTGATTGCTGTCCGGGTACTGATGCCTTGCGCGGCTCCAGCAAGTGCTCTTGAAAGGAACCAGAGCTGCTTGAGGCGACTCGTTTTCCTGCCAGACTTGGGGTAACGCGAATCGTTCAGTGCCTCGATGACTCTCGCAGCATGTCCCTGTAGCGTTCGCGGCAGCAAGCTTCCGGTAGACACTTGCCAAGTAGGCTCGTGCGAGTCGCCTGCTTTCCCAGTTCCAAAACCTTCCGCACAGATCTCCCGGACCTGACCACGCGTGATCGAGTTCAACAGTGAATCAATAATCTCCGAGTTCCCGGGAATCGGAATTAGCTTTTGGGATTCTCTCCTGGCTCCATTCACTCCGCCGAACCGCCGCTCGAACTCAGCGTCTTTAGTCAATTCGCGGATGCAGGTTTCCCTTTCACTTTCCGGGAGGAACCCCTTCTGAATCCGCTCGTCAACTCCTCGTTCTAGTTCAGCCAGTTCTTCGGGCGTCAACTTTGCGTCTTTCCTCGCCTGCCATAAGAGGCGTGCTCGCTCCTTTCGATCCACCCGATATCGGCTCAGTCCCTCCCCAACAGTCTTGTGTTTGGGCTCGTTGACTGTCTTGAGCTCCCAGTAAAGGTGGCTTGCAAGTCCGTATAAGACTTTGGGATCGGCGGTTCTGGGTCTTCCTGCGGTCATAATTATGGGGCAAAAACTAGATCGACGGCCTTGCAAAGTTACGTCTTCAGTGCGTAAATCCTTAATAGATTGTCGCTCTTGGCATCCAGTTAATGCAAGGGCAATAACTAGCATGAAAGGAACTGCGCCGTTATGCCTGGAACTGAAAAGGAACTTGCTGTGGGGATCGCCGAAGCGTCCAGAAGGCTCGGGATATCTGCTCGCACACTAGCCACCCTTATCTCCCAAAACGAGATTCCGAGCCGCAAAGTTGGCCGAAGAAGAATCATTCCCGTTGCCGCGTTGGAAGCGTTCGTGAACCGTGCGGATCGGAATTCGAACTCGAAAGGAAGATGAGATGCCTCCGAAGAAACAAACCAGGCCAACAAAGCCCTCGAAACCGCCCGCGTCGACTGGCGCGAAGAAGAAAAAGAAGATCTCGGCACCACGAACTTCGAAACAGTATTTTGCTCTGCCGGATGCTGCTCAAGAGACCTGGAATCGAGCAGTTCATGTAATCGCCAAGATGCGAGCCGAAGGCAAATCGCTAACGCAGGCGTCCCGCGATTTCGGTGTTGATCCTCGGGCTGTCCGCGCTCGTGCGGGATCTGCACTTCGGAAGACAAAGAACGGACGCTACGTCGCAAGACCCAATGACAAACTACTCCGCGTGCTGGTCATCCCAGGTCCCCAAGGTCTGAGCGAAGTCGCCGTACGAGGCTCGGAAGTCGCGAGCAAGATCGCCGAGTATAGTGATGCCGTTCAGACGTATCTGCGCACTGGCGATTCCTCCAAGCTCAAGAAATTTCGACGGCTCAAGCTCCTTGACGAGAAAGGCAAGCGGATCAAGCTCGTGACAGATCTTGCGAAATTGCAGGAACTGGGTTCGGCAGGTGTGCTTTCGTTCGAATCACTTTATAGGAGGGCAGCCTAATGTCCAGGAGACTCCCATTGCGAGATCCAATTGGCTACGAGCTGCGCCGTAGCCGTGCACAGCGACGTGTTGGCTTCGGAGCTGAATGCAGCTGGTGTGGGGAGGATCGACCAGAAGCTCTGATCGCGGGTTCGAGCCCGTTGATCTGCGCCGAATGTCGACGCGAGGCTGATGAGCAACCGATCATGGATCTTCATCATGTGTCTGGACGGGCAAATGACAGTCTCACAATCCCCGTTCCGGTGAATGACCATCGGGCCGAACTGTCCACAGCGATGATGGATTGGCCGAAGGAAACACGTGAGAATACCGATGGCTCTCCGTTGTTGGCCACGGCTGGGCGTATTCGCGGTTTTTGCGATATGCACATCTATCTCATGGAGAGCCTTCTCTTGCCAAGTGCGGAACTCCTCGAACACCTGCACGCGTTGTTTGCAAAGGCGTTCGGCAGGAAGTACTGGTCCAGGCCAAGCTCACCACGCAACAGACTAAGAAAGTAAGGGGCTCGGATCTGTGCACGAGCCTCGTCCCATCGATCTTGCGGTGCGCGTATATCCCGAGATCCCAGGGACGGAACGCAGACCAAAGTCAAAGAAGCACGGGCGTCGTCCACGCGCCATGCTGGTCTTTGATACCGAGACGCGAACAGATGCAACACAGCGTCTCACGTTCGGGTGCTTCCAATTCATCGTTGATGGTCGATGCATGCGTGAAGCACTGTTCCACGCCTCGGATCTCACGAATGCCGAGCTCGCGGCTCTATCTAAATACGCAGCTTCGCACTCCGCTGCAACAGAGGTCGGTGGGCGCAAAGTGCTCGATCTCTTGACGGTCGATGAGTTCTTGAATGAGTTTTACCGAGCTGGCTACAAAGGCAGATGTTTGATTGTAGGTTTCAATCTTCCCTTCGACTTATCCCGGTTAGCCTTTGATGTCGCGCCTGCGAGGGGGAAGTTTGCAGGCGGATTCTCGCTCGGGATCTGGTCTTATGTGGATAAGAACGGTCTACGGAAGAGGAATTCATTTCGACCAAGGATTGCGATCAAGCATATTGACAGCAAACGCTCGCTCATGGGTTTTACAGCCCAAAGAGATCCAGATGCCATTGACCTAAAGTCGGAAGACGGCTCGAAGGAACCGGTGATCTTCCGAGGTAATTTTCTCGATCTGCGGACACTGGCATTTGCACTCACAAATGGATCGCACAGCCTCAAGTCAGCATGCGAGGCATTCGGCGTTAAGCGTGGCAAGATCGAAACATCGGGACACGGCAAGATCACTGCAGGATACGTCGAATACTGCCGCAGAGACGTCGAGGCAACTTCAGAACTTGCGCAGAAGCTGCTAGCAGAATTTGACCGGCATCCGATTCACCTCGAAGAGACGAAGGCGTTTTCTCCTGCTTCGATCGGTAAAGCCTACCTTCGTGCAATGGGCATAACGCCTATTCTTGCGAGGCAGAAGAGTCTTCAACCCTACATTGGTTACGCTCAATCAGCATTCGTCGGAGGGCGAACGAGTGCTCACGTTCGACGGATACCCGTTCCCGTTGTATATACGGATTTCCTGTCAATGTATCCAACTGTGAATAGCCTGATGAATCTCTGGAAATTCGTGACTGCAAAAGAAATCAGAGTGAAATCGGGATGCACAGATGAAGTGACCTCGCTTCTTAAGGAGGTCTCACTAGAGGCAATATTCAAGCCAGACACCTGGAGGAAATTGACAGGATTTGTCCGAATCGTGCCTAACGGCGACATCCTACCCGCGCGGGCTAAATACAATCCCGACACAAACGATTGGCAAGTGGGAATCAATCATATCTACCCCAACAATGCGGATGATGCTCTGTGGTATTCACTTCCGGACGTCGCTGCGTCTGTGCTCCTTACCGGCAAGATCCCTCGCATTGTCGATGCATTCATGCTTGAGGCTCATGGAATACTTCCGAACTTGCGTTCAGCCAAGCTTCGAGGGATTGTTGAGGTCGACCCGCGCACGCAGGACTTCTTCAAGGTTGTGATCGAAGAGCGGAAACGTCTCTCTCGAAGGCCAGACATTTCAGTGGCAGAGCGAGAGCAGCTTGATGACTTTTTGAAGGTCCTGGCGAATGCAGCCAGCTATGGAATCTATGCCGAGATGAATCGCTACGAGACGAAGGAGCGTGTGCCAGTTCAATGTCATGGCATCGACGAGAAACCCTTCTTCACTCGGGTGGCAAATCCCGAGATCCCTGGAGAATTTTGTTCACCTCCGATTGCTTCTCTAATCACCGGAGCAGCCCGGTTGATGTTGGCGCTACTCGAAAAGTCTGTCACAGACCTCGGCGGGACCTATGCAATGGAAGACACGGACTCGATGGCGATCGTGGCTACGGAGCGCGGCGGGCTGGGCGAGTGTCCCGGTGGGCCGTTCCGCACCTCCAAGGGAGCCGAAGCGATAAAAGCTCTCTCGCGACAGCAGGTTAGAGAAATATCAGATCGCTTCAAGTTACTCAACCCCTATGATCCCGATGCGGTTCCAGGATCAGTTCTCAAGATCGAAGATGACAATTTCGATCCGAACTCGAAACAGCAGCGGCAACTGTGGTGTTATGCAATTTCAGCCAAACGCTATGTTCTCTTTTTGAAAGATGAGAATGGAATCTCTGAACTCCTTCGAAATGGAATCAATAACGCGCAAGACAGATGGTCCGAACACGGTCTTGGACACCTTTTGAATCCGACCGATCCTGCGAGCGACGACCGAGACTGGATCGCCCAGGTGTGGCATGGCATCGTGCGTTCCGCTTTAGGTAAGGAAAAGCGACGAGACCTATTCGAACAAACGCCTGCAGTTGGAAGAATCACCGTAAGCAGCCCGGCAATATTACGAGCATTGAGAGAGATCAACGACGGTAAAGAATACGCGCAGCAAATCAAGCCGTTCAACTTCCTGGTGAGTTGCCAGGTGCAGAAGCTAGGCCATCCACCCGGTGTCGATCCAGCGCACTTCCATTTGATTGCGCCCTATCAGACGGATCCGAAGAAATGGCCTCAGATGAGGTGGATTGACCAGCACTCGGGTAAGCTCTTCCAGATTTCAATTTCTGGTCACTATTCGAGTAGACGCACAGCACGAGTGAAGACATTCGGCGAAGTGATCCTTGAATATGCTTTTCATGCGGAGCCCAAGTGTGCTGATTCGAAAGGAAACGTGTGCGGAAAGAACACGGTTGGGCTTCTTCAACGAAGGCACGTGCAGGTTGATCAGATTCGCTTCATTGGTAAGGAATCCAATTTGCTTGAAGAAGTCGACGCGGGCATGATTCATTCAGACCACGACGCGTATACCGAATACGTTGATCCAAGCCGTGATGACTGGGAATGCAGGATCAGACCAGCCATGCTGAAAGTGTCTATACCCAAGCTGTGCGAGGCGACGAGACTATCACGCAGGATGCTCATCAATGCCCGAACTGGTAAATCACGGCCTCACCCGCGAAATCAGGCTCTGATAGCGAGTACTCTTCGGCGAATGGGGCATCTGACCTGAAGGGCGTTTACGTTTCGTTCGGGCCGCGTCTCATCGCTAGAATCTCCAAATCCAAATCCTCGCGCTACAATATTCGGTACCGGCCATTCAACTCTTTATTGGTGTCGTTGTTCTTGCGAAACATGAATTGATTTCTTCCTCGCTGATGGACAATGGACATATCTTGACGACCATTCTGAGCACTATCGCAGGTAGTCGTTGGTTCAACTAAGGAACGCCGGTTTCGATAGGGTCTAAGTCGTGATTTTGACTTCGGGGTACTTTCGGTATGCCTCGCGCGTCAGCTTGGGACTAATTCCCGCGCCTTTGAGGCTCAGCTTCTTGAGCCGTGGGAGCGAGGGCAGAGTAGCAGAGTCAGAGATCCTGACTTGAAATAGGTCTAGTTCTTCCAGGCTTGTAAGCCCGTCCAACTTTCGGAGTTCACCCAGATCGCCGCCAATAATCACGAGAGACTTTAGATGATGAAGATCATTTAATACAGAAAGTGCGTCTTGTTGCGCCTCAACAAGTGACAAGTGAACGAGTTTATTCATGCCTATGAGAAATGTAAAATCGATTTCGCTGTTGTAGATAAAGATGCGGCGCAAATTGTGCGCGGAGGTTAGCTCTCGTGAATTCAATACGTGGGAATAATTAATGCTCAACATTTTGAGGCTCCTGATCCGAGCGAGTTCAGTTGCATCAATTGAGCAACGCTTAACCTCGAGGTATTCTAAAGTTGATGGAAATGTTATACCTGCAAGACGAAGTACGGGAATTTTTTCGAAAGTTAGCCGCTCAAGCTTTATAAGATCATTGAGAGGGGTTAGGTCTTGAACTTCTGGCCCCGAGATCCGTAAAGACCGCAGCTCCGGGAGCTTCCGAAGAATGGAAAGATCACGAGCCCGTGAACCCCAGACCGTTAGATCAGTAGCCGTCTCCAGATTGCAAATTTGATCAAAGCCGAACCTTTCAATGAGCAGTGAGACTGATTCCCCAGGAAGGTCTTGCACTCGAAGTCGAGGGGCAATTAGTTCTAGGAACAAGTGAGATTCAATCCGGTCAGATGCTCTTACAACTTCTTTAGGCACTGCAAAAGAGCTGTAATGATCCGCATATTCGGCTATCGCTTGAATCGATTCGCGAGTGCCAATAACGGCAAGAGCGCGAACGCTTGCCGCTGCCTGTTTTGTATTCGTGTAGCGACTGCCCCACCGCAGATAAGGAATAGCCATCTCTCCAGCTGCTTGAGCAATTTCCATAGCGTCTGAAACTGTCTTAGGAGGGAAAAGAGTTCCAATCCGACGCGCAACTTCGGCCCTTAGAACGTTTTCAACATCGATCGACACGTCAAGACATGCTGCTGCGAGAAGAAATAGCTGCGGGGCTATATTCGGCTTCCTATCGCCCTCTTGTATAAGTGATTGGATCAGCTGCGTTCGTTCCTTTTGCCTTGCGATCCCAGCTCCAAGGACAACGACTTCTCTCCATTGTGGGTGAGACGCGTGCGAGATAAGCATACCTATATCAGCTTCCGATAACGCAGCGTTGGCCGCCATATATTCCTGAAAAGTGCGATGCGCGAAGTCAACTTTTCCTTTTACAGGCTCCCGTAATATGCCACTTCTTTCTAAGAAGAATCGCGCGGCGTTTTGACCCGTGAGGACAGCACCGTCTTTGAGATCGGGCCGGAAAGTATCGATCTTCTTATTGAATCTACTTCGGACCGAGTCCAGGGATATCTCGCTCCATTCGTTTTTGATCATCCAATATGCGAGATCATCGAGCAGAGCCCTTTTCTGCCTATAACTAAGCTTCGGATAATCACGGAAGTGTAGACCGCTTTCAGAATCGCGTCTCTCGAGAAGCATGGAACAACAACGTTCGTACAGTTCAATTCGATCTTGCGGCAGCTGTTCGTTGGTGTCGCGATGCAGAGCACAAATCACACCACATAGAAGGGGGCTGGTTGCCAGTCGACGCACAGCCTGATTTCCGCGCAGTGTTGTTTTGAGATGTGCGGCTAAACGGCAGAGCAGTTCGAGATCTTCTTCACGTCGAGCCTCTTCAGCAACCGCCCTGTGCCAGTGATCGATAAAAACTTCAATCCCAGGCGTGTCCATCGGCTGGAGGTCCGCGTCATGGAACCCTTCATTCTTTAGCCAAGATTGCTCAACCGCATGCGGGCGGGAAGTGACAATGAAGCAACAGGCTGAGAAGGTGCTTACAATGTCGATAATCCACTTTCTGACCTCGTCACGACGCGATTCCGCAACCTCGTCAACTCCATCAACTAAGACAATTGCGGCACCTGATTTTAGTCTGTCATGGGCCCAACCACTGGGCATGGTACCGGAGATGGTCGGAGCTATGAGGGATGGAAAATCTTCTGGACGTGGGAGAGCCGAATCGCCGAATTGTCTGAGTCGAATCAAAAAAGGAAGCGCGACGTTCCAGTTCTCCAGCGGCTCTTCAAAACTCCTTGATGCAGCGCGCACTGCGACCCACTGAAGCAAAGTCGTTTTCCCCGCACCGGCTGGTCCCCTCAAGAGCAACATGCGATGCCGCGCAAGAGCCGCCTCGACCACTTCAATTGCAGATGCTTCTCCGTCGCTTTCCTCTGATTCTCTAATTTCATTTACATCCAGTTCCGGGTCACTTCCTACATTTAGACTCACGTATGCAACACTTAGAGGCTGTGATCGACTTGATCTAGATAGGTCCACGCCAAAAAGTTCCACCTTGTCTAGGTTCCGTATGGTAGCTCTCCGGTATTCGGTTTCGAACTTTGCTGCGCTTCCGTCTTGATCATCGGTTTTCGCTCTGATCCGATCCAAATTCTCAAGGATCCGCTGCGCTGCATCAATGAGTACGCGATCGCGTTTCAGTAGTTCAGCAAACGTGCGTTCAGTAAAACTGGGAAGCACCCGTGCGATATCAATAATTGATTGGCTTGCTTCTTCAATGACACGCGTAAAAAGGTCAATGCGATGCTTCGGTAAGAGCGTCAGCTCGTCGGAAGCATCATTGATGAGATATTGGGCTAGTTGAGCAGGATCCAGATCTTTCTGGATAAGAAGCTCTGTGCTTATCCTACTGTGATCGAGGGTTCGTGCCACGAGGTTTGCGACAGCCTCTTGGTCTTCAACCATGAGCTGTTTCCCCTCGGCCTCGAAGGTAAACATTAGACTTTCGGCAGCGCGTTCTCCGATGGCATCCAACTGACGCACAGTTTCGTTTCGAGCACGAATCTCGGGGATTAGCTTCGTGAGCACTTCGATCGCAGAATCACCGCCTTCCGAGGCAAGTTTGTTGTCACCCGCCCAGAGTTTTAGTAGTGTCTTCGCTATTGCAGGACCAACAGTCGCAACAAGGGTCTCGAGAAGAGGCATCAGAAAACCTCGCTATTTGTGGTGAATATTCAATAGTAGACTTTCTCGACTGCCGATATGGGCCTTAACGTAAGTTTTATCGTCTCGAGAGAACTTTCTGAAGCTCAGATGCCTCCCCAAAAAGCTTGCTTGAGCCTGCATCCACTAGCAAAAGAGTATCGATAGAGATGCATTTTGCTTCAAAACTTGATCCGTGCCGTGCGCTAGCTTTCGATGCCGTGATCTAAGATGTTGTTCTATGCGAGATGCAATCTGGAATTTCCTTACGAATAGTGACGGCAGAAATGCGCTTACACTCGCAGTCCTCATCATCTCAACTGTCGTGGCGGTTACGACTTTCCGTCTAAATCGAAAGCGGAAATCCATCGTTTATGAATTCCTCTCAATGACACGTCTCGTGAGCCTGAAGGATGAACAGTCTGGCCGGATGCGGCTGTTGGTGGACGATATCCCAGTAAGGGAAGTGGGACTTGTTCAGATCAGAATTGTGAACGTCGGCACAGAATCGATCAAAGCCACTGATTTCGTTAGGCCGATCTCCTTCTCTGTGACGGATGCCGCTCGCATTGTTGAGGCGACCGTTTCTGAGAAAAACCCACCGAGTATCGATGCAGAAATCTCGAAGGATGATCACCGAGCGATATTGACTCCGACGCTTATCAACGCTAAGGATTCAATTGTCCTAAAGCTACTGATAGCTGACTTCGACGGGGCAATCAAATCCGATGCAAGGATCGAAGGAACAGAACTGGTCCCAAGGAGATACTTCAGGAATAACAGGCTAGCAAAGTTTTTAAGATCCACTGCGGAAATACTCCCCTCTTTGGGCGGGCTTGGGGCGCTAACCTCAGTCCAATTGAAAAACTTGGACCTCGATTTTCCGAATGACTACAGATTGCAATCGGATGGTGCGGGAGCCAGCGAAAAACCGTTGAGCATAAAATCTTCTTAAGTTTGTGAGAAATTCAGTCCAGGTGGGGGGGGTGCACTTTTCCCGGCCCCTATCTCCTATCCCAGCCTGGATTTGACACGTCAGACCGGTTTTGCGAGACTCAAAGATGCTGCCGATCTGGCGGAAAATGCTGGATTTGTGTCTCGTGCCGAAGTGGCGGAATTGGCAGACGCGCGTGGTTCAGGTCCACGTACTCGCAAGGGTGTGGGGGTTCGAGTCCCTTCTTCGGCACCATAGTGATTCCCATCTTATTGAATTCAAATGTAAACACAGTTAAATAAGCAGTTTACATGATTTCACTTCTGTCACTTGATTCACCTCAATACCGCTTTATAGAACCAATTCCAGCCAAAAACATTAGCAACCATAGCAAGCTGGAACAGATAAAACGTGCCATATCGCCGATGTCCAATTCCAGCTTCGGAACGCCATGCCAAACTGACAGGCTGAGCTTGCTTTTGGTCTGCGTGGGCCATTCCATTTCATGGCTCAAATCCCATTTAGAACCTTTTTGTCACGCATCTGCGCCTCATTCACGGCGGCCGCCTATTGTGCCAACGCCGGGACAGGCATCTATCACACCTTGAGCCATACGGTCGCAAGACGTCAGAATCGTAGTGGAGAAGTTCGCGTTAAGGAGGTCCACGCCCTCTAGCGCCCGCGAATGCGATTTTCCCTGGCACCAGAATTCATCCGACGGCCGAGAAATCGAAGTGATGGGGGCAGACCCATGATCTCCCGTTCCGTAGAAAGCATCGATAGGAACCTTGCTCTTTCCCTTGACAATGAAGGTAACAACGTTCTTGTCCGCGGCCAACGCCCGATAAGTAGATTTTCCCGGGCAGTGAGAATTCAGATTCCGAGACTCGCCGCGGCGTTCTCGCGAAAAAGCACGCCGAGCGGATGTAGCGCCTTCGCCGTCTTAGGACCGGTTTGCTTCATGATGGACGAACTCGCCAATACCGTTCATCGCAGCCTGCGTCACGCAGCCGGCAACGCAGCGAGTGACATCCCAGACGATCGACATTTATGTGGGCGCGTCCCGAGGCATGCTAGAGATTCGTGGGGCTTCGCGGAGTTTGCTAATTACGATCGTCCATATTCACTCGACCTTATCGAAGGCCAGCGGAAGTGGAGACCATTATCGCCCCGGACTTACAATCGTGAGCATAGCTTCATTTCGGGTTTACCCGTTGCTGGTGTCGCCATGGCCGCTGCTGCTCCCGCTCCTCCGACAATTATCGAATCGATCCTGCTTTGGTCCGCCAATCGGCCGGATTGGCAGCGCGATGCGCTTCGTCGAATCGTCCAGAAGGGCAAACTGGATGAGATAGATATCACTGAACTGACCACTCTCTGCCTCGGCGAACACGGCCTCGCGCAACCCGGCGGTCCTGTGGCTGTACGGCTCGAGCAAAAACACCTCCCCGCTAATCCCGCGGCCAGTAGTTCGGTGACCCTTTCCGGAATCCGCGGCATCTCCGGCGTGAATCATCTGGCTCCTGGCCAAAATCTCACCTTCTCGCCCGTCGGCCTGACCATCGTGTACGGGCCTAATGGCAGCGGGAAATCAGGGTATGCCAGGATTCTCAAGCGGATTTGTCGGACCCGGAATCCTGGAGCAGAGATCCTGACCAATATCTATGCACCCCCGGGTGTACCGGTCACACAGGAAGCGACAATCGATTATAAAGTCGGCGGAACTGCCCAGACCCCTCTGGCCTGGAGTGACATGGGCATTCCGCATCCCGTCCTTTCGGCCATAGGCATCTTCGACAGCTCCTGCACGGCCGTACACATCGGTAGTAAGAACGAGATTGCGGCCCGCCCGTTTGGGCTCGACATTCCCGACGAACTCGCGGGCGTGTGCAAGAGACTCGAGGAGCACCTCGAAGAGCAGAAGAAGCGGCTTGAGAAAAGCCGTGATCCCATCTTCGCCAAGCCTCCTTGGAGAGCGACAACTGCTGTTGGAAGCGCGATTGCTGCCTTGGCGGCCGATTCTGATCTGGCACCGATCCGGAAGCTTGCCCAGACCACGATCGATGAGCAAAAGAGAATTCAACAGCTGAAGGAAGACCTCGCGCGCAACCCGGCCGCAGGTGCCAGGCAATTGCGACTGAGGATCAGTCGTATTGAGAATCTGTCCAACGCTATAAATGCCATCGAGGTCGCAATGACCGACGCGGGTCTTACTGCGATACGCGAGCTGCACGGCGAGGCCGCGGTCGCCCGGCATGCGGCGCGAATCTCTGCGAAGTCTCTCTTTTCCGGTCAACCACTGCAAGGCATTGGCGAACCGATATGGAGGCAGCTCTGGGAGTCGGCGCGGCGATATTCCGAGGCACACGCCTACCCCGGCCGCCCCTTCCCTCCGGCAGAAGCGGGCCTCGGTTGCCTCCTTTGCCAGCAGCCGCTCAGCGAAGAGGCCGTCGCGCGGATGCGGAGCTTTGAAGATTTCGTCCAAGACGATACCGAGGCGCAAGCAGAAACCAAGGAGCGCGCGGCTCAAGATAAGCTCAGCCCTTTGCAGTCACTGAAGCTCACTCTCAAAGAGTACGCAGCCGGGCTCGAGGAAATCGCCGCCGATGATGCCCCGCTTCGAAAAGATGTCTTCCGTTATCTCGCAAGCGCACGTCTGTGCCGGTTCACGTTTCTCCGGTCCCTACGTCAACCAGCCGAAGTAGCTCCAACGCCGGCCACCCCGGTCAGCACTCTGGAGCAACTCACCATGGAGCTCGAAGCCCGTGCAGCTGAACTCGATCAGCTCGTCGATCCCATCGAGCGCAGACGCCGAGAGGAGGAGCTCGAAGGGTTGGAGGATCGTCATCGTCTGGCCTCGTCCATCTCAATTGTCGAGTCCGAACACCTGCGGCTTCTCACCATTGCCCTGATTGAAATCTGCTTGAAAGATTTTGTCACGACGGCTATCACCAATCTGGGCAACAAGCTTGCCGACGAAGTAGTCACGCCGCAGCTCAGAGATCGATTCGTTAACGAGGTCACATCGCTGGCATCCAACAAAGTCCGCGTTGAGATCGCTCGCGTTGGAGGCCGCTTTGGCTCTCCGCAATACCAGGTGCGGTTCTTGGCAAGGCCGGACGCCAAAGTCCCGAGTGTGCTCAGTGAAGGCGAGCAAACTTGCGTCGCCCTGGCCGCGTTTCTGACCGAAGTCGCCACCATGGACCACTACTCCACCCTTGTCTTCGACGATCCGGTGACTTCGCTCGATCATCGATGGCGGAAGAAGGTCGCCGAACGTCTGGTAAAAGAAGCCGCGATTCGTCAGGTGATTGTCTTCACGCACGACTTAGTCTTTGTGAACGACCTCGTGGGGCTGGCACATGAGAAGAGTGTGAGCCAGGTCTCGCGGTCCGTGGATCGCGGACCACTGGGAACGGGAATCGTTGAGGACGGTCTGCCGTGGAAATGGAAGAGCGTCGAGGATCGGCTGGACAAGCTTGAAAAGCGAGCTCGCGCAGCGAAGCAGCTGTTTGACGACAGCCGGGATGAGGAATACCGCGGAGAAGCCATCGCCATCTACAACGGTCTACGGGCTACCTGGGAGCGCGCTCTCGAATCGGTAGCCTTTGCAGGAGTGGTGCAGCGCCACCGCGATTACATTGATCCCAAGTACATCCGCAGGGCCGCCGTGCTGACGGACTCCGATTGCAGTGCCTTTCAGGTCGGATTTAAGAAGTGCTGCGACGTCACGGATGCTCACGACCCCTCCATTGGACGCAATGCAGAACCCCCGGCGCCGAGTGAGATCCTCAAGGGCATTCAGGACTTGAAGGATTGGGCCACTTCTTTGCGGGATCGTCACAAACTCGTGACTTGACGTCGGGGGAACTTAACGCGACCAGCGAAGTGCGATAGATAGAGCATTCTCGCCACCGTAAAGCTGGCGTGATGCCGACATATCAGGATTCATCTGGAAACGAATCGAAAGACGCGATGATGCGGATCGTTGACTGAGATATGTCGTTCTCAATTCATTGCTTGGACTTCACAATGATCGTTTTGCACGATTCCCGGCAGTCCGTGATGGTCGCTAAATCCACGACTGGAAACTCGCTGGGGCTGAATCGCAACGGAGCTGGAAGCAGAGTCTGTGCCTGAAGACTGGATTTGAATGCATCGCATGCATTATGACGAGCACGCATACGGTCTTCGAGGTTGGACGCATTCAACGACTTCATCATCCAAAGCTTTCCAAATCCCTCGTCGACCTCAGCGGCAGAATAGATCGCAGGAACGTCGAGATGATTCTTCGCTTCGGCAAGGTCTGTTTTCAACCGCGCTTTGTTGAATGCCGCCTCTGCTTCTGCGCTGTGGCCAAGTTTGAGCTGTGTTTCACCTAATCTGACATAATCTGTGACCAGGCCCGTACGGGAATCGTCGTATTGGGCGCCGCTTTCGAGAGCAGAAATAGCTTTCTTGAATGACTGAAGAGCCAGCGGATAGTTCCCCATGCCAAACTGAGCTTCTCCAACCCATGTGTACATCACGCCATCCCCTGGCCCGGAATCCTCCTCCGACGCGAGCTTTGCAAAGCCCGCGATCAACCTCAGTACGTACGACTCGCCTTCCTTGAGCTTTCCCTGAAGAATCAGAGCTTGGCCCTGCTCGAAGTCGAAAGTCAGCACGTCGGAACGGAACAGCATGTTGTCCTTGTCTGCTTCAGCGAGCGAGGCGATAGCAGCACGCGCTTGAGCGATGTTCTGGCTTGCGGAAGGAAGGTCGTTGTCCATTAGGTGCAGCTTTCCGAGGCGAAGGCGAGTTGCCGCGAGGTCTCGAATCGTATCGGGTTGTGCGCCCTCGTCGACGATTGCCTGGTAAGATGTTGCACCCGCAGCGGTCAATTCACGGGCCTTTGAGATCTCACCCATGTAGGCATATTCCTGGCCAAGCTCGACATTTAGTTTGGCCTTTCTTTCGCGAATGCTATGGTAACTGGGGTCGCGCTGCGCAACAGCTTCTAGCAGTGTGAGTGCCTTCTGAAGGAATTCGACGGAGCTGGCTCGGTCTCCGGAGATGTCATACGACAGTCCCAGCCCTTGAAGCTCAGTTGCTCTTTCGATTTGCACTTTCGGGTTGTTGCCATCCGTGCGAGTGAGCCGATCGGTAATCGCGATCGCTTTTTCGATTTCAGGACGGCCGTCCGGATAGTAGATGTCGGACATGCCTTTTTGCCGGTAGAGCGTTGCCAGGTTCAACTGATCAGCCGTGTTGGCAGGATTTGCTGCGGCTACGCCTTCAAATAGACTCATGGCTTTTCGCGCGCTGGTTTCTGCTGCGCTGAGCGCTCCTGTGTTGGAGACAGTTGAGTCGCCCTGGACCGTTGCCAGCCTTTGATAGGCCCGAGCCAACTCTCTCTGCAATTCAAAATCGCCTTCTGCATCCTTCGCCACATTGTCAAGATATTGGACTGCGCGATCGAGAAGCAGATTGCGCGCGGCGGTGGTTCCAGGTACTGCCTGAAGTGCGTCGTGGATATCGAAGATCAAAGAATCAGAAAACCGACGTACATCGTCAAATCGTTTCTGAGCTTTTGCTCTTTGAATCTGAGCAATGTGAGCTTGACGTTCGGTAGACACAAGCCCAACTGCCAACGCAAGCATGACCACCGCGGTTGCAGCCAGGCCGCCACGGTGGCGCAGGACAAATTTCCGCGCGGAATAAGTCCAGGACCCTTTCCTAGCTGTCACCGGCAAGCCTTTCAAATGGCGAGTGATGTCGTCGGCAAACTGAAGCACGGAGCCGTAGCGCTGTTCCGGTTCCTTGCGCAAGGCTTTGAGCAAGATGCTGTCGACATCTCCCGCCAGGCGGCGGTGCAGTTTGGCTGGAGTTGATTCACGCGCGCTAACCACGGGCGACAAGCACTTCGAAGGCTCAAGATCTTTTTCGTCAAGCCCTGCTGTCGACACAACCTTGCTGCTGGGCTTCTGCGGTTGCACCTCGGTGATTGCCCGAGACCACTCATGGGCTGTATTAACTGGAGCCCCATATGGAGAACTGCCTGTCAAGAGTTGGTAAAGAACCACACCCAATGAATACACGTCGGTTGCAGTTGTGATTGACTCTCCGCGGATCTGTTCCGGGCTTGCGTATTCGGGGGTCATGGGACGAGCTAGCGTTGCTTCTTCCTCTGCTTCCGGATCAAGCATTTTGGCGATGCCGAAGTCTAAGAGTTTGGGTTTCGCGTCATTTGTAATGAGAATGTTGCTCGGCTTTATGTCACGGTGCACGATAAGTCGCTGGTGTGCATACTGAACGGCTTCGCATACTTCAACAAAGAGGCGAAGTCGTTCGCTGACGGAGAGCTCTTTGCTCTGACAATAGACGTCGATTCGTTCGCCATCGATGAGTTCCATCACCAGGTAAGGAACATCGTCGTCCGTGGTTCCTCCGTCGATCAGACGGGCGATATTCGGATGGTTCAAGGACGCCAGAATCTGGCGCTCATGGAGAAACCGCCGCACGATAAATGTGGATCCCATGCCAACGCGAACCAGCTTGATGGCAACCTGCTGATCAAATTGCCCATCGATCCGCGATCCGCGATAGACCTCTCCCATACCGCCGTGTCCAATTTCATCAACGATCTCGTACGCACCGATTCTTCGTCCGATTCGATTGGATGTGCTCATCTGTTGTGGAGGTCCGTGGACTAGATCGGCGGCGGGCGTATTCATGAAATGGTTGCCAGCCTTCGCAGCGGCCTCCAGCAGTGATTCGACTTCCTTCCGAAGTTCGTCATCGCCAATGCATAGACGATCGAGAGGGTTTGGCCTCTCCCATTCCTCAAGCAGCTCAACCTGTTCGAATATTGCGCGAATCTGTTGCCATCGTTCGGGTGTCATGGTGCTATTGTCCGATCCAATTCGCGATACAACCAAATCCTCGCGGTGTTCCAATCGCGCTTGACGGTTGAAACAGAAATGCCCAGGACCTCTGCCGTTTCCTCGATGGACAATCCAGTAAAGAATCTGAGTTCCACCACCCGGCTCTGCTGGGAGTCGATTCTTGCGAGGTCCTGCAGCGCGTCGTCGAGGGCCACAATGTCGAGGTCGGGATGTTCACCGGGGTCATTAAGACCATCGATTGCTAGTTTCACAACATCGCCGCCGCGCTTGCTGGTATTGCGACTGCGCGCATGTTCTACCAGAATCTGTCGCATGATATGCGCGGCAATGCCAAAGAAGTGTGCGCGATCCTGCCACTGAGGAAGAGCATTGCCGGTTAGGCGCACATATGCCTCGTGCACGAGTGCCGTGCTTTGCAGTGTGTGGTCCTGCCTTTCCCGACGCAGATAGCTATGCGCCAAGCGCCGCATTTCGTCGTAGACCAGTGGCATCAGCACTTGAAGTGCTTCGTTGTCTCCGGAGCGCCAACGGATAAGCAATTCAGTCACGGGGCTGGAAGGTTGGGGATGCATACAGGAGCTCCGCACCCGCGCATCGAGAAGTTGATGCTGGATGCGCGGCAGTATACCGCGCTCGATTTCTGGAGTCAATCATTTGAAAATAAAAAGCTTACGGATCAGCGTTCGTCATTCGGGAAAATTCTTTCTCCTTCTATGGACCAATTCGATGCCGGTTTTTCGCAGTGGATAGCAGACGGAACTCGCTCCTCCCGTGGTGTCGGTGAAGAGGTTGCGAGCAGGAATACCGCCGGAGACAAATCGCAATCAACCGACGCCGTCAGCTCTTCCGTACGGGCGAACTTCCTCTGAAGGAGATCGGTTTATGAAAGATCCAAAGACACTTCGTTCCATGATGATTGTCCTGGTGGCAATTGCAGTGGCTGCGCTAGCTCAGGCACAAACAACCGCCACAGTTCTTCACAGGTTCAACTGCAACTCCGAAGGTTGCGATCCGGGCCCCTCTGACCTCATTGCTCAAAGTACAGACGGAAACCTCTATGGGACGTTGCCCGGTGGGAAAAGCTCCTGGTTTGAATTCCCAATCGGTGGATCCTTTCAGACAACCGTGTTTCCTTCGGTGAACACGCATAATGTCAGTGCCAACGCGGGCCTGACGCTGGGAATCAATGGCAACTTGTATGGCGGCTCGTTTGTAGGTTCCGCGGGCTTCGGATTCCTCTTCAAGCTTGTAAACGGAACCCCAAGTTCGATCTATCAGTTTGCGGGAACGCTGCAAACAGATCCATTCTTCAATGGGGCAAACCCTATGGCTCCGCCAATCCAGGGCCCAGATGGCAACTTGTATGGCGTTACGTCTGGAAGCAATGGGTACGTCTACCAGATCTTGACTGCCACAAATTCATATGGTTGGTCCCAAAAGTTACCTTCTGCCTCAAGCGCCCCTCTCCTGTTGGCCAGCGATGGCAATCTCTATGGGACTTTTCCGAATGGTTTTATTGATCCCGTGACATGCGCGATTTCGCCAGGAGGTGCCGGTGGAGTTTTCAGGGTCACGCTCGCAGGAAACTTATGCGGTTTCTATAACATCGATCCCAGCCAAAATGACAACGGTCTAAATCCCGATGGGGAAGGAGGCAACCCACAGGGACCGGTGATGCAAGGAAATGATGGCAACCTCTATGGAACTGCGAAAAACGCCGGGCTGTCCATGCAATCGAGTGCTGGTGTGATTTTTCGACTCACGTTGACCGGGCAGTACAAGGTCATCCACTACTTCCAAGACAGCGATGGAACCGCTCCAATGGGAGGGATTGTGCAAGGAAGTGACAACTATCTCTATCTCCTGACTTCTGCCGGCGGTCAACCGGGGGGAGGGAAAATGGGAGGTGGGACTCTATTCAAAGTTCAAACTGACGGCGGAAACCCCGGTCCAGTTGCGTGGTTCTATCACAACTCATCCACCGACTTTAGCGGTCCAGGCTTCGCTCCGATTTCGACTCCTGTCCTTCACACGAGTGGGACGATCTATGGGATGACTAGTGGTGGTGGAACAGTAGATGACGCTGGAGTCTTGTTTAGCTATAACACCGGCATGACGCCTTTTATCTCGGTCGTCGGAGTACGCTCGGGGCGCCCAGGCGATCGCGTCGGAATCATCGGACAAGGGTTTGACAAGGTTATTGGAATCAAATTCGGCGGTACGTCGGTTCCCTTAACGAAGGCAAATGGATTCATCTTCAGCGACACCTACATGACCACGACCGTTCCACCGTTTGCAACCGCAGGTCCCATAACCGTGACAGAATCCGATGGAAGTGTGTACACAACTCCCTATAACTTCTTCGTTCCTTGTACGATGCCCGTTTGCCTTCGCCGTCCGTAAAAATCTGCGGTTATACCGGGCCAATCACCACAGCGATTGGCCCGGATCTCCGCGATCGATTTCGCCGCAAACATTTGCCTATGAGGAATGCGAAGGATGCGTTCGACCTCTCTTGTTCCACCTCATTGAAGGAGCCACACCGCAGTTCGCCACGCGACGTTCTAAAAGCTGGGGCGATCGATCTCTTAGTCCCGACAAACGTTAGGTCCCTATCGGGACTGCCCCAACGCAACGATGGTGGATTGCCCCAGGAGTTTTTGGGGCAGTTTCGATAGGGTCGTTTGAAGTAAGTCGCTGGTGGGACGGGCGCGGTGATCTACCTA
>NZ_JBAUUO010000050.1:0-2767 GCF_049582745.1 Occallatibacter sp.
GTATCCGGTCGAGCATTGATGGTGTGCGCGCGGCGGGTAGGAGTGTGCTCGCGGGAAAGATTCTTGCCGCATTGGGAGATATGGCCAGCCACGGGACGACCACCGTTGAAGCGAAATCGGGATATGGCTTGAATTTCGAATCCGAATTGAAGTCGCTGGAGGCGATTCGCGCGGCTGCGCAAAGGTGGCCCGGAACGGTCGTGCCGACATTTCTCGGCGCGCATGCGGCTCCGCCGGAGTATCGCGGACGCGCGCACGAGTACGTTGAGATTGTGTGCCGGGAGATGATGCCGGCGGTCGCAAAACAAAAACTGGCGGCATTTGCCGACGTCTTCTGCGATCAAGGGGCGTTCAGCGCGGATGAAGCGCGGCGGATTTTTGAGGGGGGCCGCGAGAACGGGCTCGCTCTTCGAGCGCACATGGGGCAGCTCAGCGAAACGCGCCTTGGGGCGTTCCTGCGATTTGAGCCCGCCTCGCTCGATCATATGGATTACGTTAACGATGCCGACCTGCCCGCGCTGGCCCGGAGCAACACGATCGCGACGTTGGTTCCGGGGGCAAATTACTTTCTGGGGCTAGTGCGCTACCCAGAGGCGCGCAAGTTCATTGAAGCTGGCGTCGCGGTCGCGCTCGCCAGCGACTACAATCCCGGCTCGTCGCCAACGCTCAGCATGCCGATGGTGATGTCGCTGGCGGCGACGCACATGAAGATGACGCCCGCGGAAACGATCTCGGCCGCCACGATGAACGGGGCGTGGGCGTTGCGCTTGGCCGATCGTAAAGGCACGATTGAACCGGGAAAGGATGCGGACTTGTCTGTGTTCGAGGTCAAAGACTATCGCGAAATCTCCTACTGGTTTGGAGCGAATCACTGCGCGTGCACTGTTCTGAATGGAATCCCGATCGGCGAGGCGAAGTTGTAAGATTCGCATTTGGAGCGAAGTGCGGGGATTGTTATAATTCGTAGGTTCCGCACGCTTCAGCGAATCGGCCGAATCCTCGGCCCTCCCGCCCAAAGACAGCGCGCAGCAGGCCGGCAAACAGGCATGGCCTGTGCGGGGAAGATGCGGAAAAAGAAGTGGCCAGGTAGCTCAGGTGGTAGAGCGCAGCCCTGAAAAGGCTGGCGTCGGCGGTTCAACTCCGTCCCTGGCCACCATCATTCTAAAGAACTTGGCGGTCGAGAGCCGAAATTTCCAACCCACGATCCAACCCATGATTCTCACTGAACTCGCTCTGTAAGCAGATGGATTCTGTCCCCCTTCAGCTGTTCCAGCAGAATCTTCTTCACCGCACTCTTCAGGTTGTCGTAGCGCAAGCACCGGAACACGCCGCCGAAATAGCCAAATGCCCGCTCGTGTGCTTCCAGAAAAGCCTGCTGCGTAGCGTGTTAGTAAGCCACGTGAAACGCTCCGCCACTCGCCATCGAGCGCATCGCGAAGTGATGAATCGACTGGCGCTCGCCTCCGACCTCGGCCATCGCTTCGTACCAATCGACCTGCGCCTCGCCGCCCCAGTCGTAGACTTGCGGCACGAACGTCTCTCGCGCCGTGAGTCCGAACTCTTGCTTGCGCTCCCGCACATAACGGCGTACCGTCGCTTTCCGCCACCGGGTCCGAGCGCTCCTGACGGATCCGCTGCCAGATGCGATGCGCTGTGTGCTGCTGTTTGCGGGGAGCCAACTGATCTACTCGCAGAATCTCATCGATGAACTCCATCACCGGACCCAGCCTGGGCCTGTTCCGCACCGGCAGTTTGCGCTCTGGCGGAATCGCACTCGCCAGCGCTTGTCGCACCATCCGCCGATGCACGCCGAGCTTCTTCGCGACTGCACGAATCGAACCGGCTCCATGCGTGTGCTCCCGCCTGATCTCTTCGAATAGCTCCACCTTGCGTCTCCTGTCCATCGCCCTCCCCGTCTGCTTCGCAGACAGGGTAGGACGATCTATCGGTTAGGGGTGGGGCCAAATGTAATGATCGAAGCGGGGCCACTTCAGACTAGCGAAATCAGGAACTGCAGCGGGGTGGCCTCGTCAGCAACGAGGAGCACCGCATCAGGACGCTAGTGCCGCGTCAAGACCTCACCGGTGCTGACCGGACCTGGGCTGAGCGCTATGAGGTGGGCGATGTGCTGCGCTATTCGCGCGCATCGAAGGAGACCGGCATCGGGAAAGGCGAGTATGCACAGGTGAAGAGCATCGACGCTCCGAAAAACCGGCTGACGATCGCGCTGCAGGACGGCACGCAGCGCACTTACGATCCACGCCGACAGCAGGGCGTTTCCGTCTTCCGCGAAGAGATGCGGCGTTTTTCAGTGGGCGACCGCATCCAGTTCACCGTGCCGGCCAACGAACTCAGAGTTGCGAACCGCGAGTTGGGCACCATCAAAAGCATCGACGGACACGAGCGGCTGCGCTTGAAGATGGACGGTGGTCGCGCGGTCGAACTCGATCCGCGCAAGCATCCGCATCTCGATCACGGTTATGCCATGACTAGCCACTCCAGCCAGGGACAGACTGCCGACGCGTTCTCATTCACGTGGACACCGAGTTGGGCGCTAAGGCTCTGCTCAACAGCCGCATGGCCTACGTTTCTGTGTCGCGTGGACGCTATGACGCCCAGATTTATACGAGCAACGCGACGACGCTGGGGCAGGAACTCAGTCGCGACGTGTCCCATTCTCCTGCCATTCAGCAAGAGCCAGTGGCGCACAAGATAGAACCACAAACCACGCACACGAATCAGATCAGTCAGGGTTTCGGTCTAGGTC
>NZ_JBAUUO010000051.1:0-110330 GCF_049582745.1 Occallatibacter sp.
CCGCAAAGAACTTCCCTCGCAGATCGTTCGAGTATGGTTCCGGCATCTGGGTGTGCGGACAATCGCCACTCCTAGCTTGCAACACAAATGACCCCGTGCACAGTAACTAGTGAAATGCTCTAGCTTGCTAAAGAATTTTGCCAACTTCGACGACCGCGCAGCACTACTCTCGTTTCATAAGCGTAAGGACGAGGTGATTGCGTGCGGTGGGTGACATGACCACAGCCTCTGTTTATGTGCCGTTTGGGGAACACGTGTAGTATTTACACAGCGAATCCGAGAAATCCTCCGCAAAGCGTTAATCAGCTAGAGTCGTTTCAGCAAGTCGGATCGCCGGGTGTAATGGAGTATGGTCGCCTTACGGGAAGTCATCGTTTCAAACGATGCGATTGTCGCCCAGAAAGATGAACAGCGCGGTCCGGACTCCTCAACGAGACGAGCGTCTGTGCGCTCAAATATCAGGCTGACACTTCGTGTCGGTGCATCGATTGCATTCATCGCCGCGGCCACATTCGTCCTTAACCGGCTCATACCGGTCAACCCTACGACTGCAGGCTTTCTTTACTTGGTGGCGATCCTCCTTGTTGCGACTAAGGGAGGGCTCGTTGAATCCACCGTCGCGTCGGTAGCGGCGATGTTGTGCTTCAACTTCTTCTTCTTGCCGCCGATTGGGACACTCACTATCGCCGACCCCCAAAACTGGGTGGCCCTCTTTGCCTTTTTGGCCACTTCACTGACCGCAAGTCAGCTTTCCGCGCGCGCAAAGCGGCGAGCCCTCGAAGCCGAACAAAGGAGAGGGGAAGTTGAGAGACTGTACGCTCTCAGTCGCGCGCTCCTCCTCGTAGAAACCTCGAAACCGATCGCAAAGCAGATCGTCCAGCAGATCGCACTGACCTGCGAAGTCCCAGGTGTCGCTCTTTACGTCAGAGCAAGTGGGGAAATCTATCGAGCCGGGCTCGCGGACACTGACGTCGAGTCTAAACTGCGAGAGTCCACCGTCCGTTCCACTGTGCTCGAAGATGCAGACAGAAATCTGATCATTACGCCCATTCGCCTCGGAGGCGAACCCATCGGTGGCCTTGCTTTCAGCGGAGGGGCTTTTTCGGATGCGGCTCTTCAATCGTTACTCAACCTCGTTGCGATCGCTTTGGAACGGGCCAATTCGCAAAAAGCAGTGACGCAAGCGGAAGTAGCTCGACAGAGTGAGGAACTCAAGTCCACTCTGCTCGACGCCATTGCTCACGAGTTCAAGACCCCACTGACATCGATCAAAGCAGTGACGACAGACTTGTTATCGGGAATGCCGGGTGACCTGCAACCGCATCAACATGAACTGATAAGCATTGCTGATGAATCGGCAGATCGCCTTTCAAAGCTGGTGTCAGATGCTATCCAGCTCGCGCGGATTGAAGGAGGGACGTTCCGACTCAATTTAGGCCTCCACTTTCCAAGTTCGCTGATCAACGCAGCGCTGCGACAAATGAAGTCTGTGGTAGATGAACGCAAGATCGAGGTCCTAGTGCCAGATGACCTTCCTCCGGTGCGCGTAGATGGCGAATTAATTCAGGTCGTTCTCACTCATTTGCTTGACAACGCCCTGAAATACTCTCCGCCGTCGAATCCCATCACGATTGGTGCGCGTCTGAGCGATAACAAGATCATCGTTTATTTATCTGATCAAGGCCAAGGCATTGCCGAGGAAGAGCAAAAACAAATCTTCGAGAAGTTCTATCGCGGTAGGAACGAACGCCATTTACAGGGAACGGGAATGGGACTTGCAATTGCGCGTGAGATCCTCCGCGCTCACGGAGAGGACATAGCGTTATCCAGTTTTCCAGGGCAGGGGTCTGAGTTCTCCTTTGGTCTGCGGATAGCGCCAGGGGGCATTTCTCAATGAGTGCCGGCAAGATCCTTGTAATCGACGATGACCCGCAAATCCGTAGGGTGATGCGATCAACGCTTACGGCCCACGGTTATCAGGTCAACGATGCGCGTTCGGGTGAAGAGGGACTGGAAGAGCTTCGCAACAGCAGCTACGATCTCGTTGTGCTCGACATGAATATGCCCGGGATGGGTGGTATGGAGGCCTGCCGGCTCATTCGGTCAGGTTCTGAAGTCGCCATCATCATGCTCACGGTGAATAACACCGAGCGGCAAAAGGTGGATGCTCTTGACGCTGGCGCGGATGACTACATCACTAAGCCGTTCAGCACGCCGGAATTGCTGGCTCGGATTCGCGCGACGCTCCGCAGATTACCTCAACCGCCCAGCCACTCAGATCTCCAACCGCTCATTGCTCAGGGCGTTAACATTGACCTGTCCTCTCGGGAAGTGACGGTACATGGACGAACCTCCCGTCTCACTGCGAGAGAGTTCGGTCTACTCACGTATTTTTTGGCTCGACCGAATAAGACTATTGCTCACCGTGAGCTGCTTCAGGCAGTGTGGGGTCCGGACTACGGAGACGAACTGGAATATCTTCGGGTGTTCGTCAACCGGGTGAGGAAGAAGATCGAGCCAGATCCTTCTAAACCCCTGTTCCTTGTTACCGATGCGTGGGCCGGATACCGGTTTCATCTTCCTCAATAGGGGCGAGTGCCTCAAGGAGGGCGCTGCCTCTTCTACTAGGCCAAGTCCGAATTGATCTGTCGGTAAGCCGCACCTGGGTTTATTCCGTGATTATGGCTCGTTTATGCGCCGTTTAGCACATCGACGCCAATATAGACGTCGTGGCGATGACAGGTGAGCACATTGCGGAGCACTTCGGAAGACCTGCGCAGGCTTCTCTTCAAACGTCTGGAAGGGCAGCACATGAACAATCGTTTTCTGTGAACGTCGTCTACACTGATCCAGCGGCGACCGCACTGGCTTTGCAAGCTGCTGAAGCGCTCGCTCGAGATCTTCAAGCGACTATCCACCTGCGAGCTGTGGTGTCCGTTCCACGTCGACTCTCGATCGACAATCCTCCCATATCCACTTCCTTTCTAGTTCGTCTATTACGCGAACTCGTAGAACGATTTGGATCTGCTGCTCGACAGTATGTTCTGCACATCTATGTCTGCCGGAACCGAATTGATACGCTTCTGAGAGTCCTTCGCCCATCTTCACTAATTGTTATTGGAGGGCGCCGGCGTATTTGGCCGACTGCGGAAAGCCGTCTCTCAAAGGCAGTGGCTGCAGCGGGTCACAGCGTGGCGTTCGTCAATCTGACCGCGCGTCGAATCGAGGCTCGATGAACATGCGACGCCGCATTTATCCTCGGCAGGATTCTCAAATATATCCGGCATTTGCTCCCACTCACGGCGAGAGCTTGCGAAACACTTCGGTTGTCTTCTCTGTTTCTGCCCTCGCAGACCGAGACGATGTCGTCGCTACCGTACGCACTGCAGCACTCCTCGCCAGAAGTTCCGGAGCATCTCTATCCGTAACGGTGCTGGACGAGTGTGTCATGGGACTGCAGCCGGGCGCGCCGGGGGCACCCAGTTCTCTTGAGAACTCATTGAGTTCCATCAGAACAAAACTGCTAACTTCCGGTTCTTCGAGCGGCCTCCCCAACTTTGCGCTCGAAGCAAGCATCTCATCAGCGTCCTTTCTCAACTCGGGATCGATTTCGCTGCGAGTCCGCCGTGTGGACTCGCTTCCGCACAATCAAGCTTTTACGAGGTGACCATGTTGGATCTGCTCTACGTTGCATTCGCAATCGGATTTTTCGTCTTGCTCTGGGGCTTCACGAAAGCCTCGGAACGGCTCTAGGAGGAGTCAATGGAATACGCCATCGCCGGGATCATTACGGCTTTCCTGTTTGTCTACCTGGTCTACGCCCTGCTACGACCGGAGAAATTCTGAGGTCTCGACATGACTTTAATTGGTGTTGTGCAGATACTGGTCTTCTTCGCGATTATCGTCGCGATTACAAAGCCCATCGGATCGTATATGTTCCGAGTATTCGAAGGAAAGCGAACCTTCCTTCATCCGGTGCTCGGACCGATTGAACGCCTCATGTACCGCATCGGCGGCATTCGCGAGGATGAAGAACAGTCGTGGGTGCGTTATTCGGCATCCCTCATATCGCTAAGTATCTTCAGTTTTCTGTTCGTCTATCTGATCCAGCGTCTTCAAGGCTACCTGCCTTTGAATCCGATGCACTTTTCCACGGCTCAAGCACCGACGGGCGCGACCCCAATGACGCCTGATCTGGCGTTCAATACAGCGGTCAGCTTCACGACCAATACAAATTGGCAGTCCTATTCGCCCGACACAACGATGAGCTATCTGACGCAGATGGCCGCGCTCGCGGTTCAGAACTTTGTGTCGGCTGCCGTAGGTATTGCCATTGCGGTGGCATTGATTCGCGGCTTTGCTCGCCATACCACCAAAACAATCGGCAACTTCTGGGCTGACGTTACGCGCTGCACGCTATACGTGCTGATGCCAATCTGCGTACTGACGACACTATTCTTTGTGTCGCAGGGTTGCATTCAGAATTTCAAAGCGCCAGTGACCGCGCAGACGCTCGAAGGAGCGCAGCAGGTAATTGAGCAGGGCCCCCTGGCATCGCAGCTCTCCATCAAGATGCTGGGAACAAACGGGGGCGGCTATTTCAACGCCAATTCTTCGCATCCGTATGAGAATCCCACGCCTGCGTCGAATCTCCTGCAGATGTTGCTCATCTTCTCGCTTGGCGCCGGACTGACATACATGTTCGGAAAAGCGGTAAAGGACACGAGGCAGGGGTGGGCAATCTTCGCCGCAATGTCTGCACTATTCTTTGTCGGGGTTTTCGTATGTTATTGGGCTGAGCAGCGCGGCAACCCGATGGTTACGAATCTCGGAGTCGCCCAAGCATACGCGGCGAGTCAGCCAGGCGGCAACATGGAAGGCAAAGAGGTTCGATTCGGGATCGCGCAATCTACATTGTTTGCCACTGTGACCACGGATGCAAGCTGCGGCGCAATTAACAGCTGGCATGACAGTTTTACGCCGCTGGGGGGCCTCGTTCCGTTATTCAATATCCAAACCGACGAAGTGATCTTCGGCGGGGTGGGGGCCGGCCTGTACAGCATGCTGCTCTACGCCGTGATTGCCGTGTTCATTGGCGGATTAATGGTCGGCCGAACACCAGAATACGTGGGCAAAAAGATCGAGCAGAAGGAAGTGAAGATGGCCATCATCGCGGTGTTGGCGACTTCTCTTTGCATTCTTGTGTTCACGGCATTGAGTTCCGTCGCACCGTTCGCCAGGGGCGGATATTGGAATGCACCCGGGCCAGCAGTCGCCAATACAAACAACAACGGTGCCCATGGTCTATCCGAGATCCTTTACGCGTATTCGAGCGGCGCCGGCAACAATGGAAGCGCATTTGCCGGAATCAATGCAAATACCCCATGGTACAACCTGACTCTTGGAATAGACATGTTGGTCGGGAGATTTCTGTTCATCATTCCCGCTTTGGCCATCGCAGGCAGTCTCGCTTCGAAGAAGCTAATCCCGGTGACGAATGGCACATTGCCTACAAACGGTACATTGTTTGTGGTTCTTCTCATTGGGACTGTGATGATCGTCGGTGCACTGACCTATTTCCCAGTGCTTTCGTTAGGCCCGATCGTTGAACACTTCCAAATGTGGAATGGAAAACTGTTCTGATCTCTCGATAGGAACAAGGAGCTAGAAGATGTCTACAGTGATGACCCCGCCTCAAGAGCGTAAAACCGAGAATCGGGAACATGATGCAACGACGCTGATCTCCAGAGGAGTACGGGCACGCCCTCTCTTCGATCCTGAGATCCTCAAGAGAGCCACCAAGGAATCCTTCGTAAAGCTAGACCCAAGGCTGGTGGCGAAGAATCCCGTGATGTTTGTCGTCGAAGTCGGTGCCGCCCTCACAACCGTCTTCGTCATTAAGGATGCGCTCGCCAAGACAGGTGATGTGTTCTTTGGAATTCAGATCGCAATTTGGCTTTGGTTCACTGTCCTATTCGCGAACTTTGCTGAAGCCATGGCAGAAGCGCGCGGCAAGGCGCAAGCTGATGCACTTCGCAAAACCAAAACAGACGCTGTCGCGCACAAGATTCTACCTAACAACAAGTTCGAAATGGTACCAGCATCATCTCTGCGTGCCGGTGATACCGTCTACTGCGAGGCTGGGATACTCATCCCCGGCGACGGCGAAGTCATTGAGGGCATTGCCAGCGTCGATGAATCGGTCATCACAGGAGAGAGCGCACCTGTCATTCGCGAATCCGGAGGGGATCGAAGCGCCGTAACCGGCGGGACGAAGGTACTTTCGGATCACATTACGATTCGGATTACCTCTAATCCAGGTGAAACATTCCTCGATCGCATGATTGCTTTGGTCGAAGGCGCTGTTCGGCAGAAGACGCCCAACGAAATTGCATTGAATATTTTGATTGCCGGCTTGACTCTCATCTTCCTTCTGGCCGTCGCGACCTTACCTCCGTACGCCAACTATTCAATTGCGGCAATCGGAAGCGGCACAGCTCCAACAGTCGCGGTTCTTGTTTCGCTGCTGGTTTGCCTGATTCCAACCACGATTGGCGGCTTGCTTTCGGCAATTGGCATTGCGGGCATGGACCGGGTGATGCAGCACAACGTATTGGCAATGAGCGGAAAGGCCGTTGAGGCCTCGGGAGACGTGAACACACTCCTGCTCGACAAGACCGGGACAATTACGTTGGGAAACAGACAGGCTGTCGAGTTTATTCCGGTGGACGGAGTGAGCTCTAGTTCGCTTGCAGATGCCGCGCAGCTTTCCAGCCTTGCGGATGAGACACCGGAAGGTCGCTCTGTCGTCGTTCTAGCGAAGGAGAAGTACAGCCTTCGCGGTCGCGAAGTTGCCGAACACGAGGCTCACTTCATTCCATTCTCCGCCTACACGAGGATGAGTGGAGTCGATATCGATGGGCGACAGTTGCGCAAGGGTGCCACAGAAGCTATCGCTCAGTTTGTGGTCAAATCGGGGGGCGTGGTGCCGAAGTCCCTCTCTGAGATTTCCGACAACATTTCACGCAATGGCGGCACACCGCTTGCGGTTGCAGACGGCAAGAACGTCCTGGGCGTCATTCACCTGAAGGACATTGTCAAAGGCGGGATGAAGGATCGGCTGGCTTCTTTGAGGACAATGGGAATTCGTTCGGTAATGATCACTGGCGATAATCCGCTTACGGCGGCAGCGATCGCTCAGGAAGCGGGAGTGGACGATTTTCTCGCACAGGCAACTCCGAAGGACAAACTCGAATACATTCGCAAAGAACAGGCGGAAGGAAGACTCGTCGCGATGACTGGCGACGGCACGAATGACGCGCCAGCTTTGGCGCAAGCTGACGTCGGTGTGGCTATGAACACTGGAACCATGGCTGCGAAGGAAGCTGGGAATATGGTTGACCTCGACAGCAACCCCACGAAGCTGATCGAGATCGTGGCCATTGGCAAACAGTTGCTCATTACGAGGGGATCGTTGACGACTTTCTCTATCGCAAACGATGTCGCTAAATACTTCGCAATCATTCCCGCCATGTTTGCTGCAATATACCCAGAGTTGAACAAGCTCAACATCATGGGGTTGCATTCCCCGCAGAGCGCTGTACTTTCAGCCGTCATTTTCAACGCGGTAATCATCATCGCATTGGTTCCTTTGGCCCTCCGTGGCGTGCACTACAAGCCCGTCAGCGCAGGTCAAATGTTGACAAGAAACCTGCTGATTTATGGTTTGGGCGGAATTATCGCGCCATTCCCGGGGATCTGGCTCATCGACAAGATTCTCGCAGCGCTTCACCTCGCATAAACAGGAGCAAAGAAATGATTAAGGAACTTGGACCCGGATTTCGGTTAATGCTTGCTCTGACGGTGTTGACGGGCCTGCTTTACCCCGCCGTTATGACCGGCATTTCAGAAGCTCTGTTCCCCAGGCAAGCGAACGGAAGCTTGGTAACCCAGAGTGGAAAGGTGGTCGGGTCGAGCTTGATCGGACAGTCGTTCTCAAAGCCTGAGTACTTCCACCCCAGACCCTCATCCGCCGGAGCGGGATACGATGCGACAGCCAGCAGTGGTTCGAATCTGGGCCCCACCAGCGCCAAACTGCTGCATGGGACGACCAAGACGGACGACAAGGGCAAAGAGATTGTGGACTTCGACGGAATTGCGGACCGCATCGTGCACTACTGCGTCGACAATGACCTTCCATACATCTCATCGGTGCCACTGGACCAATTCAAAGATGCGCAAGGCAATCTGGACGACGTGAAGCTGATTAAGGCTTTTAACGATACGAAGACCCCTCTCGTGTTCACGCCAAAAGTGCAGATTCCCTCGGATGCAGTCACTGGCTCAGCATCAGGCCTCGATCCGCATATTAGCCCGGCAAACGCTGATCTGCAAATAGGACGAGTAGCGAAGGCTCGCAATGCCTCGCCTGATAAGGTGAGGTCGCTGATTGCTGAGGCTACCAATCGACCTGCTTTTGGCTTTATTGGGGAGCCGCGCGTCAACGTTCTTCTACTGAACATTTCGCTCGATGAGAAGTTTCCGCCTAGGAAGTAGCCGTTATCGTGAGCCAAACCGAGAAAGCGACGTCTTCCAAGACCTGGGCGAGGCTCAGCCTTTTTGTGGCGTGCGGGCTGGTTGTGCTGGTTGCCCTGAACATTGGCTACCAGGCCCTCGGCACACTCAATCAGCTCGACATCATTGAAGCCGAACGTGACCACTGGCAGCATTCGTCCGAAGTGATCCAGGCGCTCAACCTGAAGCCCGACGAAACCGTCGTCGATCTCGGATGCGGCTCGGGATACTTTTCCCTCAAACTCTCAGACACCGTCGCACCGAAAGGCAAGGTCATAGCCGAGGACATTCGCCGTCTTTCCCTCGCCTTTTTGTGGATGAGAGCACTGAGAAAGGGTAAGCGCAATATTAGCGTTCTCCTCGGCGACTTTGATGACCCGCACCTTCCTCCGAATAATGTCGATGCTGTATTGATTTCCAATACTTATCACGAATTCACGGTTCCTGACCTGATCATGAAGCATGTGCGCCAATCATTGGTGTCGGGCGGCCGGGTCGTCATTATCGACCGCTCGCCAAAAGACCCGGAGGGACGGGCCAATGCCTTCCAAGAACATGAAATCTCTTCCGAGCAAGTTCAAGCCGAGCTGCGTAAGGCCATGTTTGAGATCGACAGCCAAACAGATCACTTCATCGAAAGCGATCCCGAACATGAGAACTGGTGGATGATTGTTGCTCATCGTCCATAGCGCCCTCGTCCCCAGCTGAGCTAGATAGAATACAGACAAATGCTCGATGACCTGCGCCGCCGAACCCCGGATGAGTTGCTGGCGGAAATCGAAATGGAGGAACGCCGCAAGCATCGCGGGAAACTAAAGGTGTTCCTTGGCTATGCCAGCGGGGTCGGCAAGTCATTTCAAATGCTGGATGAAGGTCGCCGGCGGCACGAACGTGGCGAAGACGTGGTTGTGTGTGCTCTGCAGCAGGATTACCCGCTGGACGTTCGGGCAATCGTTGAGCAGTTGGAGGTCATTCCGACCATCCTAAGCGACTGTGGAGAGGCGATCGATTTGTTCAAAGTCATCGAACGCCGTCCGGAGGTAGCCCTGATTGACGGACTCGCTTACGACAATCCTCCGGAATGCAAGAACCCGCATCGGTGGCAAGACGTTGAACAACTGCTCAATGCGGGAATTTCTGTCATGGCCACTGTAAATATTCAATATCTGGAAGGCGTTCAGGATGAGGTTGAACGGATCACTGGGAACCGACCAGCGTACATTATTCCGCGTACATTTCTTCTGAATAGTGCTGACGAAATTGCGGTCGTTGATGCCCCCTCTGAAGAGAGCGTTTTGGGCGGGATTGAGGACAATTCTGCCCGGCTCGTCGAAAAACATAAGTTGTCGCGACTGCGAGAACTTGCATTGCTGGTCGCCGTCGTCGTCGTCGACCGACAACTCGAGGGTTATTTGCGATCGCAGGGCACTGAACAGACCTGGGGTGTTCAGGAACGCATCCTGGTCTGTGTTACGGCGCAATCGGACGCTACTGAAATGCTCGAAAGCGGACGCCGTAATGCGGATCGGTTTCAAGGTGAATTCTTCGTCGTCCCCATAGCGGACACGCCGGATCTGGAGCAACAGAAACGTCTCGAGCTGAATCTACAGTACTCTCGAGAATTGGGCGCTGAGATATTCACTCTAAACGACAGCGACCCAGCCTCAGCCATTCTCGATTTTGCAATGCAACGGGGAATCACCCAGATTTTCGTAGGTCGAAGCTCCACACCGCCTGATCTCTTGACGCGCATGCGCGGAGATCTGGCGGTCCGTCTCATTCGGGCCGCGGAGGGAATCGATGTCGTCGTTTATCCAAACCGGTGATACTGGCGCTCGAGAGCTAGCTCACGGCCGGCGAGGACGGCTGCATCTCTATCTCGGCTACGCGGCTGGGGTCGGCAAGACCTATCGAATGCTCGAGGATGCGCAGCAAATCAGCCGCCAGGGAAAGGACATCGTAATTGGCTATTTTGAGCCCCATGGCCGCAAAGACACCATGGCAAGGACCGCTGGTTTGGAGATGGTTCCCACTCGATCTAGTACTCATGGCGGCGCTGTGTTTCAAGAGATGGACACGGACGCTATTTTGAGAAGGCGCCCGGCGATTTGTGTCGTAGATGAACTGGCGCACACGAACGTTCCCGGCTCGCCTCGTGCCAAGCGGTGGGAAGACGTTCAGGTGCTGCTGGATGCTGGAATTGATGTGATGACGAACATGAACATCCAGCACCTTGAAAGCCTGAATGACCACATTTTCCGAATCACCGGGATTCGAGTGCGGGAGACGGTTCCGGACTGGTTCATCAAAAGCGCGTCGGAAGTGATCATGGTCGATGCCACTACCGGCGCATTGATGAATCGCCTCAAGCGCGGCGTGATCTACGCTCCGGAGAAAGCGGAGCGGGCTCTCGAAAACTTCTTCAAGGAATCAACACTCGCTGCCCTTCGGGAACTTGCACTGAGGCAGACTGCACACGAATTGGAATCCAGGGAAGCTGAGCCGGGCGCTGCACGCGGTGAGGAGAATCCAGCCAATGCTTCCCTGTTACGTCGCGACCGTATTCTGATTTTCCTTACAGATAGTCCATCAACCACGATGTTAATCAGGCGAGGTCGCCGAATGGCTGATTACCTCGACGCGGATTGCTTTGCGGTTTGGGTCTCCGCGCACAAGAGGACCGCTGATTCGAGAAAAGTCCAGGACGCCATCGAAAAGCACTTAAACTTCGCTCGCAATCTCCATATTGAAACGCGAGTGCTTGAGGGCGACAATGTTGCGGAGCAAATCATGGACTTTGCTCATCGCAATCAGATCACGCAAATCCTCGCGGCCCGGCCGAAGATTCGGCCCTGGGACCACCTTCGAAGCACTGATCCCGTTCTGCAGATTGTGCAGGTGGCAACGGATGTCCGCGTCATCGTCGTTGCAGACCGCCGTAAGCGGTTCTGAGCGGTCACTCCGCTCCTGCGATCTTGCGTCCGTATCCAGTAGGAAGCCTTCCGCGGCGGCCTTCCAATAAGTGTTACGAAGTGCTTATAGCTCGTTTATGTGCTGGTTAGGCATAGAAAGTTACTTTGGCTATCGAGGGCGCGGATATGATAGCCAGTCCGCGGGAAAACGTAATGGCGTTTTGGATTCCTTTTGTGCTTTTTGTTCTGAGTATAGCGTTCATGCTCTTTGTACTGTTCAACCTGTTTCGTGAAGGTCGTAACAAGCGGTCGAGAACAGAACATTGACGCCTGTGAATGCACCAATCATCGCTGCCGAACCAGCGGTTTTTTCCCGCTTCGGCACGGCAATTCGAAGCGAATAGCTTCGCAAACGGCTGACAGGCGCTAACGACGATTTTATATTCAGCGCCTTGCTGCCACGGAGATAAGCTCTTGCGAACGGTAGTCTCAATCATCGCCTCAGCAGTAGTGTGCCTCTCAGTTTCAGCTTTCAGCCAACAACCGGAATCCGGAAATCCACCGGCCCAGAGTTCCGGTTCGAACCAACAGCCCTCCCAGGCTCCTTCCCAAAACAATCCAAGCCCGCTCAGCACCCCTTCAATCGCAGGACCCCTGCAAGCGGCCCCACCGATCGCCCTCGAGGCTGGTCCCCTTGGGAAACTCAGCCTGAATGGGGTGTTTAGCGGATTCGGCCTTGTCCAGAACAATCGCGTCGCCGGCGACAACACAGGCCAAGCGGCGCTCAGTAACGGTCAACTGTTCGTTCAAAAGTCTGACGGATGGTGGCAGTTCTATGTGCAGGCCGGCGCCTATAACATCCTCTCGCTGGGTCTCCCGTTCATATCTACCGGCAAACAAGTAGATGATCTATATAGTCCGGTTCCAGTGGCGTACTTGAAACTCGTTCCAGGCAAGAACACTTCCATTCAGATAGGCGAACTGCCGACGTTGATGGGATCGGAGTACACATTCGACTTCGAAAACATGAATATCGAACGAGGGCTCTTGTGGAACCAGGAGAACGCGATCAATCGCGGCGTTCAGATCAACCAGACGATGGGGAAGTTTGCCGCTTCCTTGAGTTGGAACGACGGCTACTACTCCAACCGCTATTCGTGGCTGAGTGGATCTCTCACGTACACCCAGGGACCGCATGCTCTGACGTTCGTGGGAATGGGCAACACCGGTCACACGGCTTTCCAGACCGCTGCTACGCCAGTACAGAACAATAGCGCGATGTACGCGCTGGAGTATACATACTCCAAGAGCAACTGGATCGTCCAACCTTATTACCAATACAGTGACGTGCCCACAGACCTGGCAATCGGGATAGACAAGGGCGCTTCAACCCAAGCAGGAGCAGTGCTTCTGAGCCGCACCCTGGGTCGCGGGTTCTCGCTTACCGGACGAGGTGAGTACATCGCAAGCACCGGGAGTGCCTTTGAAGGGTCGGTGAATCTTCTGTATGGTCCGGGCAGTTCCGCGTGGTCAGGTACGGTGACGCCTACCTTCCAGCGGCAGCGGTTCTTCGTACGCGGAGATGCGTCGTTCGTTCACGCGTTGTCGATCGCTGCAGGAGATGCCTTCGGCAAGGCAGGCGCCGATTCAAGTCAAGCGCGCGGTGTGCTCGAACTCGGATTTCTGTTTTGATGATGTCATTCATGCGCGGCGTACAAATGGGAAAGGCCGGCGGGTTAGCCGGCCTTTCTCGTTCTGCTGCCGATCGTGGCGTCGCTGTCGCTTAGGCGGCGGCGGAGGCGCCGCGTTCGGTCGCGATCGAGGTGACTTCTGGCTTCGCCTTCAGCAGGGGCAGAGCCACGGCCAGCACATCTTCAATGCGGCTGGCGTAGTGGATCGAAACTCCTGCGATCATCTCGGGCGTCAGATCCTCTTCGACGTCCTGGCGATTCTCGGCGGGCAGGATGATGGTTTCCACACCGGCGCGGCGGGCTGCCAGGAACTTCTCCTTGATGCCGCCGACGGGGAGCACGTTTCCGCTGAGCGTGATTTCGCCGGTCATCGCGGTAAGCGGACGAACCGGAATATCGGTCAGTAGTGATGCGAGCACCGTGGCCATGGTGACGCCGGCCGAGGGACCGTCCTTGGGAATCGCGCCCGCGGGTACGTGAATGTGCAAATCGAGATCCTTATTGAAGTCCTCCGGCAGGTTAAGCATGGCCGAGTTGGAGCGCACCCAGGTAAGCGCGGCCTGCATCGACTCCTGCATCACCTCGCCGATCTGGCCGGTCATCGTGAACCCGCCTTTGCCCTTCATCTTGTTGGCTTCGATGAAGAGGATGTCGCCGCCGGCCGGCGTCCATGCCAGACCCACGGCCACACCGGGACGCTTGACGCGCTCGGCGACCTCGGTTTCGACGCGGACCTGGATGCCACCAAGAAACTCCTTGAGCACATCCTTGTCGACGATGAGCTTCTCCATCTTGCCTTCCACAACACGACGGGCTTCCTTGCGGCATACCGTGCCTATGACCTGCTCGAGTTTGCGCACTCCGGCTTCGCGCGTGTAATGGCGCACGATGTGCCGGACGGCTGCTTCGGGGAATTCGATCTGCTCCTCTGTGATTCCATTTCCCTTGATCTGGCGCGGAACCAGGTACCGCGCGGCGATGTGCACCTTCTCCTCTTCGCTGTAGCCCTGCAGGGGAATGATTTCCATGCGGTCGATCAGCGGCGGAGGCACCGTGTCGAGCATGTTCGCCGTGCAGATGAACAGTGCCTTCGACAAATCGAACGGCACGTCGAGGTAGTTATCCCGAAACGTGTTGTTCTGTTCCGGATCGAGCGTTTCGAGCAGCGCCGATGCCGGGTCGCCACGGAAGTCTCGTCCCAGCTTGTCGACCTCATCGAGCATGATGACCGGGTCGTTGGTTTCGGCGCGACGGATGCTCTGAATGATCTGGCCGGGCAACGCTCCAATGTACGTGCGGCGGTGTCCGCGAATCTCGGCCTCATCATGCATGCCGCCCAGCGAGACGCGCTGAAACTTGCGTCCCAAGGCACGCGCGATGGAACGGCCCAGCGAGGTTTTGCCTACGCCCGGAGGTCCGACGAAGCAGAGGATCGGTCCCTTCATGTCTGGCTTGAGTTCGAGCACCGACAGGTAGTCCAGGATGCGGTCCTTCACCTTTTTCAGCTCGTAGTGATCCTCATCGAGGATCTCGCGAGCCTTGTTGATGTCAATCTTGGAGCCGGAGCTTTTCGCCCATGGCAGAATTGCAAGCCACTCGATGTAGTTGCGTGTCAGCGAGTAATCGGCGGCCATGGGTGACATGCGTCCGAGGCGCGAAAGCTCCTTCATCGCCTCTTTCTTCACGTCCTCCGGCATCCCGGCTTCTTCGATTTTTTTGCGCAGGTCTTCGACCTCGCGCTGCCCCTCGTCCTGCTCGCCGAGTTCCTTCTGGATGGCCTTCATCTGCTCGCGCAGATAGTAGTCGCGCTGCGACTGCTGCACCTGGTCCTGCACCTCGCTCTGGATCTTGGTGCGAAGCTGCTGGACTTCGAGTTCCTTGGCCAGGTGCTTCGTAAGCAACTCCAGCCGGGCGGGAACGCTGGCCGTTTCAAGCAGCGTCTGCTTATCGTCCGTTGTGAGGAACGGCAGCGACGAGGCGACAAAGTCCACCAGCCGGGTGGGGTCTTCTATATTTCCCGCGATCGTGCGCAGCTCGTCGGAGAGCGTGGCCGATTCGGAGACGATCTGCTGGAATTGGCCGACAACGTTGCGGACCAGTGCCTCGACCGAAGACGTGTTTTCAGCCTCGATGTCTTCGACCGTCTCGATCTCGGCGATCATAAAGGGGTCGGTCTGTACGAACCCGACCAGGCGCACGCGCTCGACGCCTTCCGTAAAGACGAAGCGGCTCTGGTTGGGCATCCGCACGACCTTATGCACTGTTGCGAGAGTGCCCACGCTGTGCAGTTCGGTCGGCTTGGGCGCATCCAGGCGCGGATCGAGCTGGGCGGCAACCACGATGGAGCGCTCTTCACCCAGGGACTCGATCAACTGGATGGAGCTTTCGCGGCCAACTGTAAGCGGCAGAACAGCATGCGGGAACAGAACGGTATCGCGTACGGGCAGAATCGGGATGCGCCTGCGCCCGGATACTGACTTTCTCTGGGGATTTTCCGGCGGCAAAATGGAAGGCTGACTTGGCATTGAGTGTCCTCTTATCAACTTTCCTTATTAGACAACACAGAGCATTAAAAGTTTCAAGAAAGACCCGGCTCTTGAAATGCTTCCGATGCTCTGTGGCCTGATGAGGGTTTACGTTGTTCTCCTCGCTCGTGTTCCGGTGTACATGGAGGCGCGATCCAACTGCTTCATCGGCAGAAATGGAGGAAGGCTGAATGGAAACGGGCGGCCTGTTCGCAAGAAAAGAGATATTTGCTGAGAGAAGGGATGAGCGGGGGTTGGCAGGAAGCGCGAGTTCGGCCATCTTGGCTATCCCTCAGGGGGTTAAAGCCCAGCTTGATGACTGCGGCTGACGGCAGAAGCCGTCCCTCCCTGGAAACTCTGAATTCCCGTGCAGGCCGTGTGGCCCGGCGCGTTTTAAAGTCCTGCGCAGTATATGCGCAATCGCAGCCGGCGCGGCCGGATTCTTCGACTTCGCTGAATCAATCTTCCTTTTTGATGGCCGACTCGATGCGTTCCCAGAGGCTGTCTTCGGGTTGCTGGTCGGCAAACATCTGCCGGGCCGCATCGGCGATTGTCTGCAATTCGTCGTATAGCTGACGGCAAATGTCGCAATCCTTGATGTGCGGGTGATTCTCGACGTCAGCTCCGGAACCGACGAGGTCCGACAGTTGAGCATGAAATTCCTCACAGCTCATGTTCTTGGGATCGGTGCTCATCGCCGGTCTCCCTTCCGGAGTGAGAAACGCAGCGCATCGCGCAGTTTGAGCCGGGCCTTGTGAAGCTGGGATTTGCTGTTTCCAACGGAACAATCAAGCATGGCCGCTATCTCATTATGCTCAAAGCCCTCCACATCGTGAAGAACAAAGATGAGGCGGTAACCGGCTGGTAAAGCAGCGACCGCCCGTTCGAGGGCGAGACGGTCGATGGAACCGGTAAGCGAAAGGTCGGGTGCACCGAAGCTGCGTCCGGGACCGTCGTCGTAGGAGGGCTCCATGGCTTCATCGAGAGACATGAGGGGCAGCCCTTTTTTGCGCAGGTGCATCAGGACCACATTGATCGAGAGACGATGCAGCCAGGTGGAAAAAGCGGAGTCACCGCGAAAGGTTCCGATCTTGCGGTGAAGCTGGAGGAAAGCCTCCTGGGTCAGGTCTTCGGCTTCGGCTACGTTGCCGACCATGCGAAGACAGAGGGAATAAATGCGTCTCTTGTGGAGAGAATAGAGATGGGCAAAGGCGTGGTGATCGCCAGCCTGAGCCCGGGCCAGAATCTCTGCATCGGGAGAAAGTTGCGGAGCGGTGGGAGTCGAGCCGGATGCAGGGTCGTCAAGGTGGACCGCACTCTTCTTTTCCACAGCGGAATCGGGCGCGGGTTCTTCCGGCGGCTGCTTTTGAAACCTGGTACGTGGCATGCGCTTCCTTCGGGGAGGAGTATCGGTAGCAGTAAGAATGGTCTGATGCTGCGCCAAGCTTCTTTCCTCGTTAGTATAAGGTGCAGCGCTGAAAACCTTGAGCTGCGGCAAGAAAGAACCGGATAGGCTCTCAAGTTAATCGGTTAGATGCAACCAAATGGCCCAGTGTGGGTCTATACGGCTAAATTCTGGGAGATAGAGTGCGTAAGGCACATCCGGCATGGCAGTTCGACTCAAAACTCAAGCGAGGAGTGCTGCCGGCTTGTCTTTTTTTTGTCCTGGCGATGGCAAGCAGTTGCTGGCCGCAGGCGCTCCGTTCCCTGTCCGCAGGGGTTCCGGAGCAGCGATCACACGACAGTGCTGTTGACTCCCATGGTTCCGCTATTTCGGTTGACGGGGACGACAGCGATCCCGATCCGATGGCGCAGTGGCAGGGACTGCCGGTCCGTGAGATTGCCTTTGAAGGAGTTCCTGCAGATCGGCTGCAGCCGCTGGCCGGGCACTTGCCCCAGGCCGTGGGAGCTCCGCTCAACCGGGAAAACGTAGCCCGCAGCCTCCGCGCGTTGTTTCAAACGGGCTTGTTCAGCACGATCGAAGCAGATGCCGCAAAAATGGATGACGGCGTGAAGATTGTCTTCCGGGGCACCGCGCGGGAGTTCATTGGAGCGGTCAGCGTGGATGGCGCCAAGGGTGCGACGATCAATGCGCAACTGCAGGCGGCAAGCCGGCTGACGGCCGGAACGCGGTTTACGCAAGCGCGCCTGGATGCGGCGATGGGACGGATGCGCCAGGCACTGGCGGACAACGGATTCAACGAGCCGATGATCACGTACAAGCTGACCCGTCATGGGAGCGAGCAACTGGTCGATGTTGCGTTTGCGGTGACCTCGGGAGTACAGGCACGCGTGGGCGGTGTGAAGGTTACCGGCGACTCCGGTATGAGCGAGGCGCAATTCCGCCAGGATGCGCATTTGAAGGCGGGAAAGAAGATCGACCACGACACAAATAGTCGCGCACTGAGCGGCGTGCTGAAGCACTACCAGAAGGAAGACCGGCTGGAGGCGGACGTCAAGCTGGAGTCGCAGGTCTACGTCCCGGCAACAAAGCGTTCGGATTTCGCGTTCTCAGCCAATCGCGGTCCGGTGGTGAAGGTGAGCGTGGAAGGAGCCAAGATCGGCGGCGACCGGCTGAAGCGGCTCGTACCTGTTTTTGAGGAGGGTACGGTCGACGAGGATCTTCTAAACGAGGGTAATCGACGGCTGCGCGACTACTTCCAGCGGTTGGGCTACTTCGACGTAAAGGTGGACCACACAGAAAACAATTCCGGGGGCGTGACCGTCACCATCACATATACGGTAGCGCTAGGCGCACACAGGCGCGTGAGCAAGGTCTCGGTTGAGGGCAATCACTATTTCGACGCGGCAACGCTTGAGGCGCTGTTGAGCGTGCATGCGGCCGATCATCTCGATCGCCACGGCGCTTACAGCCAGGCCCTTGTTGCAGCGGACATCGGCGCGCTGCAGGCGGTTTACCAGAACAATGGCTTCTCCAAGGTGAAGGTGACCTCGGAGACGGCGAGCGGGGGTACTCAGACGACCGCTGCTGCTCCGGGCTCTGTGCGCAATCCTACGGAGCCGATCTCGCTGATCTATCAAATCGAAGAAGGGCAGCAGCAGCGCGTGGGTGAACTGCATCTGGATGGGGTGGAGAAATCCGATCGGAGCAAGCTGCTGGCGCTGATGAACACCGCGCCGGGACAGTTGGTATCGCCGCAGAATCTTGCCGGCGACCGGGATGCGCTGCTGACCGACTACCTTAGTCGCGGGTTCGACCAGGCGCAGATCGAAGTGGAAGAGCAGACGGAAGCGAAGGATCCGGCCAAGGTGGACGTGACCTTTCAGATCCACGAGGGGCAGCAGATTTTCGTGCGCAAAGTCCTGATCTCGGGCCTGCACTATACGCGGCCGGATACGGTGGCCAAGGCGATTACGCTGCACCCGGGTGATCCGCTGAATCAGACAGCGCTGGCGCAGACGCAGCGGAATCTCTACGAGTTTGCGTTGTTCAGCGAAGTGAATACGGCAATCCAGAATCCGGCAGGCTCGGAGCCCTACAAGACGGTGTTGCTGCAGACGACAGAGGCGCGGCGCTGGTCTCTGACCTACGGTCTTGGATTTGAGGCGCAAACCGGCACGCCGCAAAACAACTGCAGTGGGATTTTAACGACGGGCCAGGGTTGCAATCCGAACGGCAAAACGGGAATCAGCCCTCGTGTGCTTGCCGCTGTAACGCGAAACAATCTCTGGGGACGAGATCAATCCGCGTCGATCCAGGGGACGTACGGCCTGCTGGAACAAAACATCAATCTGCTTTATCAGAATCCTCATTTCTTCGGCAACCGCGATCTCGGATTTACCTATTCGGGAGGTTACGCAAGCAGCCAGAATGTGACGACGTACGTTGCGACGAAGTTGGAAACGGGCGTGCGCTGGACCGAGCACTTCACCCAGCCGGGCGCGTGGCTTTCGAAGGCGAATACGTTTGTGTATGAATTCGACTTCAGGCGCGTGAAGGTGTTGGCGGAGAGCCTGCAAGTGGGGCCGAGCGCGATTGCGGAACTATCGACAGCAAAGCGTGTGGCCGGACCGAGCATCACGTGGATTCGCGACACGCGCGACTCGGCTCTCGATTCGCGCCGGGGGACCTACACCAGCTTTCAAGACTTTTTTTCCAATCAAACCTTTGGCGCGCAGGCGGAGTTCAACCGGCTCGATGTTTCGAATTCGAGCTATTACGGGTTTGACAAGGGCCGGCTGGTGCTGGCGCGCAACACACGTTACGGACAGGAGCGGGCCTATGGATCGCCGTCAGATGCGCTGATTCCGCTCCCGGAGCGCCTGTATGCCGGCGGTCCGACGTCGCATCGCGGATTCCCGATCAACGCGGCGGGACCGCGCGATCCGGAGACGGGATTTCCGATTGGCGGCGCCGGAGCGCTGGTGAACAGCACGGAACTGCGGCTGCCGCCGCCGGTGCTTCCCTTCTTCGGCGATACGCTGAGTTTTGTGCTCTTTCACGACATGGGCAATGTTTTCACCAATGCCGGGGATGCGTGGGCGAGCGCGCTGCGCGTTCGGCAGCCGAACCGCGATGTGTGCAAAGTGCTCACGCCGGCGACGCCGCAACAACCGCCCAATCCTCCTATCCCTCCCAGTCCCACGGGACCGCAAACGTCAACGGGACAGCAGGGACAATGCGACTTTAACTACTTCTCGCATGCGGCAGGATTGGGCTTGCGCTACCATACGCCGGTCGGGCCGATTCGGCTTGACTTCAGCTATAACCTCAATCCGCCAATCTATCCCGTAAATATCGACTACTCGATTGGCTTTTCGCCGACAAGCCCTCTGGGGCCCTACTCCAATCCGCACGTGGGCGAAGCACAGCATTTCATCTTCTTCTTCAGCCTGGGACAGACATTCTGATGACCAAACCGCGAACAGCACGCAAGCAGATTGCCCGCGCGGCGATGCGATGGTTTTGCATTTTCGCGGTCCTGGCTGGGATGCTCTCCGCTGAGGCGCAGACGAGTGGCGGGACCGCGGATGCGGCATTGCCTGTCCGCATCGATCGCGTGGTCGCGGTGGTAAACCGGCAGGCGATTCTCGAGAGCGATATCGAAGACGAGATGCAACTGTCGGTGCTCGATCCAAGCACGAATCCAAAGGAGAAGATGACACAGCAGCAGGCGCTAGAGCGGCTCATCAGCCGGGCGCTGATCCAGCAACAGATTCAGCAGGAAGACTTGGAGGCCACGAAGCCGAAGCCGGAGGAGATCGCGGCGCGGATCGAGGAGATTCGCACGGAATTGCCGGCATGCGTTCGCGCGGATTGCAAATCGGACGCGAGCTGGAAGACATTCCTGGCGCACCACGAACTGACGCCTGCTGAGGTTGAGAAATACATGCGACTTCGGCTCGAAATTCTGAATTTTATCGAGCTCCGATTCCGGCAGGGCATTCGCATTACGCCCGAAGAGATTGAGACCTACTATGCGGGAACGCTGCTGCCGCAGTATCCGGCCGGAGAGAAGCCACCGCCGCTGCAGCAGGTATCGTCGCGGATCGAGGAGATTCTGCTTCAGCAGCGGGTCAATGTGCTGTTCGACAGCTGGCTGTCGAACTTGCGCAAACAAGGTCAGATTGAAGTACTGGACCCGACGCTTGAAAAGGCGGATGCGGCCAGGGATTCGGGAGAGACGAAGGAATGAGCGAGACCGGCCAGGTTCCACCCGTGCCGCCTGATTCTCCCCGCGAGAAGCAGAAACAGCCGCGCGCGTCGCGGCGGAGGTATCTCCGCCGCGTCCTGTGGGTGGGGTCCGTCATTGCGCTTCTTCTTGTTGTGGGTCTGGTGGGGTTGTACTTCTGGGCGAGTTCTTCTTCGTTTGAAAACATCCTCCGCAACAGGCTGATCGCGCGAATTGATGCGGCGACAGGCGGGCGTGCCGAGATTGCCTCGTTCCACTTGAATCTGCTAAAGCTGCAGGGGGAGGCGTACGGGTTTGTTCTGCATGGCCGCGAAGCGCCGGGGGAAGCGCCGTACGCCCAGCTGGATTCGCTCAAGGTCGATGTCGACGTGCTGGGTTTCTTCAGCCCGCGAGTTCTCCTGCGGGACCTTGAATTGGAGCGGCCGCGGATTCATCTGATCGTGTACGCCGACGGGACGACCAATCAGCCGCAGCCGCGTAAGAAGACTCAGACGCACCCGCTGAATACGCTGTTTGATCTCCAGGCCAATCACGTCGCGGTGAATCACGGCGTCTTTGAATACGACGACCGGGCGGACGCGAACGATTTTCAAAATCGGCGCATCCCGGTGGACTTCGAGGCGAACGATGTATCGCTTCTGCTGAAATATATGGCGGGCAACGGCATCGGGCAGGATAGCTATCGCCTCGATGCCGGCGTTCGTGACTTACGCCTGGTGCGCGGAACGACGGCACACCCGGATGCGCCGCCAGTGGAAGGTTTTGCGCAGGCATCGGTCGACTTCACGCGCAACGCCGTGTATCTGCGGTCGCTGCAATTGACGGCGCACAGCAAGGGATCGGCGGATCGCGTGCTGCGGATAGCTGGCGAGCTGGACGACTTCGCCCGACCGCGCTGGAAAGCGTCGGCACAGGGCGAATTGGATCTGAAGCTGATGGAGCCGGCGCTGGGATATCCGTTTACGCCGGAGGGTATCGCGAAGCTGAAGCTGGCGGCCGCAGGCCAGCAGGGCGAGTTCCGGATTGATGGAACGGTGCATGCCGACAACGCTTCGTATATCGGAACGGGCGTGGTGGCGCGAGGCGTGGGACTTGACGCGCATGTACACGCCGATTCGCTGCGCTTGCAGATTACGGGTGTGACGGCGCGTCTGAAGGCCGGGGGACAGCTGGAAGGCGAGGTCCTGCTGGATCATTGGATACCGCTCTTGGCGGGCGCGCCGGTAGTGCAGGCTGCCGAGCCGCCGAAGCACGAGAAGAAGGGCCGGATCCACGAGAAGACGACGAAACCTGTGACAGTGAAGGTCGACACCGATCTGCACACCGATGGCCAGGTCAAAGCGAATTTCAGAGACGTCACACTCGACACGCTGCTCGACATGGTGAGTCAGCCCCCGTTTCAGCGGCTGGGGCTGAATACGCGTATCAATGGCCTGACCACTGCGACGTGGAGCAACGGCGACGTGGATACGCTGTCGGTTGCGGCGAATCTGAACATGAGCCCCTCACCACAGAGCGTTGCAGGAGAGGCGCCGACGAGTGGCGCGATCGACGCAACCTATACCCAACGGCACGGCGCGGTAGACCTGCGGACCCTGCAGGTGAATCTGCCGGCCAGCCAGATAAGCGCGCATGGACAGCTTGGCGCGTTCCCGATGACCAGCCCGACCGGAATCGCAATTGAAGTTCACTCGCACAACCTGGATGACTTCGATACGCTCTTCCGCGATCTAGGGGTAATGCGCGCGGGCAAGAGCGGAACATCGGCGCTACCGGTGGATCTCGACGGACAGGCGGACTTCAAGGGATCGTGGGCAGGTTCGCTGGTCGATCCGCACCTGGCGGGAGATCTTCAGGCAACAAATCTGTCGGTCGAACTTCCTGCGAGCAGTGACACAACTCTACCACGGCTCGTGCACTGGGATTCGCTCGATGCGACGGGAAGCTATTCCGCGTCACGGATCGCGATTGACCGCGGGCACCTGCGGCATGGAGATGCCTCGATCGACATGAATGGCACGCTGACGGCGACCGAAGCGCCCTCGCCAAAATCTCCCGGCAAACCTTTGTTCGATGCGCATTCGCTGCTGCGCGCAAACGTTCGTGCGAGCGCCATCAATGCTGACGACGTGACGCCCTTGTTAACGGAGAAGCTCCCGGTGACGGGTCTGCTCAGTGCGCAGATGGCGGTGGATGGACCGGTCGACATGCTGAATGGAAACGGCTGGGTGCAGCTCGACAACGGGACGCTGTATGGCGAGCCGCTGACGACAGCTCGCGCGGAGGGAAAGATCGCTGGGCAGGTGGTGCAGTTTTCGTCAGTGACGATGAACAACGCTGCGGGCGCTGTCACGGGCTCGGGCAGTTACGATCTGCGCACGCGGCAGTTCCAGGTGGATGCGCACGGAACGGGAATCGATATTGCGAAGATCGACAGGCTGCACACTTCCAGCAACCAGGTGACGGGCAATCTCGCGTTTTCGCTGACGGGGTCGGGAACCTTCGACGATCCGCGGATCAACGGGAAGGCAACACTGGCCGACCTGACCGTAAGCGGCGAGCACTTTGGAGAGTTCAATGCCGTTGCGCACACGGCGAATCAGGAGTTGACGTGGGACGTTACTTCGCGCCTGCAAGCGGCCGAGCTGACGGCGCATGGACAGACTGCGCTGCGCGGGGACAACGAGACCCAGGCGACGCTAAATTTTGCGAAGTTCAACATCGGCGCGCTGCTTGAGATGGCGCACATTAGCGGATTGACAGGCGAGTCGGACCTGGACGGCACGGTGAGCGTGCAAGGCCCGCTGGCGCGGCCCTCGGATATGCGGGGCGAAGCGCGCATTCAAGATCTCGCCGTGACCATTGCAGGCGTGCACCTGAAAAGCGATGGCGCCCTGCACGCGAGCATGGGCGACTCCAAGATTACGCTCGACCCGCTGCACGTGACCGGCGAAGAAACCGACATGCGCGTGCAAGGCAGTCTAAGCCTCACTGGGAAGCGGCAACTGGATCTAGCGGCGAACGGAACAATCAACTTGAAGTTGGCCGAGACGATCGATCCGGACCTGAAGGCGCGCGGTACGACGACGTTCCGGGTGGAGGCGCATGGGCCGTTGAACAATCCGGGGCTCTCGGGGCGGATTGATTTTCAGGATGCGTCACTGGCATTGGAGGACCTGCCCAACAGTCTCAGCCAGTTGCACGGGACCCTCGAGTTCAACCAGAACCGGCTGGAAGTGAAGTCGCTGACTGCGATGAGCGGCGGCGGCCTGCTGAGCGTGTCGGGGTATCTGGCCTATCAGCACGGCATCTACGCCGACCTGGCGCTGCAAGGCAAGTCGATTCGCATCCGCTATCCGCAGGGCGTCAGCTCGGCGGCGGACATCAACCTGCAACTGCAGGGAACGCAGAGCAACCTGCTGTTGAGTGGCAACGTGATGATCACGCGGTTTACCGTGAGCCCGGAGCTGGACTTTGTGGCCTTGGCGGCACAGGCCGGCAAGTCGCAGCCGATCGCGCCCCAGGATGCGCCTTCAAACCACATCCGGCTCGATGTGCGCATCCAGTCTTCGCCGCAGCTGAACTTTCAGAATGCCTACGCCAAACTTGCGGGCGACGTGGATCTGCGCCTGCGCGGCACCATTGCCGCGCCATCGCTGCTGGGGCGAATCTCGATCACCGAGGGAAGCGCGACGATTGCAGGAACTCGCTACGAACTGCAGCGCGGCGAAATTACCTTTACGAATCCGGTGCGCATCGAGCCGCTGATTGATTTGAATGCCACGGCCCGCGTTGAGGATTACGACATCACGCTGGGCCTCCACGGGTCAGTCGATCAGATGGCGGTAACCTACCGCAGCGATCCGCCGCTTCCCGAAGCCGACGTGGTGGCACTCCTGGCCCTGGGACGCACCCAGGATCAGCAGCGACTCTACACGCAACAGCAGGAGCAAATCGCAACCAACCCGGCAACCGATGCCCTCCTGGGGGGAGCGCTGAATGCAACCGTCAGCAGCCGGATTCAGAAGCTGTTTGGCGCTGGATCGGTGAAGGTGGATCCGAATTACCTCGGCGTGCTGGGCAACTCGACCACGCGCATCACTGTGGAAGAGCAACTCGGCAAGAATCTGACCCTGACCTACGCTACGGACGTAGATACAACGGGACAGCAATTGCTGCAGGCCGAGATCGCGATCAACCGGCACGTATCGCTGCTCGTGGCTCGGGATGAGTCGGGCGTATTCTCCATGGTGGTGAAGGCGACGCGGCGTTTCAAATAGCAAGCACTGACTTCGCACTAGATTGCTTGACCTGCCTGAAAGCGCACCGCTTCCCTTCCCGGCCGAAGCTGTCTCTCCAACCCAGAATGCGCCCGATTTCGGATTTCCTGACTTGGATTTCTACAAATCCCCCCGAAAAACCTGCGCGTGTAACTTTTTCCCTGCATCGGTGTCTAAAGCGGTCGGGAGCGTCTCGCAACCCCGGACGAACATGCGGTGCGCGAACGACAAACTGCAACGACCATGCATCAACATGTATCAAGGAGCAAGGAAATGAAGACGACAAAGCACATTTTCGCGGTCGGTTCGATAGTGGCTGCGCTGGCCATCGGCGTTCTGAGTTTGCCCCAGAGATCCTTTGCTGAAAACGGGATGGGGACGGGCCAGGACGGCGCCAGCAACGCGCAGGCAAAACTGAACAAGTCGCAATTCAAGGATGTCAAAGTCGCGGTCGACAATGGGATCGCCACCTTGACGGGAAGCGTCAGCCTCTACGAGTACAAGAAAGACGCTGCCAACCGCGTGCGCAGGGCGAAGGGCGTGACAGCGGTGCGCAACGAAATTGAAGTCGCTGGCAAGGGCGTAGCCGACAGTGAGTTAAAGACGAAGCTGCTGGAGAAGCTGACCTACGATCGCGTGGGTTACGGCAACGCCTTCAATTCAATCTCGCTCGATGTCCAGAATGGCGTCGTGACGCTGGCGGGCCATGCGCGCACCGACGTCGATAAGGATTCGGCGGTGGCGCTGGTCTCTACCTATCCCGGCGTAAAAGACGTGGTGGATGATATCGAAGTCGATCCCACGTCGATTATGGATGACCAGACGCGGATGGCCGTGGCGCGCGCTGTCTATGGCTATCCCTCGCTGAACAAATACGCGATCGATCCCGCCAAGCCGATTCGCATTTCGGTGCAGAACGGGCACGTTGAGTTATTCGGAGTGGTGGATTCACAGGCCGACAAGAATACCGCGTACATCCGGGCGAACGGCGTTCCGGGCGTCTTCAGCGTTAAGAATTATCTGCAGGTCGCCGGCCAGCCGAGCGAAAAGCCACAGTAACAAAGCGCAAAAGAATGCTTCGTCGCCACAAAAGAAGGGAGAGAGGAGCGTCATTGAAGCAGTGTGGCGATTCATAGCTGGACTGCAAGGGAATTCCTCTCCACCGAACGCTCCGGAACGTGGAATTCCCCAACGTTTCTACTGGACGGGGATTTGGCCTGCGTGCGACATTTACAGAACTGTAATCAAACAGCACGTTCCATTCCTTACACTTGACTCGCTATGTTGAACGACGGCCCGTTAACCATCGATCGCAGAGAAGGGAAGAATCCCGGGACACGGGTATTCTGTCTGTCCGGACCACTCACGCTGCGCAACCTGTTCGAACTCCAGACCGAATTGCGCGGTTCGGAGCCACCTCCAATGACGGTGATCGATCTGACGGCCGTTCCTTACATGGACTCGGCCGGGATGGGGCTGGTGATGAATACCTATGTCCGATGCCAGACGAGAGGTGTCAAGTTTGTGGTGGCCGGAGCGAACAGCCGCGTCATGGATCTGTTCAAAGTGACGAAGGTCGATTCGGTGCTGCCGCTTGTGGCAACGGTGGAAGAGGCGGATGCGTAAAACGAGATTCTTTCCCTTTTAGCCCGGGCCTCGATAAGTAAATCTGCACCCAACGCTCGACTAACATCAAGTCCGCAGAGTGCTCCATTACACTGGATGATGGAGCTGCACTGGATGGGTCTGGCCGCGAAAACACGCACAACGCTGGAGATGATCAAGTGGGAACACTCGATCTTCGCGCTGCCATTTGCGCTAACTGCGGTGCTGCTGGCGAGCCACGGAGCGCCCGGTTGGCGCACGCTGGCGTGGATCCTGGTGGCGATGGTGACGGCGCGGTCGTGCGCCATGGCCTTCAATCGCTGGGCAGACGCGGACCTCGATGCGGCCAATCCCAGGACGCGGACCCGGGCAATTCCCGCAGGACAGTTGTCGCGCGAATTCGTGGCAGGGTTCACAGTGCTGATGGGGCTGGGATTTGTGATTGCCTCAGCCGAATTGAACCGGCTGACGCTGTACCTGGCGCCGCTTGTCCTCGCCGTGCTGCTCGGCTACAGCTATATGAAGCGGGTGACGCGGTGGTCGCACCTGGTACTGGGCCTCGCGCTGGGGCTGGCGCCTTCGGCTGCATGGATTGCAGTGCGCGGCAGCCTCGATCCGCGGATCGTGGTTCTGACCGCCGCGGTGATGCTGTGGGTGGGCGGATTCGATGTGCTGTATGCCTGCCAGGACTTCGAGCACGACCGGCAGGCGGGCCTGTACAGCATTCCGCAGGCGATGGGCGTTCCGGCTGCTTTCCGCGTTGCGCGCGGGATGCACCTGGCCATGCTGGGACTGCTGATCTGGTTTGGATATCTGTTTAATTTTGGCATCGCCGGCTGGCTGGGCATTGCAGCGGCCTCACTGCTGCTGACTTATGAGCACTCCATTGTTTCGCCGCGGGACATGCGGCGGCTGAATGCTGCGTTTTTCACCATGAACGGCGTCATCGCCACGGTCTTCCTGCTCTTTGTGGCCGCCGATATCTGGCTGCGGAAGTAGGGCGCAATCGTGGATGAAAAGTCGAAAAAAGCAGCAGTGGAGCTGTGGTATGGTGCGAGAAAGCAGTCTGCGGAGTCTCCGTTTGCGACAAACACCCAAGAAAGAGAAGCTGACGCCGGAATGAAGATTGCCATCCAGGGTGAACCGGGCTCGTTCAGCCACGAAGCCACGCTGGCGATGCTGCCGGATGCGGTGATCGTGCCCTGCACCGTCTCGGCCGACGTGTTTAATGCGCTCACGGAAGGCTCGGTGGACGGTGCGGTGATTCCGATTGAGAATAGCCTGGCCGGATCGGTGCTGGAGCACTTTGACCTTCTGCTTCAGCAAGACGTCACCGTAGTGCGCGAGTCGCAGCTGCGCATCCGGCACAACTTGATCGGGATTTCGTCAACGCTGGACGACATTGACCGCGTGTTTTCGCATCCCGTGGCCTTGGCGCAGTGCCGGCGGTTTCTTGCGGCTCATCCCAGGATGGAGTCGTTCGCCTTTTACGATACGGCTGGAAGCGTGAAACAGCTTGTGGAGCTGCGCGACCGGCACGCTGCGGCAATTGCCAGCGAAGCCGCTGCCAAATACTACGGCGCACAGATTTTGCGGGCGGATATCGAGGACAATCCGGAGAACTTTACGCGCTTCTTTCTGGTCAGGCGCGCGAAGGAAGCCTGGTTCGATGCCGATGCGAACAAGACGAGCATGGCATTTTCAGTGGAGAACCGGCCGGGATCGCTGGTGGCGGCACTGAATGCGCTTTCGGCCACCGGAACGAACCTGACGAAGATCGAGTCGCGGCCCGTGCAGGGGAAGCCGTGGGAGTATGTCTTCTACGTGGACTGCCAGTTGCGTTCGTCGGATGAGGGCTCGCAAGCCCTGGCGGCGCTGAAGCCCCATTGCGCGATGGTGAAGGAACTGGGACGCTACCGCGAAGCGGGGAAGATGCAGGGAATAGGGAATAGGGAATAGGGAATAACAAGCCCCGCCTTGCGAGATTCGGAATCTTCCAGTTCTTACAAAAAGAGGATGGCGGTTGCCATCCTCTTTTTCATTAGTTGAATTCCGAAATTCCGAGCAGTCAGATTGAGTTGAGGAATCTGTACTTGTTCTTAACTCCCTTCCCGACCGCCTGCTCGCTGCTTTTAAAAGTGGTACGCTACGCCGACGGTGGGGTAGTAGATGTTGTACCACTTGTTGGTGCTGAACTGGCTGTCGCCGAAGGTGGGCACCTTGGTGACGAAGCCGCGGAATTCAGCGCGGATATCGAAGCTGGGGCTGATTTCGTAGGCGATGCCGGCGCCGTAGAGCCCACCGACCGAAGTCTGCTGCTTCACATCGAGATTGGTGGTGCCTGAATTGCGAATTGGCAGGAAGATGAATACGCCCGGACCAGCCTCCAAAAACGGGTTGAACTTTTTGAACGTAAAGCTGCGCACATACGCCGCCGAAACCTCCTGGGTGCGCGTATTCACCTGGTAGTGATTCGGGTTAACGAAGTAGTTGATCTTATTCTGGTAAGTGATTCCATAATTGGCCTCAAGCGCGCTATTAGGTGTAAGCATGAAGCGGTAACTGAGTAACGCGCCATATGCCGCGTTTGAGTGAACCTGCACATCCGTTGAAGAGGCGATAAAGGGCTCAACGAGGGCCGATCCACTGAGGCTGATATCCTGCCGGCTCTCCTGAGCGCGGCCCGCTGCTACGCACACGGCCAGCAGAAAGGTAATTTGGGCGATCTTCTTCATTCGGTCTTGAACCTCGCGACTGCTCAACCGTCCGGCTGGCAACCAGGTTGTTGATTAGGGCACGCCGGATTCCCCCACGCACCGCTCTCAGCATTGTAAATGGCCAGAACGGGTTGCAGACGGAAGCGGCTGACTCGGAATGATCTATGTCAATAGACGCAGCGCCCCACAAATGGGAATCGCTCAACTACAGGGAAGGGCGAATAGGAACCAGGGACCAGGAAAAGACGCCCCTGACCGGAAATGTCCTCAAACAGAATTGGAAACACCGATTAGTCGCGGCCGGATGGGCTCTCATTTCGCCTCATGCCTGCAACCAAACCACAAAAGGCGGAACCCCGCTTTGCCTCTCGCCTCCTCCCATCGATTCTCCGTGCTCCCGGTCCCTACGTCCCTTTGTCCCTACGTCCCTTTGTCCCTATGTCCCTATGTCCCTATGTCCCCGTTCCCTGCCTTTTTCATCCCGCCCGTTCGACGTGGTAGTAGTACGGCGGGCCGTGCTTCTGGGCCATGTCCCGCACCGTACGCAGAAACGCTCGGCCCGCATAGGAGAGTGTGGCCTGCCTCCGATGAACCAACCGTAGCACCCGCTTGAATTCAAGCTCATCCACGGTGACGCGCACCAGTTCACCGGCCTCGATCTCGTGGGCGATGGTGAGGTGCGGGACGAGCGCCACCCCGTTGCCCATGGCGACAAAGCGCTTGATGCCCTCGATGGTGGGCAGATCGATGCCCATATTGAGAGGAGTGCGGAAACGCTGGAAAGCCTCGATGACCTTGCGACGGAGCGGCGATGTGACATTGTGCGCGATGAAGTTTTCTTTGCCCAGGTCGTTGATAGAGACGCGTGCGGCCTTGGCGAGGCGGTGTTTGGGGCTGACGATAAACGCCAGGCTGTCGTTGTAGACCGCGATGGTGCGGAAGCGTTCCGCGTCGAGCCGGAAAGACGTTACGCCGATCTCAAACGTGCGCAGACTCAATTCCTCGGCGATGCGGCTGGCCAGCATGCGGTGTACCGAGATGCCGATCTCTGGAAACTGGCGGCGAAACTCGTCGATAGCCGGCAGCAGGTACATGCAGGTGTATTCGTTGGCGGCCAGTTGCAGGCGTCCGCGCGCCAGGCTCTTCAGCTCGTCCAGCGCGCTGGAGGCTTCGCGACGGAGTGCCAGCAGCCGCTGGGCATAATCGCGCAGAAGTTCACCGGAGGCTGTGAGCGAACCGTCCCGCGCGGCGCGGTCGAAGAGCGTTTCCCCCAGCGAGGCCTCCAGTTTACGGATGACCTGGCTGATCGCCGGCTGGGTGCGGTGCAGGCGTACGGCAGCGCGGGAAAAACTGCGCTCCTCCGCAACGGCTAGAAAGGTTTCAAGTTGAGAGAGTTCCATGGTGCCTCCGGCGCCAAAGCTTGGACTGCTTCACTGGTTCACTTATTCACTGCTTCACTCGTTCACTTATTCACTGCTTCACTCGTTCACTGGTTCACTTATTCACTGCTTCACTGTTTCACTGATTCACTGCCCACTGCCCACTGTTCTCTTCCCACGCGTCCATAAGCAATTGTAATAGGTTCCCCAAAAAGAATAACTTTGCCTTATAGTGCCATGGTGAGAGAAAATAAAAGAGTTAGGAAATGTCTTCCCCGGCAGGCGTGAACACGATGAAAAAATCAAATCACGTTGCATTCTTCGACACCACTCTGCGCGATGGCGAACAGTCGCCCGGTTGCAGCATGACCACGCAGGAAAAACTCACCATGGCGCACGCCCTTGAAGACCTGGGCGTGGACATCATCGAGGCCGGCTTTGCGATGGCTTCGGAAGGTGACTTCGCTGCCATTGCGACCATTACGCAGGCCGTGCGCAAGCCGCGCATCGCTTCCCTCGCCCGCGCCAAGACTGAGGACATCGAGATGGCGGCCCGCGCGCTACAGTTCGCGGAGCGGTCGCGCATCCACGTTTTTCTCGCCTCGAGCGATTTGCATCTTGAGTACAAGCTCAAGATGAGCCGCCAGCAGGCGCTCGACCAGGCAGCGGAGTCGGTGCGGCTGGCCCGGACGTTTGTCGAAGACGTTGAATTCTCGCCCGAAGATGCGACTCGCTCGGATCGCGACTTTTTGGTCGAGATCGTGCGCATAGCCATCGAAGCCGGCGCAACCACCATCAATATGCCCGACACAGTAGGCTATTCAACACCGGAAGAGTACGGACAGATGTTTCGCGAAGTGCGCGAGCGCATCCCGGCCGTGGATGCCCAGAACATCATTCTTTCGTCGCATTGCCACGACGATCTCGGGCTGGCCGCGGCAAATTCGCTGGCGGCAATCACCGCCGGCGCACGCCAGGTGGAGTGCACCATCAACGGCATCGGCGAACGCGCCGGCAACGCTTCCCTCGAAGAGATTGCCGCCGCGCTGCACGTCCGCGGCGAACTCTACGGCGTTACCACCAACATCAAGCTCGACCAGCTTTATCCCACCAGCGAAGTGCTCGGCCAGATCATCACCTTCAAGCCCTCTCCGAACAAGGCGATCGTTGGCGCGAACGCATTTGCGCACGAGTCCGGCATTCACCAGCACGGCATGCTGGCGAATCCGCTGTGCTACGAGATCATGACGCCTTCGCTGGTGGGTGTGTCGAAGACTAACCTCGTTCTAGGCAAGCACAGTGGACGTGCGGCGCTGCGTCATCGGCTGGAGCATCTTGGCTATACGATCTCGCGCGAAGAGTTGCAGCATGTCTACTACCGCTTTGTGGCGCTGGCCGATCGCAAGAAGAATATCTACGACCAGGATCTGATCGGAATCCTGCCCGACCCAATTCGCGACCGAAAGCACGAACCAGTGGCGGAGTTGGACTGAGTTTGACGGCGCCCTTAATTGCGGTTGGCGTTGAAGAGTCTTGTGTCAGGGCACGACTCGGGGTACCCTTTGGGTCGCGTGCCGATCGCAACAGTACAATTCCGGGGCTTTAGCCCCTGAAGGACAACACTAAGGATGCATCTCAAGATCTTAGTCACCGCCGGCGACGGTATAGGCCCCGAAGTCACCAATGAAGCTGTCTCTGTGCTGCAGAATGTTGCGGAGATCGGTGGCCACAAACTCGAAATCACCGCAAAGCGTATCGGCGGCGTGGCCATTGTGAACGACGGATCGCCGCTGCCCAAGGACACGCTGGATGCGGCGCTAGCAAGCGACGCGGTCCTGCTCGGCGCAGTGGGCGGCAACGAGTTCAATTCCCTGCCCCCCGACAAGCGTCCCGAGGCCGGCCTGCTACAACTGCGCTCGGCGCTTGGCGGGTTCGCCAACCTCCGCCCCGCATTCGCCTTCAAGGAACTCGCCGTCAACAGCCCGCTCCGGCCCGAGATCATCGATGGCGCCGACATCCTGTTCGTGCGCGAACTGCTCGGCGGCCTCTATTTCGGCCAGCCGCGCGAGTGGAACAAGACGGCCGGCGAAGCGTGGAACACCATGCGCTACACCCGCGATGAGGTGGTTCGCGTGGCGCGCATCGCATTTGAGCTCGCGATGAAGCGGCGCAAGAAACTGACCAGCGTAGACAAAGCCAATGTGCTTGAAGTTTCGCAGCTATGGCGCGCCACTGTGAACGAAGTCGCGGCCGAATTTCCAGGCGTGACCGTCGAGCACCAGTACGTCGACGCAATGTCGATGCACCTGATGAACCAGCCGCGCAACTACGACGTCGTTTTCACCGAGAACTTGTTCGGCGACATTCTCAGCGACGAATCCGCAGTGATTACCGGATCGCTCGGCATGCTGCCCTCGGCGACCATCGGCGGCAAAGTGAATTTGTATGAGCCGGTTCACGGATCGGCGCCCGACATCGCCGGCAAGGGACTGGCGAATCCGCTCGGCGCGATTCTGACGGGCGCGCTGATTCTGCGCCACTCCGCAGGCCTTGAAGCCGAAGCCGCAGCAATCGAATCGTCCGTCCGCAAAGTATTGGAGCAGGGTTTCCGCACTCCCGACCTGGCGCGCGCAAATCCGCAGGGCTTCCCGGTGCTCTCGACAAAAGAGATGGGCGCAAGAGTAAGGGAGACGATAAAAACACAGCTCGTGAGCGCATAGCATTGGGTGCCCCATCCTTGACGCGTTTCTTGCGGCAAGGGTGGGAAAGCACAAACCGCTTTTTCTAGATACAGGGAGTTCCATGAGTTCTGAACCCAAAACATTATTCGAGAAAGTATGGGAGCAGCACATAGTAGCTGAGCCGAAAGGCGAACCCACGCTGATCTACATCGATCTGCAGTTGCTCCACGAGGTCACGTCCCCGCAGGCCTTCGAAGGCCTTCGTCTCGCCGGCCGCAAGGTCCGCCGCCCCGACCGATGCATCGCCACCGTCGATCACAATGTGCCCACGACCGTCGAAGGCCGCCTGCATATCGTCGACCAGATCGCAGCAACGCAAATCGACGCGCTACGCAAGAACTGCGCCGACTTTGGCGTTGAACTCTACGACGTCAACAGCCGCGAACAAGGCATCGTACACGTGATCGGCCCGGAACTCGGCATCACCAAGCCCGGCATGACAATTGTCTGCGGCGACTCACACACGTCGACACACGGCGCATTCGGCGCGCTGGCATTTGGAATCGGCACCAGCGAGGTAGAACATGTGCTGGCTACGCAAACACTGCCGCAATCGAAGCCGATGACCTTTCGCATCGCTGTCGAAGGCAAGCTGCCCCAGGGCGTCACGGCGAAGGACATCATTCTCGCCATCATCGGCAAGATCGGCACCGACGGCGCGACGGGATGCGTAATTGAGTACGCAGGTTCGGCGATTCGCGCTCTCTCGATGGAAGGCCGCATGACGATCTGCAACATGAGCATCGAGGCCGGCGCGCGCGCGGGAATGATCGCACCCGACGAGACGACATTTGCGTACCTCGAAGACCGCAGATTCAGTCCCAAGGGAGAAGCCTGGAACGCGGCTGTAAGCGAGTGGAGCAAGCTGCCCAGCGATCCCGGTGCAAAGTTCGATCGCGAACTGGTGATCGATGCGGCGGCGCTGGTTCCCTACGTGAGCTGGGGAACAAGCCCCGGCATGGTGGCTCCGATCACTGCCAACGTTCCCGATCCTGCGGCGACAAAGGACGAGCAGGAACGGAAGGGATTGGAACGCGCGCTTGAATACATGGCCCTGAAGCCTGGGACTCCACTTTCTGAAGTTTCGATCGATCGCGTATTCATCGGGTCATGCACCAATTCGCGCATTGAAGATCTGCGCGCGGCGGCAAAGATTGCTGCAGGGCACAAAGTTTCAAATCATGTCAGCGCGATGGTGGTCCCCGGTTCGCAGCAGGTAAAGGCGCAGGCAGAACAAGAAGGCCTCGACCGGATATTCAAAGAAGCCGGCTTCGACTGGCGCGAGCCGGGATGTTCCATGTGCCTCGGCATGAACCCCGACATTCTTGCGCCCGGCGAGCGCTGCGCGTCCACCAGCAATCGCAACTTCGAGGGCCGCCAGGGACGCGGCGGGCGCACACATCTCGTCTCGCCGGAGATGGCCGCGGCAGCAGCGATCGCCGGCCACTTCGTCGACATTCGCAACTGGCCCAAATCTGAAGTTGCTCTCGAGGAGGTCAAGGCCTAATGGAACCGTTCAAGACACTGACAGCATTGGCCGCCCCTCTCGATCGCACCAATGTCGATACGGACCAAATCATCCCCAAGCAGTTTTTGAAGCGCATCGAGCGCACCGGCTACGGCGAATTTTTGTTCTTCGACTGGCGTCGGACCGCGTCGGGCGATCCCGATCCGAGCTTTTCCCTCAACGATCCGCGCTATAAGGGCGCAAAGATTCTGATCGCCGGCAAGAACTTTGCCTGTGGATCGAGCCGCGAACATGCTGCCTGGGCGCTGAGCGATTACGGCTTTTGCGTGGTGATTGCACCAACCTTCGCCGACATCTTCTTTTCCAACGCCGGCAAGAACGGAATCGTGCTGGCGCGGCTAGCCGAGGAAGAGGTAGCCACGCTCCTCCAAAACGCAAAGAACATTCCAAATTACAAGCTGACCGTCTCGCTCGAGGATCAGACAGTGACGGACGATCGCGGATTCAAAGCAACATTTGAAGTTGATCCCTTCCGCAAGTTCTGCCTTATTGAAGGACTCGACGATATTGGCCTCACCCTGCGCCATGCTGCGGAACTCGACAAATACGAAGTGGAGCACGACAAGGCAGGATGGTTGAAAGCCAAGTAATCTGTGCCCCATTCATTCCGCGCTTTCTGCGGAATGAGTGGGAGACCACAAAGCCGAACGTGCAGACAAACTTAAATCGCAGCACAATCAAACTGAAAGCTGAGAGCTGAAAGCCAGCGAGCGAAGCGAGCATATGACCATCGAAGGTAAGCGACAAAGCATTCCGTTGACTGAGGGCCCAAGCCGCGCGGCGGCGCGTTCTTATTTGCGTGGGTCAGGATTTGCCAAGGATGACCTGCACAAGCCCATTATCGGCATCGCAAACACGTGGACCGAGATCGGCACATGCAACGTGCATCTCCACGAAGTGGCCGAGGCGCTCAAAGAAGGCATTCGCGAAGCCGGCGGCACGCCCATGGAGTTCAACACCATCACCATCTCCGATGGCATCACGATGGGCACGCAAGGCATGAAGGCGTCCCTGGTGTCTCGCGAGGTGATCGCCGATTCCATCGAACTGGTCGCGCGCGGCAATCTCTTCGATGGCCTGGTTGGCATCGGCGGATGCGACAAGAACATGCCGGGCATCATCATGGCGCTGTGCCGCCTCGATATCCCGGGTATGATGCTCTACGGCGGGTCCATTGCTCCGGGCAAGCTGAACGGCCCCAACGGCGAAAAGATCGACATCACGATTCAGAACGTCTTCGAAGGCATCGGCGCTTACGCGGCGGGCAAGATTGACGCTGCCGGTCTCGAGGCCCTCGAAGCCAATGCATGCCCGGGCGCAGGCGCGTGTGGCGGACAGTTCACGGCGAACACGATGGCCATGAGCGGCGAGATGCTTGGCATTTCTCCAATGCACCTTTCTGGCGTTCCCGCGACGGCGAAGGATAAGCATGCTGCGACGCGCGAAGCCGGTCGCATGCTGATGGACGCGGTGCGCGCAAACCGCCGCCCTTCGCAAATCATTACCAAGACTTCGATCATGAACACCATCGCCAGCGTGGCGGCCAGTGGCGGCTCGACCAACGCCGTGCTGCACCTGCTGGCGATTGCGCGCGAGATGGGCATCGAGCTTTCGATAGACAATTTCGATGCGATTTCAAAGAAGACGCCGTTCATCTGTGATCTGGTTCCGGCCGGCAAGTACATGGCCTCGCATTTTCAGGCTGCGGGTGGTTCTCGGCTGTTGGCCAAACGCCTCATCGACGCGGGGCACGCGGACGGATCGACGCTGACGATCAGCGGTCGCACATTGGCCGAGGAAGCGGCGCTTGCGGTGGAGACGCCGGGCCAGGTGGTGATCAAGACCTTCGAGGATCCGATCAAGGCGACCGGCGGGCTCGTGATTCTGAAAGGCAACCTGGCACCCGAAGGCTGCGTGATGAAGATTGCCGCTGCGGATCGCTATGAGCACCGCGGACCGGCGCGCGTGTTCGATTCTGAGGAAGACTGCTTTGCCGCGGTGCAGGGCGACAAAATCAAGCCGGGCGATGTGCTGGTAATTCGCTACGAAGGACCGAAGGGCGGTCCAGGCATGCGCGAGATGCTGCAGGTAACGGCGGCGGTGAGCGGGCATCCTGAGCTGAGTTCGACGGTGGCGCTGCTGACGGATGGACGCTTCAGTGGGGCGACGCGAGGAATGACGGCGGGCCATGTAGCGCCGGAGGCATTCGTAGGCGGCCCGATTGCGGCGGTGCGCGAAGGCGACATCATCGCATTCGACATCAAGAAACGCACGCTGGATGTGGAGATCAGCCCAGAGGAAATGGCGAAGCGCCTGAAGGAGTTCAAGCCGCCGGCGCTACGTTGGCCCGCCGGCGTGTTTCGCAAGTATGTCGATCGAGTGACGAGCGCGTCGCAAGGGGCAACGACGTAGAAGCAGGGATTAGGGATTAGGAATAACGAGCCGGACTGAAACTCGCAGGCTTAAGGAGAGAAACATGGGAAGCAACGCTAAAACACCATCCGCGGAGAGCCGCCTCACCGCGCCGACGCGCCTGACAGGCGCAGAGATCGTATGGGCAACACTGGTCGGTGAGGGCGTGACCACGGTATTCGGATATCCGGGCGGTGCGATTCTGCCCGTGTATGACGCGCTGCGCAAGTTTCCCATTCACCACGTCCTTGTGCGGCATGAACAGGGCGCGGCGCACATGGCCGACGGCTATTCACGAGCTTCCGGCAAGGTGGGCGTTGCCATCGCGACCAGCGGTCCCGGCGCAACAAATCTCGTTACCGGCATTGCCACAGCGATGCTCGATTCCATTCCGATGGTGTGCATCACGGGCAACGTTTCAAGCAAAGTTCTGGGCACGGATGCCTTTCAGGAAGTCGACATCACGGGCATTACGCTGCCGGTTACCAAGCACAACTTCCTCGTGAACAAGGCCGAGGACATCGCCCATGCGATCCGGTACGCATTTCAGATTGCGCAGAGTGGGCGACCGGGGCCGGTGCTGGTTGACATCACGAAGGACGCGCAGCAGGGCTCGGCTGTTTTTGACTTCGAGGCAGCGAAGGCGCGGCTGTATCGTCCGCATCCCATGCTGCGCGTAGAAGAGAACGGCCTCAAGCATGCGGCGGAGCTGATCAAGAATGCTAAGCGTCCCGTGATTCTGGCCGGCCACGGGGTCTCGGAGTCAGGCGCGATGGAGCAGGTGCAGACCCTTGCTGAGCGTGCGCAGATTCCGGTCGCGCTCACCCTTCTGGGCCTCGGCAACTTCCCTGCCTCGCATCCGCTGAACCTGGGAATGATGGGTATGCACGGCGAGTCGTGGGTGAACACCTCGATTCAGGAAGCCGATCTGCTGATTGCGTGCGGCATGCGCTTTGACGATCGTGTGACCGGGTCCCTAAGCACGTATGCGCTGAAGGCGAAGAAGATTCACATCGAGGTCGATCCTGCCGAAGTCAACAAAAACGTAAAAGTTGACGTAGCTCTGGTGGGCGACCTGCGCGCGGTGCTCGAAGAGTTGCTGCCGCGCGTTGCGGGACGGGATGGAGCGGCATGGCTTAAGACAATCGAATCCACCAAGGGCCAGGTTTCGGTGCGCGACATCAAGAACCTGCCGGATTCAGGGCATCTTTACGCTGCGCACGTCATGCATGACTTGTGGCGCATCACCGGCGGCGACGCAATTGTGGTCACCGATGTGGGCCAGCACCAGATGTGGGAGGCGCAATACTTCCACCACGAAAAGCCGCGTTCTCTGGTGACGTCCGGCGGTCTGGGAACGATGGGGTTCGCGCTGCCGGCCGCGATTGGCGCGAAGATGGCGTGCCCGGACAAGGAAGTGTGGGTGATTGCAGGCGATGGCGGATTCCAGATGACGGCGGCGGAGTTGTCGACCATTGTGCAGGAAAAGATCAAAATCAACATCGCCATCATCAATAATGGCTACCTCGGCATGGTGCGCCAATGGCAGGAGTTCTTCTACGAAAGCAACTACGAAGCCACGCCGTTGGTAAGTCCCGACTTTGTAAAGCTGGCCGATGCGCACGGCATTGCAGGACGTGCGGTGAAGACCCGGTCCGAACTCGCTGAGGCAGTGAAAGAAGCGCGCGAGGCCAAGGGAGCGTTCCTCCTGAATTTCATGGTGGAAAAGGAAGATTCCGTATACCCCATGATTCCAGCCGGCAGTGCACTCCACGAAATGATTCGCCGCCCCGGCAAAAACCCACTCGTCGAATCCGCAGACGACGAGTAAGAAAATGAGTTTTCAGTTATCAGTCGTCAGTTTTCAGTTGTTCTTTCCGTCCCTGTGTTCGCGACGGCTTAATGAAAGCGGATAACTGACAACTGAAAACTGACAACTGAAAACCAGAGGCTAGTCATGTTGCACACATTTGTCGCTTACGTTGAAGATTTGCCGGGCGTGCTGACGCGCGTGGCTTCGCTGTTTCGGCGGTTGAACATCAACATCAGCTCACTCACCGTCGGCCGCAGCGAGCGTCCGGGACTATCGCGTCTAACGCTGGTCTGCGAAGCCTCCGCTGAAGCAGGCCATCGCATTCGGGCCAGTCTCTTCAAGCTTGAAAATGTCGTGGATGTGGACGACATTGCAAAGGCGCCGAATGTAACGCGCGAACTTGCGCTGATCAAGGTGGCTGCCTCGCCGCGCAATCGTGCCCAGATCTTCGACCTTGTCGAGGTGTTTCGTGCCCGGATCGTCGACCTTACCTCTGAATCGCTGATGATCGAGATGACTGGCGTCGAAAGCAAGATCGAAGGCCTGATCGAGGTCCTGCGCGAAGACGATGGACGCATCCTCGAGATCTGCCGCAGTGGCAAAATGACGATGCGGCGCGGCCATCATACCTCGGGTGTGCTCAAGGCAATGGGAAAGGGACCTGATGAGCAGCCGCTGCCCGAGGATGAACCCCAGGCAGAGATTGAGGGCGCGGACATTGAGCCGGCGTAAACATTTCTATTGACTTCGCCTTCCTGCCTTAGCATTGTTACTGTGACGCGAAAGGAGCGCTCAATGGACGAAGATACGAAACCATGCCCGGTTTGCGGCGAAACCATCAAGGCTGTTGCGCTCAAGTGCCGCTTCTGCAACACCGACCTCGCCGCCTACGAGGCCACTAAAGACCTTGAAACCGAGAAGACGCTCTTCACCGGGAGCCCGGCGATGATCTATAGCGTCGGCCAGATTGTGCCTTTTCTCGTCCTTCTTGTGCTTGCTGGCGTTGCCATCTATGTCCTCGACATCGAAAATCAGACCTCCTATATCCTCTACGTGGTCCTGGGGGCACTCGTGGCATGGGGAGCGATTCTTCTACGCTACTTCGTGCAGAGCCGCGCCCTTCATTACACCATCACGACGCAGCGCATCAAGCTCAACCGTGGCTGGCTCTCAAAAGTTCAGGAATCCCTTGAACTGTTTCGCATCGATCACTTCGAACTGCGCGAGCCGCTCGGCAGCCGCCTTCTCGGTCAGTCGTTTCTCCATGTGTATTCCTCGGATGCCGAACTTGAAAACTTTTCGATCTACGGTATCCCCAACCTGGCAGCTCTCGCGGATCAGTTGCGCGAATGCCAGCTGCGCGAGCGCGCACGGCGCAGTCTCACCACATTCGTCAAGGCCTGACAATGCAAGATCATCACCGGTCAATGATCTCTGAGCTCTGATCTCCGACCGTCTATCTCTCGAAAGAAAAGGAAAACAACAAAATCATCATGGCTAAAACTTATTACGATTACGACGCTGACCTTTCCCTTATTCAAGCCAAGAAGGTTGCCATCATTGGTTACGGGTCGCAGGGACACGCCCACGCTTTGAATCTCAAGGACTCCGGCGTCGAGGTGAAAGTGGGCCTCGCACCAAACTCCAAGTCCATCGCCAAGGCGCAAAAAGCGGGCCTTGAAGTGGACACGGTTGCCAACGTCGTGAAGTGGGCAGACGTCGTCATGGTTCTCGTCCCCGATCAAACCGCGGCCAAGCTCTATGCCGACGAGATCGGTCCGAATCTCACTGCCGGCAAAATGCTGCTCTTCGCCCACGGATTCAACATTCACTTCAAAACTATTTCGCCGGCAACCGGCATCGACGTGGGCATGGCCGCGCCCAAGGCCCCGGGCCATCGCGTCCGCGAAGTCTTTACCGAGGGCGGCGGCGTTCCGGGACTCATCGCCATCCACCAGGATGCAACGGGCAAGGCACACGCGCTCAATCTCAGCTACCTCAAGGGCATCGGTTGCACGCGCGCCGGTGTGCTTGAAACCACGTTCAAGGAAGAGACCGAGACCGATCTCTTCGGCGAGCAGGCCGTGCTCTGCGGCGGCGTCAGCGCACTCATCAAGGCGGGTTACGAAACGCTGGTCGAAGCCGGCTATCAACCCGAGAGCGCCTACTTCGAAGTGCTGCACGAGCTCAAGCTCATCGTCGACCTGATTTATCGCGGCGGCCTGGCTTACATGCGCTATTCCATCTCCGACACGGCGGAGTGGGGCGATTATGTCAGCGGACCCCGCGTGATCAACCCTGAAAGCCGGAAGGCGATGAAGGCCATTCTCACTGAAATCCAGAACGGCGAATTTGCCAAGCGCTTCCTCGCCGATCAGAACTCGGGACGCAAGGAATTCATGGCCTTCCGCGAAGCCGAAGCCAAACACCCCGTCGAAATCGTCGGCAAGAAACTCCGCGCCAGCATGCCGTTTCTTGATCCGGTAACGGTGGAGGAAGTAGCGAAAACCCGATAGCTCCGCGAACATCTTTCAGCCGTCAGTTATCAGCTCATCCCTGCGGATGCACAGCTTTGAGATCCAAGCCGTGTATCCGCGTGTTCTTGCTTTTCGCGACATTATTCCGGCGATCCGAAGTCGACTTGCTCCAGTTTGCGAACTCCCAGGCACCACGCAAATGCCCCGCCCATCGTAATCACCGCCGCCACAGCAAAAGCCGCGGCAAAGTGTCCCGTCCAATCCACAAGAAAGCCCGATAGTGCCGGCCCCGTAACCCCAGCCAGATTCGCGATGCCATTCTGCAGCCCAACCCACCTCCCTGCTGCCCGCGGTCCGGCAAGCGTCTGCGCAAAAGCAAATGTACCCGCGTTTGCGGTTCCGCTGCCAATGGCGCAAGCGATGAGGCAGGCGAGATATGTCCGCTCGCTCGCGAATGCACAACCAACCAGCGAGGCGGCTGCAAGCGAGAATCCCACCGCCATTGCCCACTTGCGTGCAGTCGTGGGGCTGGTGCCTCGTCGAATGCAGATATCGGTGACGGTGCCGGTTACAACGGAACAGAGCGAATCGACCACCCAAAGGGCGCCCGCTGCAACCGACATTGCGGCCATCGACAGATGCCGCTCATGCACGAGATAGTACGGCAACCAACTCATCAGAAAATACACCAGGTAATTCGCGCAAAAGTGCCCTGAAGCTGCGCCCCAGAAAGCGCGCTTCCGCAGAATTGCCGCGAATGCCGGCGCCCCGCCAACATCCAGATCGGCAGCCCTGTGCACCTCCGGCGCCTTCCAGCGCTGCCACGCCGGCAACCACATTAAACTCACAACTCCGATCGCAACGAATGCCGAACGCCAGCCGTAGCGCGCCATCAGCAATCCGGCGCCAAAGGTGCCAATGGCCGATCCCCAGCGCATCGCAGCGTTAATCAAACCATTGGCGAACCCGCGAGCGTGCTCGGGCAGATGCTGCGCGAGAATTTTCGAACTTGCCGGAAACATCACCGACTCACCCACGCCCAGCAACAGGCGCAGGACCAGCAACGCGCCAAACCCCATGGCCGCGCCCGTAAGAATCGTCGCCAGCGACCAGGCCAGAAAGCCGAGCGTCATCATCCGGTTCGCACCCCAGCGGTCGACGAAGAGCCCCATCACAAACTGGAGCGCCGTGTACGTCCAGAAGAATGCGGAAAGCAGAATGCCAAGCTGCGAGGCCGTGGTGCCCCACTGAACCTTAAGCAGCGGCGCGGCCAGCGCTAGGTTGCCGCGGTCCACATAGTTGATGAGCACCGCTAAAACCAGCAGCACCATCGTCGGCATGAAAGCGCGCAACGCCGGGCGGTCGCTATCGCTTCCATTCGTGGGCCAGAGGGTCACAGGTCAGCAGTGTACCGTTTGAAGCCGGTGATTCGTGATCGGAAATTCCGGTGGCAAGCGCTCGCTCGAAGCCGTAAAGCAGGCACACGTTGGCAGCTCGCGGCAAACATCGGGTCAGTTACTCATGGGGTATGAGGCAAACTGGACGTTATTGCCGAGCCGCCTCCGAACGCTTACACTTTTGAGTTGTTGAATTTGGTAATCACGCCTGCATCGGATCAAGCGGCGCGCTTGGATTGTCGCTGCATAGCAACTATGCGGGCCCGCGAATTTGAGAATTCGGTTTTTAGGTGGGACGGAAGGACAATGGTCCAGCAAGAGAAAACAAGAAGAAGGAAGAGTTCCGCATACAGACACCGAATTCAAGCCTTTTGGATAATCCTCTTATTCCTCGGTTTAATTCTGATCTTAGGAGCGGTCGCAATTGCATCAACCAATGACTGGAGTTGGTTGCCTTAGTAATACAGGTTTTTCGTGCGCAATTGCCGGTATTTGGAAGCGAACCCATTCAATGGCGACATACTGAAGGTGTCGATACGGAATGCTGAACACAGACGCATCCTACCGTTTCGGTGCCACCAGCGAAAGCAGCGGTAGCCCGACACAAATCACGTACGCGATGCCGAGCGTCCAGTTCAGCCACCTCTTGCCGGAATTGTTCACCCAATAACACAGCAGCACCGACAGCAGCACGGCCTGTGTCACGATCTCCAGGTAGCCCCGCACTTGCATCCAAAACGGCGTCGTCGTGTAAATGAATCCTTCCAGCGATCCTGCCGGAGCCGCAAACGTTCCCAGTATTCCGATGCCAATCAGCAGCCATGCCATCGTCAGCCAGCCGTTCTTACGGCCGAACAACCGATCCCGGAAGAGATAAAAGACTGACGCGAACAGCACTCCGCGCAACACCTGCAGCGGCACTCCAAGAATTAACCAGAGACTGGTGACAGGCCGCATTCCTGAACAAGGATTGTTGATAAAGTCGGCATAGTGCAGGAAGTGGTAGGCAAGAGCGCCCATGATCATGTACGTGATGGAATGGCACGCCACGGTCTTGGCAGCCAAAGGCAGAAAACGAGGTTGCGAGTCTTGCATAGCATCCTCTCGTGAGCTTTTGAAGTTGCGAGGATTCTAGTCTGACTGCCACCGCACCGCAAACAAGGTCCGTGCCTCGTTCCCTTGCCGGGCTCTCCCTTGTTGCTCTATTCCCTCGTTTACTGTTTATCAGCTTCGCAGCGCCTTCAGCACCTTCGCCGTCGTCACCACTTGCCCCACATGGCGCTGGGTGTGGTCGGCAGCGTGCACAAGCGCGCCGCCGATCGAGGTCGGCAACTGCTTGCGGCCCACGCCGCGAAAGGTGTTGAAATCCGCCTTCGCCAGCACCCGCACGCGATCGGCGGCGTTGCTGAAGGCAGTCTCCACCTCGGCCAGCAACTCCGCCAGCGTCTCACTCCCTGTCTGCTCTGACTTCAACAGCGCCAGTTGCTCGGCAGAGATTTGGCCGCCCTCCGCATACGTCAGCAGGCGGTCCGTGGAACGCGCGATGTGCTTCAGGTGGAATGAAATCGCAGGCAGGCCGAGTGGCTGCGCGTGGACCTCAAGATCGGTCAGCCCTTCCGTCCATTTCGTGATGTCATCGAGGGCGAGGTCGAAGGCATGAAGCACGGCACGGCCAACCGCGGGCACATCGGCATGCGTGCCGCGAAGCCAAGGCTCAACATAAGAAACAGAAGCAGAAGTGTTCATGGGGAAGTCTCCTGGTTATCGCGGACAACAAGTTCCAGGTCTTCGTAGTTTTTGAGTTGATCGACCGGTATGAAAGTGTGTCCGGAAACTGCGAGGTCGTTCACCATCACACCGCCCCCATAAAGCCGGACAAAGCAGCCATGCTCAGGATCGCTCAATTCGGCAGCGGCAAACTCAATCTGGGCTGAACGCCCATGGAACCGCACACGATCACCGGTGCGGATTTCTTCGCCCGACAAGTATCGCAATGCGTCAGGCATTCCTCACCCTTGCGGACCTAGCCCGCCCAAATCAGACGAAGTGAATTCGTGTTTCCTTAGTCCCTCGGCAAGCGACTGGAGGTCGGGAAACAGATTCCAAAGTTGTACTCCCATCAACTCCAGTTTCTGCCTCAGTTTTGATTTTTCAGAACCGGGAATGATGAACTTCCTGAGATATTTGCCGCTCTCCGATAGCGACTCAAGAGAACGATCGCACCCGTGGAGAGTGAATCGGCCAGATTGCGCTACGATTCTGGCATCCATCTCCGGCGATTCGATCGCAAGCGCTTTTGGAAGCAACGAAGGATCGAAGGAAAGAAACCCCTTTATTGCTTCATTTTTGTATCCAAAAGCTTGCTTTGCCATAGCCTGCACAACGCGTTCATCGGAACCCACAAGACCGAGTTGCGCCTCGCCGGGTTTGGCTGGGCATGAAAGCGAGAGGTTTAGCTGACTCGGCGACATTGCCCACAGGCATGCGTCAGCATTCGTCGCGCCCCCTGCATCTTGGCCAAGAGCAAAGAAGAGCGCAACAAGTGGATTCTCGGTCCAATCCAATAGCCTTGTCGGGAGCCCATAGTGCTGCGCGAGAAATAGCCATTCGATTTCCGAAGTTGGCCGCGGGCGATGACCTAGCATACCCAGAGCGCGTGTTTTGAAATGGCTGATAAGAGCGTACTCATTATACTTCCCGCTCTGCCGCGAGGGCCGGAATGCGCCCGCCATGATTTTCCAAGATTCAATAGCATGTCCGCGCCACCACATCGCTTCGCCGTTAAATTCGTCATACAACTCCTCTACAGCTTTTTCCACCGAAGCTAGACAGGTGATCGTGGTTTGTTGGTCCGGCATACTCGACATGGTCTCAAAAATCAAGGTTTGGGTTTACCTGTCTCTTGATTTTTCTGCTTCCACCGCGCGAACTGTTCGGGACCAGGGCCACATTCAGCCTCTATCTCATCATCTAGGTCCCTTTTCCTTCCACTTTCGGCGGCCCGAATTCCATCAGAGATGCTTTCCGTTAAGGAATCGCGTATCTCGGAAAGGCGATCCAACATCGTATCGCCAACGACAACCAGGATCTTAATGACGGTCACGAATCCGAGCAGGCAAATCCCGCAAAGAAGTATCAGCAAATTCCGTTCGGTGAATAGACCATCAAGCCAACTCGACATCACTCACTCCACGGAAACAATGACAATGCCGTTTACCCTGCGCTCTTCACCCTCACCACCGTGATCTTTTCAAAGCCCTCTTCGAACGCGGGTGCCTTCAGCTTCTCGGCCATCTTGCGCATCACGTCTTCGCTGACTGACCGGTCCCGCTGCCGGTTGCGGTCGAGACAAACTTCAAGTGGAACATCAAAGAATACCGCCTGTGTCTCGTATCCAAAGCTCTTGGCCATCTTGATCCACTGGCGTCTTTCATGCGTCGACAGGTTCGTTGCGTCCACGTAGTTCCAAGGCATCTTGGCAATCAACCTGGCTCTTAATAGCGAGCGTAGCGTCGAAAACACGAGCCCCTGGTAGCGCTGCTCCTCCACATCGTCAAAGAGAATGTTGCGCAGCAGGTCGCTCGACAGCGGAGTAACACCGCGGCGGCGAAACCACGTGGTCTTGCCCGAACCCGGCAGCCCGATAGCCAGCACGACGTAGCCCTTCGGAGCTTGCGGCGAGCGGCTGGCTGCCTGCGCCTCTGCCGGCGGAACCGATGGCGTCTCCGGCTGGGTTTCCATTTCCAGGCGTCCTGATCCGGCCGGCTCATTCCACTCCGGCGGAGCGGAACGTTTCGGTTGGCTCGGCGGCCGAGGGGCGCGTGGCTCATGGGGTGGCGCAGCGGCTGGCCGTTGTGTGCGAGCCTCTGAAACCGCACCCGGGGGCCGCTGCACGCGCGTCTCTTGAGCCGCAGCCGGCGGTCGCGCAGACCGCGACTCACCTGGCAACGATTCGTCCGGATAGAGCGGCACCAACGGGCGGGGCTGATTCTGCGGCAGTTCCTGGCCGATTTTGCCTGTGGATTCTGAATTATTTACGCTGCGACGGGGGCGTCTTCTCATTCCGCTTTCTGCACCTTCACTACCGGGATACCACACCGACCGGAGCCACTGCAAACACAGCAAAACACGTATCATGCGCGAGGTCACTTAGAACACAACAAGAGGTGCGTACTTCCCCGCAGCCGTGCCAATGCGATTGTTGGCGGGTGGCGTCCGTCACATACAGCCCCATACCTGAACCCACAAACTAGCGTTGAGCGCATTTTGGTACGGGAAGTCCCTCAAACAGGCGGGAAGCGGGAACCCTATGGGTGGGGTCGTTTTGTGCGGTGGATCGGTACCGGATCACAATTCGCGGAGCGTTCATTTGGTTCTGGTCGACAACAGTGTTAGCCTGATGAGTTTGGTGGAATTGCTCAGTGCGCGTCTTAGACCCGCCGCATGACATCACTCGAAACTCTAAGAAGACTTACCCATAACGAAGGAGAATACGCATGGCAGTGAAGGTTGGCATCAACGGCTTTGGCCGTATTGGCCGCAACGTTTTGCGCGCCGCCCTCGGCAATCCAGAGATCGATTTTGTTGCTGTAAACGACTTGACCAGCCCGGCAACTCTTGCCCATCTGCTCAAGTACGACTCGATTCTCGGCAATCTTAAAAACGAAATCTCCGCCGGCGACGACTACATCTCGGTCGACGGCAAAAAGATCAAGGTCTGGGCCGAGCGCGATCCCGCCAAGTTGCACTGGGCTGAAGTCGGCGCGCAGATCGTCATTGAGTCCACCGGCCACTTTACCGACGCCACCAAGGCCAGGGCACACCTCGGCACGACCGTGAAAAAGGTCATCATCTCCGCTCCCGCCACCAACGAAGACATCACCCTCGTCCTCGGCGTCAACGAAAACAAGTACGATCCGGCCAGGCACAACATCATCTCCAATGCCAGTTGCACCACCAACTGTCTGGCGCCGGTCGTCAAGGTCATTCTGGAGACCACCGGGCTGGTCAGCGGCATCATGACCACCATTCACAGCTACACCAACGACCAGGTCATCCTCGACTTCCCGCACAAGGACCTCCGCCGTGCACGCGCCGCCGCCCTCAACATGATTCCCAGCTCCACCGGCGCTGCCAAGGCTCTCAAGCTGGTCATTCCTGAGACTGCCGGCAAGCTCGACGGCTTCGCCATCCGCGTCCCAACACCCAACGTCTCCATCGTCGACCTGACCTACATCGCCGAGAAGCCCACCACCGTCGAAGCGCTGAACGCCGCCTTTGTTACCGCCTCAAAGGGCGAACTCAAGGGCATTCTGGGCGTCGATTCGAACCTGCTGGTCAGCTCGGACTTCAAGGGTGACAAGCGCAGTTCCATCGTCGATGCGCCTCTCACCAAGGTCGTCGGCCAGAGCGTCAAGGTCCTCAGCTGGTACGACAACGAGTGGGGCTACTCCAACCGCGTAGTCGACCTCGTCGGCTTCCTGGCGAAGAAAGGGCTGTAAAAACAGGGAATAGGGATTAGGGACTAGGGATCGTTTTTTGATCCTTTGCCCCTGACCCTACCCCTGAAAAATGGGAACTATCACTTTAGCTCCTGTGCATGGAACCACATCCGGCGGTGGGGAACGCTGCGGCGCCGGGGAAACAGGAACGATGAGAACGGTTCTTACTTTGGTATTTGCTACTGCTCTCGTTTTCGGGATGGCGGGATGCAGTGTGGCCGCACCTGATGCGGGCCACGAAGCAGTATGGGTGGAAAAGCCTATTTTCTTCGGCCATGGTGGTGTGGACCCAACCCCTGTTCAGCCAGGGCGCGAGTTCGGGGCTATGACCAGCACTGCGGTCGATGTCAACATGCTCCCTCAGCGCGTGGATATGGAATTTGATGACATGATGACCAGCAGTGGCGTTCCGGTCAACTTCCACGTTGTAGCTACGTTTACGATCACCGATCCAGTGAAGCTGGTGAGCAAATACGGAGCCGATACCGACGAAAAGGGAAACTGGGGATTTTGGCAGCGCACGGTGGACCAGCCGTTACGGACGGCGGTTCGGGATGCTGTGAAAAAAAGGGATATGCAGGAGATGGCGATCTCACAAACTGCGGCAGACGCCGTTGGAACGGAAGTCTCAACGGCGGCGATTAAGATTGTCCAGCAAACCGGGGTGCCGATTCTCTTTTCAGCAATCAACGTCGGACGGGTAAACCCTCCGGACGCCATCAAGAATCAAAGAATCGAAACAGCCGCTCAGGAGCAACGGGCAATTACCGAACAACAGACGAAACTCGCCGAGGACCAGCGCAAGGCGGCTGAACAGAGCAGGGCCGCAGCCGATAACGCATACCGCCAGGCCATGCAACTTTCCCCGGACCAGTTCCTGCAACTGGAGAGAATCAAAATGCAGCGAGATGTGTGCGCGCATGGGACCACTTGCACGTTCTTTATCGGCGGCGGTGCCTCCCCAGTTATCGACGTTGGAAGAAAGTAAGGAAGATGAAGTCGAAGGAATAAATCCGAAAAAATCATGCGCAAAAATATTCCAGGCACTTCCCCTTACGAACCCATCATCGGTTTCTCGCGCGCTGTGCGCGTGGGGAACGGAGTTCACTTATCGGGCACAGGGCCGGTTGGCGCGGATGACCTGGATGCGACCGGGCAAACCCGCCGCGTCTTCGCCATCGCAGAAGAAGCTCTCGCCGAAGCCGGCGCATCCTTCCAGGACGTAGTCCGCACCCGCATGTATCTCACCCGCGTTGAAGACTGGGAATCCGTAGGCCGCGTCCACGGCGAGTTCTTCGGCAACATCCGTCCCGCCGCCACCATGGTCGTAGTCGCCGCCCTGCTCAATCCAAATTGGCGCATCGAAATCGAGATGGACGCAGTCCTCTCTGAGCCCTGATCCCTGATCCCTGAAGGAAAACCCCATGTCCAAGCTCTCCATACGCGACCTCGAACTCAAAAACAAGCACGTCTTCATCCGTGTCGATTTCAACGTGCCGCTTTCCGAAGACGGCAAGGAAATCACCGACGACACTCGCATCGTGGCCACCCTGCCCACCATCGAGTACGCACTGCGCCGTCACGCCAAGGTCATCCTCGCTTCGCACCTCGGCCGGCCCAAGGGCAAACCGAATCCGAAGTACTCGCTACGCCCCGTCGTCGATCGCCTCCGCGAGCTGCTCGACAAGCAGCTCGGCGAGTCCGTCAATGTGGCATTCGCACCCGACTGCGTTGGCGAAATCGCCGAAGAGATGGCGCGCCAGCTCGAATCGCGCCAGGTTCTCCTGCTTGAGAACCTCCGCTTCCACCCCGAAGAGGAAGCCAACGATCCGGCCTTCTCCAAAGCCCTGGCCTCGCTGGCCGAGATCTACGTCAACGACGCCTTCGGCTCCGCCCATCGCGCCCATGCATCGACTGAAGGCATCACGCACTTTCTCAAGCCCGCCGTCGCCGGCCTCCTGATGGAGAAGGAAATCACCTATCTCGGCAAGGCCCTTGAAGCGCCGGAAAAACCCTTCGTCGCCATCATCGGCGGCTCCAAGATCTCCGGCAAAATCGACGTCATCGACAACCTGCTCGACAAGGTCGACACGCTGGTCATCGTCGGCGGCATGGCCTACACCTTCCAGCGCGCTCTCGGCGTGGCCACCGGCAAGTCGCTCGTCGAAGAAGACAAGATCGACATGGCCAAAGCAGCCCTTGAAAAAGCGAAGGCCAAGGGCGTGGAACTCCTGCTCCCGGTCGACAACATTCTCGCCGACAGCTTCACGCCTGACGCCAAGACCCAGCCGTGGGACACCTCCAAAGACTTCCCCGCCCACTGGCAAGGCCTCGACATCGGCCCCAAGTCGGTTGCAGCAATTGAAGACATCGTCTCCCGCGCCCGCACCATCGTCTGGAACGGCCCTGCCGGCGTCTTCGAATTTCCGCGCTTCGCCGTCGGCACAAACGCCATCGCCCACGCCGTTGCCGCCAACAAGACTGCCATCTCCATCATCGGCGGCGGCGACTCCGTATCGGCCATCAACCAGGCTGGCGTAGCCGACCAGATCACCCACATCTCCACAGGCGGCGGCGCCAGCCTCGAGTTCCTCGAAGGCAAAAAACTCCCCGGCGTCGAAGCCCTGACCAACAAGTAATTCTCCACAACCAACCACACTGGGTGCCCCAGGTCCCTCTTCTGAGACCTGGGACGGCCGATGCTGGCTATGCAGGTCCGGCAAACAGCAGCAGATTCCCGTCCGGATCCCTGACGACGAAATTCCTCGCGCCCCATGGCTGCTTCTTCAGGGTCTGCTGAAACGCAACGCCCGCCGCCTTAAACTCAAGAAACAGCAGCTTGATCTCCTCCGAGGACGCCACCGTCATCGAAGCCGATAACAATTGCTCCCGCTCGCGAGCCGTCGACGCGATTAGCTCCCGCTCAACGCACCTCAGATTCAGCCGCGTCGCGTCGCGAGCCACCTGCGCATAGTAAGGTGGCTCGCCGTAACTGAACACAACCGTGAATCCCAACTGCTCGCGAAAAAACTTGCACGATCTGTCGATGTCCGCTACAAACAGTTGCGGCTCTGCACACACGATCTTCGCTTTTGCCGGTGATGGTTTCACACCCGACGGCGTATTCGAAACACCATCTTTCAGCGCCTGCCAGCTAGCGAACCCCTGCTCCCGCGCCACCATCTCCTGCGCATCGCTAAGCTTGAACCGCGCGGCGAGAATCTCGGCGTCGGGCATGTTTGCAAATCGAGGCAGCAGCCCGCGGATCTGGGCGGCCACCGGATAGTGCCCCTCGCGGTGCCACCGCAAGACGAGCTTGGCCTGCTTTCTGAGATTTTCAAGACTGGGCATGTAGACCTCCACGATGGGATCGTAGGTGGGCATTGCCCTTCGGCGTTCTGCCGTTGCTTCCTACATGCGCAGATCGCAGTATCCGCGACAGTGTTGCAGGCTGTCAATTCTGAGTTTCTCCACGTGCGGAGGGCCATCCCCATCCTAAACGCGCCTTATGCGTTTAGGGTGGGATACCACGAACCCTCTCGACCCGTATCCCCCATCACTTTCGGCTCACCCGAACAGGTCCATAATTCTTTACCAAACAGAGGTGTCGGTGCGGGATGGTGCGCAAGCGGCATCTCTCAAGGGGGGTAACCCCATGACCCGTCAGATTCTTATTGCTGTCGGCGCAGCGCTGCTCACAATCGGTGGTTCGGGCATCATCGTTGCGCTGGTCTGGCTTACGGCAAACAAAGTCCACGGAACACTTCCTTACATCTATGACGCGCACGCCGAGGCTCTGCTGTTTCTGATGCCTGCCCTGCTGCTGACGATTGCGATTGTGGGCGCCGTCTTCGTATCCACCGCGCTCTCCGCGCCACCCAAGGATGAGCGGAATGCACACAAAGTGCATCCCCACATGCGCTTCCACGCATGACGTCTTCGCCTAAGGCCGCGATGCACACGCGGGATGCCTGCCTTCTCAAAGGCCAACCCATTTCGTGATCTCCGTCCTTCTCCCGAATCAAATCACACGGAAGGTCAGGGCCCTCCCTCCGTTCGCTTCCCGCTCGAGAAGAATCACGTCCGCGTTCGATTTACCGATAAGGAAGACAAGAAGAAAATTCAGCCAGGCATCCCTGCGCTAAGTCGCCGGAGTTAGCTATGCAACGTCGCTTCATTCGGTTTCTGAACTCGGACAGCGGAAGACTCGCGATTATCGCGGTCTGTATCGCGATCCCCGTGATTGGAGGAATGTCGTTTTGCCATTCCCTCCTGATGAAGATGCTGCGTGAAGATGCGCAGGATACATCGAGCGCATGGGTATCCATGCTGGTGGCAAGAAATCCTGATGTCTTGACCTTGTTCCCCGACGCCACTCCCAGCGTTCAGACAAAGCACCTCCTGGACGAGGCCACTCAGGTCGGGGACATCTACAGATTTCGGATCTGGGACACGGCTGGAAATCTTGTTTACAAATCCGAGCGGCTAAAATCTACCGGCTCGCCGATCGTCTTCAGCGAGAAGCGAACAGCCAATGCCGTGGCCTCGGGATCCATTGTCAATGAAGTGCACGAGGGTGGTCCCCCGCAGAACGTTCCGTTTTTCGTTGAATCCTTCATACCTGTCAAGCGAAATGGGTCTGTCATCGGCGTCTTTGATGTATTCCTCGATCAGAGTGACAACAAGGTCCTCTATCAGAAATCCCTTTTCCTTACAGAAGGCATCATTGCCATCCTCGTAATCTTTGCAGCCGGGCTGCCCGGATACCTTGTCTATAGCCAGATGCGCGCCATCAGCGATGCCCGGGCGGAAGCCCAATTCCGATCCGAACACGACGCACTTACTGGAATCATGAATCGACACCGCCTGAACGACCTGGCAAAAAGCGCATTGGCTTGGAATCGTCGCAACAAGCGCCAAGTTGCGGCCTTGATGATCGATCTGGATCGATTCAAAGACATTAACGATAGCTTCGGTCACGCCGCCGGCGATGAAGTATTGAAGGCCGTCGCCACGCGCCTCAAATCGTCAATTCGAGAAGAGGATTCGGTGGCGCGGTTTGGAGGCGATGAGTTCGTCGTTCTGCAAGTTGGCATAGCGCAGCCTAGCGGTGCAAGAATTCTCGCCGACCGTCTTATTGCAGTGCTATCTGAATCCCACGATGTTGGTGGTACGGCATTGGCATGTGGAGCGAGCATCGGCGTGGCCGTCTCGCCCCCCGACGCGGAAGACTTCGAGACGCTCATCGCCTGCGCGGACGCTGCCCTCTATAAATCAAAAGCCGAGGGCCGTAGTTCCGTTAGCTTTTTCGAGCCCGGGATGGATGCAAAGATTCGCGAACGTCGCCAGATCGAAACGGACATCCGGCAGGCATTGACAACAGGCTCATTTCAACTGGCATATCAGCCCTTCCACAGTCTTCACGGCGATAATATTCTGGGGTTCGAGGCCCTTTTACGCTGGCCTGAAGGCTGGAGTCCGCAATCTCCCGCAGCTTTCATACCAGTCATGGAAGATTCCGGCCTGATCAACCTCGTCGGGGAATGGGTGCTCGAAACCGCGTGCCAAACAGCCGCCAACTGGAAAAACCCTCTGAAGATTGCTGTGAATCTCTCTCCGGTTCAGTTCCATCACGGCGACATCGTTTCCGTCGTCGATAAGGCGTTAAGGACCTCGGGACTCGATCCTCAGCGCCTCGAACTGGAAGTGACCGAGAGTGTGTGGATTCAGGATACGGATTGCGTGCTCGATCAACTGGCACGCCTTCGTGGATTGGGTGTTTCCATTGCTCTGGATGACTTCGGAACAGGCTATTCAAGCCTGGCCTATCTCTGGAAATTCCCTTTCGACACTGTAAAGATCGATCGATCGTTTGTGAGCGAGATGGAGACCGAACCCAAAGCGGCTGCCATCGTGAATACGATCATGGCCCTGGGAAAAACACTCGGCGTCACCATCACCGCCGAGGGTGTGGAGACACAGGCACAAGCGCAGACCCTTAAAAAAGCCGGCTGTGACCAGGCGCAGGGCTTTCTGCTCGGCCGCCCACTCTCCGCCGCAGCAGCCAATGCACTGGCCAACGCAGATTCGATGTCCTCCATAAGAAATCCAAACGCCTGCACCGCGCTCGCGACGTCGTAGGGTCGAGGGCCGCGCGTGCGATGCGACGTGCCGGCCGCGACCGATTAGACTGAAGTCTGGAACGAGCCTCTGTTCCCGCCGGAGAAACCCCGTGTCCTACTACACGCGAGTCCTTTCCAAAGACGCCGAATTCCCTCCCTTCGAAGAGCTCGCGGATTTCATCCGCTCCACTCATCCCGACTACAAGCTCACCGTCGAAGAAGGCACCGAAGAAGAATGGGAATCCCTCCTGCTCTCCGGCAACGACGAAGTCGAAGTCGCCGTCCTCGAACGGAACCATGTGAGCAACGGCTCCATCGGTCAGGACGAGGTTGCCGACTTCTTCGAAGAAACCCAGGACTGCAAACCGGAAACCGGCGTCGCGTGGTTGCATGAGTTTCTGGCAGAGGTCAAAACCGTCTACGCCTTCCAGCACCTGCAGGGCTCGGAAACCGATGACGGCGGCAACGCCCTCCACGCCCTGCGTTCGCACCTCTGGGAGCGCGGCGACGCCATTCTCCAGGCCGACAATGAGGGATTCACCAACGAGGAGGGCTTTCATATCGTCTGGCAATTCTCCGACTCCGTCACCGGCCCGTGGAACATGGGGGTCCTGCAGGACGGCACCTGGCACCACTTCAAAATGGACCTTGGCGACCCCGACCATCGCGAGGCATTTCTGAGCGGCGAGATGCCCTTCGACCTTACCGTGATCCGCCAATCCGGCCCGCAAATCTGACGCGATTCTCTGTTGGCTTTTTCCCAAACCCGGCTCTCCCATCGCGCAGCAAAGGTTCACCCCCATAAGATGTCAACCCCATCCGGCCGCATTTCCCCTCCAAATCCAACAAAGCAATCAGGAAAAACTTCCGCCGGATTTGCAGGTAATTTCGCGCTGATCACTATCATGGAGAGTGATGAAAGAGCCTGCCTCTGAAACGACGGCCGGCGCGTCCCAGAGGAACACCCCGAAAATAGCCCAGCGTGAACCCAGGGGACGAGAATCGCCTGGAAGGCAATGCGCCCCGAAGTGTCGCACGATAAGTTCCAGGTCGGAAATCGGAGCGGAACCGCCGTAAGCCCTTTGCATAGGATTATTTGCTCGCTAAGTTCAATACCAGGAATAATTTAGCGCGGCACCGCAATCCTAACCTTTTTAGAATCTCGCACTTTCGTTCAAATATGGGGGGGGAGGGGTACGCGCAACCATTCGGTTGCATATCGATACGCTGCGCCAAAACTCGCATCCCGTTGTGTTCCATGTCACCCTGTGTGTCAGTCTCCTTCCGATAAAATTACCTTGAGGACTCCATACACAATGTCTCGCAAGAAACTGATTGCCGCCAATTGGAAGATGTACAAGACGCCGGCCGAAGCCAAGGCGTTTGTCGATGCATTTTTGCCGCTTGTTGCCGGGCACACCCGCGATGAGATCGCCATTTTCCCATCGCCCGTTCTTCTTCCCACCGTAGTCGCCGCTGCCAAAGGTTCCAATGTCGCCGTCGGCTGCCAGAACATGCACTTCGCTGAAGAGGGCGCCTACACCGGAGAAACCTCCGTCGGCCAGCTCATCGCCGTCGGCGGAACGCATACCCTGATCGGCCACTCCGAGCGCCGGCAGTACTTCGCCGAGACCGACGAGATCGTCAACAAAAAGCTCCACACCGCGCTCAAGCACCACATCATTCCAATCGTCTGCGTCGGCGAAGTTCTTGCCGAGCGCGATGCGGGCAAGACTGAACAAGTGCTCAAGAGGCAGGTCACCGGCGCCTTCGCGGGCATCACGCCCCAGGCCGCCGCGCCCATCGTCATCGCCTACGAGCCTGTCTGGGCCATCGGCACCGGCAAAACCGCAACGCCCGAGATGGCCGTCGACGCGCACAAAATCATCCGTGCCGAAGTCGCCAGGCTGCTCGGCGCCGATGTCGCTGCGAAGATGCGCATCCTGTACGGCGGCAGCGTGAAGCCTGACAACGCCACCGCGCTCTGCGGCCAGGAAGAGATCGACGGCGCATTAGTAGGCGGCGCCAGCCTCAAACCCGATTCCTTCACCGCCATCGTGAAGTACTAGTCACTCTACCTGAAAGTTGTTGGATTAAGAGGTGTCATCCTTGTATCTCTAAATGAGCTGGGTGTCCCAGGTCTCGATTCTGAGACCTGGGATTCTGCAACATCGGCTTTCGTGAACGATATTGCGCTAAATTCCGTATCATGAAACATGCCTGGAACCACGGATACATTAACCGTCCAAGCACTTGGGCCGCCAACCGCCGTTACTCACCGAGCGCCAGCGCGCGAGTTCTACATCGATCGCCTGCGCACCGTGATGACGGTATTTGTTCTGCTGCACCACACCGCCATCACCTATGGCGCCGCGGGCGGATGGTTCTACTACGAACAACACCCATCGGGCAAACTTCCGAGCATTCTGCTTACGCTCTTCGTCGCCACCAACCAAGCTTACTTCATGGGCTTTTTCTTTCTGCTAGCCGGCTACTTCACGCCTGCCTCACTCGAACGCAAAGGTTACGCGCGTTTTCTCGGCGATCGCTTTCTGCGGCTGGGGCTACCGCTCCTCGCCTTCATCTTCGTTCTTGGTCCACTGACCGCAGCCATGGTCGCAGCCCACAAAGGCAAAGGCTTCTGGAAGGTGTTCCCGTATCTTTGGAATCACGTCATCATCATCAACGGCCCGCTCTGGTTCGCACAGGCGCTGCTCATGTTCTGCCTCGGCTATTGCGCATGGCGCGCGGTTGCAGGTTCGCCGCTTGCACAATCGGAGCGCACGCCATCGCCAGTTCCTTCTTACGCGCGCTGGCTGATGAGCGCCTTGATCGTTGGCGCAGTCAGCCTTGCCATCCGGCAATTCGTTCCAACCGGCAAAAACATCATCGGCCTGCAACTCGGCTATTTTGCACCGTACATTTTTCTCTTCGCTATAGGTATCGCCGCGTGGCGTTACGACTGGCTCCGCCAGCTTTCATCGAAGAACGCACGCCCGTGGATCTTCACGCTCATGGCCGCGTGGCCACTATTGCCGATCAGCATTGTGGTCTCTATGCGCGTCTTTGGCCCTGGCAAAGCCAACTTCGGCGGCGGTCTCACCTGGCCCGCAATCTTCTATGCCTTCTGGGACCCCTTTGTCGCGTGGGGCCTCATCGCCGCATGGCTATTGGTCGCGCGCGCCTGCATGAACAAGCACTCGCATTTCTGGTCGTGGCTTAACCGCCGTGCTTACGCCGTCTACATCATCCATCCACCCGTGCTTGTCGGCATCAGCCTGCTATTGCATCCATGGGCCGCACCCGCGCTCCTCAAGTTCGCCGCCACCGGTACACTTACGTGCATTTCAACGTGGCTCGTCGCCGATCCGCTGGTGCGCGTGCCGGGAATTCGCCGCGTCGTGTAGCGGGACAGATTCCGCGCATCGAGCCGCACATCAAATCGGTTACATACAACTTGCCCCAAGGCCGGTGTCATCTGACCTCCGAGGAGGATAGTAATGGCAACGAAGAAGGCAACCAAAAGAAAGTCCGCCGCAAAAAGCACGCGCACTTCCGCAGCAAAGAAATCCAGTTCGAGAAAATCATCCGGCCGCAAATACTCTCCCTCCGCCGGCAAGGATGTCGAACGAGAGATGCGCGCGATGAAAGAGGGCAAGCTGAAATCGGGCCGCAGCGGCAAGAAGGTCACCAGTCGGAGACAGGCCATCGCTATCGGCCTTTCCGAAGCGCGCAAAGAAGGCAAGAAGGTTCCTGCGAAGAAGAAGTAGGCGCTGCGGGTGTGGCATCATCAGAGAACGATGCCGCGCCGGTTCCGCCTGTTTTCCGTTGCAATCCTTTCCGCCTGAGTCAGAGCTTGCCGCGAAGCTCGCCCTCTTCGATCTTGGACTCTATCGCGATTGCCCTCACCTCTGGATCTTCTTCGTTTTCGCCGGTGCAGGGATCGAACGCGTACGCATGCCACGGGCAAACAACCTTGCCTCCTTCGATGGATCCTTCGGCAAGCGGGCCGCCCTCGTGCGGACAGGTTCCATCGAGAACGCATATCTTTCCGTGCACGTTGGCCACACACAGGGTGCGGCCGGCAAAGGTGAACTCCTGCAACGCGCCCGCCGGAGGCAGCTCGCCCTCAGAACAAATTCGCACAAACTCCGACATGGTCATCTCTCCCGTCCGCTGCTGAGCGCCTCGCCGTGACCGCGATGGCCCAATTAGCATAAACCTGTAGCGCCACCTGTGAGCAAGTGAAGATGAGCAAAGCCAAGTCGAAGCAAAAAGGCCGCACATCCCCCGCTGCGCGGTCCGCCAACCTGCGTTCCTATGGCAGCAGCGCTTCCGCGCGGCCCACTGTATCCGCAAAATGGCTGTTGAACGCCATCGCGATGGCACTCGCCGGTGCGCTGTTCTGCGCCTGGGGCACGTTGTGCTTCCTCTTCTGGCAGGGAAACTGGCAGTTGCTCTACCATCCCACTTCCGCCGTGACCCGCACGCCCGCCAGCGTGAATCTCCCCTTCGACTCCGTCGGATTCGCCACGAACTCAGCCGGCGATCCGCAATTGCGCGGCTGGTGGCTTCCCTCTTCGACCCAAGCGCGCTATACCGCGATCTATCTCCATGGAGCCGACGGCAACCTTGGCGACACAGTCGACGCACTTGCGCGACTGCACGCATCCGGGCTGAATATTTTTGGCTTTGACTATCGCGGATATGGGCAGAGCCGCTTTGTGCATCCCAGTGAAGCACGGTGGCGCGAAGACGCCGATTCGGCGATCAGCTACCTCACCGGTACCCGGCATATTCCGGTCAATGCCATCATCCTAGTCGGTAAAGATCTCGGCGCGAATCTCGCAATTGAAACCGCCGCAGCGCATCCCGATCTTGCCGGCGTCGTCCTCGAACAGCCGCTCGCATCTCCCACTCTGGCGATCTTCAGCGACGCGCGCGCGCACCTTGTTCCGGCGCATTGGCTGGTGAGCGACCGCTGGCAAACCTCCTCCGCCGCCGGGAGCATCCTGATTCCATCGTTGTGGTTTTATTGGACCGCAGAGCGTAGTAGCGAGCTGCCGCAGGACAAGCCGGAAGCCTATGAGAAAGTGCCGGCGCGCAAAACGCTAACCTGGCTAACCAGCGCGCCGAATGAGCAGGAGCAATTCCGCTCTGCATTGGCGAGATGGCTGGATGGGCTGCCCGCAGTGGCGAGGTAACTTAGCGCGGCATGTCGCGGTGCACAGCCTTCACTTGGTAGCCGGCCTTTACCAGCCGCTTCGTCAACTCCTCGGCCATCATCACGCTGCGGTGCTGCCCGCCGGTGCAGCCAAATGCAACGGTCAAATAGCTCTTCCCTTCCTTCACGTAGTGGGGCATCAGAAAGAGCATCAGGTCGGTGACCTTCGTGAGGAACTCTCCGGTCTGCGGGAAGCTCGTCACGTAAGCGGCTACTTTCGGATCGAGGCCCGTCTTGTCGTGGAATTCCGGCACAAAGTGAGGATTGGGCAGGAATCGCACGTCGAACACCAGGTCCGCGTCCAGCGGCACGCCGTTCTTGAATCCGAAGCTGAGGCAAGAGACCAGCATGGTTTGGCTCTGATCCTCACGTCCGAATCTCTTTTGGATCTCCGCGCGCAGTTCATGCACATTGAACCGCGAAGTATCGATCAGGATATCGGCGACGTTACGGATCGAATCGAGCATCTGCCGCTCTTCCACAATCGAACGCGAAACGGTTTCAGAGCGCCGCAGCGGATGCGGCCTGCGTGTCTCGGAGTAGCGCCGTACCAGCACCGGATCCTGCGCATCGAGAAAGACGACGCGCGTGGGCAGCACCCGCTTTACGCGCTTGATGATCGCCGGCAGCCGATCGAATGCCTGTCCTTCGCGCACGTCCACGACAATCGCCGCCCGATCAATGTCGTTGGATTTCTGCACCAGGCCGGCGAACTCCGGCATCAGTTCCAGCGGCAGATTATCCACCGCCTGATAGCCAAGGTCCTCAAAGGTTTTGAGCGCTGAGGCCTTGCCCGCACCGGAGATCCCGGTGAGAATGACCAATTCCTTCTTCGAGGTTTTCGCTGCTCTTCCCTGTTCCGTAGAGCGACGACGCGCACCAGAAGCCGGCTGAGGAGGAACCATGCGCTCATCCTACACCGTTTGACGCTCACAGAAATCCGTCGTCTTCCGGCTTGTTACACGAAGGTTACACAACCGTGGTCAGGGAACTTCGACCAACTCCATCTGTCCGTCACGGCGGCGATGCAGCACGTACAACTCGCCGACGCGATTGCGAAAGATCAGCAAATCGCGGTCGCGAAATTCGGCATCTTTCACCGCTTCCTCGATACTCATTGGCTTCACCGCAATGGCCTCGCCGCTGGAGAGAATATGCGGCTCCACCAAGGTGGAGCTGACCGGGAATGAGTGCACGGCGATGGCCGTCCTTACCTTCGCGCGAGTCAGCTTGCCGTTTTCGGCCAGCCTCTCAGGCTGCGCGCCGCGCTTCGGATGCGTCACAGGCGGAGCGGTCAGCACCTTGTCCAGCTTGGGCAGGCGCTTGCGCTCAAACTGGCGATCGCGATACCGCAATGCCTGGTTCTCGGCATGCTGGATGGCGATGCGCAGTGCCGCCTCAAGCGTGTCGGCTTTGCCGGCCGCCTCAATGGTTTGAACTCTTGCCTTGATGGTCAATTCGGCAATCTGCAGATGCCGCTGCGCACGAAACGTGATGCTGGCGCGCGCGGTCCTGCCCAGGATTCGGCCCACTCGTTCCAACCCTTCTTCGGCTTGAGAACGCACGGACTTGGGAACGCTAACTTGCCTTGCGGTGAACTCCACTTCCATGGTCAGCCTCCGCTCTTCCCCCTCCGGGCTAGCAATGCTTCCGGAGAGACTCGGATTGTATAGCATCTCGCCGCAGCGCGAAAACGCTCGCAATCCGCCCGTTTAAGGATTCTACGATCCCAGGTGCCCCGTCGGCGAGGCCCCGGCGCTGGACTGCTCGACCGGCGGATGCCAACGGGAAAGGGCGAGCCAGACCGGGCTTGACATCAATTTGCCGCTGTACTGGGCTGGAAGATTGCGCGGCCAGTTGAGCACACGCAAAAAATGGCTTCGCGATTTGCAGTACGAGCAGAATAGAATGTGCTCGATGGCCCCAGCAACCTCATTGCCAACTTTGAAGTACGCCGATATGGATGGCGACCACTTCTTTACGCTCGCATCCGAGTGCACCAGCATCGGCCGTTCGCCGGATCAGGACCTCGTGCTCAAGGAGGCATATGTTTCGCGCCGTCATGCGGTGATCACCAGGCAGAATGGCCATTTTGAGCTGGTCGACCAGAATAGCTCCCACGGCACATTTCTGAACGGTCAGCGCGTCGAGCGTTCGCCACTCAAGTCCGGCGACAGCCTTCAATTCGGTTCCCTCAATGCCGCCACGTTTCGGTTCCTGCAGGCCGCAGGCATCGCAGACAGCGGTTCGAGCCTTGCCACCGATCTGCTTTCCGCTCTCTCTGTCTTCGCACCCACCGACAGGAACATTCCTCAACCCGCTCGCGAAATTGAAAAGCTCAACTTTCTGTTGAATGCGGCGCGCCAGCTCAATGCGGGTGGCGCGATCACCGATGTTTTTCACGCACTGCTGCAACTTTCCCTTCAGCTCACCGGGGTCGAGCGAGGCTTCGTGTACCTGCTCGAAGGCGAAGAGATGCGCCTCGCCCTTGGTCTCCGTTCCGATGGAAGCACCGTCGAAGAAGATCCCTCGGTCTCGCGCCGGGCAATGCAGAAGGCCATCGAGAGCGACTCGAAGTTCTTTCTCAGCGATACGCTGGCGGACGACAGCGCTTCAGGCTGGGCAAGCGTCTTGGCCAACTCCATTCGCAGCATCTACTGCATCCCGCTGCGCAAACACATCTCGCCCGCAGAGCCCAATCGGCTGCTGGGCATGCTCTACCTCGACAGCCAGATTGGCGCCGGCAGCCTCAGCGAGATCGATCACCAGGTGCTCGACACGCTCGCCAACGAGGCCTCCACGCTTCTCCACAATGCGCTGCTGGCGAAGACGGAACTCAAGGCCCGTCAGGCCGCGGATGAGCTGGCTGTTGCCGCCTCTATCCACTCGGGGCTGATGTCGATGAAGATGCCGCGCATCGACTACGCCGAACTCCACGCTCGCAGCCTTCCCTGCCATGCGATTGGCGGAGATTTCTACGACGCCATCGCACTGCACGACAGCCTGTGCGTCGTCATCGCCGATGTGTCCGGAAAGGGCGTCCCGGCATCGATTGTCGCCGCTACACTGCAGGGCATTATTCATGCGCTGATGCTCACAGGCCAGTCCCTGCCCGAGATTGCCGACCTCGTGAATCGCTTCCTGTGCACGCGGCAGGTGGGCAAGTATGCCACCATGATCGTGCTGAAATTGTTCCCCAATGGTTGCGTCGAGTTCATGAACTGCGGTCACATCCCGCCGCTCCTGATCACCCCGACGGGAACCCGCTACCTGGAGGAGGGAAACCTGATCGTGGGGATCATCGCCGAGGCCACCTACGAATTGGCGCAGTTCACCCTGCAACCCGGAGACCGCATCCTGCTGACCACTGATGGCATCACCGAGATCGAAGACAAAAAAGGCCAGCAGATCGGCATTGAGGGCCTTGCGGGCCTTGCGTACCTGCCCAGTCTCGACGCATTGATCGAACATCTCACCCGCTACCAGGCTTCCAGCGAAGCCCAGGACGATTGGACACTCCTGGATATTCGCTATACCGGGAAGTAGCCCCGACCGGGGAAATCGGGGCGGGTTGGGTCAATCACGTCGCATTGGAATTCGGTTAGAACTTCAGTTTCCCCATGTAACGGTGATCCTATGGGGCACCAACATAGCAGCCAACAAAAACCACCGCAATCGCTATCTGGCAATCTTCCTTTCTTATGGATTTGATCTGGCCTTCCTAAATCACAGAATGTTCTACATAGCGATGTAGGGGCCAAATGGGCAAGAAAACCTCGGCGATTATTTTGGCATTCCGCTGCCGACAATAATTGAGTTCCCGATGCTATCTTTGCGCTTGCCCTGCGTGCAGGGGGTGCCATAGGCAAACAGATCATAGGTAATCGTGTCGCCCACCGTGAATGTTTCCAGCGAGAAAGTTGTTGGCTTGTTGATGTCGTGTCTTTTCTTCCCTCCAATATCCTTGTCCGCACAGATTGTGCAGCCGTCGGTGGGTGGAATGAATTTCACGCCATGACTCTTTGTAGCTGTGGTCGGGTTCTGAGAGGGAAAGTAGGTGCTGCTGACGGTAATCTCGGCGGGAACGTTGTCGTTCGGCATTTGCGTTCTCCTTGGATTGGGTTTGTTGTTCTTTCACTTCTTTGGTGAGCGGAGGGAGGGATCTTTGAGGAGCATCTGCGTTTCTGGATCCTGCGACGCAAGTTCCAAGGTTAACCCTTTGGCGAACGCCCGATTGAGAAAAATGACACTCTGACGACGATCCCCAGGTTCTCCCACGCCGCGGCAGCAGACTCGATCACGTAAGGATCGTCCGGGGAGAGGGCAATCGCCGTGCGGATGTATTGTTGCGCCTGGTCACGCGATCCAACGCGGGAGGTCACGTCTGCTAAAGTCGCAATGGCACCTGCATCCGTGGATGCGCCTGGACGTAGTCAAGCAGCAGAGGCTCTTCCTTCTTCACTGCCGCGGAGGCGTCGGCAGTATCGTTGAGCCACTCGCTGGCGACACGAAGATCTTCCCACACATTGAAGTTGTCACACCGGTCTGCGAAGCCGTCTGCTCGGTCATGGCGCGCGCCAGGCCGAAATCCACGATCTTCACCAGCCCGGACGCCGTCAACATCACGTTCGAGGGCTTCACGTCGCGATGAATGATGCCGTGAGCGTGGGCCTCGCCCAGTCCCTGCGCCATCTGCCGGGCGATCCCGACAGCTTCGCGCACCTTGAGCGATCCCTTCTGAATCCGCTGAGCCAGCGACGACCCCTCGTAGAAGGCCATCACGATAAACGTGAAGCCGTCTTCGGTCTCCTCTATTCCGTGGATCACGCCGATATTGGGATGGTCGAGCGACGACGCCGTGCGCGCCTCGCGCAGGAACCGCTCCTTCTCGCGCTCGCTTGTATTCAACTCCGGCGGCAAAAACTTCAGGGCAACCGTGCGGTCCAGGCGCTGATCGCGGGCGCGATACACCACCCCCATGCCACCCGAGCCGGCAATTGAAAGCACCCGGTAGTTGCCGGCAATGAGATCGCCTTCCGAGAAGCTTGTCTTCAAAACAGGCACAGGTCGACCTCAATGCGTTCTTTGAGTCGAAACAGAAACCACCATGAAAGCGAGCGGGAAGTGCGATGGACGCAGTGATTTGAGAATACGACCGGAGGGAAGGCGAATGCAACCGCAACTCCCATTTAGGCTTAGGCGTCCCGTTGCCTTCGCTGGTGCGTGGAAGGGATATTCATGTCTTCGCGGTACTTTGCCACGGTGCGCCGGGTCAGCTGGATGCCCTGCGCCTGCAGTTGGGCGGCGAGTAGGTCGTCGGTCATCGGGTGGCGGGGATCTTCATCGTCAATGAGCTTGCGGACCTTGCGCTTCAGCAGCAGCAGAGGAGTATCGGCCCCTTCCGGCCCGTTCGATCCTTCCGAGAAGAAGAAGCGCAGTTCGATTACGCCTTGCGGGGTATGCGCATACTTGTTGGCCACGGCCCGGCTCACCGTTGAAGGATGAACGCCAATCTCTTCCGCCACTTCCTTGATCATCATGGGCCGCAACGCCTCGATGCCCTGGTCGAGGAAATCCTGCTGCCGCCGAACAATCACTTCGCACGTGCGCAAAATCGTGCTCTTTCGCTGCGCAATATTGCGCATCAACTGCATCGCCGAGCGGAACCGCTCTTTCACGTACTCCTTGACTTCCTTCTCCGTGCCTTCGGCCACCAGCATGCGCCGGTAGCGCGCGCTCAAACGCAGGCTGGGCAGGTCCTCTTCGTTCATCGAGACCACCCACTCGCCCCCGCGCTTGGTAAACACAACGTCCGGCTCGATCAGGCGCGTCTGCTCGCGGTTGTAGAGCCGTCCGGGTCGCGGTTCCAGCGTGCGGATGAACTCCACGCCCGCATGCGCTTCTTCCGGTGTTACGTGCAGCGATCTCGCCAGGTCTTTGACATCGCGCTTCTGCAGAAGCTGCAGATGGTTCTGCACAATCTGCGAGGCCACTTCCATCGAGCGGCGTCGCTCGCCGAGCTTCGCCTCGGCCTCCACTTTGAAGCCCCGGTGACCATCTTCCAGCCCATTTTCACCCTGATGCGCATCGACCTTGCCCAGTTCCGCTTGCTGGGCTGCAATCTGGGTCAGAAGGCATTCGCGCAAATCCGACGATGCCACCCCAGCCGGATCGAGATGCTGCACCAGGTCGATGCCGCGCTTGACCAATTCGGACAGCGCTTCCCGGTTCTTTCCCTCGTTTTCAGGAAATTGCGCAAACGCGTCAATCAAGTCCTCGTGGCCGAAGGTGAGATAACCGTCTTCGTCCAGGTTCCCGATGATAAAGTCGGCTGCGATCGCCAGTGCCGGCTCGAGCGTCAATGCTCCCAATTGCCATGCCAGGTGATCCGACAGGGTGGTCGGCTGCGAAAGGAAGTTCTCGAACGAGGGCTTGTCGCTGTCTTCATACTCCGGCTGGGTCCGGTACCCAGGATCGAGATAATCCTGAAAATACGAACCGAAATCGATCTCGTTGAACGGGTCCTTGGGTTCTGTCGCTGCCTCCGTCGTCCCTACATCCAGCCGCTCCGGGGGCTGCAGATCGTGTTCTTGCTTGCTGGCCACGTCGTCCAGCATCGGAACCGTCTCGTCGATCTCTTCCAGGACGGGGTTTTCCACCATTTCGGCATCGATCATTTCCTTCAGTTCGAGCTTGTTGAGCGCAAGAACGCTCACCATCTGCATCAGGCCCGGCGTGAGGACCTGGCGTTGCGACACCTTCAGGTTCAATCTAGGTTGTAACAGCGCCATACAAGGGACTCGATTCCCAATAGGACTGGCTCTAAGTGTAATCGGGTAGCGGGCACGATGCACGCCACCCCTTGATTCATGCCCCGCAGTGAGCTTTCAGCCTCGGCAAAACGATGAAGCAGCCACGGAAATCCTGTTAATTCAATGAGAATCCCTCACCCAGGTAGATGCGGCGAACTTCGACGTCGTTACCCAGCTCATGCGGCGTCCCGGCGCGGAAGATCCGCCCTTCCGCAATGATATAGGCGCGGTCGGTCACGCTCAATGTCTCCCGGACGTTGTGGTCGGTAATCAGGATGCCGATCCCGGCCGCCTTGAGGTCGAAGATGATCTTCTGCAGTTCCAGCACCGCAATGGGGTCGATCCCACTGAAGGGCTCGTCGAGCAAAATGAAACTCGGTTGAATGCACAGCGATCGGGCAATCTCGACCCGCCGCCGCTCCCCGCCCGACAACGCGTACCCCTTCGTGCCGCGAATATGCCCGAGGTTCAACTGGGCAATCAGGCGCTCGGTCCGCGACTTGCGTTCCCGCGTTTCAAGCGCCTGCGCCTCGAGCACTGCCAGAATGTTTTCCTCCACCGTAAGCTTACGGAAGACCGACGGCTCCTGGGGCAGGTAGCTGATGCCATAGTTGCGCGCCCGCAGGTACATCGGCAGCCGCGTAATATCGTTGTCGTCCACCAGGATGCGCCCCGTCTCGGGCGCCACCAGGCCGACGATCATATAAAAACTCGTCGTCTTGCCCGCGCCGTTCGGCCCCAGCAGCCCCACGACCTCGCCGCGTGAGATCCTCAGGTTCACTCCGCGCACCACCTGGCGGCCCTTGTAGCTCTTTCCGATTCCCTCAGCGATCAATGTTTCCATCTAGCTCTCGAGCGTTTTCAAAAACGCCACAACTACTTCGGCGCCGTCGTTATCGTCGTCGTCTTGCGTCCTTCGCCTTCGATACTGACGCTATCATCGCGACTATTGAAAATCAAAGCCTGCCCGGTCACTGTCCCGTGCGCCGGATCCGTCAATTTCGGCGGCGCGGCGGCGGTTCCGGTCAGCACGTAGTTGCCTGTGTCGCCTGTATAGACGAGCTGTTCGCCCGTTCCGCGACGGCCACCGGACGAAATCTCCACGCGTCCGGTCGAAGTCATCCGGTCAACCTGCGCCGCGGCGCCGTCCTTGCCCGCATGATTCCCCGGCGGCAGTAGAGTGAGTTCCAACTCGTTCGAATACGTGGTTGCTTCCGTGGTGCTCGATATCACTCTTCCCGTCACGCCGGCCCGCATCACCGCCTTGCGCTCCGCGCTCGAATATTTGAGATCGCCCCCGCGCACGCTAATCACCGATGGCTCTTTTTGCCTTTGCGAATCCCCAGCGCCCGGAACCGCGGCTGTCGTGCTGACCATGACCACCTGAACCGGGCTCCTCGCGCTGGTCGTCTCCGCCACCAGCGTCTGCTTAGTCCGATCGAGCTCGATCACCGGAGCAGTCACGGAATTGCCCTGCTGCCACAACCGTACATTGCCCCTGAAAGTCGCAGCGCCCGTAGAATGCTTCAGTTCCGCCCTCGCTGCGACAACGTGTGTCGGACCCTGCGCGCCGAAGTTCGCATTCAAACTCCCCGTGCCGCCCTTGTCCCGCCTGGTCCCGGGAGCTTCGCCGGCCCATGTTGCCTTGACATTGCCTTGCGCCACGGCATCGCCGGATTCCTGCGACACGTTCAGCTTTTCCGAACTCAGCTCCAGCCCTCCATCCGTCACACCCGGACCGTCGGTCAGGTGCAGCCATTGGCCCGCACTGTCGTAGTCGGCGTGTCCCGCAGTTGCCCGCATCACCGCCTGTTCCACTCCAGCTTTCGCGGGGGGCTGCTCCGTCAACACAACATTGCCATCCATGGTTGCAGTTTCAATCTGCATCTCCCCGCCCGCGGCGCCGCGGCTGCGCTGCTTTGTGTTCCCGGCCGCCGCCAGATGAGCTTCTAGATCGTCGCCGCTCATCGTCTCCTTAGCTCCGGTCGCGGTTGTCTCAGTAATCGACGTGTTCCCGTGCCCAATCAGTTTTGTCAGCGCTCCGTTGGCGCCGAACTCCCCGGTGACATCATCCGCCGTCAGTTTCTCGGGAGCCGCCGGCAAATTTCCGAGTTGGCTCGTCGCCGCCACTGTGACGCCTTCGATTCCGTGGATCGTTGCCGGTTCAACCTTGCCCTTGCCTGCATTCCTGAATGCCATATCCGCCACCGGCGACTTCCATACCCGGTGCGTATGCAAGAGGCCACGCGCAGACGCCATCTCGTCATCGCTTACGATCTCGACCCCGCGCTCAAGGTGCACGCCGCGCAGCACTCCCTGCGAGGCGAAAGCCAGATCCATCGTTGGCGAAGTTCCGTGAATCTTCCGGCCTTTGCTGTCGGAGTCTATCGTGACGCCGCCTTGCAGGTGCCCGTGCAGCGGCTGGTTGTGTTCGTCAAAATTGAGCGTTCCCGTTGGCGCTGCCAGCCGGCCCCCCGCCGCCGTCTCAAGCTGGAATCCCTTCTCCGCGACAAGATGCTCTGCCGAACCATCATCCCTGAAGTAGATTTTGGCATCCTCGGCGGTCGACACATCACTCCGATATCGCACCGACGCGCCTTCCAAATCGCACACCTGGTCGTTTCGTTCGAAGACTGCATGCTGCGCCGACATACTCACCGGAGCGGAGCCGCGCTGAATCTGCAACCGCACAGCGTGATCGAGTACCAGCAGCCCGTCGTGCGCATCGTAATTCGCACCCATGGCGCTGCCGCCGCCTTCCGTTACGGTGAATTCCACTCTCTCCACGGTCGAAGCCTGCGCGGTATTGCGGTCGAAGATCAGTCCGCTGGTCTTTACCTTAATTTCGCCGCTTGCAACCGAGTGTGCCGCCGATGCCAGCGGACTGTTCTTTTGCTTCGAGGTCAGAGAATGGTTTGCCGCAGCCTTGGGAGCAATCGCGGGAGCCACAGTAGGCTTCATTAGCGTGATCTCCACCGGACCCACGGCCTTTGCAATTCCGCTGTTCGGGTCATACTCGAACTCATCACCCGCAATCCGATCCACTCTGCTTCCATCTTCGGCAAAAAGTTCGATATTCACATCGTGCAGTTGCAGAAATACCTTGCCCTCCCGTTTCAACTGAATCTGCTTCGAAGCACGAATCCTGTAGAGGATGTGTCCCCGCACCTCATGCGTATAGACAAATCCATTCGCCTCTTCCTGGATATTCAGTCCTAGCTTTTGCGGAAGATCCTTGCGTATAAAGCGGTTTCGGAATTTGGCCGCGCCCAGAAACAGGCCAAGTGCGATCACCAGCAGCACCCCGGCCACCAGCACCAACGTTCGCAGCCGCTCAATCGTGAAGCGCACCGTTCCCCTCAGTTCGCCATTCCCAGCCGAGCCGCCAGCCGCTGCGCCAGGCTTTCTCCAAGCTCGCTCCACAGCAGCCGTGCCGTCGCGCCGGAGTCTTTCTCCACCGCCGTGGTCAACTCGATAAGCTGGCGGACATTCTCTTCCACGTGCCGCGCCACAACGGAGTCCAACTCAATTTCTTCATCCAGAAACGCGGCGTCGCTGCCGAAGTCTACGCGGATGTGACCATCCTGCTCGTATGTGCCCTCATCGAAAAGTGGCCCATACCCCGTCACGCGCACCATCCGCTGCTCCCTCGCCCAGCGCGTTTCTAGAATCGTGCTGTCATCCTGAGCGGAGCGCGAAGCCGAAGGACCCGCTTCTGTTCCTTGCCCAATCTCCGGCTCCCACAAACTCCACCCAATCTGAAACTCATAGGCGCAGTCCTCATGCAACAGCTCAAGGGCATCTTCGACAGCCTGATGCGGCTCCAGGCCCCGCTCTCCGCGGCCGTAAACCTTCTGAAATACCGGGGCCTCGCTCCACCTTACCGGCCACACTGTCGCCGAATACACCCGTGCCTCGCCGCCGTGCTTCGCGAATGCTCCCAGTACGGCCGTCAGCTTCTCCTTCAGCGCCGCGAGCCGCAGATTCGGATACCACAAACTCAAATAAAGTGTGTCTGCCATCTCTATATTGATTGTAGACGTGGCCCGCCCCCCGTCGATTCATCCCAGATATGCTTTCACCCCTTGCGACCGCCGGGCAGAAGCGCACATCCTATAAGGGCGAAGGAGTTTTCATTCATGCCTACAGCTTCTCAAGCCGTCTCTGCCGCTGCCGCCGGAACCATCGCACTTAGCGACCTCACCGTCAACCGCCTCGGCTACGGCGCCATGCGTATCACCGGCAAGGGCGTGTGGGGGCCGCCCGTCGACCATGCCGCCGCAATCGCCACGCTGCGCCGTGCCGTTGAACTTGGAGTCAACTTTATCGACACCGCCGACTCCTATGGCCCTAACGTTTCTGAAGAATTGATCGCCGAAGCCCTTGCGCCCTATCCCAGCGGACTGGTTGTCGCAACCAAGGGCGGATGGGAGCGCGTCGGCCCCGGCCAGTGGATCCACAACGCCAGCCCGAAGCACCTTCAACAGGCCGTGGAAGGCAGCCTCAAACGTCTTCGCCTCGACCGTATCTCTGTTTACCAGCTTCACGTCCCCGATCCTGCCGTCTCCTTCGACGCGTCGATGGAGACCCTCGCACGCCTCCGCGAAGCCGGCAAGATCCAGCACGTCGCTCTCTCCAACGTAACCCTCGAACACCTCGAGCGCGCCCGCAAGATCGTCCCCATCGTCTCGGTTCAAAATCGTTACAGCTTCGCCGACCGCGAATGGGATTACCTGCTCGACCACTGCGAAAAGAACGGCATCGCCTTCATCCCCTGGGCGCCTCTGGGACAAAATCGTCAGGCGCACGACATCCTGAGCAAAGCCGCAACTACGCTGCAAGCATCGCCGTTGCAGGTCGCGCTTGCATGGCTGCTCCGACGCTCCCGCATCACTCTGCCCATTCCCGGCACGTCGTCGGTCGCACACGTAGAAGAGAACATCGCCGCCGCAGGGTTGAAGCTGCCGGACGCGATCTTCAAGGAACTCTCAGCCGTGCAAACGCCGCACGCCGTCCTCCGCTGAGTCAAATGCGGCTTCGTTAGTTTCCAAATGCAGCTTCGCTAATTTTTAGCTCCGTTGATGTTTGAGGTGTCATCCTGCAAAGCAGCTTGGGGCCCCGCAGACGACATCGTCGTCTGTGGGGTAAGCGTAGCGAAGGACCTGCTTTTCCGCGCCGCGAATCAAAGCATATGAACCGCTCCCCGCCACCTGCTATCCTGCGCTGCATGAAGCTCGCGTTCCCCGCGATCAGTCTCGCGATTCTTGTCTTGCTCAGCGCCTGCAAGTCCAACCCCAATGCGGACTCCGCCGCTCGGACCCCTTCCGCCACATCCGATCGCGCGCACCCACGGGTTGCAACCGGCTCCGGCTTCGATTACTACCTCCTCAACCTCTCCTGGTCGCCGGAGTTTTGCTACTCGCACCCCAACGCCCCCGAGTGCGCATCGCACTCCACCTTCGTCCTGCACGGCCTCTGGCCGCAGAACAACAACGGCACCTACCCTGAAAAGTGCTCCAACGCCGCCGGCCCCAGCGATCCCTCGGCCTTCAAAGACATTTATCCCGATCAGGGACTGCTCGAACATGAATGGAGCACCCACGGCACCTGCTCCGGTCTCAATGCAAATGACTTCTTCAACACCGCGCGCACCGCCTACCAATCCATCACCATCCCGCCCACACTCGCAGGACTCTCGTCGCAGACTTCGATGCCGCCGGACGAAATCGTCTCGCTCTTCACCCGCGCCAATCCATCGCTTTCCCGCGACAGCATCGCCGTGAGCTGTGGCCACAACTTCCTCACCGCCGTCGAGGTCTGCCTCGACAAAGCCCTCCACCCCATCGCCTGCGGCCCCATCCGCTCCTGCCGCGCCAACACCGTTCGCATCCCGCCTCCAGGCTAGCATCAACATTCTGCGGTTTCCGATATCCAAGGCCTGATTCGGAATGGCGACGACTTCGCAGTAGTTACTAACGCTCTATTTTGCGGGTACCGAAGGGTAATCGTGTACGAATGGCGCGGAGCTATACTTCCAACAAATCCTTTTCGCTCCAAACTTCGAGCGGAATCGAGGCGGTCTGTGGCCCGCGTCGCATGTCTCTTTTCAGTCGAGTACTACAGCACCATCGAGCGCCCGCTTGATGGCTGGGACAAGATCCCGTATGGATTCAGCCTCATCACGGCTTGTCTCGAACACGCCGGACATACGGTCCGGTGCTGGGTTGTCACTCCCGACACGCCACTAACGCGCGTTGCCCGCGAAATCGTCGAAGACTTCGGCTGCGAGATGGCCACCGCCAGTTGCGTCAGCACGCAGTTCCATCTCATCGCTCGCCTCTGTAAAGAAATCAAGTCTCTGAAGCCGTCGATTCCCATCCTGCTCGGCGGCGTCCATGCCACCGTTCGCGCAGATGAGTGCATCGCCCATCCGGACATCGACGCAGTATGCGTCGGTGAAGGCGAAGACGTCGCCGTGGCCTGGGCCAACTCTCTCGCCCGCGGCGTCCAGCCCTCAGGCATTCCAGGGACTTGGATCAAAATCCCAGGGCTCACCGATGTGGATCGCACTCCCCCCGCAGCGTTCCGAACTGATCTGGACGAGCTTCCACTCATCGAATATGCGCACTGGGAACGCTGGGTCGATCCGGGAGCCAGGAACGCGCGTGTGGTCGTCGGCCGCGGCTGTCCTTATTCCTGCACCTACTGCTCCAACCACGTTCTTCGCGGTATGCAGGTCGGCCGTTACGTGCGGTTTCGTTCACCAGAGAACATCCTTGCGGAAATTGAGATGATTCTCCGGCGCTTCCCTGACCAGCAGTCCATCTACCTGGAGATAGAAACCATCAGTGCATCCATTCCCTGGGCGCTTCAGTTGTGCGATCACCTGGCCGCCTTCAATGCAACGCGCGAGCGGCCGATCGCGTTTCGCGCCAACTTCGCCGTCACCACACAATTGGTGCAAAATGAAAATCGCCTGCATGCGATGCTGGCGGCCTTTCGGCGCGCCAACATTGTGACACTCAACGTTGGACTCGAATCCGGCTCTCCACGCATTCGGAGGGATATCCTGAACCGGCCACCCTATACCAACGCAGATCTGATCCGATTCTGCCAGTGCGCCCGCCAGACTGGAATCGAAATAGGCCTGTTCATGCTGGTTGGCGTACCCACTGAAACCCCCAGGGATGCCGTCGAAACCAGCGAGGTGGCCCGCGCTTGCGAACCGGAGGAGATCGACCCGTCCATCTTCTATCCGTATCCGGGTACGCGGCTGTACAACCTCTCGGCCGAGATGCACCTGATCAATCCTCGTGATTTTGGAGTCACAGCAGAACGCTCACGTGCTTACCTCAGGTTGAAGGATTTCCCTCGCTGGCGCATCATCTTCGAGCACGTCGTCATGAGGTGGCGCGTCTTCCACGGACGCCGCAAGTTGATTGGTCTCCTTTGCGTCACGGCATGGACGGCATTGAAAACCATGCCGGGACTCCTGATCGGAGTTCTACGCGTTAGAGATGGCCTGCATCTTCGCAGAAGTCAGCAGCCGACAGCACCCGCTATTCCGCCAGTCGCATAAGCGGGAACTTCCTTCGCTCAACTCGTTACAATCTCGCTGAAGTCCGCGATCCCCGAAAACCCGCGCAGAACGCCATCAATGAGCCCGAGATGCGCACCGCGCACCGCCGCATCCGGATCGAGCACCATCACCTTGTCGAAGAATGCATCCACCACCGGCCGCAGCGTCGCGATCTTTGCCAGCGCTTCGCCGTACGCGCGCTCCTGTCGCAGCTTCGCAACTTCCGGAGCCAGCGCCTTCGCCGCGTCGTGCAGTTTCGCGGCCTCTGCCGACAACGCCACGCCATCCGACGATCCCACGGCGAACCCCTTCTCCGCCGCCTGCCGCAAAATATTATTGATCCGTTTGAAAGCTGCCGAAACCGCTTCGAAGTCCGCCGACGCCCGCGCCGTCGTCAACGCCTCTGCCCGCGCCATCGCATCGCGCACATCATCGCCATCCGCCCCCAGCACGGCGTTCACCACGTCATACGCAAACCCACGCACGTCTTTGAGATAAAAGTGCAGCCGCTCGCGCAGAAACGCCAGCACCTCGCGCTCGTTCACATCGTCGGTCAACGCGGAGTGCGCAACCTCGCCGAGCTTCAGTGGCAGGTCCGACTCGGCCAGTATCTTCACAATTGCATTCGCCGCACGCCGCAGCGCAAACGGATCTTTCGACCCCGTCGGCTGCATTCCAATGCCGAACATCGACGCGATCGTCTGGATGCGATCGGCGAGACCGAGCAACTGCCCTTCCACGGAAACTGGAATGTCATCCTCGGTCGATGCGGGCGTGTACTGCTCGTAGATCGCCAGCGCCACGCGTTCACCCAATCCCTGCGATCGCGCGTACAGCCCGCCGATAATTCCCTGCAACTCGGTGAACTCCTTCACCAGTTCAGTCGTAAGGTCCGCCTTCGCCAGCCGAACCGCTTCCATCAGCGCGGCGTTATCGTGCTTGGCGCCGGCCTTCGCGGCAACCTCTGACAACCAACTCGCCGACTCCAGGTTCTCTTCGGTCTTCCAGTGATACGTACCCAGCGCTTTCTGGAACGTGACATTCTTCAAGCTCTCAACGCGCGCCGCCAACGGCGCCTTCTGATCGAAATCCCAGAAGAACCGCGCATCCTTGAACCGCGCCCGCAGCACGCGCGCATTCCCGTGCCGGATGATCGCATTTCCCTCGTCATCGGCCCTCGTATTCAGCACCGCCAGAAAATGCGCAGCGAGCTTGCCCTGCGCATCTTCAACCGCAAAGTACTTCTGGTGATCGCGCATCACCGTCACCAGCACTTCTTCGGGCAACGCAAGATACTCCGCCTCAAAGTCGCCGAGAATCACCGACGGCCATTCCGTCAGGTGTGTCACCGTTTCTACCAGCCCCTCGTCCTCGCGCCAACGCGCTCCGACAACCGTCCGCGTCACCTTGTCCAACGCCTTGCGAATCGCCTGCCGTCTCTCGGCCACATCGACCACGACACTCGCACCACGCAACGCCTCGGCATACTCCTTTGCTGCCCCTATCTCCACCGGCGAATCTCCATGCAGAATCCGATGCCCTCGGCTGGCATTCCCGGCCTTGATTCCCGCAATCTCCAGCGGCACAGTCGCAGAATCGAGCTTCGCTACAACCCACCGCACCGGCCGTACAAACCGTTCCGGCTTGCCCGCGCGCCAGTACATATTCTTTGCCCAATAAATCGCGAGCACTTCCTTCGGCAAATCGGCAACCAGGATTTCCGCTGCAGCCTTACCCGCGCGCTTTACCGTCGCGCCCACGTACTCGCCCTTCGCCGTCGTCACTTTTTCAAGTGCATCCACGGCAATCCCGGCCTTCTTCGCAAATGCTTCCGCTGCCTTTGTAGGAGCGCCATCCTTGAACGCCACGCTCCACGAAGGCCCGGTCAGCTTTTCTTCCACATCGGCCTGCGCCGCACGCACACCCTCAATCAGAACGGCCAGCCGCCGCGGCGTCGAGTAGGTCTTTACGCTTGCGCCGTCTTCGAGCAGCCGCTCACGCGACAGCAGATCGTGCACGCGCCGACCCAGCTCCGCCTCGGCTCCCGCAATCATCCGGGCCGGAACTTCCTCCAACCCAATCTCAATTAAAAAGTCAGACATGAAATCGATTCTTTCCTTAAGCGATCAGCTGTCAGCTCTCAGCTTCTTTCTCAATTCAGCGGCTATTGCTGAGCTCTCTTCGCAATCTGGCTGGCGGCCTTCACTGTCGTCTGAAAGCTGACAGTTGAGAGCTGAAAGCTAAGAGCCAGCCGTCTGCTGCACCGCATACGCCTTCGCCACACCCACCGCCAGATTCCGAATCCTGCCAATCACCCCCACCCGCTCCGTCACACTGATCGCTCCACGCGCATCCAGAATGTTGAACAGGTTCGAACACTTCAGCGCCAGCTCGTACGTCGGCAGCAGCGGAAATCGCTTCTTCTCCGCAACCGTCGCCGTCTCGCTTGCCATCAACTCATTTGCCCGCTTCAGCAGATCGTGCGCCTCGGCCTCGTACAGCCTGAAGTGCTCCCACAGCTTCGGCACCTCGGCTTCTTCAAAGTTGTAAACCGAAAACTGCAGCTCCTCCGCGAGCCGTACTTCGCCATACGTCATCTCCGCGCCGGTCTCCGGATCACGCGCCCATACGATGTCGTAGATCGAATCCGCATCCTGCAGGAACTGCGTAATGCGCTCGAGACCATACGTCAGCTCCGCGCAGATCGGATCGAGATCCATCCCGCCGCACTGCTGGAAGTAAGTGAACTGCGTAATCTCCAGCCCATCCAGCATTACCTGCCAGCCCACGCCCCAGGCACCGCCCGCGGGCCACTCCCAGTTGTCTTCTTCAAACTTGATGTCATGCTTTCGAAGATCGATTCCAATTGCCTCAAGCGATTGAAGATATAGTTCCTGCACATTTACGGGCGGCGGCTTCAGAATCAGCTGAAACTGGGTGTGCTTAAACAGCCGGTTGGGGTTCTCGCCATAGCGCCCGTCGGCCGGACGCCGCGAGGGTTGCGCATAGCCAACCCGGTACGGCTTGGGCCCCAGCACCCGCAAAAACGTCTCCGGTGCCATGGTGCCCGCGCCCACTTCCACGTCATACGGCTGCTGCAGAACGCACCCGCGCTCCGCCCAGAACCCCTGCAGGCGAAACAACAATTCCTGAAACGTCAGCGCTGATTTTTGATGTGAAGTTGCTACCGAAGTCGAAGCCACAATGCAATCATCTCTTTCAAAAGGACTAGACCGATTCTACCAGTCACCGCGAATAGCCACATTCTCGAAAGTATCCTCAACTCCAGACCCCGCAAACCGCTTACCCTTCAATTCACTCGCCGTAATTCCAACCAAATCGACAGTTCCAGTCTGCTCCTAAAGTCGCATGCCGCTACCACGTTTCGCCCCTATTCTGCCGCCGCTAAGCTTCCTAGAATTAAGACCAAGGGAAAGTCCATCTTGAGCACGAGCACGAGATTCTGGATTGGCATGGCGGCCACGCTGACACTGGTACAGGCTGCGGCTTCCGCACTCCTTCCACGCGGACTTGCCCTCACCGCGACTAGCGACATTGCGCTGGCTCTTGTTTTGATCGCTCTCGTCGTTGCCTTCGCGCTAAACGCCGTTCCTGCCCGCGGTCGCTTGCGGGTCTTCTGGATCATGCAGTCGGTCGGCTGGTTCATGCTGCTCATCGACCAGCTCTGGTGGATGCTCTACGACCTGGTCCTGCGAAAGCCGCTCCCCCTGCTCTTTGCCGGCGACGTGCTTCTCTTTCTCCCCGGCGTAATGATGCTTGCGGGCTTCCTGCTGCGTCCCCACCTTGAACAGTCGAAGCGCAGTGCCCGGCTGGGTACGCTGGATTTTTTGCTGCTGATGTTGTGGTGGGTCTTCTTCTATGTCTTCCTGGTCACCTGCTGGCAGTACATCTCGCCCAATGTCGACTTGTACAACACCAACTACGACCGCCTCTACCTTATCGAGATCCTCGTCGTGCTTGTGGTGCAGTCCGTCCTGCTCCGGCAGAGCACAGGAGAATGGAAGCGCTTCTACGCCTTCTACCTTGGCGCCGTGCTATTGGGCGCTATCTGCTTCTCGCTGGAGAACCGCGCCATTGAACTGAATACCTACTTCAACGGCAGTTGGTACGACATCCCCTATCTCGGGTCTTTCGCATTCTTCATGATCGTTGCGATGCAGGGACGTGGCCTCCGCCTTAGCCGCGACCCGGCTGATCGCGAAGGACACGGTTCGTGGATCGGAAGGCTGGCGATCCTTGCCGTGCTGTCGCTTCCCGTCATCGTCCTTGCGGCGGTGCTCGAACCTGGAGTCCCTCTCCAGATCATGCACTTCAGGGTGCTCGTCACGGCCGTGGCCATGTTTGCCATGGCTGCCATGGTCTTCATGAAGCAAAAGCTGCTGCACCAGGAACTGAAACGGGCAAATCGAGTGCTGCAGGAATCATCCACCACCGACCCGTTAACGGGAATCCGCAACCGGCGCTTCCTCATGAGTTCCATCCAGGGCGATGTCGCCCAATGTCTGCGCAACTATGCTGAAAACGAGAACGTTTCGGAACGCGATCTCATCTTCTACGTCATCGATCTTGACAACTTCAAAAAAGTGAATGACCAGCATGGTCACGATGCCGGCGACCGCGTGCTCATCGAGGCCTCGCGCCGCATTGGTTCCGCAATTCGCAACTCCGATCTCCTGGTGCGCTGGGGGGGCGAGGAGTTTCTGGTTGTTTCGCGCTTCACCGATCGCCGCCAGGCAGCCATCCTCGCCGAGCGCGTGCTCGATGCCCTGCGTCTAAAACCTTTTGCCGTCGGCGGTGACGAAGTGGTGCATCAGACCTGCTCCATCGGATGGGCGGCATTTCCCTGGATCGAGGAAGATGCAGGAGCCGTTGGCTACGATGACGTGCTGAAATACGCCGACCGAGGCCTCTATCGCGCCAAGAAAGCCGGAAAAAATCAGGCGATCGGTATGGCCCCCTCGCGTCAGAGAGCAAATCTGGCGGAGAAGGATGATGATCCGTTTGCAGATCCGCCGCAGCAGGCCAGGCCGCTCTCTCTTCCGGCAGAGCGGGAGATGTCCGGTCAGGTCTTCGAAATCTTCGGTTGAGTCCACCTCCTGGCGGGCTTGTTGAAGCCTTCGCTCGACCCGCGTGCCATTATCTCCCTGCTATACTTCCTCCCACTTCATTCAAGGACGCCACGATGCCCGCGACTTCCCTGCCCGACGTCGTCATTCGCCCCGCCACTTCCCAAGACGTTCCAGTCTGCGCGGATATTTGCTATCGCGCCTTTTCCGCGATCAACGCTGCCCACAACTTCCCCAGCGACGTCCCAGTCCCAGAGGTCGCCGTCGGCATTATCACCTCGTGCTTCTCCGCTCCCGGCCTCTATTGCATTGTGGCTGAAAACAACGGCCGCATCCTCGGCAGCAACTGCCTTGACCAGCGCTCCATCATTCACGGCGTCGGCCCCATCACCGTCGACCCCGACACGCAAAACCATGGCGTCGGCCGCAAGCTGATGCAGGCCGTACTCGAACGATCCCGCGAGCACGATCCCGCAGGAATTCGCCTTGTGCAGGCAGCATTTCACAACCGTTCGCTCTCGCTCTACGCCTCACTCGGCTTCGACATCCGCGAGCCTCTCTCCGTCATGCAGGGCCGCGCCCCAGAGCGCAGCGTTCCCGGATGCACAGTGCGACCCGCGACCACATCTGACCTGTCCGCCTGCAATGCGCTCTCTCATCGCGTACACGGATTCGACCGCGGCACTGAACTCGCTCAAGCTGTTCAGCGAGGCGGATCACTGGTCGTCGAACGCGATGGCCGCATCACCGCCTACGCATCGCATCTCGCCTTCTTCGGCCATGCCACCGCCGAATCCAACGCCGACCTTCAGGCTCTCATCTGTTCCGTCGAATCCTTCGGCGGCCCCGGCATCCTCGTTCCCTCACGCAACGCTGAACTCTTCCGCTGGTGTCTGTCGAACGGCCTCCGCGTCGTCGAACCGATGACCCTGATGTCCATGGGCCTCTACAACGAGCCCGCCGGCGCATTCCTGCCCTCGGTTTTGTTTTGAAAGCGCCTCGTGCGCTCGTCTAGAATTGCGCCACTTCCCTGGAGGTCCTTCGCATGCTTCCCATGCCGTCCACCATGTCCGATTTCCAACTCACCATCGGCGCCATCTTCGAGCATGGTGTCCGCGTGCATGCTGAGAGCGAAGTCCTCACCTGGATGGGCGATCACGCCCGCCGCTCCACCTTCCGCCAGGTAGGCGACCGTGTGCGCCGCCTTGCCAACGCGCTCCTGCGGCTCGGCATTAAGCCCGGCGATCGCGTAGGAACATTCTGCTGGAACCACCAGGAGCACCTCGAAGCCTACTACGCCATTTCCTCGATGGGCGCGGTCGTGCACACACTCAACATCCGCCTCTTTCCAGAGCAGCTGGCATTCGTCATCAATCACGGCGCAGACCGCATCATCCTCGTCGACGCTTCGCTCTATCCGGCAGTCGCGCGTGTGCGCGAGAAACTCACTACCGTCGAGCACATCGTCATCGTGGGCGACGCCGCTTCCCTGCCCGATGACCTGCTGCACTACGAAGAACTTCTAGCTGCAGAGCAACCGGAATTCACCTGGCCCGATCTCGACGAACGCTCCGCCGCCGCCATGTGCCACACCACCGGCACCACCGGCGATCCCAAGGGCGTGGTCTACAGCCATCGATCCATTTACCTGCATGCGCTCACCATCTGCGCACCGTGGTGCATCGGCATCGGCATCAACGACCGCTCGCTCTGCATCGTTCCCATGTTCCACGCCAATGCCTGGGGCATGCCCTACGCGGGCTGGCTTGCCGGCAGCGATTTCCTCATGCCCGGCCCATTCCTTCAGCCCGAGCCGCTCTGCCGTTTCATCACCACCTGCCGCCCCACGGTCTCGGCGGCCATCCCCACCATCCTCGGCGGGATGCTGCAGCATGCAATCGCAAATAAGGTCGACCTCTCGCTTTTCAGAATTCTGTTCTCGGGCGGCTCCGCCCTGCCACGCAGCATCGCCGAAGGCTTCCGAGAGCATTTCAATGTTCCCGTCATCCAAGGTTGGGGCTTGACGGAAACAAGCCCCGTGGCAGCCTCCGCGCGCCCGCCGCGTCATTGCACTGAAGACGACGAAATCAACTGGACCACCAAAACCGGCCGCATCATCCCCGGCGTCGAAATGCGCCTCTGCGATGGCGACGCCGTCCTGCCCTGGGATGACGAATCGATCGGCGAAGTTGAAGTGCGCGGTCCGTGGATCACCGCGGCCTACTACGGCAATCCCGCACCAGAACGCTTTCACGATGGCTGGCTGCGCACCGGCGATGTGGGTGTTCTCAACGAGCAAGGCTACCTGCGCATCACCGACCGCTCAAAAGATGTAATCAAATCCGGCGGCGAATGGATCTCGTCCGTCGAACTTGAAAATGCCCTCATCGATCACCCCGACGTTCTTGAAGCCGCCGTTATCGGCGTTCCCGATGACCGTTGGGACGAGCGCCCTCTCGCCTGCGTCGTGCCCAAAGACGGCGTGCCCCTCGATATCGCGATCCTCCGCGCGCATCTCGCGAACCGTGTCGCCAAGTGGTGGATCCCCGAGCGCTGGGCCTTCATCCCCGAAGTCCCCAAAACCAGCGTCGGCAAATTCGACAAGAAGAATCTCCGCGCGCAATACGCCAACGGCCAGATCAACGAAATCCTCGACCCCGGCGAACACGCCAGAAAGGAGAAACTCTCCGCCGACCTCGTCGGCTGATCAATCCTGGCCCTCTTTCTTCCGAAGGTGTCATCCTGAGCGACCAACGGGAGTCGAAGGACCTGCTTCATGTTAATTCCTCAGAAGTGTCATCCTGAGCGAACGGGGCCCCGAACGTATTTCAGTTCGGGGGTGGTGAGCGAAGGATCTGCTTCACGCGATTTACGCGCGACCACAAACTCGGTCATCCCATGTCCCGCTTCTGAGACTTGGGAAAGATCCATCCCTCACCGCGAACATGGGTGCCCCTTGCATGACGCGCACTTTGCGTCATGAGTGGGAAACCACCAACCATCGCGCTCATCCCACCAACCGCCCCAGCATCTCCCCCGACTTCAGCTTCCGTTCCATGTGCCGCTCCAGCGATTGCATCGCAAACCGCCGCAAATCCTGCCCACGCCTTCGCGGCCACGCCTCGCCCGCAAACGACCCCACCGGCGCCCGCAGCATCTTCAGCGCCAATTGCCACGAATCGGCCGACAACTCGCTCGCGTTTGCCGCGCGGTGCACATGGCAAAACAGCCCGTCCGCAAACGCATTGAAACTCGTTTCGCCCGCGACCAGCGCCTCACCGCACGCCGTGCAATGCGCAATATCCGGCAGCAATCCCATCAGCCGCGTCATCCACAGCGCGAAGTACGTCAGCGGCATCCACGGCTGCTCCACCGTCGTCTGCTCCAGCACCGATACGATCAGCCGAAACACCGTCTCCTGCGGGTCGTGCTCCGGCAGCGCCTGCTCCAGCACCTCGGCAAAAAAGCTCAGCACCGTCAGCCGCGTTGCATCCACCGGAAGCGAAAGCGGCGAGCGCAGAATCTCCAGTTGATCCAGCCGCACCAGGTCCTGCGTCGGCCGCTCTGCAAACCAAGCCCGCGCCACCGTCATCGGTTCCAGCGCGCCGCCAAATCGTTTGCGGCTCTTCAACGCCGACTTCGCCACGCCGGTCATCTTCCCGTAGTCGCGCGTAAAAAAGCTCACCACCAGGTCGGCTTCATGCACCGGCCAGGTGCGCAACACCACGGCTTCTGACGTTAGCACTGCCACGATCGTCCCTCACCTTGCCCGAACGCACAAACGCGCCCGCTGCAGCGGACGCGTTTTGATCTCGCGCAAATGTATTTGCGCTACGACTAGGCTACCGACCGAAGTGCTCGGCGTTCTTCTGCGTAAAGTGTGCCCACTTCTCCGGCACATCGTCCTGCGCGAAGATGGCCGAAACCGGGCACGCCGGAACGCACGCGCCGCAATCGATGCACTCGACCGGATCGATAAACAGCTGATCCGCCGTAGCGTGATCGGCCTCGTCCTTCTTGGGGTGGATGCAATCGACTGGACAGGCGTCCACACAGGCGGTGTCCTTGGTGCCGATACAGGGTTCTGCGATTACATAAGCCATTTCTTGATTTCTCCGACAGAGTTGAAGTCTCGACGCTGATAGTAGCACACGCCCCCAAGGCCTGACTGCCGCCCAGAGCACCACCGTTTTGCCATGCGGGAATCACATTTCGCCGGCCAAAGATAAGCTTCGATCTGCAACATCCTGGGTGCCCCATTCATGACGCAGTTTTATCGCGTCATGAGTGGGAAAGCACGAACCGCCGTGCATCTCTGTTCTACTCCAGCCCCTTGGCCCGCAGTTCCCGCATCGCCGCAAACTCCCCCGGCGTCGGGATCGGTGCGAGCCCTCGCCCCGCAAACAGATCCACGAACATCCCCACCAGTTCGTCGTGAATCAGCCCATTTGATGCCAGCACCTCGCGGCTTTCGAGCTGGAATGGGCCACCGGCAAAGTCCGACACGCGTCCGCCTGCCTCGGTCACCACCAGAACACCGGCTGCCGTATCCCAGGGGTTCAGGTTGAACTCCCAGAAAGCCTCCAGCCGACCCGCCGCCACATATGCCAGATCAAGTGCCGCCGACCCCGCGCGCCGCACCCCGTGTGAACGCAATGTGAACTCGTGGTAGAAGTGAATGTTCGGGCTCTGATGCCGCTTCCGGCTTGGAAACCCGGTCGCTACCAGCGCCTCCGCCAGGTGCGCCGTCTTCGACACATGCAGTGGCTTGCCGTTCACCGTCGCTCCGCGCCCCAATTCCGCTTCGAACAGCTCATCCCGCATCGGGTCGTAGATCACCCCCGCCAGAATTGTTCCATCCTCATCAGGCTTCAGACCAGTCCGGCGCTGCTCCAACCCCAGCGAGACGCAGAACTGCGGAAACCCATGCGCAAAATTCGTCGTTCCATCCAGAGGATCGACGTACCAGCGATACTCCTGGTCCATGCGCTCCCGCGTGCCCTCTTCGCCGTAGATTCCATGCTCGGGAAACACTTCGCCCAGCCGCGTGCGGATCAACTTCTCCACTGTGCGATCGGCCACGGTCACCAGGTCCACGTCGCCCTTGTACTCCGTGGCAACGCCTTGCGCAAAAAACTCGCGCAGCCGCGCACCCGCTTCCCGCGCGATCTCCGCGGCTTGCGGCGTCCAGGTCATCTTCGTTGCCGTCGATCGAGCGGCCGTTTCGCTCACTGGTCGGCCTTTCGGCCCGAAGTTTCACCGGTGCGGTTGCGCGGTCCGCGCCGCTTGGCCGTCTCGGTAATCGTCTCGATCTGGTGCTTATAGATGAAAAGGTTCGGTTTGCCTTCGCGCGTCAGGCGCAGCATGCCGTCGTCGAAGTACTCAATCCACCCGCGCACCACTTCGCCGCCGCGCAGTTTCACCGCCACTGGAACCTGGCGCTCGCTCAGCGAACGCAGATAGAGGGCCTCTTGCCCCGTTTCGCCGGGCGGAGGTGTTTTCGCATGCCGGCGCGAAGATATCCCTGGAGTCATAGTGCCATTTTAGATGCAATAAACAATCGCGACGCTTGGGAAACCATGAAAGTCACCAACTCAAAGGTCATAGCGGACATCCGATCCGCTCCAGCTTCGCGGGCTGCTGTCGATCTAACTCGATTCGGCCAAGAAGTGTCAGGGCACGGCTTCACAGGCTGCGGAAAACTCGATGCTTTGAAAGGGCACCGCTTCAGCCCCTGCGGGCTTCTCTTCCACGATTCTACGTTGTTTTGGGCAAGAGTAAATGACCTCATCTGCGGCGGACTACGCTATCGGCCGCCCTCAAACGCAGCATTCAACCGCGCCCTTTTTCCCGACTGCGTGCTCGCCGCTGCCTTCGCAGGATTCTGCGAACGATCATCGGGCAGTTCTGAACCGGGCTGCACTTTAAGCCGTTCCATGAACCGCTCCATCTCCAGCCTTGTCATCCACTTCACGCGTAACGGATTCCCATACACCGCATTGGATTCTTCCTCGCTCAACACGATCGAAAAGCCGACTCCCTCGCCATCGCTCCGCACAACCGTCGCCTGCACGGTAAAAGAATCCTTGTCGTCCTCGGCCGCCAAATCGGTCCGCTCCAGCGTAATCGGCATCTCGGTTCCGGGAATCCATCGCTCACCGGTAAGCAGGCAGAATCCCGTCAGGCTGATGTTGCCCAGATCATACGGCTTCGATGCGCGCGCGGTCCCCAAATAGCCCACCAATGGAGGCGTCGGAAGCCGCTCCTGCTTGCGTTGATCGGGAAACATCAGGCGCAGCACGCGCTTCCACAGGGAATCGGTCAGATGACACTGCACTCGCCGCAACTCGATCCCGTCGGCGTTTCCCGCATGTGGCTGATCAACCACAACAGTCGTGCTCTTCGACTTTCTCGCCATCTCACCCGAATCCGCGCACATGGTTTCCACCCTTCAGGGATTCTGCTGCTGTCCGCCAACTTGAAATATGCGGGCCCAGAAGTACCCTCTAAGACTCATGGGCCCGCGACGTGCAAATGCACTCTGCAAAGACGGAGGAACGCCGCAGCGTTCACGCGTCATGGTCAAAGCCTATCCCCAGCCGGCAGCGTCGAAAATCCATCAGGAGTTGCAACCGCTATGGCTCATTCGGTTGGAGAAGCGGTTACCTTCGCTCTGCTGGACAGATGCCAAAGGTCAGGGATTGAATAGCGGATGCTCGCTTGCACATACAAAGAAATACGACCCGGAATCAATGCCAATTTCCAGCCGCGCGCTTTTGCGGGCGCAGGTATTGCCAGAAAGGCAGCCGAAGCACAACCGAATCAATTTGCCTCTTCACAGAGTCATTCGACTGGAATACTATGCTCTTGCATAGTCATTCGAGTGGAGAGATCGCTCATGGTTTTCAAAAGGCCGCCGGAAGCGGGAGAGATTCTGCAGGGCACTCTGGACATGCTGATCCTGCGCACGCTGATTCTGGGTCCCGCGCACGGCCACACCATCGCGCAGGCCATCGAACGCACCTCAGAGAACGCGCTCGAAGTGGAGCAGGGTTCGCTCTATCCCGCGCTACACCGTCTGGAAGACCGTGGATGGGTCTCCTCCGAATGGGGGGTCAGTCAGAACAACCGCAAAGCAAAGTTCTACCGGCTCACCAGCAAGGGCCGCAAAGAACTCAACGCCGCAGCCGGACGCTGGCGGAAAATGACCCGCGCCATCGGCCTCATCCTTGGGGAATCGATCGAATCGTAGGAGGACACCGTAATGAATTCACAACGGTTTTCCGATCGGAACAAGAAGGATCAGGAGTTTGCCGAAGAGATTGATTCTCATCTTGCCCATGAAGCGGATGCAAACATCGCGCGTGGGCTCGACCGGGAGGAGGCGCGCAGGCAGGCATCCCTGCGCTTCGGCAATCCGCGAACTGTGCGCGAACGCGAATGGCGTTACCGTTCCCTTCCCTGGATTGAAGACCTGGGGCGCGACCTGCGATTCGCCCTGCGGTCCCTTGCCAAGGCACCCGGCGTTGCGATCATCGCTGTTGTCGTAATTGCCGTTGGAATCGGTGTAAATACCGCGGTCTTTTCGGTAATCGATGCCGTCCTTCTTAAGCCGCTGACCTATCCCAATCCCGACGAATTGGTTTCGCTCACAGAAACAACGCCGCAGGGAGCGTTCGCCGTAGCCAGCGTTCCCGAATTCAATCTGTGGCGTCAGCAGACCACCATCTTCCAGAAGGTCGCGGCCTATGATTTCGGCGGAGCCGGACTCAACCTCACTGGAACGGACCATCCACAGCAGGTCCAGGGAATTCACGCATCTGCTGAATACTTCGCAATGTTCGGCGCTCCGGTCATCGCCGGACGCACCTTCACAGCCGCAGAAGACAGCCCCGATGGCGGCCACGTCACCGTCCTGAGCTACGGCCTATGGAAGAGCCGGTACGGCGCCAATCCGAAGATCGTGGGGTCAACCATTCAGCTGGATGGCCAGCCTTATCTGGTCATCGGAGTCATCGGTCCCGGATTCACTACCGATGCGCCTGCCGATCTCTGGGTGCCATTCCAGTTCAACCCCAATTCGAAAGACCTGGCCCATTTCTTTACAGTGGCCGCGCGACTAAAATCCGGAGTCACGGTGGACGAAGCCAAAGCGAACCTGCGCCTGGTCGCCGACCAATTCCGCAGGCTGTATGGCGCGGACACACTTCCGCGCGAAAGCGGATTTGGCATGACTTCTCTTCGGAAGGAAATGATCGGAGACATAGGCCCTCGGCTTCTCGTTCTGTGGGGAGCGGTCGCCTTTGTGCTGTTGATCGCCTGCGCCAACGTGGCAAATCTTCTGCTCGCCAGAGCTGCCTCGCGGAAGCGGAAATTCGCGACGCGTGCTGCTCTTGGAGCCGGCCGCGGCCAGATCATCCGGCAGCTCCTCGTCGAGAGTCTCACGCTGTCGGTTACAGGTGGACTGATCGGGCTCGGATTAGGTTTCGCCGGAGTTCGCCTCTTGCTCAGGATCAATCCCGGCGATATCCCGCGCATCGGCGAAAACGGCTCAGCAATTTCGCTTGACCTCAACATTCTGCTTTTCACCCTCGGAATTTCGATTCTCACCGGCATCGTTTTTGGCCTTTTGCCTGCGATCGGTGCGTCGCGCGCGAATCTAGCCGCCGCCCTGAACGAAAACGGCACTCATGCCAGCATGGGCGTTCGCGGCGGAAAGCTCCGTTCCGGGCTGGTCATCGCCGAGATGGCGCTGACGGTGGTTCTGGTTGTCGGGGCGGCGTTGCTTATTCGCACCTTCATGAACCTCGAATCCGTCGATCCCGGATTCGCAATGCACAACGTCATCAGCATGTCGATGTCGATCAGCGGCGACCGCTTTCAAAAGACCGCGCCCGTAGCACAAGTTATCCAGGAAGGAACCGACCGCCTCCACACAGTTCCGGGAATTCTCGATGCAGGCGTTAGCAACTGCCTGCCCATGGTCGGAGGCTTCGGGATGGGCTTTGACGTCGTTGGCCGTCCCAAAGGAGATGCCAGATCTTCCGGCGGAGCGGGCTTTTGCTCCATCTCCTATGGATATGTCTCTACCCTCAAAATTCCCCTGCTGCGTGGCCGCAATTTCATACGCCAGGACGATGCCGCGGCCCCAGGCGTCGCGTTGATCAACCAGGCCATGGCCCGCCAGTACTGGCCCAACAGCGATCCATTGAAAGACCGAATCCTTATCGGCGCTGGCGCCGGCCCCGCCTTTGCCGAGGGCCCTCGACAAGTTGTTGGGATCATCGGCGACACCCATGATCGCGGTCCAGAGAACGACCCCGTTCCCATGATGTACATCCCCCTGGTACAGATGCCGGACCTGGAGACTGCGCTCAATTCTCAAGTCGCTCCGCTCTACTGGTTCGTTCGCAGCCAGGCAGACCCGCACACGCTGGTCGCTCCCATTTCCACTGCTTTACGCCAGGCCAGCGGAGGCCTTCCGGTTGCCCATATCCGCACCATGGAGGAACTCGAAGCCGGCAATATCGCGCGTGAGCGATTGAATATGTTGCTGCTTTCCGTCTTCGGCTTCGCCGGGTTGCTCATGGCAGCCATCGGTGTCTACGGCGTGATGTCCTACTCCGTTCAACAGCGCACGCAGGAACTTGGCGTTCGCATGGCACTCGGCGCCCAGGCCTCCAACCTTCGCAACATGGTGATCCGTCAGGGAATGACCTTGACCCTGATCGGAGTGCTCATCGGGGCCGGCGGTGCCTTCTGGCTCACAAAGTTCCTCGCCGGCTTCCTCTTCGGCGTAAAGCCGCTCGATCCCATATCGTTCGTCGCAACGCCGGTCTTGTTAAGTGTCGTCGCCCTTATCTCGGTTTGGGCACCGGCATTGAGGGCCACGCGGGTCGATCCAATGACTGCCCTTCGAGTCGAATGAACGAGGATTCGATCTTCTCGTCGAACTTCCTCGGCAGGTATCGGTCTTTAAGATTTAGCGCTTAATTCCCCGGAGCCTTGTTCGGCGCTGCCGCTTCCGGAGCCTTCTGCGGAGCAGCCTCAACCGGCTTCTCCTGCGCCGGTGCCGCGGCCTTTTGCCGGCGATCCGCGGCCTTCTGCAATTCTTCGTCCTTCTTCGCCTTTTCCTCCGCAGCCTGCGCATCGGTCACATAGCGAAAAACCTGCAAACGTCCCGGCTCCTGCTCTGTCGTGAACACCCGGTTATTCTTGTCGATCGCCACGCCCGTCAGCGATCGGAATTGCCCCGGCAGTTCCCCATGGCCCATTCCGACATACGTCAGCAACTGGCCATCCTTGTTGAACACCTGCAGCCGGTCATTCATCTGGTCCGCGACCCAGATGTGCCCGTCGGCATCGACCGCGATCCCCTTCGGACGCGCAAAATACCCCGGCCCATCGCCGTGCTTGCCAAACTCGCTCACAAAGTTTCCATCGGCGTCGAAAATCTCAACACGATTGTTCAGCGTATCGGTTACATACAGGTTGCCGTCCGCATCGACCGCTGCGCCCTGCGGAGCGCCAAAATCCCCCGGCGTCGTCAGAAAGTGATTCTTTCCGCCGGTGCCAATGCGCCGCAGCGGCTTGAGCGTATCCGCGTCGTATACAAGCACCTGGTCCTGCTGCGTGTCGACCACGTAGAGAAATCGGTTGGTGGTGTCGATCGCCAGGCCCACGGGATCGACAATTCCCTCCGTGATCTGGTTCTCCAGCGCGTGCTTGGGATTGAAAATCAGCACGCGGTGCATCTTGCCGTCGGAAACAAACAACCGGTCGTCGTCATCGATCGCCAGCCCGTTGATCCAGCCAAAATGCGCATCAATGCCGTTGCGGATCATCTGGCAGTCGCGCGTCTCGGTGTTGAAGATGAATACCGCGCCCACTCTCTGGTCGGCGACATACACAAACCCCTTCGAGTCGATCGCGATGCCATACGGTCCGATCATCTGAAACGGAAAGCTCTTCGGATTGATCCTCTCCGCATCTGTCTGTCCGCCTGCCAGCCTGTCCATCCAGCTTGACTTCGGCTTGGCGTTCGCTGTCGGCGTGTAATCGATCTTCGCCCCCGCAAAATAGTCCAGCCAGTGAATGCGTCCGATACTCGGCGGGCTTGGCCACACCAGCTTGGTCGGGTCGAATGCAAATTTGCGCGGCCCCACTTCCGCCGCAGGCGCGGTCGACGCCTTCTTCTTCTTGGCTGCGTTTGCGGTTAAGGAAAACGTAAGGCCCACCGCCAGCAGAAGCAGAACCGTGAGCTTATCGCGAGTGCGGATCGAATTGAAGAGGAAGCGAAACATCTCAATCTCCAGTACCTGCCGCGTGCAGCATCGCTGCATCGCTCGCAGCATTATTTTCCAGGCACCACCGTCTCATTCATGTTGAGCCGGTTCTTGTGGCAGTTGTCGCAAAACGCCATATTGTTTACCTGGTCCTTCACCAGCAGATCGGGCTGCGCCGAAGCGTGCGGTTGATGGCACGACAGGCAGCTGAGCGGCGTCTTCACTTTGCTTTGATTCGTCGGGTCCATTACGTCTGAAACCGGATGACCTTCCACTGGATGCCCGAGACCATAGCGCAGCGGCAAAATCGCAACCTTGTTCTTCACGTAGTAGTCATCGGGCAATCTCACCGTGCCGTTAAAAATCGTGAGCAGGTGATTCGCTTCATCCTTCTGCGGAGCCGAATCGGGCCCGTGGCACTCCAGGCAAAGCCCGTTGCCCTTCACCCGCACCAGGTGCTCGTTGTCGCCGCCATGCGCCGTGTGGCACGTGCTGCAACCCTGCGCGAACGCCGGCTGATGATGCACCGACTTCTTGCGCAGATCGTCGATGTCGCTGTGGCACCCCAGGCAGATACTCACCGCATCCGTCTTCGGCAATCCCGGCTGGCTGCTCGCGTGCGGATTGTGACAATCCGTGCAATCGCCCGCAGCGCCCGGATGCGGCACCTTTGCCGAATCAATCTGTTTGGCCACGTCGTCGTGGCAGGTAACGCAAAGCGCCTTCACATCCGCCTGCACCAGCACCACTTTCCCATCCTTCGCCGGCTGGTGGCACGTGTCGCATCCATTCCCCTCGAACGGCGCATGCTGGAACTTCACCATCAGCTTCGGCGAATCCGACTGGTGCGGATCGTGGCATTGCACGCAGTTAGCCGTCCCGAACGGCTGATTGTTGTGCGCCTTCGCCAGTTCGGCATCCTTCGGATCGTGGCAATCCACGCAGAGTGCAGGTGCCGGCTTCGTCAGATGAAAGCGGTTCTCCGCCGTCGGCTCGGCGCCCGTCTTGTGGGTCAGGTGGCACGTATCGCATCCCATGTCGAGCGCGGCATGACGGCTGCCTTTTTCCGAAACATGCAAACCCGTCTTGTGGCAGCCCAGGCAGAGATTCTCTTTCTCGTCGCCGGATTCAGCCTTCACCAACTGATTCTTGTTGTCGCTCGAATGCGGATCGTGACAGGTCAGGCAATCGCGCACGGCCGGCGGATGCACCATTCCCTTGATATCCGCGGCCTTCTTGTCGGCATGACAACTGATACAAAGCGCAACCGGCGTGGCCGTGATGAGCTTCACCCGCGTTACGTCCTTGTTCACCCGAATCTCATGGCAACTCAGGCAGCCCATCTCCATCGCCGAGTGTACAAACTTGTGTTTGGCCTTGTCGTCGTGGCACTCAAGGCACTTCTTCGGGTCGGTATTCTTATCCAGCGGAACCGGGTGTACTGCTGCGCCGGCACGCAACACCAGCATCAACATCAGGCCAACACTGATGAAGCGACCAATGCCGAACCGGCGTTCAGCGAAGCCGGCATCCATTCCCCGGAACAATAGACAATGAAGGAGCAGTTTCATACGGTTTCTTAACTAACTCTGCTTGCACGACGGTCGCCGTAATCCGGTTCCACGGCCGAGCCGGATGTCCCATGCCCAACCATCGGTGCATCAGCAACTTCGCAGCTTGATTAGATACGGAATCAGAACACGTTTCTGTGATCTAAAACACATCGTGGGCGTTCTGCCTCACCCGCGTCCGCCAAATCCCCCATCCGATCCGCCGATTTTCCGCTCACCGGCGGTTGCGCCAAATCCCCGAGATTTCGCCTTCCCGATGCGCGATTTAGCGCAAAATCCACGCGCGCACAATCTGTGAGATTCGCCTAAGTCTATTAACCTCGTGGTTTAGATCTCTCGCACCTTCTGGTGCCCCGCTTGCTCTATCTCGGTGGGGACTGCACGTGCATCCAGTTCGAGTCAATTGGCAGATCAAGGCAATCATGCCCGTAGTCTTCGTGCTACTGGCGGGGCTGCTCCTTTTCACCTTCGCCACGTTCTCCCTCCGCGCGACCGATCGCCACGCAGTGCTGATGGTCGCCGGTGCAGGAGCGGTCATCATCTGCGCCGTTTCCATCGGCGTGCTGGCTTATCTGATCCAGCGCCCGATGGTCGAATTGCAGGAAAAGGTCGCCTTGATCGGCGCCGGAAACCTCGATGTCACCGTCAGCTTCTCCCAGCGCAACGATGAAATCGGAGATCTGGGCAGGAATTTTAATCGCATGACGCAGCAATTACGCGAGAGTCGTAAGGAGATTGAGACCATGCACCGCACACAGATGTCCCGCGCCGAGCATCTGGCCACGCTTGGCGAACTGGCAACCGGTCTGGCTCACGAAATTCGCAACCCGCTCGCCGGCATCGCTGGCGTTATCGACATCATCGGTCGCGATCTGCCTGCGTCGAGCCCTGCCCGCGCCATGGTCAAGGACGTTCGCCTCGAAATCAACCAGATCAATCGCATTCTTACCGACCTCCTCGAAACCGCCCGCCCCCATCCGCCGCAAATGATGCGCAGCAACCTCAACACCACCGTCGAACACGCCGTCATGCTGGCGCGTCAGCAGGTTCTCAGCCATCCCATCAAGATCGAACTCCACCAGGCCCCCGACCTTGCTGAAGTCGAACACGACAGCGATCAGATTCACCAGGTGGTTCTCAATCTTCTTCTCAACGCGGTGCAAGCCATCGATGGCCCCGGCACCGTGACCGTCCAGATCGCCTCGGACGAAGACTGCGCCGTCATCACCGTCACCGACACCGGCCGCGGCATGACAGAACAACAGCAGTCGCAGATCTTCCGGCCCTTCTATACCACGCGCAGCAACGGTACCGGCCTCGGCCTCTCCCTCGTTCGACGCATTGTGGAAGAGCACCAGGGACACATCGAAGTCAAAAGCGAACTCGGCAAGGGCAGCACCTTCGAAGTCCAACTCCCCTTCGCCCCCACCGCCATCCCCGCCGAAGTCGCCTGATTCTGAATCCGGTTTTCGCCGCGAGAAGGGGCCTTTGGTATCGGCGTGAGAACCCAATGAACTGGCTAACTCGCTCCGTCGTGAAGCGGCGCTAACTTGCTAACTCGCAACACCGTAAAGCCGCGCTGACTTGCTAACTCGCAACGCCGTGAAACGGCGCTAACTTGCCATTTATATCTTCAAATACAGTTCTTTCCGAGTCTCAGCACGACACTGACCAGAGTTCTCACGCGCACACTGTAGGCCCCGAGAAAGCTCCTTGAAGAAGGTGCGAGCTTCAAAACCCCTGCATGGACCCCGTGCGTCAGGGCACGACTTTTAGTCGTGTCGTAAAGCGGCAAAACAAGTTCGTGGCTAAGCCCTGAGAAATGTAGTGTCCGAGTTGACGGTCACTTGACCGCTTCGCGCCTTTCGTCCTGGAGGGACGAATCGAAAATAGCCCCGGGTGAAACCCGGGGAAAGCAGCGCAATTCCAATTCGCGCCCCGTAGGTGGCGTTGCGCCCCCTGGCTGAAGTTTCCCCATCGGCGGTGATTCACCCGAAATCTTCGAATCACTCTCTCTGCCGCACAATGAGTGCATTGGCGATGATGTGCTCATTGAGATTTGGCATGCACAGAAGCGGTGGACACTAAGTCTGTTCGCACTTTAGGACTCATTCCATTCTTAGTGCTTTCACGGGATCGACACAGGCTGCGCGCCGCGCCGGGACGAGAGCAGCGACGCAGGCAGCGGCGGCCAGGGTAATGACAGCCCCGGCCATCACCAGCGCATTCACGTTCGTGATCTCATAAAGCTGTGCTTTCATAGAGCGCACACAAGCGATGGACACAGGAATGCCGATCGCGAGACCGAGCGCGGTCTGATAAACCGCACCGCGCATCACCATCCAGACGACTGCGGTGCGTCTGGCACCGAGCGCCATGCGGATTCCAATCTCCTGTGTGCGGCGTGCCACTGAATATGCTGTCACACCGTAAAGGCCAATTGACGCCAGCAGCAGCGCGAGTGCACCGAACAGCAGCGTCAACCTTGAAAGCATTCGTTCAGAGGTGAACTGGTCCCCGATTTGCGCCTGGAAAGTTTCAAACTTTACGACAGAAAGATTGGGATTAATGCTCGAAAGTGTTCGGCGCGTGATGGCCTCCATGTTCGCTATGGGCCGCGCTGTCTCCAGCACAATTGCACCGATGTAGACATCGTCGTTCGGATCGACCAGCTTACTCGGAACTGGTGGATGCTGCATCAGGGGAACGAAATACATTGCGTGGTTTTTCCACCGCACGCTCGTATAAGCGGTGTCTTCCACCACACCGACAATCTCGTAGTCTCCCGATGAGGTTGGCCCCGGCGGTCCAAAGCGATGTCCAATTGGGACTTCGCCTGGCTTGAAAAACTCTCTGACGAAGGCCTGATTCACTACGGATACCAGCGATGCAGTCGAAGTGTCCTGTGCTTCGATCCCACGGCCCATCAACACGTGCGTTCCAACCGCGTCGAAATACTCCGCGTTGGCCTTCACTATCGATGCACCCTGATGATGCAACCACGGTTGCCCCTGAATTTGCACACCCCAATCGTCGTTATCGGCTTCCATGGGTGTATAGGTGCTCAGGCCCACCTTCTCGATGCCGGGCACGGCGTGGAACCGTTCCTCCATCGTCCGGGCAAGCGCCTCTAACTGCTCCACCTTGTACCCTGCCGCCTGCGGATTCACGTGGACAATATACCGGTTTGTTGCGTCCAGCTTCAGGTCGGTGCGTTGGAGCTTGTTCAAGCTCTGCGTGAATATTCCCGCACCCACAAGCAGTACCACGGAAAAGGCCGCCTGCACTACGACAAGGCTGCGTTGAAGAATCGAAGCTCCCCCGGTCATCGTCCGCGTTGCGCTACGCAGCGAATCCGCCGGCTCTGCCCGCGACGATATCCACGCAGGCGCAACACCAAACAACACGCCGGTCACGAGTGAGACGCACAGCGCAAACGCCAGCACCTGCCACGATGGGCTCGCGTGGATGGGCACATGCTGTTCGCCCGTGAATTCCAGCGCCAGCAACATCCGCGCACCTCCATACGATACCGCCAGAGCTGCAGTGCCTCCTAAAACCGCCAGGACGACGCTCTCGGTAAGCAGCTGCCGCACAATCCTTCCCCGCCGCGCTCCCAGCGCTGAGCGCACGTTCATCTCAGAGGTGCGGCGCATACCGCGTACCAGCAGCAGGTTGGCAATATTCGCGCAGGCAATCAGCAGCACAATCCCTGCGATCGACATTAGGAGCCGCAGGCGGTCACCGTAGGCTTGTTGGAGGTTTTGGATGCCACCGCCGGCAGGAGTCAGCACCACATGTACCCGATCCAATAGCGGCCGGTCGTGTGCAGAGGCGTAAACTTTGCTCGTCGCATAGAAGTTCTTGAGCTGCGAACTCAACTTCTCCTGGAGCGGTCCCCAGACTACACCGGGCTTCAGCCGCCCCACCACATACAGCCACGCCGTGTCGGGATCATTCACGTAGCCAGCGCCCAACAACCCTGGCATGGCATGGATGGGCAGATAGAAATTCGGCGGCGCGCTCGCCAGCCGGTCACCATAGAATCCTTTCGGCGCAACCCCAACCACTGTAACCGGCTTCGTATTCACCCAAAACGTGCTGCCTACAATCGCCGGATCGCCGTTGTAATCGCCCTTCCATGTCTCATAGCTCATGACCGCCGCATCCGGTGCCCCGGCTACGTCATCTGAATCGGCGATCAGTCTTCCCGTGGCTGGCTCCAGTCCGAACGTACGGAAATAGCTCCCCGACACAAACTCGCCCTCGGCAGAGCGCGCAAGGTTTTGGCTGCCTTCCCTGCGCGCAATGATTGGCCGAAATTCGAATCCGGCCTGCATTGCTGCCAGCTCCTCAAACTCCGGGTTTTCTCTGAACTCTTCATAAGTATGCGTTGAGAAAATCGCGTAATCCCCATCAGCAGATGTCGTAGAACGCGCACAGCTCGTCAGCCAACTCATGAAGTTTCCTCCAGTGTTCCCTTGAGGATGAGGCCGACGATATCGGTGAGGCGGCTCCAATTCTCGGTCTCGGCTTGGAGATGGGCGCGGCCCTGGGCGGTGAGCTCGTAGAACTTGGCTTCCCGGCCGGTCTCGGACTCTTTCCACGCGGCCTTGAGAAACTTCTTGTATTCGAGTCGGTGGAGAGCGGGATACAAAGAGCCCTGCTGGACCTGGAGTGCGTCTCGCGAGATCTGCTGGATTCTTTGCGCAATGGCATAGCCGTGTATCGGTGCAAGAGCAACGACCCTCATGATGAGGAGGTCGAGAGTGCCCTGCGGAAGATCGAAGTTGCCGTCTGTCTTTTTCATGCCTATCGCTTCTACATATACGCCGCAAGCTGTAGAAGGTCAAGGTATATCGTCGAGTGAATCTTCAGGAACTGTCAGAATTTGTCGTCCTGGCATTCTCAAGTGTTGGCCAATGCGCTCATTGAGCCGGGCTGTAGAGGTTTTTTGGAGTTTCGGATGTGTTGCGGTCTACTCGGGCCTTTGGCGCATCTTCGCCCCGCTCGTAGATAATTTTGTTGCAGCATCTGCAAGTCAGGCTCGGCATGGCAACAAAATTCTTGAACAAGATTCCTGGACGGCCTCCTGCCGGCCGAAGAGGTTGAGAAATGCGCAGCCACGCGAGTTGTGAGAGTGCTGCCCCCTCGTAGTGTGGGAAAAAACTCAATGTCAAGCCCCACAAATCCCTATTCCGGCCTAAACCCCTCAGAACAAACGCCAAATGGCTTCCCCGACTTTTGCAGGTTATTTGTTCGTTAAGCCTATCCTGAATCAGTACGGGCAACCTTGGTGACTACCGCCCGTCGCTCTCGGATTTCCCTCGTTCTTGTGTTGCCTCGTTCCCGGTTTCTAAGACCTTTGCTAAGACGACTCTGTGTCTAACTCCCTTTCGGCACAAGACTTTACAAAACGGTTTCGCCGTAAACCACTGAAAAGAGCGACTTTGTTCCCAGAGTAGGGGGAGGGGTACCGCAATCATTGGCGCGTGGAGACAGACGACATTCTGAACCATCGAGCTTCGATAGTCCCTGTCCCTAGTCCCTCGGTCCCTGGTCCCTGCGCCTCACCTACGTGACCCCAATCACATTCTTTGAGAGCCAAAGCCCCTCTAATATTCCCAGCGTTGTATCGGGGATCACTTCGATACACGGTGAGTAAAGATCCCCGCTGCTGAAATCGACAACCTGGATACAAGCAAGTGAGCCCTTTGAGCTTGCGCAACACATGAGAACGACGATGCCCGCAGAAAAGGTCATGATCGTGGATGACGAGCGCCTCGTGCGCTGGTCGCTCCGCCAGAAATGCGAAGAGTGGGGTTACACCGTCATCGAAGCCGATGCCGGCGAACTGGCCCTCCGTCTCGCCCAGCGTGAGTCTCCCGACCTGGTTCTGCTCGACGTGCGACTGCCCGACCTCACCGGTATCGAAGTTCTCGACCAGTTGAAAAAGACCGGCAATGCGCGCGCCGTCATCATGATCACCGCCGATCCACAACTCGACGATGTGAAGGCCGCGCTCAAACTCGGCGCCTACGACTTCGTCGGCAAGCCGATCGACTTCGAAGCCTTGCACGACGTGATGGAGAGCGCAATCCAGGCAACCGGCGCTCGCACCGACGACCAGCACCCCTCCCGCGCCAAGGCTCGCACCGGCGCAGGCTACGAAAGCGTCGTAAGTGTATCGCCGAAGATGACTGAATTGATGAACTTCGTCAAGAAGGTCGCCTCCTGCGAAGCCTCCACGATCCTCATTCAGGGCGAAAGCGGCACCGGCAAAGATCTCATCGCCAAGACCATCCACTACGAAAGCAGCCGCTGCGAAAAGCCCTTCGTCGCCATCAACTGCTCCGCCATCCCTGAAACCCTGATGGAAGCCGAACTCTTCGGTCACGAAAAGGGAGCATTCACCGACGCCAAGCAGATGAAAAAGGGCCTGTTTGAAGCGGCCGATGGCGGCACCCTGTTTCTCGATGAAATCGGCGAACTCTCTCCCCTGCTCCAGGCCAAGCTGCTGCGCGTGCTCGAAGATCAGGTCATTCGCCGTGTCGGCGGCCTGCGCGATACCCAGGTGGATGTGCGCGTCATCGCCGCCTCTAACCGCGATCTCGAAAAAGCGGTGCGCGAAGGCCAGTTCCGCCAGGATCTTTATTACCGCCTCGCCATCATCGCCATCTTCATTCCTCCGCTGCGCGATCGCAAGGAAGACATTCTCCCGCTCGTGGATTTCTTCATCGACCGCTACAACCGGCGCTTCCGCAAATCGATTCGCGGCATTACCGACGAAACACGCCATCTGATTCTCGGCCACAACTGGCCTGGCAATGTGCGCGAACTCAAGAACACGATCGAACGGGGAATGATTCTGGAAGAAGAAGCGTTTCTGCGTTCGATATACCTGCCGTTTTCGGTTGGTGAATCCGGCGGCCGCACTCTGTTCGAGCGCACCTCTCCTGCCGATGGCGGACGAAAGCTGCCCAACGGACGCGCTCTTCCCCGTCTCTACATTCCCGAGGGCGGTACGTCGCTCGAAGAACTGGAACACTCCATGGTCGAACTGGCCATGAGCCAGGCCAATGGCAACCAGACCAATGCCGCCAAGCTGCTCGACATCAGCCGCGATGCACTGCGCTACAAGCTGAAGAAATTCAGCATGGTCCACGCAGAGGACGAAGCCTGACGCACGCCCGCAAATTCCTCCTCCCGTAGAAAGAAATCGAAAAGAGCCCAGCACAAGCAAAGCGCGGTGCTGGGAAACGATCCGAGCCGGAACAAACCCGCTCAAGCTCAATCGGAATTCTGCCGATGAACGGAACAAAGCGAAATGAGGCCTTGTTCCATGAAGCGGACTCTTACCGTCGTCCTCGTGATGTTGGCATTCGCGGGTTTCGCAGCCGCGCAAATTACCCAGCCTTCGACCGATGTTCTTGGTGCTCATTTGAACTATGGCCGCGGCTGTGCGGCGTGTCATTCGCCGCATAGCGGCACGTCCGGCAACGGCCAGTCAGGCAGCAGTGCGAACTCGGGCAATACAATCCTCTGGGGCGAAGATGTGAGCGCCCTTTACGGCAAGACCATCACGACCGGCGCAGGCAAGTACGTTGAAGTTCTGCCGTCAAGCATGTCTGCCACGACGCCCGACGTATCTGGAATGCTTACCTGTCTCGGCTGCCACGACGGCAACTTCGCCCCGGCAGCGATGATGCGAAACAAGGTCTACGAGAACCTGCCCGCTACCTACGGCAACCGCAGTTCCATCCCCACACTGCTCGCGACCACCGGCACGCAGAGCTACATCAGTGACCATCCGATGGGCCTGAACGCCACCGTCAGCTGCGGCGGCACAAAAGAATGGGACTGCACCGAAGCAAACGGCATGATCACCATGGGCGGTGCCGCTTGCCGCCGATTCGTGACCAGCTACGGATTCTTCGTCAAGCCGGGCGTCTACAACAACCGTGCCGTGGTTGTATGCACAACCTGCCACGATCCGCACGTGATGAACGTCGTCACCGTGGGGCGGAATTCCGACTCCGGACTGCCGGCGGGAACTTACGCAACCATGTTCTTCCTGCGCGCTCCCTACAATCCCAACGACACCAACCCGCTGTCGAACCAGACGGCGCAATTCTGCCGTCAGTGTCATGCGGACAAATCAAATGAGATGAATGGCAGCACCGCGGGCACAACGTTCTAGAGTGGCCAAAGCTATCTTCGGATGCCGGGCATCTTGCGCGCGCTGGCCGCCGAAACGGTGCCATCGGAGTTATGCGCAACCTGGTGACAGACCAGCGTGCAGGTATTGGTTGCGCGACTGTAGGAAATCGGCAATGCTCCATTGGGCGCCACGACGTTTACGTCGAAGTTCACCAGCCGCTCGCCGCTGATGGTGCCGCTTGCGGCTCCCAAACCGTGCGCGGTATGGCACGTGGAACAGCTCACCCCAGTATTGATATGGTCCGCATGATGGTTCCAGCTGGTGTTCTTCTCTATCTGGTTGGCAAGGTCGTGACACTTGCCGCACAGCGCATACGGTCCGTTCACGCTGAGATCGGGATTGGGAAAGAGATTGGAAATCGCCTGACCCGGCGTAATCGTCTGACTGAATTCATAGCGGCGCTCCAGGATATGCGACCAACGCGAACCATGGGGTCCGTTTGCACCCGACCCTCCGAACTCGCGATTGTCGTCGCTGTTGTGGCAGTCCGTGCAGAGGATCTGCGTTCCCATCGAGCGACCGAGAGTGATTCCGTCGAGATTCAGCATGTTCGCAAGCAAACTTGGCTGTGCAAGCGCGCTGCTCCTGGTATGCATCACCGGATGGCTCGAAGTTGCGGACACGGCAAACTGCGGGATCAGGTTGAGGGGATCGCCGCCCGAGACAGCTCGCACCGGGAAGTATCCATAGATCGCCTGAACCTGTTTCCCGGAACTGGTTCCGTGGCAACGCAGGCAGTTCTCATACTGATTCACGGCTGGAGTAAGCACTGTTGTTCCGTCGGTCGCACTCATGCCCGCAACGTTCTTCTGCGAAATGCGCATCAGCGGCGCAGGCGGAAAGATGCCGACCGGTTCTGAGCCGTGCGCGTTGTGGCAGTCGACGCAGGTCGCGTGGCGATTGTTGTTCAGCAACACACCTTCACTCGCATCGTGCGGGTTTGTCGAAGCTGGGAACGGGTGACCAACCTTGGGCGCAGCATACTCCGCAAAGACGTTCGCATACGGCGCAATCGGGGAGATGTTGGCGCCGCCATTGTGGCAGGCAATGCAATCCTGCTCATTCTGTCCGCGCAGCAGGCGACTCGAACCGCTCGCATTGTGCGGCGCATGGCACGAGATGCAAGCATTCGTTGCAACGGTCGAGTAGCTTCCAAGCAGCGCTTGGGGAGATATCTTGTTCGTGGAAAGCGCATGAGCGCTGGTGGACCAACCGGCCAGTGGATTCGACTGGCCGCCAATCGTGCGGCTAGAATCGTGGCATGCCAGGCAAAGCTCGCCGCTCGAGCTGTCCTTCACCAGGAAATTCAGCGAAATCGGATCCCTGGCCTGCACGTGCGGATTGTGGCACGACGTGCACTCCACATTTCCTTTGATCAGGTTGACCGCGTGGGTCGGGTCGGCGGTCGTTCCATTGGCAGCAAGCGACGCGGCAAGGTCGATGTTGTCCTGCAAGGGAAGCGCGAGACTGAACGGGTGCGAAGACTGCATGTTGCTGCCAAACACGTCAGTCGTCAGCATGGATCCTCGGGTCGTGACCTGGCCATATGCCACGGTGGCTCCCACGGCGACACTGCCGTCGTGGCAGCTTAGACATTGATTGCTCACGGCCCCGAGAGCTGGCTGCGTGGTAATGTTCTTTTCCGTGTTGCTGCTGTAGGTTGTGTACGTTTGCGTGGTCAGCTTCTGGTTCCAGAGCCCCATATTCAGCCCGGAGTGCGGAGCATGACAATACGCGCACGAGTCTGGCCGCGAACCCGTCAACGGAGACGAGCTTCCGGATCCAAGATTATGAACGCCCAATGCGTCTCCGACAATCTGCGCAGACAGGCTTGTCGCTGTCAGCAGAATTATGAGCGCAGCCAAGAATCTGATTCTCACTTTGCCGCCCCCGCCGCAGAACTCTTCACGCCTACATACTGAAACACCTGGATCCGCCGGTTGAACGAATCCACCACATACACCTTGTCGTCATGGTTGATAAACAAGCCCGAGGGCAGTTGAAACTCTCCGGCATGCGTACCCTTTCCGCCGAAGTAATACAGCAGCTGGCCCTGACGGTTGAAGACCTGCACCACGCCCCACAAGGCATCCACAATATAGAGATCGCCTTCCGAGTCGACACTCACCGCCTTTGGCCGGAACATGGCCCCCGTCGTGTCGCCAATTTTTCCGATCGAATAAAGAAACTTCCCTGTGCGGTCGAACGCCTGTACCCGAAAGTTCATGGCATCGACGACCAGGAGGTTCGGACCGCTCAAACGCAGCTCCGTCGGCAGATTGAATTCGCCATCGCCGTCGCCGGTCTTTCCGATCGTCTGAAGGATGTTCCCCTGCATGTCCAACACAAAGACCTGGTCGCGCAAAGTATCGGTGACATAAATGCGCTGTTCCGTCGAGTCTACGGCAATTCCGGTGGGCCGCTTGAAATAACCTTCACCGCCTTTCAGGCTACCGATGGCGCGGACATACTTTCCACTCGGCTCAAATACGAAGATTTTGCCCGCGTCCGAATCGGTTACATAGATATTGTCCTGGGAGTCGACCGCAACGCATTGCGGTGTTTTCATCGCATCCTTGCTTTTTTCTCTGCGCTCGATGAACTTGTACTTGCGCTGCGCAAAATCGAAGATATGGACGCCGGAAGCGCCGGGATCGGTCACAATAATGCGCCCGTGCGAATCGCTGGTAATGCTGTAGGGGCGCACCAGAAAGCGGTAGTCGGGTGATCCGGCAACGACATCTACGAGCTTGTTCCAGAATCCGCGATTCGGCTTGACCTCGGATTCCGACTCGAAGCTTCGCTCCCAGGTAAGGCTGCGACCGCCGTCGAGCGACATCTCCCAGAGTTCCCGCGCGGCCGGCGCCTTTGGTTTTGGCGCGGCCCAGACGGCAAAAGGCAGCAGCGCCACGCAAGCTGACCACACGGCGATGTTCCGGCATTTCCGGATTAGAAGAAGTTGAACCACCGTGAGATCCCCATGTAGTACGACGAGATCACCTCGGGCTGCGAACCAGAGTTGCTGAATCCCTGTTCCAGCCGGGCGTAGCCGCTGATGAAGTTCAACTTGCGAACCTGATATTGAATAAGAGCATTGTATTGGGTGTTCTCGTTTGAAGAAGCAATGCCACTGCTTTGGGTGTTGCTCGTTGATTTCGCATACGTCGCCGCGAATATAAGCTTCTTCACCGGCGTGCTCGAAACCCCGAAGGAATAGCTCTTCCCACCAAAGAGACTCACCAGATCTGATGGCAGGATCGGCGTCGGCACCGGCACACCCACTAAACCAGCACCCGTTGCCAGAGCCTGCCCGTCGGCTTTGGAGTAGCTTCCCGTCGCCGTAAGGAAGGTTCCATATCCTATGCCTGCGTTATAAGACTCGCTGCTGTTTGACGTCCCGGCCTGATCAGTCAATGCGGTCCGCCCGCCGCCGCCGCCGGCGCTGATGTTGAACAATCCCCAGTTACGGCTGATGTTTCCCGAGTAGTTGTAGTACGAATTCATATAGGTGACGAGCAACGTCTGCGCGTTCTGCGCGTAGCTGAACGATTCGTTCAAGCGCCACCCGAGAATGCGGTTGCTGTAGTTCTCGGATGCTGAAATGCCGATGCTGTCCTGGCCACTTTGATCCGAGGAGTTGGCAGTTATGCTTACTGCCGAATTGATGGTTCCTTCAAGAAGCTTGTGAGTGAATGTAGCGTCACCGCCGTAGGACTTCACTCCATAGTCCTGTCCTTGAAACGTCTGCGTACGGCGCTCGAAGAAGCCTGCTGTTTGCAGATTTGGCAGAGGCGTGTAGGTGGCAACCGTCATTAGATCAAGCGAATTGGAGGACTGATCCGAGTTCAGTATTGGAGTGACGCCCCCCGCTCCAATCACGGACTGGATAATCTGTCCGGTCAGGTTGTCGGAGTAACTCGCAGTCGCGGTCACCGACAGCTTGGCGGTCGGATGTACTCCTGCGGTTGCATTCATGGTGTCGATCGAACCATTGGAATTTGTGTCAAGGTATGTCGTGTTCCAGGAAGCCCGGTTTATGCTGCCGGCAAACGAACCCCGCCACGGAAGGAGGTGCGAGAGGTTATATCCGTAAGCCGTGTTGTCCGACTGTAAATCCGAAATAGTTGCCGTAAGGACGGGCGGAATGATCGAGTGCGCTGCTCCCTTTGTATAGTAGGCGCCCATGTTGAAGCCTGCCCACCTATAGCCCGAATGCAGATTCAGGGAATGAAATGTGTTCTTCCCGTCATTATTTGTCCCGTAGACCGAATACAGGCTGTTTCCACTTTGAAATCCCGCGGAGAAGCTTGGCGCGTCGGGAAGATTCTCGCTCCAGTTGATGCCGAAAACCCCGCTATCTCCGTGGGTCACGAAATTGGCCAGCCCCGGAACGGCGTAATTTCCGTCGCTGTTGTACGCCCGGGAATAAGTGATGGAACCAGGAAACTTGCTGCCGGCGAAGATGTTGGCGCTCAAGTTGACGCCGCTGGCATCGGAGATCGACTGGAAATTGGAGTTGGCCCGAGACTGATTCAAATACGGCGAGACGTTATAGGAAAGAAAATTCGGGCTGTGAAACGATCCTGTGAGAGTAGCCGCACCTCCGAGCGTCCATCCGTGGGATGATGGCGTCATATTGCCGTAATTCGCGGTATAACCCGAAGAGATGGTACCCGTGCCGCTTGTGCTGGTCTCACCGAACCGGATTTGTGCGCCGGCAGGATTCGCCACCAGCAGAGACCCTGCAGTGACCCACAACGCACATTGAAAAAGCCGCAACACTCAATGCCATCCTTAATCTATCTCGCGTCGGATTCCGCTTGCTCAATCCTTACCGAGTTGTCTGAAGTCGGTTACACGATGCAGGCCCGATTTCGAATCCAGGCTCCTTCCGTACGGTTACATCTCGTCGATCTTTGCGTCTTTGCGAAGCCTCTGATCCAACGCAGTGCGGACCTGGTTCGTCTTCGTCTGTTGAAGTTCCTTTTGCAATTGCGCTCTGACTTCCACGAATGGAGTCTGTCCCGCAGGCGTGTGTACCTGCAGGCGCACGATGGTATAGGCCTGTTCCACCTGGATAAGGCCGCTCATGTCATTCGGGTGCATCGTATTGAGAGCCTTCACAACCTGAGGCGCCAATTGATCGACGGGCAGCGGCTTATGCTGGCCCATCATTACGCGATAGTCGTCATCGGATACCTTCTCGGCCAGCAATCCGAACTCTTCGGCGGTTTTCGTCGACTTGGCCTGCCGCAGCGCATTCTCCGCGCGCGTGCGCGCTTCCTTCAACTGCTCCGCCGTTGCATTCACGGACGGCAGAATGGAGATCGTCTGAAATGTGAATGTCTCGGGATGATGGAAGCGAGCCGGATTCTTGTCGTAGTAGGTCCGGACTTCCGCCGGAGAGATAACACTTTTTGCTTCAACTTCGGTCTTCAAGAAAGCTTCAATCAACAGCGAGCGCCGGACCTTCTCCAGCAGAAGTTGCCGGGAACCGTGAAAATCGCTCTGCAGGAAGGTGTTGTACTCCTCGGGTGTAACAAATTGCTTGCGAAAATCTGTTTCCGCCCGCTGCATCTTCGCCGCCGGAACTGTCAGTTTCCGACGCTGTGCCTCCTGAAAAGCGAGCTCTTCGAAGATGATCATCTTCAGCGCGCCGTCGCGGATCTGCTTTTCAAACTCCTTCGGAATCCCGTTGTGCTGGCGGGCATACGGAAAGATGGCGTACTCCTCGCGGACAAGGTCGGCGTCGGTAAGAATTGTGCCGTTCACGCGCGCAACCGGCTTGTCTGCTGCAGGAGCGGGTTTCATTATTGTTTGAGCTGGCGGCTGCTTGAATACGGTGGGCGCATGTGACGAAACCTGCGCGTAGGCCACACCAGTCCCCAGGAGAAGAAATCCAATAAAAGAAATTGTGTACTTCATTTAATTGACCCCCGCTTAAAAGGAAGGGGAGGGAAAGTGCTGCCCCCCTCCCCTCATGCATAAGAATCTAGAAAGTAGTAACCGCAGTGCCGCCATTGCTCTCGTTCGCTTCGCCACCATGGCACTGGCGGCAGAACTGCGCCGTCTGGTTGCTGCCGGCCGTGCCGCTGGCCGGGTTATAAGGAGCGCGAATGAAGAACATGGTTGCGTAGTTCCCGCTCGGCAGACCTGACTTCGCGCCAGTGGTTACCTTCACCACGTTCATCAAGTGCTGGTTGTGGCACGTCGTGCACATCACGACCGGCTTGGCGTTGTAGGTGCCGGGACTGACAAAGAAGCCATAATTCGTGACGAACTTGCTGGAATTTGCTCCCGTCATCAGGACCTTGCCGTTCCCGTCGATTGTGCAATCCCAGTCATATTGGCCGCCGCAACCCATCACGGCGTTCAGGCCCACCGGGTGATCATTGAGGTAATTTCCTACGCCGGTGTTGTCGTTCCCGAGCAGTGTAGGAATGGTGCCGGAGCCATAAGTCGCAGGCAGCGTCTCATAGACCTTGTTCTTCATCATGGCGCCCGTTGCATAGTTGCCATCGTGGCAACTCAGGCACATCAGCACGCCGCTAACGTCAGGTGTTCCAGCCATCAGGCTTGTGGGCAGAACCTCGGCAAAACCCGTGGTGCCGTTGGTGCTGCCGATTTGAAGCGGCTTGCCATACAAGCTGCCGAGATCTTCGCCCCAGAGAGCAACGGTACCTGCAGTTGGATCGGCTGTCTTGGCATTTCCATTTCCGTAAACGCCGCTGTGTGGTGCATGACAGGCCGCGCAGCCACGGCCGTAGTTGAGGTGGGCACCTAGAACGTCATTCGATGGTGCCGCTCCTATCTGAGCCGCCGCGAAACCTGCGGTCGCCAATAACAAAAGAGCGATGAAAAGAATATTCTTCATTACGTGGAGCCTCCTAGCGCGCACTCCTTCGAACTGTCTGAACCGTCACTTCGACATTGTGTCTTTTGCTTTCAGTTCAGACTGCCTTCAAGTGTGCACGCCTCATGCCGTTGCTTTAGCGGCTGTACCGAATTTGCACAATGCTGGTAATTCCTTGTCGACAAGGGTGTTGCGCGCACGCTGCGAGGCATAGGAAACAAGCCTGCGTAACAATCCATCACGATCCGATGGGCGTTCTGCCACACCGCATTGGTGAAATGCCCCAAGTCGTTCGTGACAGCCGTCACAAATTGCTCAATCTAAACAGCGCCGACAGTGATTCAGCGTCGGACAATCGCAACCAGCCGAGCACGGTCGTGTGATGTGCATCACGTCTTCATCTCTGACACCTTGCTTTACTACAGGGTGGCGCACGGTCACTTTCTCTATAACCTCACGAGCGCAATCAAGCCTCTGTTCGGCGACCAACGTGCTTGCTGAATCGTTTGTTGCTCTGTTGGGTTGTTCGAAAAGACAGCATTCCCGAGTTCTGCTCGCAACGGGAGTTCACGGTATGACCAACGAATCAATCACGGCGTTGCCGGTTGCGCCAACTCTTGGGGCGGCGCAGGTCTACTTCATGGCGATACTTTGCCTTTGTGCGGGACTGGGCCTCGGATACTTCCTGCGCAGTTCGCAACCGGCAGTTCCCGCGCAGCGAAACACAGCTCAGACAGCGACCGCCGCAAGCGCGCGACCCCCGGGACATCGTCCCAGTCTCGAAGAGATGCAGCAAATGGCTAACAAGCAGGCGGCACCGCTGCTCGAAAAACTTAAGAGCAGCCCCAACGACGCCTCTCTGTTGGTGCAAGTGGGAGCGATTTATCACACATCACACCAGTTCAAAGAAGCGGCAGATTACTACAATCGCGCACTTGAATCCGACCCGAAGAATGTTCCCGTTCGCACAAAGCTGGCTTCAAGTCTCTATCGCAACGGGAAGATCGATGATGCGATTGCGCAATTGAATCGCGCTCTCAAGGTCCAGCCGACAGACGCGAATGCCCTCTTTGATCTGGGGATGATCAAGCTGCAAGGCAAGGGCGACGCCAAGGGCGCGATGGCAACCTGGCAGCGCCTGCTCAAAACGAATCCGCAGCTCAGCCCTGAGCGCAAAGCCACGGTGCTGAAACTGATGGCCGATGTGATGACCATGATGGGCGACCAACACGGAATCCAGGGAGCGCAGAATAGCAATGGGCACGAATAATTCTTCTGCGAAGCACTGGACTGGGCCACGGGCCCTGATGGCGGTTTGCCTTTTGGCGGGAATTGCCGGCGGATGGGCCATTCGCGCAGCACGGAACCCCGCACAGACTAAGACCGCAAAGGTTGCCGGCATTCCAGCGGCTACCGCAACCAGCGCAAGCCCTCCACTCCAGGCGCCGAGTCCGGACCAGTTGAAGACTATGGCCGACAACCAGGCCGCTCCGCTGATCTCGAAACTAAACGCAGATCCGAAAAACTCGAACTTGCTCACCAGCATCGGGAACCTGTACTACGACGCAAAGCAGTATCAAGTCGCCGTCGATTACTACGGCCGCGCCCTCGAGTCGAATCCGTCGAATGCGACGGTTCGCACCGACATGGCGACGGCTTATTGGTACCTCGGCGACGCAGACAAGGCGATCGCGGAGTTCAACGCGGCGCTCAAGTATGCGCCGAATAATCCGAACGCCCTATTCAATCTCGGACTGGTCAAGTGGCAAGGCAAGCACGACAGTGCCGGCGCCATCGCCGACTGGAAGAAGCTGCTGGCAACCAATCCCGGCTACGCCGCCAGGGGTCAGGTTGAGAAGATGCTGTCCGATGTAGAAAAGCAAACGACGAAGTCCGGCGCGAAAAGCTGAAGTCCTCAATATCGTCATGGCAAATCAGTAGTTCCCAGGCGACGGCGCTTTCCGACAAACGCGAACTGTTTATCTGGGTGCGCAGCCGATCCTATCGACCGAGCCTGGACACTTCTCTCCTAAATTCTCTCCTGTTGGAGAACTCGGTCGATTCCCTCCACCGGTTTACGATCGAATTGAATCGGATAGATCAGTGTGCGCGGGATTCCTGCGCAGTGCGAGTTGAATTCCCTCATCGCAGTCCTCGCGAAAACTTTGCGAATCCTGTCTGCATCTCATGCGATGCTTGCGTTCTCCTGCGCGAAAGCAATGATCCGGCGGTGTTGCGATTAGAGCATTTCACTAGTTACTGTGCACGGGGTCATTTGTGTTGCAAGCTAGGAGTGGCGATTGTCCGCACACCCAGATGCCGGAACCATACTCGAACGATCTGCGAGGGAAGTTCTTTGCGGCGTATGAC
>NZ_JBAUUO010000052.1:0-2355 GCF_049582745.1 Occallatibacter sp.
CGGTCCTGTTGAGACAGCGTCACGGTAATAGGAAGCGAAGCAGGCTCCGGGGTCTGTCCAAAAGCGATGCAGAGCGAAAAAAGTGGAGACGTTCAGTTATTGCGGCAATTCAGCGTGATTCTCGAAACTCGCGATACAGCCCGCGGCTTGATCGTTAATATGTCGGATGTCCTTTTTGACACGGCCAAGTACTCGTTGCGACCTGGAGCCCGTGAGAAGCTGGCCAGAGTAGCCGGCATTATCTCGGGGCACCCGGGTCTGAGACTGGAAGTGGAAGGTCATACCGATAGCGTGGGCGGCGATGATTACAACCAGCAGCTCTCCGAACATCGCGCCACGTCCGTACGCGACTACCTGACGCAGGCTGGAATTCCCGCGAGTTCCGTCACAGCTAAAGGATTCGGAAAAACCCAGCCCGTAGCCTCAAACGATACCACCACAGGACGGCAACAGAATCGCCGCGTGGAGTTGGTTGTCTCCGGCGAGATCATAGGCAACGAGATCGGGTCGCCAATCGCACTTAAGTAAACCTGAATTGGTTCAGGGCCGGCGCGGCACATCGGAGGCCGGCCCTAACTCGAAAGGTCGAGCAAGATGAAAACAAGCACGTTGTTCGCTATCATCCTCATTGCGGTTGGGGTAATAGCGCTTGCGTATCAAGGCTTCACTTATACGACCCGGGATAAAGTTGTTGATCTCGGTCCTGTCCACGTGACAACGGAGAGCACTAAGACAATTCCGTTGCCCCCGATTGTGGGAATAATTGCTGCGGTCAGCGGTTTTGTATTGCTGGTCGTCGGTAGAAAAAAGGCCTGAGCGAGCTGCCCTCATGCGAACCTTTCTCGTATCTCCACTTTTTTCGCTATGCATCGCTTTTGGACAGACCCCGGAGCCTGCTTCGCTTCCTATTACCGTGACGCTGTCTCAACAGGACCGCGCCCGAGGTTTCCTCGATGACTCGTTGAAAGACAAGAACCCGGACAACCGGAAGCACGCGGTACAGGCGCTGGGCCTGGTCAGCCCGGTAGAGCCCTACCTCTCGCAGCTGGAAGCGATGCTCGACGACAAAGATGTCGAGGTGCGGCTGGCTACGATCACAAGTCTGATGGATTTAAAAAACGAGCGCACGGTTTCTGCGTTACGCAAGGCACTGGACAGTGATGTGCCCGAGGTGAGTTTTGCCGCCGCCAAAGCGCTTTGGACGCTCAACGATCCGGTTGGACACGAGGCCCTCATTGCGGTTCTCAGCGGCGAGACCAAGACATCATCCGGATTCATCACCAGGCAGAAGCGAGACGCGCTCCGGATGTTGCATACCCCCAAGACGCTGTTCCTGTTTGCGGTGCGAGAGGGTGCGAACTTCGCTCCAGTCCCGGGTTTGGGAGCTGGTGTTTCGTCGTTGCAAGGAATCCTCTCCGATCAAAGCGTTTCAGGCCGGGCGGCTACGGCGCTCCTCCTAAGTGCCGACAAAGATCCGGAGGTATTGCCGGCGCTTGAGGATGCGCTCACTGATAAAGATTGGTCCGTGCGGGCGGCCGCGGTGCACGCCATCGCCCTCAGGAACGATCCCGCTTTGGAGAAGGATCTCCTACCCCTGTTCGAAGACAAGAAGGAAGCGGTGCGCGTCCGCGCCGCCGCGGGCTACCTGCGGCTCGAGTCCATCGAGTCCACGCGACCCAAACTTGCCCTCAGGCACCGACCGAAAAAGTGAGGCTACGCGGCTTCCCGTTCGGCCATCGCGGTGTTGAGTTTCGCTACCCGGACGGATTTCGCCAGGCCGAAAAACATCAGGATCTTGATCTGAATCCAAGACAAATCGAACTCATACCATGCCAGTCCATGCCGCGCTGATGTCGGGTGCGCGTGGTGGTTGTTGTGCCAGCCCTCGCCGGAGGTGATGAGAGCAATCAACCAGTTGTTGCGGGAATCATCGCGGGTGGCGAACCGGCGGCTGCCCCACATGTGTGTCGCCGAGTTAACCAGCCAAGTAGAGTGCAGACCCACGACCACACGGAGGCAGACGCCCCACAGCACGAACGGAACACCGCCGATGGCGAAGAGCAGGACGCCGAGCACGATCATGGGCACCCAATGATAGTTGTTGAGCCAGACGTAGAAACGATCTTTTGCCAGATCGGGCGCATACTTCGACATCATCGGGGTGTTGTTATGCTTGCTCTCCCCGACCAGAAGCCAGCCCATGTGAGACCACCAGCCGCCATCGCGCGGTGAGTGCGGATCGCCGGGCTGATCGGATTTCTGGTGGTGGATTCGATGTGTCGCAACCCAGAAAATCGGCCCGCCTTCGAGCGTCAGCGTGCCACAAACAGCAAAAAAGTACTCGAGCGCCAAAGG
>NZ_JBAUUO010000053.1:0-4069 GCF_049582745.1 Occallatibacter sp.
ACGTCCACCCCGCTTACCCGGGCCGCGCCCTCGGCGCATACTGCCCCTCGATGCAACTCACAAGCCGCCAAAACACGCACGCTAAGCTTCAACCTCAAAAAACTCAGTACGTGTGAGACATCCAGGCTAAGCCTGACGTTACGTGGGGGCTGTTTTCAAGTCAATCCACTGTTGGGGTAACAAAAATGGATACTTTAGTGCCCATTCAACAGTTACTCTATGGCCGATTTTGATCACCCAAATCAGTCCATCGCAGCGCGCGGATTGCACACGCGGTCCAGCTAGACGCCATGCGCATCAGGATGCTGGGAAAGCGCAGTAAGTACATGCTCCGGGTGCAGCGGCCTCTGCAAAAGCTCGAAGCCTAGTCCGTGGGTCAATTTAACCAACGCGGTGGATACGGTGTGGGCTGTAAACAGGATGATCCGGCACTCCGGATGCAGCAATCGAATGCGTTTCGCCGTCTCGATGCCGTCCAGTTGGCTCATGCGAATGTCGCTCAGCACTATGTCAGGCCGAAACCGCGCGACCAGTTCGAGAGCCTCTTCTCCGCTATACAGCGCAACGGGCTTAAATCCGTGCTTTCTCAGGATGTCTGAAAGAGTATCGGCAAGCACGCGGTCATCGTCGATCACCAGCACCGTTCGGCCACCAGGTTCCGTGGTCATGAAGTCTCCTATCGGCCACGAAAAACTATGCCTCCGCAGTCATACGATTTGATGCTGACCGCGGTCGCGATGGAAAGTCAGGCAGCACGCTCATATACGCAATTCCATAGACGCAATCGAGAAGGCGCATTTCGCTCGAACAACCTCACTATCCGCTACTGCATCTCTGTCAGGGTGCGGTCGTGTCTAGAAAAGCGTCGCCGGAAGTCACTCATTTTGTTGAGGTGTCCAGTGAGTTCCGCTATATCCTGCATTGTAATTAAATCGGATCGGCAGTCCGGAAAAACCCCTCTCTCGGGTGAGGTGGTACGGGTTGACGGACGAAACGGCTTCTTTATCGTTATGCACGTAGACCGATTTCGCCAGGTTGTTCAGCTCATGGAACGAAGCGGCAAGCATCGACTTGTCGATGTTCCGATTGCTTCCGTTCGTCCTTTCAAGCGAAACCTCTCCCAGGTTGTTCGGCGTTTTCTCGACGCCAAGGACGAAGCGGAGAAGCATGAGCACCGCGATCCGGTCCGCGCCTGATCCGCTTTCGCTGGCCAGGCCCCGCTCCATCTGACTTGAGACCATGAAGAACTGCAAAGGCTGAACCGGCAACCCGGACATTTGAACTCGTCCTTGCGATAGACTTTCCCTCAGTCATGAGTTGCCTCTTTTGCCGGATCATCGAAGGAAGCATCCCCTCCAAGGCCGTCTACCAGGACGACCAGTGCTACGCTTTTGCCGACATCAACCCACAGGCACCGGTACACGTGCTGATTGTTCCGCGCGAGCACATCGCTTCGATTGCCCATGCGTCAAAAGAGCACGGCGCACTGGTCGGCCATCTGCATTGGGTGGCTGCGGAGATTGCGCGCATCAAGGGACTGACCGAGGGCTACCGCACCGTCATCAACACCGGAGAAGATGGCGGACAGACCGTTGACCACATCCACGTCCACCTGCTCGGCGGTCGGTTGTTCACATGGCCACCGGGGTAAAAGCAGAGAAAAAGAATAGGGAGCAAAAAACAAAAGGATGAGAAACAAGCCCTAATGACAAAAAGGCGGCGTTTCGGGCCCACTTGATCTTCGATCGGGAAATAGAACAGGGAGCCAGCATCAATGTTGGCTCCCTCTTGTTTGTTTCTGATCCCGATTCCCTGTCTTCAGATCGGCTGCGGTACGTACTCGTCTTCCTCTTCCAATCCATACCGGCGCAGCAGGTTGGGCAGGCTCTGCGAAAACGCCGAGCGCGGCATCACCGTATCGCATCCGGCTTCGATGGCTTTCATCTTCAGGTCGCCCTGCAGATGATTGAGGAATCCGATAATCGATGTCGCCTTTTTGAATTTTGTTTTGAACTTCGGAATCAGCGTCATCGGTTTTGCATTCAGGTTGTTCAGATCGAAGACCACCAACGTCGGCTTCTCCGCCTCCGGTGCGTCAATGATGCGCGACACGGTTTCCTTCTCGCCCTTTACGAACTCCACCTTGACGCCGAGCTTCTTCGCAGTCTCCTGAATCTTGGCCTGAAAAAACAGGTCGTCGATGAAACAGAAGATGCGTGTGGGGGCACCGGCCTTCACCGGAACTGCGGGCGACCCGGCGTTCACGTCGTTGTAGTAGCCGTGGTGGCCGTTGCCTGCAGTGGGAATGGTCGAAGGCGGTCCGTCGGCTACATTTCCATTGACGGTGCGATAGCTGTGGTCCATCGGACCGACAAATGTTCGCGGGCCCCTCTGTCTCTCTTTGCGCCGGCCGTTGTGCTGCGGAGCGATGCTGTTGCCCGGCTGCGGCTGCGGAGTATTGGCCTTTTGCTGAAAGAATTTCTTCTTTTTCCGGTGGCGGCCCGAACCCTGCTTCGGCGGTCCGGCCTGTTGCTGCGGCTGCAGCGGAGCCTGCATCTGCGGCTGCGCCGGCTGCGGCTGATTCTGCTGAATCTGCCCCTGCGGCTGACCACCCGGCTGGTTCGACTTGTTTTTGCGACGACGCCTACGGCGCCGATGTCCTTGCGACTGTCCCTGGCCATTCGCCTGGGCCGACCCCAGCTCGGGCTGGGGTATCGTCGGTTCTGTTGTCATGCGTGCACTTCCTGGCACTTTGCTATGGATTGCATTATTTCTCTTGCTTCAGCTCTTCCATCTCTGGGGCTGCTGAATTCTGATTTCCAGCCCGCACATCTCGCTTAGACGCGAGGCACCTTGCCGGGCAGATACCCGCCTGTCATTGAAGCCACGGAATTTGCCGGAGGAACAGTATTTTCGAACGCAATCTACCACGTCATTTGCGTAACCCACGACGCGCTAACGGTGGGTGTACCTTTCCTGCCCGACGCATTGCAGCATTCCCGTTTACTCCATCGACCATTCCTTGTCGCGAAGATCCCTGCCGGGAATAACCGCTAATCCTTCGATGCGACTCCAGGGCCAAACATCCATTCAAAACGTTTAAGCCTTCTGCCCGATCCCTACAACAGCACTCTCCGGTTGAACTGATCGGTGCGACTCGGCCTTCGTTTCCTGGGGTGATGCCTGTCCTATAGGATTCTTCGCCGCTTTCGCCTGTTCGGCTGATTCTGGTTGCGAAGTATCTTTTGTAAGCGGCGAGCCGGCTCTGCCCCAATCCGGGTGGTTCGCTTCAGCCGCTTGATAGGCAATCTCGATACTACAGGCTTATGGGCCCCCGCGCAAGTAGTCCCCACTCCCGCATAGGAGGTACAAGCGTAACCGCGAAGGAACCCCTGGTGAAGTTGAATCGTTACGTTGAATCGCCCGAACGCATGAAACGCCACTCAATTGAGTGGCGTTTCATGTCCCTGCGCTGGTCACTGGCCTCCCAGCAAATTACGGGCGGTGGTTATTTCCACCGCGCCCTTTACAGGCTCTCTCGACCGGTCTGCCGCTTCGTTGGCGGCTGCTCTTGCCGAGCGTCTGCTGTTTTTGCGGGCTGGCCGGAATCTCTCCAGCAGCCGGTACATCACTGGCACCTTCCAAGTAGCAATCGACGTGCCGTTCTGAATTTTGTTTGCTTTCATCAAGTTGCGGGTTTCGCAGAGCCTCTGCCGTTTTGATTCTAGTAAACCTGCGGTGCAGGACTTCAAAAAATGGTAGATTCCATATCGAAAACAGTGCTCCCAAGTCTCCAATCAGGCGTACTCAACTCGACGTAATTCAAGAGATCCGAGATCCTGCACGGCACACAATCGGACTTGCTAAGTCCAGTTTTGAATGGAAGGACTAGCCTGCATTTCTCACGGGGAGTAGGCAAGAAGTAAAGGTCCGGGAAAAAGAGAGTGGGAAAAGGCCGCTGTTTTTGTGGCATAACTGCGTTGTCGAAGCGTAGCTAAATGCTTACAAAAGGAGCGGCCTTTGATGACAGAGTGTATCCAAGAACGGTTCTCTTTTGCAGCTCATTTTT
>NZ_JBAUUO010000054.1:0-5615 GCF_049582745.1 Occallatibacter sp.
TAAGCTATATCGACAGTGCTGGCCTCGGCGAATTGACTTCCGCCTACACATCGGTCAAGAACCGCAATGGGCAGCTGAAGCTCCTCAATTTAACGAAACGTGTTCATGACCTGATGCAGATTACAAAACTGTACACAGTCTTTGATGTGTACGACGACGAAAGGACGGCGATTGCCTCGTTCGGCTCTTAAGCATCATTAGACTCTTCTCGGGCCCAGGTCTCGTCGGCCGCGGTGGATGAGGCCTAGAAGACCACAAGTGCAACGCACTGAAAGTGTCCTGCGGCGATGCCGTGCAACATAAAACAGACGCCAAACCGTGTTCCTTCCGCATTGCCAACCACACACTCGGAACCTCAGAAAACGTCAGCGAGCTGAGAAATGAGACATCGCGCGAACTATCATTTCGAAGAGAAGTGACAAAGAGGAGATGAACAAACCATGTATGGAAACGATGAGCACCATTTTGGGTTTCCGGCGACCAGAATGATGCAATGGCAGGCTGTAACATCAGATTGACCCGCCGAATGGAGTTTAGAAACTGGAGTCAACCACGAAGCCCCATGCGGCCAACAGCGTCTCCGGGACGTACTTCGAATTCTTATTAAAACGCGCCCATTCGCGCAGTCGTGTCGAATGGACGTACTGGTCCGGAGTGAGCTGCAATTCTTTCACGGCCCGCTCAAACGAAGTGGGAGTGATCTCAACCGGGCCTGGGGCCTCTGGTTTGCCCCAATTGGGATTGCCGCGACGCTTGAGGACATATAGGGACACTTATACCTGACGCGTTGCTGATCTTGCGTCCGCTACCGGACAGACTCTTTTCCGCTGTCCGGTCCAGGCGTGGTTCATTGTGGGTCGAAGATCACATAGCGGTCGCGGTTGCTGATAAACACGCGCTTGAAGAGAGTGATGGGTAGCCGCGCCTCCTGGAAAGATTCACACGGCGGTGTACGATGAGCCTCCGGCCTTTCCGCGATCTTCGCGAAGCCCTTCAAGCCACGCTCCGGAAGCTCGATCAGACGCCCGGCGCTGAATTCGATCCAGACCTGCTCAAACTCCGGCATATACTTCTCCAACGCATCGCCGCGATCAACGACGCCGCGCCTTCTAGACGACCATAGGCGGTTGCAGCCCGGCGTGTTGTATCTATGGCTGTTTGCGGAACTAAAATGCAGAATGGGGAAGTGTATCCTCGTCCGAATCCTCGAGGTCGTGAAAGCACCTGGCGCTCACCTGACTACGGAGTCGGAGCATGCGCAGGCTGCTTGATCCAGGGAAAGTACTTCCGATCTTCCTGGATCATGTGCCGGGCCAATACATCATGGATGACAAATCCCAAGAAGGCTCCGGCCGTCGTCCCCCGCTTCCTGAATTGAGCTGCAAGATCGCTTGCGTGGGCGAGAAGCTTGCGATGGAGTTGCTTGTGTGCCTCGGCATCGGAGAAACCGCCCGCTTCCAGCATGGATTCCTCATTAGAGAAGTGATTCATAATATGGACGAGTAATTCATCAACCATTTCCGAGATTCGAGCATTGTCTTGGCACGATCCGAGCTTTAGAAGGAGGCGGTTTGCAATTCGTAAAAGCTCTTTGTGCTCGGCATCGATTCTTGGGATTCCACATGCGTAGGCTTTTCTCCAATGAAGCTCGAGAGGTTCGAAGCGGTTTGGGTTTCGTGCCGATTCCCGACGCAGATCTTCCGCGTCGACAACCACACGGTTGCGGCCATTTTGCTTGGCTTGATACATGGCCGCATCTGCCCGATCTAAAAGAGCAGGGAGACTTTCCCCGAGCCGCTGTGCTGCAATTCCCATGCTGACGGTAACCTGCAAGCCCGTAGGAAAGTTATGACCTGCAAGCGCTTTCCGGATTCGTTCACAGACCCGCTTGCCATTCGACGCCCCTGTATTCGGTAGCAGTATGAGGAATTCCTCGCCTCCCCAACGCCCAAGAAGGTCCACGACGCGTAGCGAGCTATGTGCGATCTCACTGAAAATAGCCAGCACCTCATCCCCGGAAGCGTGACCAAATCGGTCGTTGATGGACTTGAAACGGTCCAAATCCGCCATGACTACCGAAAGTCCAAGCCGATGGCGTCCCGACCGCAGAACTTCAATGGTTGCCCGATCGACAAACGTCTGCCTGTTCAGCGCCCTGGTCAGGGGATCGAGAGTTGCCTGCTGCTCAAGTGCTGTCTGGAGAACCTTGCGTTCGGTTATGTCGTGAAAGCTCACAATAAAGAGCCCAACCGCATCCTTGGACGGCAGGCAATCAACCTCCGCCCAAAAAATGTCGCCGTGTCCGGAGACGAACTGCATATCCATCGAAACGTGGTGAGGGCTTGACCGCGAAGCCATCCTGACGGGGGTCTGAAGTCGGGTTTCTCCTTCAGGAACAGACAGGTCCCTGAGAGAAATACCTTCGAATCGGTCACCGGCACATGCAAACATCTCGGAGAGATGGTCGTTGACTTCAACGAACTTACCTTGCTCGTCAACTAGGCCGATTCCAATCCCCACCCCTTGAAAGGCGATTCGGAATCTTTCTTGAGCGGAAGTTGACTTCGCTTTGCTATCTCGATTCGAATCCAGTGAGTTCCTTTGAGGCATAGTGGGGGCACCCTTCTTTCGTTCTGTGAGAACTACGCAGCAGGATTGGATGGTCGTGAGGTACAGCTTCGCCCGCGTATCTGGAAAGAGCACTAAGGTTGGGAATGAATAAGATTGATCCACGCAGTTTCACCAGGTCCCGATCGAAGTCGCCGCATGTGAATTGTGCTATCGCTTCTTCGATGGACCGTACGGGCGTGACATAGTATCCGGCGGACTGCCAGATTGATCGTTGATTGGCGATGAATGAGGCATCCAAGCCGACAGCGATCACGGTCGCTATACGCATAATGACCTCCCAACGAGACGAAATGTTCTCGGGGACGCCTCGAAGAAAGTGAAACAAGTTGATGTATATTAACCCGTCTTTATGTCCGGTACCGAACCTATTTTGTTATTCATTCAGGGCACCGAGGGAACCGGCGCGGAGCACTCCTCCGTACCGTGCGTAAGTATGCTATTTGTCAATGAGTTTCGGTGGGACAATCCTACTTGACTTGTCGGGTTCCCCGATCATCGATGCAATTTTTGCGAATCTTCGTCAATTTTCAATATCCGTCGTGGCAGTCTGGTGACGCGAAGCATCAATCAGATCCGAGTGAATGCTCCGCCTCGAGTTCCAGCAGCGGTTCGAGGATCAGTTGCTTCAAGATAACGAAAGTCAGAAGGATTCTCTGCCTGTGCAATACGCTCAAGGATGCAGCCAAGGATCGAAAGTTGATCTTGTGACCTGGTGTCACCGGATTTATGGAATTCAGGCACTTTCCCTACCTTAATTTGCAAAGTACTGTCACAGTCCCAGAGCCGCGCATGTGATCTGGAACTTCTGCCTGTACTCTTGCCGCCCAAAACGATCAGGCCCCTCGTTTCCGAGAGGCCTGTGAATCAGTGGATGGGGCAGCGCGCAATTAGACCGTAACCCTCCAATTGTCCGATGTCAAATTCGCTAAACACGCACTGATGAGCCACATCACGTCCTCTGATCGCCAACCGGGAAATTTCCGAGTTTTGCATGGGTCTGTCCCAAGAGGCCGAGGCGGTCAGGTTGTGCGCGATGGTTTGTGGCCTTCGATGAGAACGCTGAAATGGAAGACCCTGAGGGTCGGTTTTTGGGGTGCTCGTCTGCTGCTGCAGGTCGACTTCTCGAATGTCGCGATGCGGTTCTCTCCTATGTTCGTGCCGAGCCACTCCCGGCAACGGTGGATCGCCTCATTCATTGGAGGCAACTTGCCAGGATTGAGTGGTAAGTTCTCGACAGAGAAGAACGCCGTGATCACCCGCATACTACTCCTCACATCTGCTCGCCCAACTGTCATTGTGGCGTGGCGGTTGAACTAGCGGCTGCCGATCGATCAGCGATCGGAACGATGGGCAGGTGGACTGTGCGACGCCGAACGGCTTCAATCACAATTTCAGGTACAAAGAAATGCCGAAAGGCTCTCCATACGAATTTGCGAAGTCTCTCCCCTGCTTCCCCATCTGACTTAACCGCTTCAAGTGCCTGTGAATCGTTGAGACCCAACTGCCGTAGCAGTCGATCCCACTCTGCGACCTCGGGCAAATCTGATTGGAAGAGGCCCTGATTCCGACCAGCCCAACCCTTTAATTGGAAGAGTTCCGCGTTCCGCCGATCCATTCGTCGTCCTCTGCAAGCTCATTCTTCGTTTTGGCCGCCTTTCCTGAATGTGATTTGAAGCACACGGCCGTTTCATTCGTGGTTACTTATGTTCACGCCAGAGAATTTTGACAAACCCAACCGTGCCATCGATTACCCGAAAAACTGTTACGTTCGGATAGCCCGTAGATGGAAGTTCGCGCAGGCTTGGTCGACGTTACATAGCGGCGACGAATTCGGGAAGTATCTCAGGTGCGCTCACCTGCAAAAGCTGCGCCATCCGCGCCGCCATTCCGGTGTACATCGAGGCAACATGGAAAGCACTGGAGCGGACACTCTCGCTCGCCTGGTTGAAGGTGTCACGTGCAAGAACCCTCAGAGCTTCAGAGCGAATCTGCATGGCGTCACAGCGGAGCGTTTCGAGAATCACCTGGTCATTTGAGTTGCTCATCTCGATGTTTCGTGCAGCATAATCAACCATCTCCAACATCACACCCGCGTTAAGGTACATCGCTCGGATTCCACGAATGCCGTGCATGCGTTCCCAGATCTCTTCCGGGGAGGTATCCAACCCTTCCTTGGAAAGGAAATGAACGCTCAATTCACGTCCGCTCCAATCCAGCTGGAGACGGGCCACGAGCGAGTTCCAATTCTGCGCGTTGCGGTGGCGAAGCCCAACTCTCCAGCGTGCGAGGTAGATTGCTACGGGAGCGATTGCCGCGATTTGGAGGATTGGCAGACTCATTACATCACCTGTCATCGGCAGCCATTATTGAACTCATCAGTATGAAGTGGCAGTCGGGCCGGATAAATAACACTTCCAGGCCGGTGACTGGTGCTTTTTGGGGTTCCGGGTATTTGGTGGCCAACCGGGAATTACACGTCTAGCGACACGACACGCGATTGTTGACTTATGAGTGGTTACTACTTGGACAGCAACTCAGCACGGGCCTATACCGCCTGGAGATTAGACCTGAGCGGTTCCTGCAAATACCACACTCCAAACGGCAAGTTTTGTGTCCTACTTGCGTCCTCCAGCCCGCGCGTCCGCTTTGGCGGCAGGTCACCTACTTGACTTCAACCAAACTGTGTTGCACCGCGAGGCTGCGTGAAATCACATTGTCTTTGACCGTGTATGTCAGGTTCAAACCGAGCAAATAGCCTCCACATAGGAAATCACAGTCAGTCCTGTGCGGATCCAGGGGAGCAGGTCAAATCACAACCGCAACAGATTGCGGAGCCAGATCCTGCAAGCATGGCGGCCCCGGGCTCTGCGCTTTTGTGAGAGATTTCCTACAACTCGCGCAGGGAGACGGCGACGGGACGCAGCGCTGCACGCACAGCGGGTAGCAGGCCGCCGAGAACGCCCATGGCCAGCGCAAAAATCACT
>NZ_JBAUUO010000055.1:0-19554 GCF_049582745.1 Occallatibacter sp.
AAAGCAAGAAACAAAACAAAAACCACCCCAGCGATTCGAAGATGTTGACAGGGTCACACCATATCAATTTCTGGCTCGCCTAAGATATTGGTGTAAATATCCGCCATAATCTCTGCCAACTGTTTCATCTCCTCTAGCCTTTGCTGTCTGTTATTGTTCGGCGACTGGGGTAGAGCAGCATTTTCTACCTTGCTCGCATGCCTTCGTCCGTTCAGTCGAATCGCCCTCCAAGAAATGTCCGATAGTATTTCCACCAGAAGAATGGTGTCGGCGCAACATCGACCCTCCGGCAGTATCGAACGTATCTTTCGTACGCTTCCTCTTCCTCGGACTTACAAGTTACCTGTTTGTCCATGTCTTAATTATTGTCTAAAACCAATAAAATCAATAGAATGGACAGAAATAGGACATATTAAATACAGGGGGGAGAAGATGGAAATTTGCTACTTTTCGACTTGCCAGAGTCGCTCCAGCTCAAGCTGCGATGCCGTGTCTAGATCAATTCCGCGCTGGACGACAGGATCATGCCCAAGTGTTTTGAGAAACTTTTGAAGGCGGATTGCCGCTTGGCGGATTGATTCCCCGCACGGGCTGCAACTGCGTTCAGGATTGGGACGTTTGTGATTGCAGCCTCTCACTGTGAGTGCAATCTCCCGCCATGACAACCGTGTCGCGTAGTGCAGCGTAAGTGCACGAATCGCGAGTTGAGAAGTTTCGTCACGAGGTCGCCCTCTCCCCTGACGTGTTGATCGTAAAGCTCGCTTTGCAGCGGCTAACCTCTGCTCAGGGGACAGACTGTCATCTGCAATCACCGCTGACGCCCTCTGGAGCTGTTGTTCATTGGAGAGAGGATGAGGGGTCGGATACAACCAATCGAGAATCTTGCTCGCTTCTTCTGCGGCCTGTTCTGCAGTAGCGTCATCATCAGAGCGCATGTCGTCTGTTAGAGCGTCCAGCCGGTTCCTGAGTTTGTGCTCAACGTCAAAGAGCCATCGGTTGATGAGCCGCAGAGCCTGATCGACCATATTCCTGCGATTATGCACCACTGCGAGGTGATGTTTGCACCTGCGACGCTTCTGCGGGGCCATCACTCATCGAAGCGAACAAGGGTGCCGAATCCCCTCGGCGGGGCAAAAATGTAGGGTTGGTTTGACCTCCCAAAGATTCATAACTCGCGACATAAGGCACCCCATAACCACGCCCATAACTTCGACGAAGCCTCTACGTCTAAATATGATTATTATCAATAACTTAATGGAGAATCTTCGATGAACGATTCGCGTTTCCGGCTAAGGATTGGCTCAATGTGCCAAAAGACAGTATGGGCGGGGTCAGGGAGGAGCGTAATAGAATCTTATATTTAACTTATTCTGTAGAATATGTGTTGACAATGCGTACAGAATACGCAAAACTTCTCACCATGACAAAGGCATTTGCATATCTCCGGGTGAGCGGCAAAGGACAGGTGGAAGGCGACGGTTTTGCGCGCCAGCTTGAAGCCATCAAGAAATTCGCGGCTTCGAACGACCACAAGATTGCCAAGGTCTACAGAGAAGAAGGGGTCAGCGGCACAACTGATTGGGAGAATCGCCCTGCGTTCTCTGAGATGATGGCTGCCATGCTCGCCAACGGGACTAGAACCGTACTTCTTGAACGATTGGACCGCTGTGCACGAGACTTGATGGTTCAAGAGAGCATCATTGCCGATTTTCGTCGCAAGGGGTTGAAAATCGTTAGCGTAAATGAACCCGACTTATGTAGTGATGATCCAAGCCGCGTCTTGATGCGCCAGATGCTTGGGGCATTCTTTCAGTACGAGAAGACCTTACTAGTAGCCAAACTCAGGGGTGCGCGGCAGCGCATTCGTGCTAAGGCGGGACACTGTGAGGGCCGCAAGCCTTATGGCACGTTCGCTGGAGAAGCCGCAGTGATCGAACGAATGAAGGCTCTACGTCATATGGGTTTGGCAGTAGATAAAGTAGCGGCTGAACTCAACTCTGAGGGCCTGAGACCCCGCGCCGGGAAAGTCTGGTATGCAACTAGCGTCTACCGCGTTCTGAAGGCCGCTGGTGCTTTGTAGGCGCATTCTCAGCGGAGCTATTGCTGGTCTTCTCGTTCAGAATGCACGGACGGCGATCTTCGCCAGGCCAAGCAAGATTCCCTAATTAGTTAAAACTGCATCACTCCGCGACAGGAAGTTCGAATGAACCAGTGATCTAAAGTAACGCGCCCATTCGGGCTTGAGTGGCTCTCTCTTTGTCTAGGTGTAGAATGGCTGCCATCCCCATGAAAGGTTTACTTTAGTCGTGGCTGAGATTTCCTCGTTGCCTTTGCCTGATCTTTTGATTGATGCCGAAAACCCCCGTCTCCCTCAGCCGAATGTGGGCCAGCGTGAGGCAATGCGGTCACTTGCTGCTGATGAGCCTCCAAAACTGATGGCGCTCGCCAGAGACATTTTGGCTCATGGCATGAACATTGCTGAATTTCCGATAGTCATGCCTCTCGAAGATGACCTTAAACGCTTCATCGTCCTTGAGGGAAATCGGCGACTCTTAGCCTTGAAAGGACTCGAAAACCCAGAGTGGCTGGTAGGGGCCATTCCCATCAGCGATGTGGAAGAAATGCGACGCCTCAGCAAGCAATACCAAGATGATCCAATAGAAGCTGTGCAGTGTGTCGTGGTTGCGACACGGGAGGAGGCACGACATTGGATTCTAATTCGCCATACCGGCGGGCAGAATAGTGGAGCTTCGGTGGTTCCGTGGACAAGCGACGATGCAGCGAGATTTCGCGCACGTACAGGTAATTTCGAATTTCACACCCAAGCGTTGAATCTCTTGGAGGCCGCTGGGCAGCTTACGCCCGCAAAACGAAGGAAGGTGAAAGCAACCAGCTTGAAGCGTTTGCTCGGCACGCCAGAAGTGCGAACTAAGATCGGAATCGAATCTGAAGACGGGCAGTTAAAGGTTCTCGGCGATGAAAAGCGCGTAATTAAAGCTCTCCTTCACATTGTTAACGACTTGGATCAAGTAAAAGTCAGCCAAATTTACACACAGCAACAGAGAATTGATTACGCCAACAATCTGCCGACAAACCTGACCGTTTCGGCAAATGTCCCTACCTCAACTTCTACAGCGGGAAAACGGACAGCACATTCGCGCGCTTCAGCTTCACGGACAATGTCTCCAAGGGATAAGCTGATACCAAGCCGATGCGCATTGAACGTTACGGAACCCCGTCTCCAAGCCATTGCCCGCGAGCTTAAAAAACTCAGCCTCAGCCAGCATCCAAACGCAGTGAGCGTCCTATTGAGAGTCTTCGTTGAACTTTCTGTAGATACTTACATTCATTCGAAGAAACTGATAGGAATCACAGATGCGGATGTCTTCCACAAAAAGCTGACCGCTGTATGTAACGACCTAGTTGCCCGGAAAAAACTCACCACACAGCAAGCGAAGCCCGTGCGACGAGCTGCCGCGAAAGATTCGTTCCTTGCGCCGTCAATCGACATGATGCATAGTTACATCCATTGCCAATACATCTTTCCGACGGGCACCGATTTGCGGGCCCACTGGGATGGATTGGAGTCCTTCATCTTGGCGGTATGGGCACCGTAGTCGGCACTGGCCAGAAACGGGAAGATTCACTATATTGGCAATTGAATGCCCTTTTATACGCCACTCCGCTATCCAGGCGGGAAAAGACGTCTCTTCGCCACTGTCGCCAATCTGATTGAACAGAATGGTCTTACAGACATTGAATATGCTGAAGCTTACGCTGGCGGATCGGCAATTGCATTAGCATTGCTCTTTGAAGAATACGCATCAGTCGTTCATATAAACGACCTGAGTCGCCCCGTTTACGCGTTTTGGAATTCCGCTCTCAATGACACTGCCAATCTCTGCCGCCGAATTGAACTCACAAAAGTAACGATGCACGAGTGGAATCGACAACGCGAAATCTACGAGAACCAGTCCGCTGCTGCGCTTGATGAATTGGGATTCGCTGCCCTGTTTCTCAATCGGACGAATCGCTCAGGGATCATTGGTGGTGGTGTAATTGGGGGGAAACAACAGACTGGGGAATGGGGGATCGACGCGAGATTTACAAAGCCTGAGTTGATTCGAAGGCTTAAGCGAATTGGACGCTACTCAAATCGAATCAGGCTATATCAGATGGATGCGGAAGTGTTCGCGCGGACCGTGATTGGGAAGTTCGGAAAGAATTCATTCGCGTTATTTGATCCTCCATACATCGAAAATGGGCAAGACCTTTACCTTAACGATTACACATTAGACGGTCACCAGCGATTAAGTGAAAAGGTCAGCACACTTCAAACGCCTTGGATCGTGACTTATGACTACGCTGCGGTGCATCATCGTCTTTACGCCGGATTCCGTCGTATTGCGTATGGTCTGAGCTATACGGCAAATGGGAGACACGAAGGGAAAGAAGTCATGTTTCTCTCACATGGGCTACAACTGCCACCAGAGTGGAGCATCGGTTCACCGTTCCTACTGTCTTCTGAGGGAACAAAAGCGAAGGTCTACGGCATCCTCGAACGAGTCAAACTTCGTCACGAAACTGGGACCGCACGTTCGAAAAGGTTAAAAGGTGCGGCGGACAAGAATTCGGTAAATGTTCGCAAACCAGCGATACGAAAGAAGCGACGGACCCAGAAGCCGGTAAAACACTGATGATCTAAAGGTCGATTCACGTCGGCACGCTGTACACATCTGCCGCTCAAAGCCATCATCACTATTTTGTACGCTGATCCGCGTTTGCAGCTTCAATGGCAGTCAGTCGTACACTGATTGGTCTGAATGGTTTCATTTATCGGAGGCCGATTAGTGATCGTTGTGCGAGAGATCGATCGAGGGGGTTTCGGGGTAGTCGAAGAAGTCGAGCACAACGGGGAGCACTTTGCGAGGAAGACTTTTGACCCGCCCGCTCATAATGAGGCGGCAATGGCGAAACTCAGGAAACGATTCGCTCGTGAGGTAAAAATCCAATCGCAGATCAAGCATCCCAATATCATGCCGATTTGCGGCTTCGAACTACAAACAGGCTCCCCATGGTTCTTGATGCCACTGGCAACTCAATCCTTCCAGAGCAAAATCGAAGCGGACCGGACAGCGGGATCGATCGATCCGGGGGCATGGCAGGACATCCTTGCGGCAGTTGAAGAGCTGCATCGGCTCGGGTACGTCCATCGTGATCTGAAACCGGCGAATATCCTGTGCGTAGATGGGACATGGGTCTTGGCAGACTTCGGCCTGATCCTTCCGGCGATTGCCGAAACAACCGCGATCACAGGATCGAATTCAGCTTATGGCACCTACCTTTACGCCGCGCCCGAGCAAGCATCTGACTTCCACAATGTAACCGAGGCAGCTGATATATTCGCATTGGGCTGCATACTGCACGACAATGTCTGCCAGAATCCGACAAGAGTTCCGTTCGCACAAGCTCATTTTGACGGGCGCTTTGGACCTATCATCGAGAACTGCACTGCACCGGATACAAGCGATAGATACGCAAACATTGCTGCTCTGAGGGCTGCGTTATCCGAAGTTTGGGGAAATCCGACTGACGAATCGGCTATTTCGAAAGCAGAATCCGATCTATTGGGAGCTGTGACTATCGATCCTTCAAGTCAGGTCGCATGGATTCAGTTGATCCAGCACGTTGAAGATTTGGAGGCAACGGGACGCCACTTACTGATGCGCCAAATTAGTGGAGATTTGCTCATCCGACTACAGCGAGTAAATGACGCTTTATTCGGTCGAATGATGAATCTCGCGTGCGCTTGGGTAGAAAGCACCGGCTTTGATTTCAGCTATTGCGATGTTGTGGGAGACCGTCTCGTTGAGGTTTTTCGAGTCAGTCCCGTAAGGGTCCAATGTCAGATAGTCTTAGCTGTTCTCGAACTGGCTGTTTCTCACAATCGATGGCACGTGATGCATCAGGTGCACAGGATGCTTGATCAGGATGCGGATGCGAATCTTGTCGATCGGTTCATGATCGAAATGGCTCTCGCTCCTGAAATCGAAGATGAAATCCGGGAACTCGAACGCGTGGCATCCAAAAATCGCGGCCCATCTTAGCAACGGAGACCAATCTCAGGCCGCTCGCACGCAGCCGAAAAGCTCTTGAGGCACATGGTGGCTCAGCTTCTACTCCTTCACTGTCTGTAGCGTTATGTTCTGATCTTGAGGGGCGACGACATATTATCAGGCTGCGAATGCCGCACCAGTGATACGAAAGCTGACCCCTGTCCGTATCTGAACCGCTCAATAGCATCAAATGAGGGTTTCCTGCGATCCAGCATTGGTTCCAATGACTCTCCTATACAGGGCCTCCCGCTGTTGCCCGCGTTTCTTCGAGAGCCTGAATCGGGGTGTCGTGACGGCGGAACACTGCTTGCAGACTTGGCTCCTATATACCTGAAAACATTAGCAATTTCCGCCCATAATTCATCCGCATTTTGTGCATTTTCGAGAAAGTGGTTCAAACTCTCGCTGCTCGGGGACGCCAATAAAATCAATAACTTACAGTCGATTCGCTCATTGTTCTGATGTGCCTGAGGCGTCGGTGAGGCATTTGGCTGGGTATTTGCCACCCATTTTTGAACACTGGCATATCTGTTGTCGTCCCTGCAAATTAAGAACCAATTGCTCGCATCGGTAAAGACGAAAAGCAGTCGTAGTAAGATCATCTCGATTTACTTCCGCATGAGTTCTCATTTATGCCCGAAATTTCGATCACTGATTTTGCCGATTTCGTGCTGCGCACAGGCCCTCCGAAGATCACTAAAGTCGCAGAGTTGTTTAAGCGCCCCAAATACGAACCTGCACACGACTTTTGGAAGCCCCTTCGGGATGGTATCTGCGAATTTCACGAAGGTAAGCTGAGCCAATTGACGTTTGCATCTACTGGTGCAAGTGAGAAAAAGCTGCATCGGTATGAAGAGGCGATCAAGGGCTATAAGAAGTTCCTCAAAGAGACGAACTACGTCTTCTTCAAACCCCATCATGCACAATGGTCATTCGAAGATCTTGTGGTAAGAATCAACCCGGAAGTTGGTTTTTACGTTGACGGGAAGCCCGTCTTGGTGAAGCTCTATTTCAAGCAGGAGCCTCTGAGTAAGTCTCGAATTCAGGTGGCACTGAGCCTTATGAGCGAAGGTCAGAAGAATAGGCAATATCAGGCCGCCTATTTGGATGTTCCCCGTGCGCGACTCCATCGCGAGCAATCGGGGAGTCCTCAAATGAGTGCTCTTTTAAGAGGCGAGGCCGCGACTTTTTTGGCTATTTGGAATTCACTCTCGCATTGACGGCAGGTGTGTTTACGCTCCGAATGTAGCCTATAGCAAGGCCCTGAAGAATCATTTCGAATATGCCTATCAGGGCCCATGATTGGGAAAATGAATCAGCGAAGATGGAAGGTCTCTGGAAAAGTTCCGGTCGCCGTGCTCATGATAAGCATGATCACCACGCTCATCGTCTCTGCAATATTTTACTTTGAACTGCCCAATTGGCCGCTCGCAGCGCCTGAGTTTCTAGTACTGTTTCTGCTGTGTACTGCGGCAGTCTGGGCGGGTTTTGCGGTCTTCGCGAGGCGGCCAGGTCCACCCGACAAATGAGGTGAAGATGATACAGCCGAGCTTCTGGATTTCACTAGCCTTAGCGTTCGGTCTAGTTTCGACGCAGGCAGCTCTTTCTCAAGCGCCAGCTGGGATTTCTATCCTATCCCCTGGAGACTTCTCAACAATCTCCGGCACAGTGCCAGTGATAGTCGACGCTCACGGCATTACAGAAGATGATCTGTCCGTTCGTTTTTTCCTCGATGGTATTGCTGTGGGTTTGTTAAACAAACCGCCATATAGACTTAATCTGAACTCGACGAGCACAACAGACGGCTCGCACATGATAATGGTCGTACTCGTCGACCGGAACGGCGTGGAGGCTGCCGCGATGGTCAACGTAGTTGTGAACAACACTGCAGGAGGTGAGACATTTCAAGAATACCTGCTACCCCAGAAAGCGGAAGTGCCCGACTACGGACTCTACTCATACCTCTTAATCCCGAGGTTAATTGGCGACAAGGATGCAATCAGTTACAAGCGAGTGCTGGCCTCAATTCACGCATTCTCCGTAATTCCCCCTTTTCCGAGACTTCCTCATCTTCGACATGAACAGATCAATATTGCATACATTCCGCTCCGACGCGCATTACCGGACGTTCAAGATTTCGCAGACGCGATCATTGAAGACTACGACTACTCGCGAGCACTTGACTGGCTTAACAACCTGAAAGATCAGCGCACTGAAGGACCGTATATCGTCACTTGCAAGCGGCCATTGTCGAACCCTACGGGTCCTGATCAGGCGGAGAAAGAGAACTGCGTTGCGTTCGACCTATCGAACATTCCACTATCAGCTATCAAACCCATGGTGGAGTTATTTTTTCGAAACGCAGACACTCAACTGCTCTGGGGCCACGCCTCCGTGAAATCTTTCGTGATTGACGCTAGGCTAGCATTGTCGCGTCTTGCACAGCCGTTGATGGATGATCCTACGTTAATGAAACCCTTATTAGACGTGCTTCCTAGAAAGTAGCCCAACAGCCTGCGCTAGGGCTACTCGTCTCTGCCGTCAAGCGAGAAAGAGTTGAGCGCGACTTACGGATTGGTTTGCTTTGAACGCATTGCCAAATGGCTCGGCCTCCAGCTTCTCTTTATCCCACTGCGCGAGTCTCTCGACGCGATCTGGATCATTCTGAAGCACGTCGGGGAGTCCCCAACAACTTGATCGGAACGAACAAACGCTCCAGATCGAAACGCCGCTGCGCGGTGTCCATATCGGCTCGCATAACCGGCATCGGTCATGCCTTGCTTTGATTGACTTGTGACGGAGGCCCTCCCGCGCCCGGTACGCTGTACAGTCAGATCTTTGTTGCTCCTATCGGTTCATATACCGGCAGGCGTATAGAGCAGCTTTATTTCGGTCTTTGTCCGTCTGTCCCTTCTGAATTGGGCTGGCACAGGAGAACGTACCCCAGCAGTTGCAATCTCCTTTAAGTTCATGAAAACGCTGGCAATCTCAGCACTCAGCGCCTCCGCTTCTACTAGGTTCGTAGCTAATTGGTTCAAACTTTGAGTGCTCAGGGACGCCAAACCCCAAGGATCATTGGGATCGTCTTCTATAATATTGAAAAATAAGGGCGTTAAATCGGTTCCAAATTCCTCCCCATCAAAGTTGATTTCCTTTAGGGAAGAGGGTCTTTTGAAGGCGCTGACGCTGGTCAAGAAAGGACTCAACCCAGAGCGCCGCCCGACGCAAGATCAGCCTGTCAGCAAAGGCGAGTGCGCCTTCCAATTCAATGTCCTCGAACTCTGTGCTCCGTATCTGATCACAGACTTCCTCGATCTCACCGAAGAGCCGTAAGACGTGCTCCCGGTAGGTGGCCTTATCCACATCCCCATCGAGCCATCGGTTGACCAAAGTAGTCTTCCTCCTTTCAGCCTGCGATAACTTCCGCCGAAGCACTGATCGCAATGCCTCTGCGTCTCCCTGACGTTGCTTCCATATTGTTCGGATTGTGTCCTTGAATGCATCCAACGAAGCCGGTTGAGGAGTAAGCCGCTGAAGCATTTCAAGGAACTTCGAGTGGGGCGTGTCGGGGGCCGCTTTCACGTCTTCGCAGTTCTTGCGGCGACGGTAGTAGGCGTACTTCTTCGCATTCTTGCCGTTGCTAGACCGGCTCCCTGTTAGGGGTGAGCCGCACTTGGCGCAATGGACGAATAGGCGCAACGGAAAATTAGGACGATTCTTCTGATATCCGGTCAGGGTGAGCTTCTTACCACTGAGAACGTCTTGGATCTGATCGAACAAATCATGATTCACTAGGGGCTGGAAGCTGCCGCGCTCGACGATTACCCCTTCCGGGATAGCTACCCAGCCTGCGTAGATCGGATTCTCCATCACCTTCTGAAACGTCTGTGGTGACAGAGGCTTCCCGACGTTCTAGCCGACATCACAAACGACAATCCTGCCGTACTCAGCACGGCGCAGAAAATCTCCGCTGCATCGATGGTCGTTCGCAAGTCATTCCTTCACGCTCCATGGTCTGAGATGAGCCTTGCAAGCGAATTGAGCGGAAGCGATGCGCTGGGTGGGAGTCCAAAGCAGGGTATTCAGTTCTCCGATGCCGGAACTGTTCTGGACGTGGTACCGATCCTTCAGGATAAGAAACCCGTGTTGCTCGTAGTCGATCCCTTGTTCCGGTTGGTTCGCATCCAGGACGGGAACGCCTATGCGGAAACCTATTCGGCACTAGGCCCATTGATAGGCATAGCGCGGCAAACGGGGACGCAGATTCTCTGTCTCCACCATTCGAGCAAGTTGGTAAAGGCTGAGGCTATCGACGCGCCTATCGGGGGCACGGCGGTAGAAAGATCGTGGGATGGCACACTTTCCGTGACTCCTTAGGAACGAATCTGCGGTTCCTAGGCATCGATATCAAGACCGCTCAGGAACTCTTGCTCCATGCCGGCAGCTGGATCACGCTCGACATTTAAACGTAAGCCGTCTCGACGAAAAAGCGGGAGGCAAACGCAAAATTAGTCGAGATGCTGCTTCCGTCGCCGAAGCCTCAGCACCATCGGAGGCTCAGTGAGAAGAGGGTTCCATATGAAGGATGTTGATTCTTAAGTGGATTGGTAGGCACGACTGGATTCGAACCAGCGACCTCTTCCGTGTCAACTAGGTCCCATTTTGTAACTCGTTGAAACTAAAGTGCACTGATGACTCAGAAAGCGTTTACAAGCACCCATTTTCAGGCAATCGAACCATGATCGAACCATGTTTTCGAGCAGAAAGAAGAGGTCAAAATAGGCGGGTGGCGAGAGAGCACGACACGTCGTTGCTGGTAGATCAATCGCTTAGAACACGGACTCGTACGACTTTAACTGCGCGAACTGCCGACTATACCCGCCCTTGATTCAGTCGACCGACTTGCCGAGTGCAGCGACTCTTTCGGCGAGTTGAAGTCTTGTGAGCTGATGCTGACGATCGAAAGAAATGAAAAGAGAGTTGACTATCACTTCTTGGCGCGACGGTCTTCCAGAATCGCTTCTTTCCAGCGATAAAAAGTACGATCATTATCTTCAGGCTTGCCGGTCGTGCTATCGCGAAGTTCCTCTCTGTAGCGCTTTTCGAATAAATAGAGATCGAACGGGATTTTCTCCGCAAGTTGGAGAACATCTTGAAAGTCTTTATCGCTGTCTCGCTTCAGTTTCGAAAGGGCCAAATCGAAGGGATCCATGACCATCAGATGAATATTCTGAAATGCTCCTGGATACATAGGGCGGAGCCGAGATTCATAGTCATAGGGGGCATTCGCGATGCTCACGATGTCCAGATACACCTTGTGCTTGATGGCAAGTGGGAAGCCCTTGCCTCCCTCCTTCATAAGGACTGCCACCATTCTTGGCGGAGCAACATCAAGCACATCGATATCTGATGTCAATCTGCTGATTCCGTACTCGAGCGTGACAGCGAAGCCTCCAAAGCACGGCAGTTTGCAGTGTTCGGTCACCACGGCATCAAGATCCTGGAGGAACTCTTTCCAGGGACTAGGCGGAAAGATCGGCAAGATTCTCCTCTGTCAGTCGTGTATCCAGCTTCCAATGAGCCGCGAGACCGGATCGTTGTTGGTGCGCAAACTTTCGCTGACTCGGTGGCCACGATTCTTGGCAAAGCGTGTCGGTATTTGCGAGGCGCGCCTCTTCCATTGTCTTTACAACTTCGGACAAGCGCTTCGCGACATCTCGCTTTGCATGTTTTTTGGCTATCCTCGAAGCGAGAGCAACAACAAATCCGAGACGATTCTGGCGATTATGAATCTTGGCTTTGGTAGTAAGCCAATCCCAATCCATGTTTGGATACTGTTGCGGCACCCAAGGCAATGCCTCGACTACCCGTGCATCAAGATCCCGTCGATCCAGAGCATCAAACAGCAATTCGGCAGGGTTGCGCGGCTGACTTTTCAAGTAAGCGTAACCGGGATATCCGAGAGTACCTAAATCAGCGGCTAATTGATCGTCGTTGTGACGCATTTCGAGAGCAGCCGGCAGTAGTTCAGGAGTTGCTCGCAATTTCGTGACAGCCCTCTTGGCCAATGCCGCTGTGACCGCGCGCTCGCCCTTTTCCATTAATGAAAGGAGCGGCTGAGAGACACCAAGTCGCGCTGCTGCTTCGACCTGAGAAAGGCCTAAATTCTTTCGCGCGTGACGAAGAGCCTGTCCAGTCATTTTCGATCTCCAAGTGTAGAATATTACACATAATGTAATAAATCAAGTAGCATCTTTCCGGGTTGGGAAATCGAATATCGTACCGACAGCCTGCAGGTGGCAATGACCGCCTCTATTCGAAGAAATGAAAAGAGACGCGGTCTGCATGCCTCCATTTGTCCTGGTTATTCTCCGTTCCTCCAGGAGGCGAGATCAGTAAAAGGGGAATTCGAGCGGCGCCATAATCTGTGAATCGACCTCTCCGCGCGTTAAGAAGCGGCCGCAATCTCTTCGTTTTGAGCCAGATAGGATGTCACAAATTCATCAGACAGGCATCATTTGACTGCAAACCGGACAGCGGGTATCCGTGGCCCATGCGGAAGTACTGCGGCTGACTCATTTCCGTGTGGAGAGACCCTGTGAGAGCAAATCATCCCCCATGCCTTGTGCCGTTCGGTTCGTCAAGAGGTACCGTTACATCTCGTCTGTCCATTCTTCCAATCGAGATGCTCCACAAAGCCAGCTCCCGGCGCTCCGAAGTCCCGGTTGTACCCCGCCGCTTCTGGCTCCTCGTCGCATGTATCATCTTGGTCGCGACCGCCCGATCGCAGATCACGTCGAAGAAACAATTCAACACGAATGTCTATTTTGGATCCGGCATCTCCAAGGTGAGTCCGGCATACGGTCCGGGGGACACCTCGGTCATGATCACCGGGGGCGACCTGTCGAATATTACCGCAGTCACCTTTGGCGGAGCACAGGCAGGATTCAAGGTGCTGAGTAACACGGCCGTCCAAGCCACAGCTCCGTTGAAGGGAGTGCCGGGCAGCACGGTCCCGGTGAGCGCCATCAGCAACGGGCAGGTAGTCCCAACCGCGGCATTCTACAGCTACCCGATCTCGGAGATGGATGTGACTGGTCCGATGCCGTTCGCACGCGGCACGGTTGGAGACATGACCTGGTACAACGGGGGCGGGCACCAGATCTCTGTCAATCCTCCGAAAACCCTCTCGTTCACCACGGCAACGCCGGTGATTCACATTCAGGTGGCGTTTCAGGATGATTCCAATTCCTACACTTCAGGCAGTTACCAGGGCGACCTAGTCGGGGATGGGGCTGCGTTCAGCGCGAATCTGCAGATGTGCAGTCTCAACGGCGTTCCTTCTTTTGCCATTGCCGATACTCACCAGCCCTGCACAAACTATGACAACAACAGCGGAACGTGGATGATACTGCCGACGCAGTCGGCAACATTGCATACCGCCGGTCCGGGCCAGGCGAGTTTCGGCGATATCGCTCTGCATATTGGGTCAGCCTTTGACAACGCGGACACCGTCCGGACATTCCGTCTTTCCCTATCGCTCCAGCAGAGCGACTCGCACACGGCCGAAGCTCAAAGCTATCGCATGGCGAGTTCCACTTCAAGCCCGTTCAATGTTGTGATCAGCCCGGCGGCGCTCATTCAACTTAGCGTTCTTCCGCACACAATTCTCTATCAGCCACCAGGCAATCAAAGCACGGTGAGCTTCTCGGCCTCGGCGAATTATGGGACCAACTATAGCCTCGGCAACAGTACGGATACGAGCAACTCCAGCAGCGACACGGAGAAGACATCAGACAACTTCAATTTCACTCTCGCCTTCTTTCTCGGCGTTACAAACACCCAGAAGGGCAGCTATGACACAACCACGAAAGAGGGCTTCGGAACAACCAACACATCCACCAATGGCGGCAGTTCCGGCATGACCTTTTCCGGAGCATGGAATGCGCCCGCGATTGCCAGCCTTGTACCAGGTTCCGGAGCAACCTGCGCATCAGCGACCGACTGTTCCACAGTGAAGAATGACCCCAACATTCGTGCAAAGGAACCGTTCTGGTACGACCGGTTCATCTTGCTTGTGCACCCACAGTTTGCGACCTGGGTGGTGGGAGGGGATAAGGATCGATACGTGATGTACGGCGCTGTGCCCGTGACGGCAAACGCCGATATCGCGCAGCTTGATGCATGTGCCGGCGGCGTCACGCTGTACGGTCAGGACCAATGCACTCTTGATTACACGGATGACGGTTTGCAGGCCGGGGGCCAGAGTCAGATCTTCTACTCGGGGAGCTACCACTCGATCGAACTTACGAAAAACGATGCAACCCAACTGCTCCTGCTTGATCCCTTTTACGTCGGCGGCCAGGGTGCTCAACTCTCTGCTCAGCGCGCAATCCCGGTTGCCAGCGTCAATTACGGCGCCAAGATCGGGCAGCCGCCAACCACTTACACCGGCACACTCAACAATGTCGTGCAGACGCAACAGGGAACGAACAATCAACAGTCCAATACCAGCCAGGTCACCGACGTCATCGGATACGACAACAGCATCGGGATGACGGCGAGCGTCTCGAACTCCGGTGCCAGCTACAAGGCCGGCGTTACCCTCGACAACAGCGATCAGATTTCCGAAGACAACACGGTCAAGACGACCTTCACCGACTCGACCGCAACATCCAATCAGAATGTCACGCAGGCCAGCGTCACTCTGAATGATGTAGACGACACGACGCAGGGAACCAACGGGCCAGGCTGCAAAGCTTGTCACGATCCATTGCCGGCAGTCCCCTCGGTGAATATCTATATGGATCGAATGTTCGGGAGCTTCATGTTTCAGGACCCGGCTGCTCCGCACACCTCTTCTTCCAATCCCCTCACCCACGCCCCTGCGCCGCTCACTTGCAGCTCAGTTCTGTTGGCAACGTCAACCAGCGATGAACAGAAGACACAGCGCTTCTCGGACGTGCCGCTCAATGCGAGTTCGCACACCGCGATTGGTCTTCTCGCGCGCACGCACCTGTTAACGGGCGAGAATGGCCAGTTTCATCCGAACGATCCGCTATCCCGGGTGCAGTTTGCGACAGTTCTTGCCAACACGCTGAGATTGCCGTCGGGGACTTCTCGCAACTTCTCCGATGTGGCGAGGACAGATGCCAGATTGGGTGCAGCGCAGGCAGCGATCAATGCGGGCCTGATGAGCTCGTCCTCCCCCACCAACTTCGGGCCGGCCGAGCCTGTATCGCGGCAGGACTTTGCCTTCGCTGTTGCTCGCGGATTCAACATCACAGGCGGAACTGCGACCGCTGCAGCAGACAGCAATCAGATTGCGCCACAGGCAGCTTCCGGTGTCGGGGCGATGGTATCGCGCGGTTTTATGAAGCTCAACAGCAGCAACTCCTTCCAGCCGGCCGCTCCGATCTCGCGGGCCGAAACCGCGCAGATTCTTGTGGACGTGCTGAACGAGCGCGAGATGCAGAAAAACGCATCGATCGCAAATTGTCCGGCTGCCTCCAATCCATTGGATTCGGAATCAGCGACGCCTCCGCCTGCACCTTCCGCTCCCCAACCCGCCCCAGCAAACTCGACCATTCTTGTTCCGGACAATGCCTACCCAGGTGGGCTCCTTACAGGTGTCGTTCTTGGCCCGGATGATCAGCCTGTGCCGAATACTCCGGTTAATATCGCCGGCGCCGTTCCCGCGGATCTCGGTGGAGAAGTGGTCGGCGATCCCGTACCATGCTCATCAACGGATCCGGCCTGCCAGCCGCAGCCACCTGCTCAGACCGGCTCGAACCCGGCGCCTCCAATCGCTCCGCGCACGCCGGTTTACAATCCCACGGAAACGACCACAACAGCAGGTTCGACGCCCGCCGGGACTCCCACGACGCCCGCGGGAGGAGTGCCGACCGGGACCACGGGAGCAACTCCGTCTTCGGGGCCCGGCATCCCTGTCAACTGCGCATCACTGTTGGCCAAGGCAGGAACTCCAGCCGGAGCGGTGCCGACTCCCGCGTCGACTCCATCTTCCACACCCGCGGGAAGCGCCTTTGTGGGCCCCACTCCGCAGCATCCCGCCGCATCCACACCCATTCCGCAGCCGCGCACGCCCGGTACCATACAGGCAATAACCGATGCGGCCGGACGGTTTGTGCTCTGCATGGCTCCGTCAGCACCATCGCTCTCCGTCAGCTTACCCGGAGGAAGCAGCGTAGCGGTCCCTGCAACCGCCGGACAGCCATCGGCACCAACCGCTCCGCCGGATTTCTATCAGCCGGGACAGAACATCACCGTAACGGGACGGATCACGGATCCTACTGCCACCCAGAATGGCCACTTGTGGAACCTTCCTATCGCGCGGGCCTGGAGTCCGGACGGCAGCCAGACCATCACGGTTGTGCGCGCACCCAAAACGCTTGACCCTGGGCCGGTGCAGATTTCCTACAACGGCCCGGATGGTCAGCGGCATTCATCGCAGGGCACCGCGTTCAAGATCATTCGCGCCTTCCTTGATCGGGCACAGCTGCATTCCAATCAAGGAGCCAAGTTTGAATATGTTGTTCAGTTTCAGGCTGGAGGTTCGGGACAACAACTCTGCGTGCAGATGCACGTGGCCGGTCCGATTGTGATGACACAGGCTCCGCCCGAAGTCATCCCCTTCGACGCCAATGGGCTTGGGACATTCGCGGGCCGTATCCGCGCGCTGCCCGTTGCGCCGGGATCGACGGTACCATTCGATCTCGGACCCACGATCCACGTGTGCGGATCGAAATGAGTTTCCGTGGCATTTCGAAGCACACGGGCAGCGAGAAGTGTTCAAGCGCAGCAGCAGAACTCTGCCTGTTTTGCTGCTGCCGAACGCGTGGGAGATTCTGTGTGGCCAATCCCATTGTGACCGGTTTTCATCACTCTAGGATAGGATCCGCAAGAGGACAGGTGTCCGAGAAGCCGACTATTCAGCCCAATGGAATGTCCCCACTGAAAGTCAATGAACCCTAGCCCGTTTGAACTAAACCGCTGCGCGGCGGCCGCTACTTCTGTGGCTGTCGAGTAGTTTGTTGGCTGGGATAGCTTTTGGGTCACAAGGAGGTCAGTGTGACCCGACTCCGTCAGATGATGCTGGACGAACTCCAGCGTCGGAACTATTCACCCAGCACGGTCCGCAGCTACATCAGCGCCGTAGAGGATTTTGCCAGATACTTCGGCCGGTCACCATACCGGCTTGGCCCGGATCATATCCGGCAGTACCAGGCTCACCTGTTTCGAGATCGCAAGCTGCTGGCAGGCACCATCACCATTAGAACCTGCGCTCTGCGTTTCCTGTATGTGAAGACGCTGAAGCGACCCTACCTGCACGAGCACATTCCGTTTCCTAAGCGGCCGAGGTCGTTGCCGACTGTCCTCAGTTCGGAAGAAGTTGAGCGGCTGATTGCGTCAGCGAAGAACCTCATGCACCGGGCCATGCTGATGACTCTGTATGCGACCGGACTCCGCCGCTCGGAGTTGTGTCAGTTGAAGGTGACCGATATCGATAGCCAGAGGATGGTTATTCGCGTCCGGCAAGGTAAAGGTGCGCGAGACCGCGACGTCCTGCTCAGCTCCAAGCTTCTAGAGACCTTGCGGGAGTATTGGCGATGGATGAAGCCCAAGACTTATTTGTTCCCAGGTCTGGTCAACGGCTGGCGTGCCGATGTGCCGATTACGCCGAAGGTGGTCTGGGATGCGGTGACCGAAGCGCGAGAACGAGCAGGTATCGAAAAGCATGTCACGCCGCACACTCTGCGTCATAGCTTTGCGACGAACATGCTCGAAGCAGGTGCCGATCTGCGCACCATTCAGGTACTGCTCGGCCACCGCGACATTGCCGATACGGCTGTTTACCTGCATCTGTCCCGACGTCATCTTCAGGCTTTGCCAAGCCCGATCGAAGCCATCGAAGTCTCCAGCCCCAACACGGTAAAGCGTTCGCGAAGGCTCATGAAGCGATGAGTCACGCCACCCTCGAGGTGGCCGACATCGTCCGCGCGGCAGGCGACAGTTTCTGGGAAGAGTACGGATCGCATCTTGCCTGGCCTCATCGCAAGGTGCTCGATGCGATCGTGCGATGCCGCACTGCGGCTCTGGGGGGACATCGCGATCAGTGCGTCCGCTGCGGACATCAGGCCATCTCTTATAACTCGTGTCGCAACCGGCACTGCCCGAAGTGCCAGGGGAACGCGCGTGCCAAGTGGCTTCAGGCGCGCTCCCGAGAGCTGTTGCCGGTTCCCTATTTTCACGTCGTCTTCACTCTGCCGCACGAACTCTCCGCTCTCGTACTCGGCAACAAGAGAGTGTTCTACGATCTGCTCTACTCAGCCAGCGCGGAAGCCATGCTCGAGATGGCACGCGATCCCAGGCACCTCGGAGCAGATATCGGTTTCCTTGGCGTCCTGCACACCTGGGGACAGACCATCGAACATCATCCACATGTGCATTACATCGTGCCCGCCGGCGGTCTCAGTGCCGATCGATCCAGATGGATTCAAGGTTCAAGCAAGTTCTTCCTGCCTGTCGAAGCTCTCAGCTCGACCTTCCGTGGCAAGTTCACCGAGGCCCTTCACCATCTATATAGATGCGGCAAGCTCCAGTTCCATGGCTCACTGAGAGAGATCGCAAGCCCGGCTGCATTCAGCAGCTTCATTGATCAGCTGTTCGTGCACGACTGGGTCGTCTATGCCAAGCCGCCCTTCGGTGGACCAGACCAGGTCTTGAACTATCTGGCTCGCTATACCCATCGCGTCGCCATCTCCAACTACCGACTCGTGGATCTTCGTGATGGCGATGTGTCCTTCCGATGGCGAGATTACAACGATGGCGGCCTCGAGAAGACCATGACCATTTCAGCCCATGAGTTCCTGCGCCGATTCCTGCTTCACGTTCTGCCCGGCGGCCTGGTCCGCATTCGTCATTTCGGCCTGTTCGCCAACCGAAGACGCGGAGTCACTCTCGCGCTCTGCCGCTCATTGCTCGGAATCGCTGCCTCCTCAGATCCACCGACCAACCCGGAACTTCGCTGCCCCATGTGCTCGAGCACCATGCTGATCGTCGAGCGGCTCTCTTCGGCTCAACTGTACTTCCGGCCCACAGCCCAACCACCACCAGCCTGGAGGTCCTTTGTCAACACCCCCTGATGCAAGCGCTTCGATTACGCTCTCCGTCACAACACCCATCCGGCTCCGCGCGGATTCGCAGAAGTGTGCTCAAACAGCACTTCTTCTGCAGACGAAGATCGCCTTTGCCTACTGCAGGGGTGCTATTTCACTCCAAGGCATCGATCGATACGCGCGGATCAGCCATCTTTGCCGTCCTCCTGGCAACCACCAGCCGAAATCCAGGCCATTGAATTCCCATACCCGGTAGATCACCGCGTCCGCCGAGAACCGCACCGGCTCACTTCAAACGA